>NZ_FPKK01000023.1:0-56696 GCF_900119645.1 Pseudomonas sp. NFACC43
AATCTGTTGACTAGCAGTCTGACTCCACAAGCACCCACACGAATTGCTTGATTCAGTTGTTAAAGAGCGGTGGGTTGAGCCTTTCGTCTCAACCGAGGCGCGCATTCTACAGCGCCCCGCACATCTGTCAAGTGGTTATTTTCAGAAGTTTTCAAAGTTTCCTTTGCAACTTCAACCACTTGCGCTTTCGATCTCTCGTCAGCGGGAGGCGAATTCTACAGCGTTAGCCGCTGCTGTCAACACCTCTTTTCCAGCGTCTTCGATCGTGAAGATCGAAGTGCCGACGGGACTTGACTGCAACCCCTGCCGACCCCTTCCGGACTTCGATGATTTGAAGTCCTGCACACCCGAAAACTTCATAACTTATTGAATCGCAAGAAGTTTTCCGTTTCGACTGCGCCGGAAGTGGGGCGAATTATAGAGACTCAGAATCTGCCGTCAACCTTTATTTTCTTTTTTAATCAATGCGTTGCAACAGCGAGCGAAAACGCATCCCAAACCACCTTCTTATAATAGAAGAGAAGTCAAACGACACCGGCTTCTCTAAAGGCCGCCACCGCCGCCTCATCCAACCCCAACACTCGTCGCAGCACCTCAAGCGTATGCTCGCCTAATAAAGGAGGCGCGCTTCGGTATTCCACTGGCGTCTCGGACAGCCGAATCGGACTGGCGACCTGTGGCACCTTACCGGCCAACCCGTGAGGCAACTCGATCGCCAGCCCACGAGCCTGAACCTGCGGATCAGCGAACACCTGAGCCAAGTCGTTGATCGGTCCGCAGGGGACGCCAGCACACTCCAACTGAGCGACCCATTCGGCGGTAGTCTTGAATACCGTCGCCTGACGAATCAGTGGGATCAATATCGACCTGTTCGCCACTCGCTGCTTGTTTGTCGCAAAACGGGGGTCGTCAGCCCAGCGTGGCTGGCCGGCGACCTCGGCAAATTTGCGGAACTGACCATCGTTGCCCACGGTGAGAATGAAATCGCCATCGGCGGTAGGAAAATCCTGATAAGGCACGATATTCGGATGAGCGTTGCCCAAGCGCTTCGGCGCATGACCTGTCGTGAGGTAGTTCATTGCCTGGTTAGCCAGGCAAGCTACCTGTACGTCCAGCAAAGCCATGTCGATGTGCTGTCCGCCACCGGCGTGATCGCGGTGGGCCAACGCCGCCAGGATGGCGGCGATGGAATAGAGTCCGGTCAGGATATCCGTCAGCGCGACACCGACCTTCACCGGCCCCGCGCCCTCCTCGCCTTCGGGGCGCCCAGTGAGGCTCATCAGCCCCCCCAACCCCTGGATCATGAAGTCATACCCGGCACGCTTGGCATAAGGACCAGTCTGACCAAATCCAGTAATCGAGCAGTAGATCAACCGTGGGTTGATTGCCTTCAGCGAATCGTAATCCAGGCCATAGGCAGCAAGCCCACCCACCTTGAAGTTTTCAATCAAAATATCGGACTTGGCCGCCAGCTCCCGCACGAGCTTTTGCCCCTCGGGATGCGTAAAGTCGATGGTGACCGATTGCTTGTTGCGATTGGCGGACAGGTAATAAGCCGCCTCGGTCGTATTCTCACCATTCGCATCCTTCAAGAAGGGCGGCCCCCAGGCACGCGTATCGTCGCCATTGCCGGGGCGTTCGACCTTGATAACCTCAGCCCCCAGGTCCGCCAGGATCTGTCCGGCCCACGGCCCGGCCAGCACCCTCGATAAATCCAGTACCCTCAGGTGCGAAAGCGCGCCCATGGCCGTCTCCTTATCAATAGAACGCCTGGATACCGGTTTGCGCACGCCCCAGAATCAGAGCGTGAACATCGTGCGTACCTTCATAAGTGTTCACCACTTCCAGATTCACCAGATGACGAGCGACCCCGAACTCATCGGATATGCCATTGCCGCCCAGCATGTCCCGCGCCATGCGGGCAATCTCCAGCGACTTGCCACAGGAGTTGCGTTTCATGATCGAGGTGATCTCCACCGCAGCCGTACCCTCATCCTTCATGCGACCCAGGCGCAGACAGCCTTGCAAGGCAAGAGTGATTTCGGTCTGCATATCGGCCAGCTTCTTCTGGATCAGCTGATTAGCCGCAAGAGGACGGCCAAACTGCTGACGATCCAGCGTGTATTGGCGAGCGGTGTGCCAGCAGAATTCAGCGGCCCCCAAGGCGCCCCAGGCAATCCCGTACCGCGCCGAGTTGAGGCAGGTGAAAGGCCCCTTCAAGCCCCGCACATCAGGAAAGATGTTCTCTTCCGGAACGAATACGTTATCCATGACGATTTCACCGGTGATCGAAGCTCGCAACCCGACCTTGCCATGAATGGCCGGCGCGCTCAGCCCCTTCCAGCCCTTCTCCAGCACAAAACCACGGATATCGCCGGCGTCGTCCTTGCCCCAGACGACGAATACGTCGGCGATCGGACTGTTGGTAATCCACATCTTGCTGCCCGTCAGGCTGTAGCCGCCTTCGACTTTGCGCGCACGAGTAATCATCGCGCCCGGGTCGGAGCCGTGATTTGGCTCAGTCAGACCGAAGCAACCGATCCACTCGCCGGAGGCCAGCTTCGGCAGATACTTCTGCTTTTGCGCCTCGGTACCAAACTCATTGATCGGCACCATGACTAGCGAGGACTGCACACTCATCATCGAGCGATAACCGGAATCGACACGCTCCACTTCGCGAGCGATCAGGCCATAGCTGACGTAATTCAGCCCACTGCCACCGTATTGCTCGGGGATCGTCGCGCCGAGCAACCCCATGTCACCCATCTCACGAAAGATCGCCGGGTCGGTTTTTTCATGACGGAACGCCTCCAAGACCCGCGGCGCAAGCTTCTGCTGGGCAAACTGCTCGGCAGTGTCGCGAATCATGCGTTCTTCTTCAGTGAGTTGCTGGTCCAGCAACAATGGATCGATCCAGTTGAAGCTCGCTTTAACGGCCATGACAAAACCTCGCCAATCGAGTGAGAAATCGTGGATTGATCCTAGGCGCGGTTTCCTACCAGAGCAAACGAGGATTCCGCATGCTGTTGTGCTAATTTCTCACTCCGTAAACGCCAAAGACCTCGTTTACAACAACCATCAGTGAGGTGAGCGTATATGCGTCGGAAGATCCCCAGCACTGCCGCCTTGGTCAGCTTCGAGGCGGCCGCACGTCATGAAAGCTTCACCAAGGCCGCGCAAGAGCTTTCTCTTACCCAAGGGGCCATATGTCGACAGATCGCCAGCCTGGAGGATTTCCTAGGAGTGGAGCTGTTCCGGCGATCTCGCCGCGGCGTCAAACTCACCGAAGCCGGTATTTCCTATAGCCGTCGGATCGCTACCCAACTGGACGCAGTCGAGCGCGACACGCTTTCGGTGATGGGGCACACCGGCGCGAATGTAATCGAGCTGGCGGTAGTGCCGACATTCGGCACTCAATGGCTACTACCGCGCCTGAAGGACTTCCAGCAGCAACACCCGGAAGTCACCGTCAACCTGACTAACCGCACCCGTCCATTTCTCTTTGCGGACACCGAATTCGACGCGGCTATCTATTTCGGCGATGCAGACTGGTCCGGTACCGAGTCCCACAAGCTCATGGGTGAAAATCCGATGCCGGTTTGCAGCCCCGCTCAGCTGGGTAATCAGACTCACCTGACAGCGGAAGCAATCGCCGAGCTGCCGCTCCTCCAACAAACCACCCGCCCATACGCATGGCGCCAATGGTTCAATGCCCAGGGCCTCAACGTCGCCCGAGACCTGACAGGACCGCGTTATGAACTATTCTCCATGCTTGCCCAAGCAGCCATGCACGACATGGGGATAGCCTTGATTCCACCCTTTCTCATACAGCGCGAGCTGGCGGAAAAACGCCTGGTCGTGGCCAATCCCAACGCGCTGTCGAGCCTCAAGGCGTATTACTTGATGATCCCCGAACGAAAAGTGGAATCGGCATCCTTGCGTGCTTTTCGGGATTGGCTGGTCAAACAAGCGAGGAGCTATCAGCTTGATATACAAGGAAAAGTGATATAACCGAGTCCGGTAGTAAGCTAACCAAAAGCGCTACAGATATAAGTTTTTGTCGCATACAGTCAATCTGTTATGAAATCGGTACAGTAGTCTCAGAACCGTTCAAATACGTGGCTTTGAGCCATATTGCGCAACCCATGTGTGCTCATTCATCCAGCTAATGGGAAGTTTTATCGATTTGCGCCTGAATCCTTGAAAAGCACGGCCTGCACGGGATCAAGCCTAGTGATTGCGACATTCAGTCACAGGGTGACTTGTAGTTAATTTTTCGTCACCAGTCATAATCCCTTGATGGGCTGAATTTTCGCCTGCAAAATGCCGCGCCCCGCCTGATTCGGCGGGATCGTGCTGATCCGCCGCCCCAGCAGCACCATCCGAAGTGCCTGGGCTTACTCAATAAGATCACGCAGGAGATTTGACGTGCACATTGGTGTTCCTCTCGAAACCCAAACGGGTGAAACACGGGTTGCTGCTACCCCGGAAACCATCAAGAAGTTGATCGGCCAGGGTCATAAAGTCACTGTTCAAAGTGGCGCGGGCGTCAAAGCCAGCGTTATCGACAGTGCCTACGAAGCAGCAGGCGCGACCATTGGCAGCGCCAATGACGCATTCGGGGCCGAACTGATTCTCAAGGTGGTCGCTCCCAGCGACAGCGAGCTGATGCTGATCAAGAGCGGCACCGTTCTGGTGGGTATGCTCAATCCATTCAACAACGACATCATTGCCAAGATGGCCGAACGCGGCATTACCGCTTTCGCCCTAGAGGCCGCGCCACGGACCTCCCGCGCCCAAAGCCTGGATGTGCTGTCGTCCCAGGCGAATATCGCTGGCTATAAAGCGGTGTTACTGGCGGCTCATTACTATCCACGCTTCATGCCGATGCTCATGACCGCCGCAGGCACCGTGAAAGCGGCGCGGGTGCTGATCCTGGGCGCCGGCGTGGCCGGGTTGCAGGCGATCGCCACCGCAAAGCGTCTGGGCGCGGTGATCGAGGCTTCGGACGTAAGGCCTGCGGTCAAGGAACAGATCGAATCCCTCGGCGCCAAGTTCGTCGATGTGCCTTATGAAACTGATGAAGAGCGTGAATGCGCAGTCGGTGTTGGCGGCTATGCCCGCCCCATGCCGGCGAGCTGGATGCAGCGCCAGGCCCAGGCCGTGCACGAGCGCGCCAAACAGGCCGACATCGTCATCACCACCGCACTGATCCCGGGCCGCAAGGCACCGACCCTGCTGAGCGCGGAAACAGTCGCACAGATGAAACCCGGCTCGGTGGTCATCGACCTCGCCGCAGCCCAGGGTGGCAACTGCCCGCTGACGGTGGCTGACCAGGTAGTCGTCGAACATGGCGTGACCATCGTCGGTCCGACCAACCTGGCCGGTGAAGTCGCGGCTGACGCTTCGGCGCTGTACGCCCGCAACCTGCTGGACTTCCTGAAGCTGGTCTTCACCAAGGAAGGTCAGTTCGACGTGAACCTGGAAGACGACATCGTCGCCGCGTGCCTGATGTGCCGCAATGGCCAAGTCATCCGTAAAAACGCCTAAGCAGGGATTCAGACAATGGAAGAGCTTATCTCCCCCGGTATCTACAACCTGATCATCTTCGTGCTGGCGATCTATGTCGGTTACCACGTGGTCTGGAACGTTACACCCGCGCTGCACACGCCATTGATGGCAGTCACCAATGCCATCTCGGCCATCGTGATCGTCGGCGCCATGCTCGCCGCTGCGCTGACCGTCACACCACTTGGCAAGACCATGGGCACCCTTGCCGTGGCCCTGGCCGCAGTTAACGTGTTCGGTGGTTTCCTGGTCACGCGCCGGATGCTCGAGATGTTCAAGAAAAAAGCCCCGAAAGCCGTAAAAGAAGAGGCGCCCAAGTAATGAGCATGAACCTGGTAACGACGCTCTACCTGATCGCGTCCGTTTGCTTCATCCAAGCCCTCAAAGGCCTGTCGCACCCCACCACGTCCCGCCGCGGCAACCTGTTCGGCATGCTCGGCATGGCCTTGGCGGTACTGACCACTGTCGGGCTTATCTATAAGTTGGGCGCCGAGCTCGCAACCGCAGGCATCGGTTACGTCATCGTCGGTCTGTTGGTGGGTGGCACCGCCGGTTCCATCATGGCCAAGCGTGTCGAGATGACCAAGATGCCGGAACTGGTGGCGTTCATGCACAGCATGATCGGCCTGGCAGCGGTGTTCATTGCCATCGCAGCTGTCGTCGAGCCTCAGTCTCTGGGCATCGTCAAGCAGTTGGGCGATTCGATTCCGGCCGGTAACCGCCTGGAGCTGTTCCTGGGTGCAGCCATTGGTGCAATCACCTTCTCCGGTTCGGTGATCGCCTTCGGCAAGCTGTCGGGTAAATACAAGTTTCGCCTGTTCCAGGGCGCACCGGTACAGTTTGGCGGCCAGCACAAGCTCAACCTTATCCTGGGCCTCGCTACGCTGGGCCTGGGCCTGACCTTCATGTTCACTGGCAACCTGGGCGCCTTCGCCCTGATGCTGGCCCTGGCATTCGTGCTGGGCGTGCTGATCATCATCCCGATCGGCGGCGCGGACATGCCGGTAGTGGTGTCGATGCTCAACAGCTATTCGGGCTGGGCAGCGGCGGGGATCGGCTTCTCCCTGAACAACTCGATGCTGATCATCGCCGGCTCCCTGGTGGGCTCCAGTGGCGCGATCCTGTCGTACATCATGTGCAAGGCCATGAACCGTTCGTTCTTCAACGTGCTGCTCGGTGGCTTTGGCAACAGCGCCGATGCCGGCGGCCCGGCGGGCTCGAAAGAGGCGCGCCCGGTGAAATCCGGTTCTGCCGACGATGCCACGTTCCTGCTGACCAACGCCGATACGGTCATTATCGTCCCGGGTTACGGCCTTGCGGTGGCTCGCGCGCAACACGCACTGAAAGAGCTGACCGAGAAGCTGACCCATCATGGAGTGACCGTGAAATACGCAATCCACCCGGTAGCCGGACGCATGCCCGGACACATGAACGTCCTGCTGGCCGAGGCCGAAGTGCCCTATGACCAGGTGTTCGAGATGGAGGACATCAACTCCGAGTTCGGCCAGGCAGACGTGGTGCTGGTGCTGGGCGCCAACGACGTCGTCAACCCGGCGGCGAAGAACGATCCGAAGTCGCCTATCGCCGGCATGCCGATCCTCGAGGCGTTCAAGGCCAAGACCATCATCGTCAACAAGCGCTCGATGGCCAGCGGGTACGCTGGCCTGGATAACGAGCTGTTCTACCTGGACAAGACCATGATGGTGTTTGGCGACGCCAAGAAAGTCATCGAAGACATGGTCAAGGCAGTCGAATAAAACCTGCGCGATCCACCCAAAACGCCCCGACTTGTCGGGGCGTTTTGATTTGTATCAAGCCCATTCGTTACCGATCCGGTAATAATGTTTTGCCTGAAACGCCCGTAATAGACGCCTCAAATGCGACTTTTGTAGCGGGACGGGCACGGAGTGAATTCACTAGACTGCGCATCCTGCTTCCAGCCCGAGATAGCCCCCCATGTACCAAGATCGCATCCGCCTGCCTTCGTTGTCGAATAAAGTGATGAGCGCTGCTGACGCAGCTTTGTTGATCGAGGACGGCATGACCGTAGGCATGAGCGGCTTTACTCGCGCTGGCGAAGCGAAGGCCGTGCCTCACGCCCTCGCCGAGCGTGCCCGGATCTCGCCGCTCAAAATCAGCCTGATGACCGGAGCGAGCCTGGGCAACGACCTGGATAAACAACTCACCGAGGCCGGTGTACTGGCGCGACGCATGCCCTTCCAGGTCGATAGCACCTTGCGCAAGGCGATCAATGCCGGCGAGGTAATGTTCATCGACCAACATCTTTCCGAAACCGTCGAGCAACTTCGCAACGCTCAGCTCAAACTGCCCGATATCGCCGTTATCGAAGCGGTGGCTATCACCGAACAGGGCCATATCGTACCAACGACGTCAGTAGGCAATTCGGCCAGCTTTGCCATCTTCGCCAAACAGGTAATTGTCGAGATCAACATGGCCCACAACCCGAACCTGGAAGGGTTGCACGACATCTATATCCCGACCTATCGCCCAAGCCGCACCCCCATCCCCTTGGTAAAGGTCGATGATCGTATCGGCAGCACCGCCATTCCGATCCCGCCCGAAAAAATCGTTGCCATCGTCATCACCAATCAACCGGACTCGCCTTCCACCGTTCTGCCACCGGACAGCGACACCCAGGCCATTGCCGATCACTTGATCGATTTTTTCAAGCGGGAAGTTGCCGCCGGACGCATGACCAACCGGCTCGGACCGTTGCAGGCCGGGATCGGCAACATCGCCAATGCGGTGATGTGCGGCTTGATCGACTCCCCGTTCGAAGAACTGACCATGTATTCCGAAGTGCTGCAGGACTCTACGTTCGACCTGATCGACGCCGGCAAGCTGAGCTTCGCATCGGGCAGCTCCATCACCCTGTCCAGCCGTCGCAATGCCGATGTGTTCAGCAACCTCGAGAGATACAAGGACAAGCTGGTCCTGCGACCGCAAGAGATTTCCAACCATCCGGAAGTGGTACGCCGCCTGGGCATCATCGGCATCAATACCGCGCTGGAGTTCGACCTGTACGGCAACGTCAACTCCACCCATGTCTGTGGCACCCGGATGATGAACGGTATTGGCGGATCGGGTGATTTCGCCCGCAACGCACACTTGGCGATCTTCGTCACGAAGTCGATCGCCAAAGGAGGGGCAATCTCCAGCGTCGTGCCGATGGTCAGTCACGTGGACCATACCGAGCATGACGTCGATATCCTGGTCACCGAGATTGGTTTGGCCGACCTGCGGGGCCTTGCGCCACGGGAGCGGGCACGGCAGATCATCGACAATTGTGTGCATCCCTCCTATCGTCAGGCCTTGAACGAATACTTCGAAGCTGCCTGTGCCCTGGGTGGGCATACGCCACACATCCTGCGTGATGCACTGCGCTGGCACCTGAACCTGGAAGAAACCGGGCGCATGTTGGCGGTTTGATACAGCTGGAATACCGGTGTCGCGAGTACAGTTTTTGCTGGCCATGAAATTCAATGCAGTCCTGGCAAAATCTGTACTGCTGTACCGGTGTTTTCCTACAAGGTATTCCTACCAGAGCGCCGAAAATGACCAAAAACGCACCAAATAAGTGCGAACAAGTACAGTTGCCTCAATATTGACCAGCACACCCCTATTTAACAGTTAACTGGTCTCGCACAATACAGATGAACTGTATCTACAGAGACTGGCCAAACGAGAGGATCATGGGCACCAGTCAAGCCACTACCTGATCCCGCCAAAAGCGGAAGGATGTCAACCATGGAACGTACACTCAGTTCCGAGCTGTTTTTTGAAGACAAAGCTGCAAAAAACCAGGCTTCCCTGCCTCTTCGCGTTATCGCCAACCTGATGCTGTGGCAGCGTCGCATTGCCAGCCGCCATCAACTGGCTCGTCTGGATTCGCGCCTGCTGGCCGATGCCGGTATCAGCGAAGCACAACGCTACGAAGAGCTGAGCAAGCCGTTCTGGCGCTAACTCAGCGTCGCTGGCCCTGACCCGTCGGGTCCACCGCCAGCATCGAATTGAACAAACAAAACCCGTCGCGGGAAACCGCGACGGGTTTTGTCGTTTAAAGGCGTTTAGATTCACTGAGACCTCGAACAAAACAGTTTTAATAAATTGCACGACAGACCAGTACAGTCAGAAGAGTGGAAGATTAAAGCATCCAAATCTTTTGAGAGCTGCCATCTCTCCCGTTCTGACTTAATATCTGGTTGACCGTGGCGAAGCGAGCCGAGCCTGCGTCTGCTCAGGTACCTGCATCGGCGTCACCCCATAACACAAGGAGTTTCATCATGATCCGTCTTCGCCTGCTCAGCGCCGCGACCCTGCTGGCCATAGCCGCCCAAGCCAATGCCAGCAGTTTCATCGTCACCACCGATTCCATCGTAGGCGCCCTCAAGGCCACGTCCGACGTGACCTCCGATGCCACCTCCTCGCTGCGAGACAACAAAGTCGTTCAGGCGGCCCGTGACGACGCTGCCAGCTTCGTGGCCAGCGAAGGCGCAATCCGCGGCGTCAAGCTGGAAAGCGCGCTGGATTACATCCGTCAGCAAGCCCCACAGTTGAAAGCCACCGACGCGCAATTGGCCCAAGCCATATTGGTGATCTGAGCTACATGAAACATCGGGACGCCAAAGGTGTTCCGATGTTTCAGCGCTGGCTCTGGCCCGCCGGTTTGCGCTAGCCTTCAGGTTCGTCATCAACCGTCGAGTCCCATGCGTTTCCATTCGAATCTGTTCGTCACCGCTGTCTTCACCACTGTCTGCTGGTCCGTTCCGGCCCATGCCCTGGATGTCTCCACCCAACAATTGGTCGCCAGCGGCTACGCCACGAGCATGGTGACCTCAGCGCCCTTCGACCATAAAATAGTCGCCGCCGCCCGCGACGACGCCGCGGCATTCATAGCCAGCGACGGGCAATTGCGAGGTGCACGACTGGAATCGGCCCTGGGTTACCTGCGCCAGAACCAGCCAAAACTTCATGCCAGCGACCTTGAACTGGCACAGGCAATTCTCGTCCAATAGTCATCCTTATCTTTCGGAGTCGTTCCATGCGTAGCCCGCTGATTGCTGCCGCCCTTGGCCTGTTGGTATTGGCCGATATGGCCCAGGCGCATACCCTGGTAGCCACCAGTAACATCATCGTCCGCGCCTCCCAGCGCTCGATCGATTTCACCTCCGATACCACCACTTCCATCCGTGACTCGAAAATCGTGCGCGAAGCCCATGACGATGCCGCCAGCTTCGTTGCCAGCAACGGTGAGATCCGTGGCGCACACCTCGAGGCCGCTTTCGATACCCTGCGTGCCCGCGTGCCGGAAGCCCGCGACGCCAGTGACCAGGTTCTCGCCGAAGCCATCCTCGCATTGTGAGGCGGCTCGCCGCCTGGTTGACGACCGGGGTGCTGCTGCTCATGGGCAGCACCGCCCAGGCCGGCCTGCAACTGCACCTCAATACTGAAGGCTTGAGCCCGGCAGAGCAGCAGGCCAGCCAGGCGCTGCTCGATGAAGCCATGCAGGCCTTGCCGCCGCGCTTCATTGAACAGTTGGATCGACGCATCGATGTCGGCTGGACCGACCAGATGCCAGCCAATGCCTATGGCCAGGCCGCGCTGGTGTCGCAGCTCGACCTCAACAGCAATTTGCTCGAAAGCCTCACTGACGGCAGCGCTGCCACGCAGAAGACCCACCGTCCCCACGGCACCGTTAGGCGGGAATTGCTCGCCACCGTCCTGCATGAGCTGACTCATATCTACGACCGCGCGCGCTTGTGGCCCGATGCCGAACGCACGCAGATCCAGCGCTGTACCCGTCGCACCGCAAGTTCCGGGCTGATCGGCCTGCCTGACAATTGCCGAGGCCAGAACGACCGTCGCTTTACCCTCAGCGATGATCCGCGCCTGCTGGATCTCGCCGGCTGGCCGCAATATGTCGGTCGTCGCGGCGAACGCGAACAGCACAACCGCCAGGTCGCCCGCAGCCCGGATCTCTACGAGACCAGCAGCCCCAAGGAATTTGTCGCGGTCAACATGGAGTACTTCCTCCTGGACCCAAGCTACGCCTGCCGCCGGCCCGCCCTGTATCGCTATTACCAGCAGCATTTCGGCTGGGCTCCTGCCGCCAGGGATACCTGCGCCAAATCGTTCGCGTTTCTCAACGCCGGCAATGATTTCGCCAGGACGCCGCTGGGCAAGGTCGATCCGGAACGCGTCTACGCCGTCGACTACCTGCTGGCCGAAGCCAACCAGAACTGGGTCAGCCGTTGGGGGCACAGCATGCTCCGGCTGGTGATCTGCGCACCGGATCGCCCCCGTGGGCCGGATTGCCGGTTGGATCTGGACCAGCATCTGGTGCTGTCGTACCGGGCGTTCGTGGGCGACGTACAACTGTCGAGCTGGG
Organism: Pseudomonas sp. NFACC43; assembly: GCF_900119645.1. Classification (NCBI taxonomy): domain Bacteria; kingdom Pseudomonadati; phylum Pseudomonadota; class Gammaproteobacteria; order Pseudomonadales; family Pseudomonadaceae; genus Pseudomonas; species Pseudomonas sp. NFACC43. The sequence goes on from NZ_FPKK01000023.1 coordinate 11,978, forward strand.
ATGGACTGGTGGGCAAGTACCCTTCGCGCCTGTTCGTGCTGCCGCTGGCCCAGGTGATCGATGAATACACCAAGACTGAACTGCGCAGCCTGGCATCGGTGCCCTTGAACCTGTCGCGTACCGAAATCGAGGAAGTAGTCGAGCATGCCGCCGAAATGCACTGGAGCTACGACGGCAACTATTACTTCCTGTCCAACAACTGCGCCGTGGAAAGCCTGAAACTGCTGCGCAGCGGAAGCGACAACGAGCAACTCAAGGGGCTGGACAGCATCATGCCCAACGGCTTGCTCGAAGTGCTCAAGGGTCGCGGGCTTGCCGACACCAGCGTGCTCGACGACCCCAAGGAAGCGTTGCGGCTGGGTTACCGCTTCGACTCATTCCGCGAACGCTACCAGGCCATGTTCGAAGTGTTGAAAAAGCACTTGCCCATCAAGCAACAGACGGTGGAGGACTGGCTGGCCCTGGACGCCGCAGAGCGTCGCGTGTGGTTCGAAAAGGCCGACCTGCGTACCAGCGCAGCGTTGCTGCTATTGGAACAGGCCAGCTATCGTCGTCAGTTGCTGCTGGCTCAGGATGAAGTCAAGCAGCGTTACCTGGGTGCCCGCGAACTTCAGAACGGCGGTATGGAAAGGGCCAACGCTACGCTGCAACAGATCCTCGCCAATAGCGGCTTCCTCAGTCGTCCTGCAGAACTGCTGGGCAGCAGCGGCTATGGCTTGCCACAACCCAGCGAATGGCAGCGGCTGGAATCGGAAAGCAGCCTGCGTCAAAAGCAGCTTCAGACACTGACCGGGGATCTGGACAAGGAAGTCAGGGCCTTGCTCGAGCCAGGTCGGGCCGCAGAAATCAACGCGAACGAAGCCAACGTCAAGGCCATCGGCGAGCATCTGCGCAAACTGCACAAGGCCGGCGGCGGGCTGGAGTTGCCCTGATTATGTGACGCTCTGAAAGGCGTCGAATCTCAGGCTAAGCCAGTCATCTGTCCGTGCTTATGAAAAAAGGGTTCAGAACCAGGTCCTGAACCCTTTTTTCATGACCAAAAACCGCTCCAATCAGCTGAGGCGTGCTTTCTGCACTCCGTCGGCCAGGGCGGCACACAAACTCAATACGCCATCAATCGCCTGCTCCGGGGTGTCGGCGCTGGCGATATGGTCGATCAGTGCGGAGCCCACCACGACACCATCAGCCAACCGCGCAATAGCGGCGGCTTGCTCAGGCGTACGAATGCCGAAGCCGATGCTGATTGGCAAGTCGGTGTGCCGCCGCAGACGTGTGACGGCCTCTTCCACATGCTCCAGCGTCGCGGCACCAGCGCCGGTCACGCCCGCCACCGATACGTAGTACACGAAGCCCGAACTACCGTTGAGCACCGTAGGCAAGCGCACATCGTCAGTAGTCGGCGTGGTCAGGCGGATGAAATCCAGCCCAGCCGCCTGGGCCGGCTCGCACAGCTCGCTGTTGTGCTCGGGCGGCATGTCCACAACGATCAGGCCGTCGACCCCACTGTCCAGTGCCTCGCCGATGAAACGCTGCACGCCATAACGATGGATCGGGTTGAAATAACCCATCAGCACCAGAGGGGTCTGGGTGTTGTCCTTGCGGAACTCGCGAACCATCTGCAAGGTTTTGGCCAGATCCTGCCGAGCCCCCAGCGCACGGATGTTCGCCAACTGAATAGCCGGGCCGTCGGCCATTGGATCGGTGAAGGGCATGCCCAGCTCGATCACATCAGCGCCGGCCGCAGGCAGGCCCTTGAGAATTGCCAGCGAGGTGTCGTAGTCCGGGTCTCCGGCGGTGACGAAGGTCACCAGGGCGGCACGGTTCTGTTCCTTGAGTTCGGCAAAACGGGTTTGCAGGCGGCTCATCAGTGTTTCTCCTGCTGGGACTGTTCCATGTGGTGCATTACGGTTTGCATGTCTTTGTCGCCACGACCGGAAAGGTTGACCACCATCAGGTGGTCTTTCGGCAGGTTCGGCGCGCGTTTGAACACTTCCGCCAGGGCATGGGAGCTTTCCAGGGCCGGAATGATCCCCTCCAGGCGGCAGCACTTATGGAACGCATCAAGGGCTTCGGCATCGGTGATCGAGGTGTACTGGACACGGCCGATGTCGTGCAACCAGGCGTGTTCAGGGCCGATGCCCGGGTAGTCGAGGCCGGCGGAGATCGAATGGGCGTCGATGATCTGGCCGTCTTCGTCCTGCAGCAGGAACGTGCGGTTGCCGTGCAACACGCCGGGGACACCGCCGTTCAGGCTCGCCGCGTGCTTGCCGGTCTCGATGCCGTAGCCCGCCGCTTCGACGCCGATGATTTCGACGCTCTTATCGTCCAGGAATGGATGGAACAGGCCCATGGCGTTGGAGCCGCCGCCGATGCAAGCCACCAGGCTATCCGGCAGACGGCCTTCCTGGGCTTGCAGCTGATCGCGGGTTTCCTTGCCGATCACTGCCTGGAAGTCACGAACCATGGCCGGGTACGGGTGCGGGCCGGCCACGGTGCCGATCAGGTAAAACGTGCTATCGACGTTGGTGACCCAATCGCGCAGGGCCTCGTTCATCGCATCCTTCAGCGTGCCGGTGCCGGCGACCACCGGGATCACCTCGGCGCCGAGCAGCTTCATGCGAAACACGTTGGCCTGCTGGCGTTCGATGTCGGTGGTGCCCATGTAGATCACGCAGTCCAGACCGAAACGCGCGGCCACGGTAGCGGTCGCCACGCCGTGCATGCCAGCGCCTGTCTCGGCGATGATGCGTTTCTTGCCCATGCGCCGCGCCAGCAGGATCTGGCCGATGCAGTTGTTGATCTTGTGGGCGCCGGTGTGATTCAGCTCTTCGCGCTTGAGATAGATTTTTGCGCCACCGCAGTATTCGGTCAGGCGTTCGGCAAAATAGAGGGGACTTGGACGACCGACATAGTCACGCTGGAAGTAGGCCAGTTCCTCGAGGAACGCAGGATCCTGCTTTGCCACTTCATATTCGCGGGCCAGATCCAGGATCAGCGGCATCAGGGTTTCGGCCACATAACGGCCACCGAAGGCACCGAACAGGCCGTTGGCGTCGGGGCCGCTGCGAAGGTTGAAAGGGGTCGTAGGCTGGGTCATCGGGGCGCTCCAGGCAATGCGTAGAAGAACAATGAGCCCACTCTACCCCTGACATGCCACGCTGAAAACCGATAAGATCGCCACAACCTGTCAGGAAATCTCACATATCAAATGAGTCATGACCTTCCTCCACTCAATGCCCTCAGGGCGTTCGAAGCCACCGCCCGCTTGAACAGCGTAAGCCAGGCGGCCGAGCAGCTTCACGTTACCCATGGGGCCGTCAGTCGGCAACTGAAGGTGCTGGAGGAGCATCTGGGCGTCAGCCTTTTCGTCAAGGAAGGGCGCGGCCTTAAACTCACAGATTCCGGCGTTCGCCTACGCGACGCCAGCGCCGAAGCCTTCGAGCGGCTACGTACCGTTTGCGCCGAACTGACGCGAAGCACGGCGGATGCGCCTTTCGTATTGGGATGTTCGGGCAGCCTGCTGGCGCGCTGGTTCATTCCGCGGCTGGGCCGGCTCAATGCCGACCTGCCGGACTTGCGCCTGCATCTGTCCGCTGGCGAGGGCGACCTGGACCCCAGGCGGCCGGGACTGGATGCCTTGCTGGTGTTCGCCGAGCCACCCTGGCCAGTGGACATGCAGGTGTATGAACTGGTCAGCGAGCGGATCGGCCCGGTGATGAGCCCCCGTTATGCCGGCTTCGCTCGTTTACAGGCCGCACCGCCAAGGGCCCTGTCGGACGAGCCGTTACTGCATACCACCTCACGCCCCCAAGCCTGGCCGACCTGGGCACGACAAAACGGCCTCGACCCACAAACCCTGAGGTTGGGCCAAGGTTTCGAGCATCTCTATTATCTTCTGGAAGCTGCTGTCGCAGGGCTGGGCGTGGCAATCGCTCCCGAGCCGCTGGTCGCCGAAGATGTGCGCGCCGGACGCCTGGTCGCGCCATGGGGCTTCGATGAAACCCCGGCGCGACTGGCGTTATGGCTACCCAAGCGGGCGGCGGATGGCCGGGCGCGGCAATTGGCCCAGTGGCTCAGGCACGAGTTGAATCAACCGGCTCAGTGACCGCGTTTGCACAGCAGATAGGCGGCGAGCAAACCAATCGCCCCCACCGCGACACCTGCCGTGGTCCATGGGTGCTCCTGGGCGTAGTCACGGGTAGCGAGCCCGGTTTCACGGGTTTTCACCTTGACTTCCTCGTAGGCGTCGCTGAGCAGATGACGAGAATGTTTCAGCGCATTTTCGGCATTGGCCTTCAACGACTTGAGGGTCTTACGCGACTCGTCCGAAGCGTCGTCCTTCAGGGTCTCCAACGACTTGAGCAGACTCTCGATCTCCGCTTCCATGCTTTGCAACGAGGCTTTACGTAATGAAGTGCTGGCCATGGTGGCTCTCTCCTGCAGTGGTTGAGTGCGTGTGAAGTTGGGACTGCGAGGGTTTGTGAAAGTGCAGTAAATCTGAACTTCGAAGCGTAAACGGCACCACACGTAAGGCGAAAAATCGCTGCTAGGCTGTTAAAGACAACCAAGGAGAACGTCATGAGTGATCATCACACCTATAAGAAAGTCGAGCTGGTCGGCTCGTCTGCTACCAGCATCGAAGATGCCATCAACAATGCCCTGGCCGAAGCCAGCAAGAGCCTCAAGCACCTGGAATGGTTCGAAGTCACGGAAACCCGTGGTCATATCGAAAACGGCCGGGCCGCGCATTTTCAGGTGACACTCAAAGTCGGGTTCCGGATTGCAAATAGCTGATGAAGCTGTGAACTTGCACGCTGGCGGAGTGCCATAGGGAATGGCGATGCGCTATCCGACAAGCGCATCCGCTTTCTCGATACCAGCCCAGTCTGATCCGACCAAGGAGTGCGAGCGATGAAAAAGTTGATGGTGGCCCTGGGGTTACTGAGCCTTGCAGGTTCTGCGTTTGCGGCCGGTAAACCCTGCGAAGAGCTCAAGGGCGAAATCGCGGCGAAGCTTGATGGTAAAGGCGTGTCAGGTTATTCGCTGGAGATCGTTGATAAAGGCACAGCGTCCGATGGGGAAGTCGTCGGCAGCTGCGAAGGTGGTACAAAGGAAATCGTCTATAAACGTTGATTTCGCGTGTATGCAAAGCCGACGCATTGCGTCGGCTTTTTCATGGGCGCGATTCAGCCTTTCATGACCTGGGCCAGCACTTCATAGGAACGCAGGCGGTCGGCATGTTCATACAGGTCGCTGGTGAAGATCAGTTCGTCTGCCTGGGTCTGCTCGATCAGCACCTCCAGTCTGGCGCGGATCTTCTGCGGTCCACCCACCATGGCCAGGCCCAGGAAGTCGCCCACCGCTTCCTTCTCGTGGGGCAGCCACAGACCATTCATGGTTTCCACCGGAGGGCGCTGCACCAGGCTCTGGCCACGGATCAACGCCAGGATGCGCTGGTACACCGAGGTCGCCAGGTAATCGGCCTGTTCGTCAGTGTCCGCCGCCACTAACGGTACGCCAAGCATCACGTACGGCTTGTCGAGCGTCGCCGACGGCTTGAAATGGTTACGGTAGATGCGAATCGCCTCGTGCATGAAGCGCGGTGCGAAATGGGATGCGAAGGCGTAGGGCAAACCGCGTTCACCGGCCAGCTGCGCACTGAACAGGCTCGAACCCAACAGCCATACCGGCACGTTGGTGCCGGTACCGGGCATGGCGATGATCCGCTGATCGGGAGTGCGTGGGCCGAGGTAGCGCATCAGTTCGGCGACGTCATCCGGAAAGTCATCCGCACTGCCGGAGCGTTCGCGGCGCAAGGCCCGGGCGGTCATCTGGTCGGAGCCTGGCGCGCGCCCCAGGCCCAGGTCGATCCGGCCAGGAAAAAGGCTCTCCAGCGTGCCGAACTGTTCGGCGATGACCAACGGCGCATGGTTGGGCAACATCACTCCGCCGGAGCCGACGCGAATGGTCGAGGTACCCCCTGCCAGATAACTCAGCAGCACCGCTGTCGCTGAACTGGCGATGCCATCCATGTTGTGATGCTCGGCCACCCAGAAGCGTGTATAGCCGAACTTTTCCACGTGCTGCGCCAAATCCAGGGAGTTGCGCAAGGACTGGCCGGCGTTGCCGTCCGCACGGACAGGGACCAGGTCGAGGGTTGAGAATTTCACGTCGGACAGCTGTTTCATGGGCCAGGATCTCCAACGGCGCTGGGGCTTTTCCACGGGCAAAAGCCTGCCGTTTACTAAAGGTGTGTTCCATGCAATGTGGGCATATACCCGAGTTTCAATAGCTGGATCGAATTTTCCTACTAAATTGGTCAGCTAATCGACAGGATGAACTTTATCGACCGGTCTATCCTCACAACCCTGACAACGGAAAACACCCTGGCGCGAATTCCTCGCGCCGGTTCTTGAGGAGGCAAACATGGCTATCGTTAAGAAAGCATCGGCACACTGGGAAGGTGACCTGAAAACCGGCATCGGCTCCATCTCGACGGAAACCGGCGTGTTGCGCGAAGCCCCTTATGGCTTCAAGGCGCGCTTCGAAGGCGGCAAGGGCACCAACCCTGAAGAATTGATCGGCGCGGCCCATGCGGGCTGCTTCTCCATGGCGTTTTCGATGATCCTGGGGGATGCCGGGCTCAAGGCCGACAGTATCGACACCAATGCCGAAGTGACCCTGGACCAGGTCGATGGCGGCTTTGCGATCACGGCGGTCAAGCTGATTCTCAAGGCGAAGATCCCCGGCGCGAGCCAGCAGCAGTTCGAAGAACTGAGCAACAAGGCCAAGGAAGGATGCCCGGTCTCCAAGGTGCTTAACGCCAAGATCACCCTGGACGCGACGCTGGTGGGCTGACGCGTGGAAACGGTCGCAGCCTTCAGGCGATAAAGGCTGCGACCTTGCAGGGTATCTGTCAGCCCCGCTCAAATTGTGGTCGAATGCACGCCAGCAGTTTCAGCGCCCAGGCAGTGCGCGCTGCAATGAGGAATTCGAGCATGAAACGACTTGCCCTGATGGTCATCGGTTGCGCATTGGCCTCATCGGCGCTCGCCGCACCCAGGTCCTGCGAAGAACTGAAGGTGAAAATCGAAGCGAAGATCCAGGCCAACAACGTGTCGTCCTACACCCTGGAAATCGTCGCCAACGAAGAAGTCCACGACGAGAACATGGTGGTGGGCAGTTGCGAAAATGGCACCAAGAAAATCATCTACCAGAAGAACGACCGTTAGAACACTTCAGGGGATACAACGGGCCTGGCGATCCTCGGCCACGATTTCCCGCCTGGCGTTATAGAGCCGGGCGCTTGGGGTGTAGGCCAGGTTACGCGCTTCCAGGCGATAGCGCTGGCCCGCCTCGAAATGATCGTACCGCACGGTCAGGTAGCACAACCGTTCTTGCGGCTCGCTCAGCATTCCCAGGCCACCGCCGCTGAACACTTCAAAATCGAAGCGCGCTTCCAGTTCGTGACTGCCCGGCGAAACCTGGAAGAAGCGTCCGTCCTGCAGTCGCTGACCATCCAGCTTCTCGGCCATCAGCACCTTGCCACCTGGCATGGGCGTCGAAAAATCGATCCAGGCCATGTTCGGATCAACCGCAGGCAACGGGCTCGTGGCGCAACCGCCCAGAGCAGCGAGGGCGAATAACAGCATATGAATGCGCATGATCCAGGCTCTGTTCGAAAGTCTTGAGACGAAGGTCAAGCAAGGCCGAAACAGCCGAGCAAGCGCAGTGTAGTGGAGTCCATGAGCATTGCGAGGCAGTTTTCAACGCAGCATGAACGAGTGTCAGGGCTTTGCGTACAGAGCCGGGACCTGGGCAGTCAGGCCCTGGGCACAGCGCCGATCAGCTTTGTTGGCAGCCCGCCGGCGTACCTTGACCTACCACTTTGCGCTGTTGGTCATAAAGCTTGGCCCAGGGCCGAAATCCAATGTTGCCGGCCTGCAATTGATAGCGCTGGCCTGCGTTGAAATCCTCGAATTTCACATTCAGACGGCAATCGCGCCACAACGGCTCGGCATCCGGGCCGATGTTGCCGGGCTCGACGGCGAACTGATAACGCACCGTCAGCTCATGGCTGCCGGGCTGCACTTCGAAATAGCGTCGGTCGACGGATGTCATGTCATCGACCTCCAGAGCCTGCAATGCGGTGTTCTGCTGGTTTCCCAGGTCGATCCAGGCTTGGGACGGATCAGGGTCAGGCAGACCGGCACAGCCGGTCAGCAACAACAGGCCACTTGTCAGCATCAAGACGCGCATAGCGAAGCTCCGGGCAGGCGGGATAGTCTTGTTAGTCAGACTTTTCCCAAGGTGATTCCAATTGATCAGGCCGCGTTCAAGCCATCGGTTACTCGACCGCGTTTTCCGGATTTTGTTTCCAGGCCTCCTGCTTTTGTTACTCAACGGTTGCTCCAGCGCCGGTTACTACAGCCAGCTCGTCGGTGGACAGCTGCGGCTGCTGCAGGCCCGCGAGCCTATCGACCAGGTCATCGCCGACCCGGCGCGCGATCCCCAACTACGGGCGCATCTGGTCCAGGCCCGGGCAGCCCGGGAGTTCGCCAGTTCGCACCTGCACCTGCCCGAGAACCAAAGCTATCGCCTGTATGCAGACATTGGCCGGCCATTCGTAGTCTGGAATGTCTTCGCCACGCCTGAATTTTCCCTGGCACCGCAAACCCACTGCTTCCCCATCGCCGGTTGCGTGGCGTATCGCGGTTACTACAGCCAGGGCGCCGCCCGTGGCGAGGCCGCGCTGCAGCGCCTGAAGGGCATGGACGTGGCGATTGGCGGTGTAGAGGCCTATTCGACGCTAGGCTGGTTCGACGACCCGATCCTCAGTTCGATGATGCACTGGGGCGATGAGCGCCTGGCAACGCTGATCTTTCACGAATTGGCACACCAGCGCTTCTACATAAAGGACGACACGGAATTCAACGAGTCCTTCGCCACCTTCGTCGAACAGGAAGGCACTCGCCAATGGCGGGCGAGCCGCGGGCTGGCGCCGGACACCGGTAAACGAATGCGTCAGCGCGATCAATTCATCCAACTGGTCCTCGACACACGTCAGCGGCTCGAACAGCTCTACACCCAACCTCTACCGGCCGAGCAGATGCGCCAGCGCAAGGCCCAGGAGTTCCAGCGCCTGCGCACCCACTATGAACACCTGCGCGACAGCCAATGGGCGGGTGACAAATACTTCGACGCGTGGGTCTATGCGCCGCTGAACAACGCGCGACTGTTGCCGTTCGGATTGTATAGCCGATGGGTGCCGGCTTTTGCGGCATTATTCAAGCAGGTAGACGGCGATTGGCTAGCGTTTTATACCGAGGTCGAAAAGCTGGGCAGGCTTGGGGCTGAAGAACGCAAAGCGGCACTGGAGGCGCTGATGGAGCAGGCCACTTCGCGAGCGAGCTGACTTCGCATTCGGTTGTTGGCAGTCATGCTTTGGGCTTATAGCCAAGCCTTTGTAGACCAGATGACTGGCGAGAACAGACCCGCCAAATGCGGTCATTGCCGAACCAGCATCCCGGCTCATTGAACATAAATGCAGACGGGCACAGTGCAAGCGCCATGCTCGCCCGTTACGGTGATGTATTTGATAAGGCTGTTTTCCGGAATCCTTATGCTGATAGGAGCCTGGGGATAACTCACGCTGTCATAGCCGCGCGTGGGTTCAATGGACACCGGTGAACGGCCTTTCTGGCTGACTTCAATGGGTACTTTGCTTCTGTTCCAGACCTGCGCCGTCACCGGCTTCGTGACATCCGGAGGCTGGACAGTAGCCGCAGGCGTTTCGCCTTCGGGTAGGCCGGCGGGTGCAACCGTTGTATCAGCATGGGTAGGTTGCAGGTATGACGCAAAGAGCAGGACCACCCAGCAGTGTCTTTTGACGTCCATTTCCGGTTCCCTTGATCAGGTTGGAAAGTGCACAAAGCCAACGCGCATCATGGCCTCGATTAAACAATCCGTTTGACCGGCCGTCACCTGTAAGAACTAACAGGGCCTCTAGCGGAAAACGCGATCTTTCCAGGGTCTGGAAACCCTGAAGCTCCAAATGGAAAACCTGCACGTAGCTGGCGTGCAGGTGCACATTGCAAAGACCTGAGCTTGGCAACACCCAGGTCGTAGCCGGTCCTATGCCGTTTTCACGTTCATGGTGATCTTCGCGGTAAACACCTTCACATTCCCTTCATCAAAGATATCCACAGGAACGATCTTGTCTCCGGCTGTCTCCCAATCGATGCCATTGCCATCCGCAACGGCGCGAACATCTGATTTAGCTTTCGCCAGGTATTGCACCGTCATGCCCTTGGGAATCCATCTGGCGCCCGAAGGGATGGAGGCGTCGGTCATCATCCCGCCCGCCAATTCGGCGGCGTTGCACAGCGCGATGGCGTGTACCGAGCCCAGGTGGTTGGTGATTTCCTTGCGAAAGGGAACATTCACCACCGCATGCCCCTGGCTCAGCTCGGAAATTTCGGGCGCGATAGTGCTGAAGTAGGGCGCCATCTGACACGCCAGCTGACTGAACGCAGCGGGACCAACGCTGTTAAACATGCTTAGAGCCTGGCTCATAGGATTTTCCTTTTGTTAGTTATAGAATAATATTCTGTAACGGAACAATATTCCGCATTTTCCAGGCTTGTCAAGCATCACTTTCCTCGCCAATCGATGTACCTTTACGCCTCTGGCAACCCGGCATTTTCTTTATGCATTCAAACGATCTGATCGAACGCGCCTTCCCCGGCAGGCGAGGCGAGCTCAAGCGCAGCATTCTGCGCCAGGCACTGGCCTGCTTTAACGAGACAGGTATCGAAGCGACAAATATCGAAACGATCCGCGCGAAATGCGAAACGAGCGTGGGGGCGATCTATCACCATTTCGGTAATAAAGAGGGCATTGTCGCCACTCTGTTTTTCACAGCCCTGGAGGATCAAGGCGCCCTGCGCGACAGCTATCTGCAAAAGGCACAAACCGCTCAAGAGGGTGTCGTTGCCCTGGTTCACAGCTACGTCGAGTGGGTAGATGAGCATCCAGACATGGCGCGCTTCGTGTTCCAGAGCCGTTTTGCCGTTTCAAGCGGCCCGTTCCAGCAGCAATTGCTTTCGCGTAACAAACAGCGCAATAAGCAGCTACTGGAATGGATAAATGTGGAAGGTCGTAAAGAGTATTTCCGCCATATTCCCGCCGAGCTCTTGCCGTCGCTCATCATCGGTGCTGCAGAAAACTATTCGCGGGCCTGGCTTTCCGGAAGGGTCAGCAAGAGCCCTCGTGAATACAAGGATCTTCTGGCAGAAGCAGCCTGCAGAGCCATCATCTGATCTGCAGGCTTGCCTGCGCCTGCTCGGCAATCTGGTTTCTTTCCGTTGTTGCCTGGCCGTGTCACGCGGTGACGGACGAGCACCTGAGGAGCATGCCTGTCACCCGCGCATGAATGCCTGGTGCAACGCTTCCAAGGTCTGGAAGTGGAACGCCGGGTTTTGCGCGCTCAACTCTTCATGGCTTCCAAACCCATACCCCACCGCTGCCGCATCCAGCCCATTGCTGCGGGCACCAATCAAATCGTGCTTGCGGTCACCGATCATCAGGGTATTGGCCGGATCCAGGCCTTCCTCAGCCATCAAGTGAGCAATCAACTCGACTTTATTGGTACGGGTGCCGTCCAGCTCACTGCCGTAGATCACCTTGAAATGCCGGGCAAAGTCGAAGTGCCGGGCGATTTCCCGGGCGAAGACCCAGGGTTTGGAGGTGGCGATGTACAGCTGCCGGCCCTGCTCGCCCAGGGTTTGCAGTAAGGGCATCACGCCGTCGAAGACCCGGTTTTCGTACAGCCCGGTGACCTTGAAGCGCTCGCGGTAGAAGTTGACCGCTTCCCAGGCCCTGGCTTCGTCGAAGTCATAGAACTGCATGAATGCCTGCAGCAGCGGTGGACCGATGAAATGTTCCAGGCGAGAGAGGTCGGGCTCGTCGATGCCCAGTTTGCCCAGGGCGAACTGGATCGAACGGGTAATGCCCTCGCGCGGGTCGGTGAGGGTGCCGTCGAGGTCGAAGAGTACGGTCTGGTAATGCATGGCAATTCCTGGGGCAGCGTCACGATGTTTGCGAGAGCAGGCGCCCTCGCCACAATGGAAGGTTCGAACGACTCAGGCCTGGTCGTAGCCTTCGGCCAGGTGCAGATCCTTGAGTTTTACGTAGTTGGCTGCGCTGTAGGTGAAAAAGGCGCGCTCCTTGTCCGTGAGTGGCCGGGCCTGCTTGACCGGGCTGCCCACGTACAGAAAGCCGCTTTCCAGGCGTTTGCCCGGCGGTACGAGGCTGCCGGCGCCGATAATCACGTCGTCTTCGACAACCGCACCGTCCATGACGATGCTGCCCATGCCGATCAGCACCCGGCTGCCCACCGAGCAACCATGGAGCATGACTTTGTGGGCGATGGTCACATCATCGCCCACCAGCAAGGGGAAGCCATCGGGGTTGAAGGGGCCGGCGTGGGTGATGTGCAGCACGCAGCCGTCCTGGACGCTGGTGCGGGCACCGATACGGATGCGGTGCATGTCGCCGCGAATGACCGTCAGCGGCCAGACGGAGCTGTCTTCGCCGATTTCGACGTCGCCGATCACCACCGCGGTGCTGTCGACAAAAGCGCCACGGGCGAGCCGCGGGGTGTGATTCTGGTACGTGCGGAGGGTCACGATAGGCTCTCTCTTCTGTATTGATAGCTGCGGTGAGGGGCGATTGTAATTAAGATGGGGCCATGTTTCTTCCAGCCAAGGTGCCCACCGTGAGCGTGAACAACCCTCTTTTGCAGCCCTACGACCTGCCGCCATTCTCGGCGATCCGTGCCGAACATGTGCAACCGGCCATCGAACGGATCCTGGCTGACAACCGTGCCGCCATCGCTGAAATTCTCAAGACCCAGGGCAGCCAGCCTACCTGGGCCGGCCTGGTACTGGCCATGGACGAGCTCAACGATCGCCTGGGCGCGGCCTGGAGCCCGGTGAGCCATTTGAATGCCGTTCGCAACAGCCCGGAACTGCGCGAGGCCTATGAGGCCTGCCTGCCGGCATTGAGTGCCTACTCCACGGAACTGGGTCAGAACCGCGAGTTGTTCCAGGCCTACGAGGCGCTGGCCAACAGCCCCGAAGCCGCCAGCTTCGACGTGGCACAGAAAACCATCCTGGAACATTCCCTGCGTGACTTCCGCCTGTCGGGCATCGACCTGCCGCCCGAACAGCAGAAGCGCTACGCCGAAGTACAAAGCAAACTGTCCGAACTGGGCAGCCGTTTCTCCAACCAACTGCTGGATGCCACCCAGGCCTGGACCAAGCACATCACCGAGGAAGCCGCCCTCGCCGGCCTGACCGACTCGGCCAAGGTGCAAATGGCCGCCGCAGCCCAGGCCAAGGAGCTGGACGGCTGGCTGATCACACTGGAATTCCCCAGCTATTACGCGGTGATGACCTACGCCGAAGACCGCGCCTTGCGCGAAGAGGTCTACGCCGCGTACTGCACCCGGGCGTCCGACCAGGGCCCCAACGCCGGCCAGCACGACAACGGCCCGGTGATGGAGCAGATCCTCGACCTGCGCCAGGAACTGGCCCAACTGCTGGGCTTCGCCAATTTCGCGGAGTTGAGCCTGGCGACCAAGATGGCCGAGTCCAGCGATCAGGTCCTGGGCTTTCTGCGCGACCTGGCCAAGCGCAGCAAGCCGTTTGCCGCGCAGGACCTGGAACAGCTCAAGGCCTATGCCGCCGAGCAGGGCTGCCCCGACCTGCAAAGCTGGGACAGCGGTTTCTATGGTGAAAAACTGCGCCAGCAACGCTACAGCGTGGCCCAGGAAGCCCTGCGCGCCTACTTCCCGATCGACAAGGTACTGAGCGGCCTGTTCGCCATCGTGCAACGCCTCTATGGCATCGAGATTGCCGAACTGAAGGGCTTCGACAGCTGGCATCCGGACGTGCGCCTGTTCGAAATCAAGGAAAACGGCCAGCACGTCGGCCGCTTCTTCTTCGATCTCTATGCCCGCGCCAACAAGCGCGGCGGCGCCTGGATGGACGGCGCCCGGGACCGTCGCCGCACGATCGATGGCGTGCTGCAGAGCCCGGTCGCCAACCTGGTGTGCAATTTCACCCCGGCCGACAGCGGCAAGCCGGCGCTGCTGACCCACGATGAAGTCACCACGCTGTTCCATGAGTTCGGCCATGGCCTGCACCACCTGCTGACCCGCGTCGAACACGCCGGTGTGTCCGGCATCAACGGCGTGGCCTGGGACGCGGTGGAGCTGCCGAGCCAGTTCATGGAAAACTGGTGCTGGGAACCAGAAGGCCTGGCACTGATTTCCGGCCACTACGAAACCGGCGAGCCGCTGCCTCAGGACCTGCTGGAAAAAATGCTCGCGGCGAAGAACTTCCAGTCGGGCCTGATGATGGTCCGTCAGTTGGAGTTCTCGCTGTTCGACTTCGAACTGCACGCCACCCATGGCGATGGCCGCAACGTCCTGCAGGTGCTCGAAGGTGTGCGCGACGAGGTGTCGGTGATGCGTCCGCCGGCCTACAACCGCTTCCCCAACAGCTTCGCCCATATTTTCGCCGGCGGTTACGCGGCGGGTTACTACAGCTACAAATGGGCGGAAGTCCTGTCGGCCGACGCGTTCTCCAAGTTCGAAGAGGACGGCGTGCTCAACCCCGACACGGGCCGCGCCTTCCGTGAGGCGATTCTGGCCCGCGGCGGTTCCCGGGAACCGATGGTGCTGTTCGTCGACTTCCGTGGCCGCGAGCCATCGATTGACGCACTCTTGCGCCATAGCGGCCTGAGCGAGGACGCGGCAGCATGAGCGAGGGGCCTGTGATCACGAAGAAACGCTTTATCGCCGGGGCGGTCTGCCCGGCGTGCAGCGAGCCGGACAAGCTGATGATGTGGAACGAAGACGGTGTACCGCATCGCGAATGCGTGGCTTGCGGTTATTCCGATACGCTCAACGAACAAGGCCTGTCGGTGCCCAAGGAACTGGGTACCCGGGTCAATACATCGGCGCTCAAGGTGCCCGATGCGAAGGTCCAGGCGGTGCAGTTCTTCCCCAATCCCAAGTTGAAGAAAAAGACCGACTGAAACGTCATGTATCACCTGCGGGCCGTCCGGGTCGCAGGCGATACATATATACCGCCAACCCGCGCGCCTTCCTGCCCAGACTGTCCCTCCAGTCCAGACAGAAAGGTTCCCCATGCGCGACGATGACAATCCGCTGTTGCAGGCCCATGACCTGCCGCCCTTTGAGCAGATCCAGGCCGAACATTTCCTGCCGGCCCTCGAGCGGATCCTTGCGCAAAGTCGTGCCCAAGTGGCCGCGATCATCAAGACCCAAACGC
Organism: Pseudomonas sp. NFACC43; assembly: GCF_900119645.1. Taxonomy (NCBI): domain Bacteria; kingdom Pseudomonadati; phylum Pseudomonadota; class Gammaproteobacteria; order Pseudomonadales; family Pseudomonadaceae; genus Pseudomonas; species Pseudomonas sp. NFACC43. The sequence continues at coordinate 27,340 of NZ_FPKK01000023.1, forward strand.
CGTTTCCCACCTGGGATGACCTGGTGTTGGCCATGGACGAAATCCATGCGCGCCTGAAAACCTTCGACTACGTCCTCGATACCCTGGCCTCCACCCGAACGGAAGACGCCTGGACCCAGGCCTCACTGGACTGCCGGGAGCGGCTACACGACTTCCAGCAATCACTGGCGAGGAATCCCGATCTGTTGCGCCTCTACCGACAATTGGCGGACAGCCAGATCGCCAGGCACTTCGAACCCGCGCGAAAGCGAGCCCTGGAAAAGATCCTGCAGCGTTTTCGCCAGCAAGGCCTGAACGGCTTGCCGGACGCTGTCCAGGCAGACTTGAACGCCTTGGAAAAGCGAATGCAGACGGCTCGGAATCTGTTTCTCGATCACTTGCACCAGGCCAACAAGGCCTGGAACACATCACTTGTCGATGAGGCTCAGTTGAGCGGCCTGCCACAGGGTTTCAGGCAGCGAATGGCGAACCAGGCACGGGAAGCCGGGCGCCCGGGTTGGTTGCTGACGCTCGATGATGAGTCGTTCGGCATCGTCACAACCTATGCCGACAGTCGCCTTCTGCGCGAACAGATCTACCTCGCCTACAGCACACGCGCATCAGATCGAGGGCCCCACGCCAGTCAGTTCGACAACGGCCCCGTCCTCTGGCAACTGCTGCAGGACCGCCGTCGCTATGCCAGCTTGCTGGGCTACACGGACTTTGCCCAGATGGCTATCGAGCCGGAACAAGCCGAGTCCACGGCGCAGGTCATGGCCTTCCTGCACGAGCAGCTCCAACGGCACCAGGACGCGTTCAGAGGAGATACCCAACAGCTCGAGGCATTCGCCGCCCGGCAAGGTTTCAGCGAGCTCCACCCATGGGATTACCCCTACCTGGCGGAAAAACTCCGCGAGCATACGACGGGCCTTTCAAGGCAGGCCCTGAGCGCCTGGTTCCCGATGCAATCTACGTTTTCACAATTGCTGCTGATCGCCAAGGACCTGTTCGGCGTGGAGTTCATCGAGCGCCGGGATGTGCCGACCTGGCATTCGGACGTTCGCCTTTTCGAAGCCAGGGAATGGGGAGAAACCATCGGCCATCTCTATTTCGACCCTTTCGAAGAGCCCGGCCGGGACGGTTATCCCAACACCACCACACTGCGCAATCGCCGCATCACCGCGGAGGGACGCCCCCGGCACCCGATCGCGGTCCTGCATGGCTGGTTGCCGCGCCCTGCCGACGACAAGCCGGTGTTGCTCAACCATATGCAGCTGCGCATCCTGTGCCATGAGTTCGGCCATTGCCTGCACCACCTGCTGACACGGGCAGAATATCGCGACATTTCGGGCATCACGGAACTCTCTCGCGATACCTGCGAGTTCGCCGGCATGTTGTTCGAGCAGTGGTGCTTCACCCGCGAGGGCCTGGTCCGCTTGTCGAGCCATCACCCGTCCGGAAAACCGCTGCCCGAGGAAGTCGCCGACCGGATACTGGCCTTCGTCGACACCCAGGCCAGCTGGGAAACCGCCGCGCTCTTGCGTAATGCGTTGTTCGATATCGAGCTGCACCGAAGCCACGGCGACGGGCGGACCGTCCAGCAAGTGTTCGACCAGATCAGTGCACAGGTGGGGCATCTGCCCACCACTGGCCAAGAACGTTGGCCCAACGCCCTGGATTACATGGTGACCGGCTACGCAGCCCGGATCTATGCCTATGTCTGGTCGAAGGAACTGGCCCTGAAAACGTTCCAGAGGTTCAAGCGCGACGGACTGTTCAACGGCACGACTGGCCGGGAGCTGCGTGAAACGGTCTTCGGCCCCGGCGATTCACGGCCGCTGTCAGAATCCGTCAGAGTATTTACCGGATCGGAGGCGATCATTGCCCCGGCAGCGTGAGATGCGGGGCCAGGGGTTGGGCCGTCGTAGTCGAGTTGACCCAGCTCTTGAGGGAGCAAAGGGCGAAGACGCTGGTACTGCAGTCACCGTTCGCCAACGCGGCGCGGAGCTTCTTGACGTCTGCGTGCATGACATAACGAATCCCGTCCTTGAAATGATGACTGTCACCAAAGCCACCTTCGGTCATTTCGTTCAAGGCATCCTCCTTGCTCCAGCCCTGCACCACCACCCGGTACATGGCAGCCACCAGCCCGGTGCGGTCGGAGCCGTGCTTGCAATGCATCAGCACGGCCCCCTTGGCTTCACCCGCCTGGATGGCCCGCAAGGCGCTGAGTATGTCGCTGTCATCGACATGATTGGTGCGGTAAGGCAGTTGCACACGGTCTATACCGGGCGTGGATAACCAATCGGCATCCGAGTCGGGCAGGAACGTGATGACCGTGCCGACCCCGAGCTTCGTCAATAACGGCACCGCAGAGCCATCCGGCAAGGCGCTGCGGTAGAGGGTTGGCGACATCTGATACAGGTCGTAGCGCCTCGCCACCGATCGAGCCCATTCGGCAGGCCGCGTCTCAACGGAGTCAGCCGCCTGGGCAGCGGGCTCGGCCAACGCGATAAGCAACGCCAGGCAGAACAATGAATGGAGCTTGAACATGTAGGGCGACCGGACCTGGAGGATTCGAGGCGTCCAGTTTCGGCCCCGGCCGGTTAAAAACCTGTCGGCCAGACGTCAAAGCCGTGTCAACGGATACCCGATCGGGTCTCGACTCGGCCGGGCTGCTCAATGGCACTGGTCTAAATGAATTCCAGCGAATACTGTATGTACATACAGCTTAGCGGAGTATCCCCATGTCAGCCTCTCTTCCACCCCGCGGTCGTGGCACCGCCGCCAACCCGCACAACCGCTTCGCGCCGAGTCGCTCGGTGGCCGAGGACGATGGCTGGTATCAGGAAGTACCGCCGACCCAAGGCACTGAAGTGCGCATCGAAATGGCGAAGACCATCATTACCCGCAACACCTCACCGGACATCGGTTTCGACCGCTCCATCAACCCCTACCGGGGTTGTGAGCACGGCTGCATCTACTGTTATGCACGGCCCAGCCATGCCTACTGGGACATGTCGCCCGGGCTCGACTTCGAGACAAAACTGATCGCCAAGACCAACGCCGCCGATGTGCTGGAAGAGCAATTGTCCAGGCGCGGTTATCAATGCGCGCCCATCGCCCTGGGCTCCAACACCGATCCTTACCAGCCGATCGAGCGCGAACAGCGCATCACCCGACAGATCCTCGAGGTGTTGCTGCGCTACCGTCACCCGGTGACGATCGTCACCAAGGGGTCGCTGATCCTGCGCGACCTGGACCTGCTGAGCGAGCTGGCCCGACAGCGCCTGGTCAGGGTCATGATCAGCCTGACCACCCTGGACGATGAGCTCAAGCGCATTCTCGAACCGCGCGCGGCGGCGCCCAAGGCTCGGCTGCGAGCAATCAGGGTCATGCGCGAGGCCGGTATCGCGGTGGGCGTGTTGTGTTCGCCGATGATTCCGATGATCAATGACAGCGAAATCGAAAGCCTGCTGGCCGAGGCCCATGCCGCCGGCGCGCAAAGCGCGTCCTATATCATGTTGCGCTTGCCGCTGGAGGTCGCACCGCTGTTCGAAGACTGGTTGCAGGCCCACTATCCGCAACGCGCCGCCCATGTCTTGAGCCTGGTGCGCCAGAGCCGCGGCGGCGAGCTCTACGACAGCCGGTTCGGGACGAGAATGCGCGGTGAAGGACCGTTCGCCGACCTGCTGGCCCAACGGTTCGCCAAGGCGCTCAAGCGCCTGGGCCTGGAGCGACGAGGGGGTTACGATCTCGATTGCGACGCCTTTTGTCCGCCGGGCCGACAGATGTCGTTGATTTGATTAAAGTTGACCTTGTGACATGGGCTGAGGATGATCGCACCTGCACTTTAGGTCATGCCTGTAATCCTTGTTCTAGAGCCATCGATTCAGTTTGAGTTAAGTTTCGGTCGCTACCTTGTCCATCGAGTGACTGACAGGTCGGGCAATTCGACCTGGACGTTTTTTAAACAGCCACTAGTGGCCACACAGGCCCCCGTCAAAGAGGATGAATCATGAGTGACAAGGATAAACAGCCGTTGGCTGCGTCGGCTTCAGCCCAACCCGAGGCGGAAACCGCCGATGCAGCGCTGCAGCATATTGTTGACGGCTTTTTGCATTTCCATCACGAGATCTTTCCGCAGCAGGAAGAGCTCTTCAAGAAACTCGCCACCGCCCAGAAACCTAGGGCGATGTTCATCACCTGCGCCGACTCGCGCATCGTGCCCGAGTTGATCACCCATAGTTCTCCAGGCGATCTGTTCGTGACCCGAAACGTCGGCAACGTCGTTCCACCTTACGGACAGATGAACGGCGGCGTCTCCACCGCCATCGAATACGCCGTGCTGGCCCTCGGGGTGCAGCACATCATCGTCTGTGGCCATTCCGATTGCGGCGCCATGCGCGCGGTACTCAACCCCGATACCCTGGAAAAGATGCCCACCGTCAAGGCCTGGCTGCGCCACGCCGAAGTGGCCAAGACCATGGTCCACGACAATTGCCCGTGCGGCGACGAAAAACAGACCATGCCCGTGCTCACCGAAGAGAACGTGATCGCGCAGCTGCAGCACCTGCGAACGCATCCTTCGGTGGCTTCTCGCATGGCCAGCGGCCAGTTGTTCATCCACGGCTGGGTGTACAACATCGAGACCAGCGAGATCAAAGCCTTCGATGCGGACAAGGGATGTTTCCTGCCGCTTGATGGCAGCCATCCGATTCCGGTGGCGACGCCCAAAGCGCGCTTCTAACCACTCCTAAACATCCTTGCATGGTTCAAGCCTTGCTGCTCTTCGAGCGGCCGGGCCTTGCCATGCCTGAAGAAAACTGCGGGAGAGTCGCCATGCGTGCTGCTCAATTGAAAGCTGTTCTGCCACGGGAGCTATTGGCTTCCGTGGTTGTGTTTCTGGTGGCGCTGCCGTTGTGCATGGGCATCGCCATTGCATCCGGCCTGCCGCCAGCCAAGGGGCTGATCACCGGTATCGTCGGTGGCCTGGTGGTGGGTTTCCTCGCCGGTTCCAAGCTGCAGGTCAGCGGGCCGGCTGCGGGCCTGGCGGTGTTGGTTTTCGAGCTGGTGCGCCAACACGGTGTAGGCATGCTCGGGCCGATCCTGCTGCTGGCCGGTTTTCTGCAATTGCTGGCCGGGCGCTTTCGCCTGGGGTGCTGGTTCCGCGTAACGGCGCCGGCGGTGGTGTACGGGATGCTGGCGGGTATCGGCGTGCTGATCGTGCTGTCCCAGGTCCATGTGATGCTCGATGCGGCACCCAAGCCGTCGGGCCTGGATAACCTGGCCGCGTTCCCTGGCGCGGTGGCCCAGGCGTTGCCGTCCTTCGGCTGGCAGGCCGGATTGCTCGGGCTCTTGACGATTGCAGTGATGTGGCTGTGGGAAAAACTGCGTCCCCACAGCCTGCGCTTCATTCCCGGTGCTTTGCTGGGTGTCGGCCTGGCGACCGCCGCCAGCCTGCTGCTGGCTTTGCAGGTCAAGCGTGTGGAAGTGCCGGCGAACATGGCCGAAGCCATTGATTGGCTGCGCCCCGCGGACCTGCTGAACCTGGCCGACCCCGCCGTACTGATCGCCGCATTCGCAGTGGCCTTCATCGCCAGCGCCGAAACCCTGCTGTCAGCAGCCGCCGTCGATCGCATGCACAGCGGTGAACGTGCCGACTTCGACCGCGAACTGTCGGCGCAAGGTATCGGCAACATGCTGTGCGGCCTGCTCGGCGCCCTGCCGATGACCGGCGTGATCGTTCGCAGCTCGGCCAACGTCCAGGCCGGCGCCACCACGCGGATGTCGACGATTTTCCACGGCCTGTGGTTGCTGCTGTTCGTGTTGTTGCTATCCAGCGTGCTGCAAAGCATTCCGGTGGCGAGCCTGGCGGGTGTGCTGGTGTACACCGGTTTCAAACTGGTGGACCTCAAGGCCTTTCGCGGCCTGGGCCGTTACGGCCGGATGCCGATGTTCGTTTACGCCGCGACGGCGTTGGCGATCATCTTCACCGACCTGCTGACCGGTGTGCTGATCGGTTTCGGCCTGACCCTGGCGAAACTGGCCTGGAAAGCCTCGCGCCTGAAAATCAGCCTGATCGACTTGCCCCAGGACGGTGAGATGGAACTGCGGTTGGTGGGTGCGGCGACCTTCCTCAAGGTGCCAGCCCTGACCCAGGTGCTGAACACCATTCCAGAAGGTGCGACGGTGCATGTGCCGCTCAACAACCTGAGCTACATCGACCACTCCTGCCTGGAACTGCTCGAAGAATGGAGCCGGGCCAATGCCAGCAAGGGTTCGAAGCTGCTGATCGAATCCCGCGGGCTCAAGCGCAGGCTGGAGGGGCGATTGCGCACGACCGTGGGGGTTGGCGCGGCTTCTGCCTGACACCCAGGAAATCCTGTGGGAGCGAGCATGCTCGCGATAGCGACGTGTCAGCCAGCTGCGAGGTGGCTGGTCCAATGCCATCGCGAGCAGGCTCGTTCCCACAAAGATTTAAGTTGCCCTGATGGATCAAGCCGCCGGCTGGTCCAACTCCAGCCCCACGCCCAGGCGCCGGGACATGCACGGCCAGCGCTTCCAGGCCGCGCCGGTTTCCGGGCTGCTGAGCTTCTCGCGGTAGCTCTCTACCGACTCCAGTGCAAACGTCTCGTCGTTGAGCATCTCATCGAACGTGTGATGCACCACTTCATCGAGTTGGTTGGCGAATTGCTCACCGATCAGCTGGTGAGCAATCAGATTGGCGACCGTCATGTCCAAGGGGATCAGTGGCTGGCCGAAATGCTTGATGTACAGGTCGTTGACCTCTTCGACAAACCGGTGCGCCAGGTAGGCTTCGTCCAGCAGGCTGTCGAGCCCGACGTGCCCGGCCATGATGGTCGGCGGCTGGAGGAAGTACTGTTCGGCGATCTTCAGTACCGGTTTGATCTGCGACTCGATACCCGCTTCCCTGGCGACCTCGTTGGCGGCGTCCAGCAGGTCGGGGACTTCGTCGATATAGGCGGCGACAAAACGCGCCAGGACGTCGTTGGCGTTCGCGTCCGGCAATTGAATGGCACGGTGCAGGTTCGGCAGTTGCTCCGTCAATTGACGGGTCAACTGGCCGGTCTCGGCTTCATGTTGTTGGGCTTTTTGGATCTGCTCGCGCAATGCGGCGGTGTTCATGACAACTCCAGGAAAACAAAGGCAATGAAATAGGGAAGACATAACTTAGCTGGCGTAAAAACACTCCTAAGACCCATTTGTCATAAATACCCCTTGCTTGATGCATCGGCGCTATATCGATTTGCCATCACTCAGGTTCGCATCCTTCTCCATTCGCGGGCTCGGGCGCAAGTCCCGTCTGTTTCAAGCGATTTACGCCATCGCGTTGCGAGGTTGCAGTCGCTGTCTATACTCGGGTTGGAATGGAGTTAGCTGATGAACCCGATGTTAGGCAGCAAGGCAACGGCGCAATGAGTTCGTAGTCTGATGTAGCCGCTCCCTTGCCGAAGGCGTGACGCCTACGGGATAACAAGAACGATAAGGGGAACCCGCAATGATGCGACATCCACATGTATGGATGGGCCTCCTGTTGTGTTCGATTTTCAGCCAGGCACAAGCGGCCTGGACTGTGAATATGGCGCCTGGAGCGACACAGATCAGCAATGCAGTATTCGACCTGCACATGACCATCTTCTGGATCTGTGTAGTGATCGGCATCATCGTCTTCGGGGCCATGTTCTGGTCGATGATGATGCACCGCCGCTCGACGGGCCAGAATGCGGCCCACTTCCACGAAAACACCCGCGTCGAAATCCTCTGGACCATCGTGCCGTTCCTGATCCTGGTGGCCATGGCGGTTCCCGCCACCGCCACGCTGATCAAGATGTACGACTCCAGCGAATCGGAGATCGACATCCAGATCACCGGGTATCAGTGGAAATGGCACTACAAGTACCTGGGCCAGGACGTGGAGTTCTTCAGCAACCTGGCCACCCCCACCGAACAGATCCATAACCAGAGCGCCAAGGGCGAACACTACCTGCTGGAGGTCGACAAGCCGCTGGTGCTGCCGGTCGATGCCAAGGTGCGCTTTTTGGTGACCTCCGCCGACGTGATCCACTCCTGGTGGGTGCCGGCCTTCGCGGTCAAGCGCGATGCGATCCCCGGCTTCGTCAACGAAGCCTGGACCCGCGTCGACAAGCCCGGCCTGTACCGTGGCCAATGCGCCGAGCTGTGCGGCAAGGACCACGGCTTCATGCCCATCGTGGTGGAGGTCAAGAGCAAGCCCGACTATGAAAAATGGCTGGGCGAACGCAAGGCCGAAGCCGCGCAGCTCAAGGAGCTGACCAGCAAGGAATGGACCCTCGAAGAACTCAAGGAACGTGGCGACAAGGTCTACCACACCACCTGCGTGGCCTGTCACCAGGCTGAAGGCCAGGGATTGCCGCCGATGTTCCCGGCGCTCAAGGGGTCGAAGATCGCCACCGGGCCGATCAAGGATCACCTGAACATTGTCTTCCACGGCAAACCCGGCACCTCCATGGCCGCGTTCGGCAAACAGTTGTCGGAAGTCGATATCGCCGCGGTCGTGACCTATGAACGCAACGCCTGGGGCAACAACAAGGGCGACATGGTGACGCCCAAAGAAGTGCTGGAACTCAAACAGGCGCAAAGCCAATGAGCCGGCCTGACGTGTGTTCCCGCAACCGGGCGGGGCTCGTTGCCCCGCGCCGTCCAGCCCATTCGTTCGAAGGAGACAGGACATGAGTGCTGTGATCGATGACCACGGTCATGCCGGCGCCGACCACGCCCACGGCCCCGCCAAGGGCCTGATGCGCTGGGTACTGACCACCAACCACAAGGATATCGGCACGCTGTACCTGTGGTTCGCATTCTCCATGTTCCTGCTGGGCGGCTCGTTCGCCATGGTGATCCGCGCCGAGCTGTTCCAGCCCGGCCTGCAGATCGTGCAGCCGGAATTCTTCAACCAGATGACCACCATGCATGGCCTGGTGATGGTCTTCGGCGCGGTGATGCCGGCCTTCGTCGGCCTCGCCAACTGGATGATCCCGCTGATGATCGGCGCGCCGGACATGGCCCTGCCGCGCATGAATAACTTCAGCTTCTGGCTGCTGCCGGCGGCGTTCCTGATGCTGGTGTCGACCCTGTTCACCCCCGGGGGCGGGCCGAACTTCGGCTGGACCTTCTATGCGCCGCTGTCCACCACCTACGCACCGGAAAGCGTGACGTTCTTCATCTTCGCCATCCACCTGATGGGGATCAGCTCGATCATGGGCGCGATCAACGTGATCGCCACCATCCTCAACCTGCGCGCCCCCGGCATGACCCTGATGAAGATGCCACTGTTCGTCTGGACCTGGCTGATCACCGCGTTCCTGCTGATCGCGGTGATGCCGGTGCTGGCCGGCTGCGTGACCATGATGCTGATGGACATCCACTTCGGCACCAGCTTCTTCAGTGCCGCCGGCGGCGGTGATCCGGTGCTGTTCCAGCATGTGTTCTGGTTCTTCGGCCACCCCGAGGTGTACATCATGATCCTGCCGGCCTTCGGTGCCGTCAGCTCGATCATCCCGGCCTTCGCCCGCAAGCCGCTGTTCGGCTACACCTCGATGGTCTACGCCACGGCGGCCATTGCGTTCCTGTCGTTCATCGTCTGGGCGCACCACATGTTCGTGGTGGGCATTCCGCTGGTGGGCGAGCTGTTCTTCATGTACGCCACCCTGCTGATCGCCGTGCCCACCGGGGTAAAGGTGTTCAACTGGGCCAGCACCATGTGGCAAGGCTCGCTGACCTTCGAGACGCCGATGCTCTTTGCCGTGGCGTTCGTGATCCTGTTTTCCATCGGTGGTTTCTCCGGGCTGATGCTGGCCATCGCACCGGCGGACTTCCAGTACCAGGACACCTACTTCGTGGTCGCCCACTTCCACTACGTGCTGGTGCCCGGTGCGATCTTCGGCATCTTCGCCTCGGCCTACTACTGGCTGCCGAAATGGACCGGCCACATGTACGACGAAACCCTCGGCAAGCTGCACTTCTGGCTGTCCTTCGTGGGCATGAACCTGGCCTTCTTCCCGATGCACTTCGTGGGGCTGGCGGGCATGCCACGGCGGATTCCCGACTACAACCTGCAGTTCGCCGACTTCAACATGGTCTCGTCCATCGGCGCGTTCATGTTCGGCACCACGCAGATCTTCTTCCTGTTCATCGTGATCAAGACCATCCGTGGCGGCGAGCCGGCACCGGCCAAGCCGTGGGATGGCGCCGAAGGACTGGAATGGAGCGTACCGTCGCCGGCGCCGTATCACACCTTTACCACGCCGCCGGAAGTGAAATGAGATGACTCATGCAACCCCTGCGGGAGCGAGCTTGCTCGCGATAGCGGTCTTCCCGGCACACCGCGTCGCCTGCATCGCGAGCAAGCTCGAGCCCACAGGAATACGGATGAGGAACGAGGATCATGGCTGATTCGATTTCACTGAAAAAACTGGTCACCCGGCTGTTGCTGGTGGTGGTGGCCATGTTTGTCTTCGGATTCGCCCTGGTGCCGATCTACGACGTGATGTGCAAGGCGTTCGGCATCAACGGCAAGACCGGCGGACAGTACGAAGGCGAGCAGACCGTCGACGAGTCGCGGCAGGTGCGCGTGCAGTTCCTGTCGACCAACGCCGTGGACATGGTCTGGGACTTCTACCCCAGGGGCGATGAGCTGGTGGTCAAGCCCGGGGCGGTGAACGAAATGGTCTTCGTGGCCCACAACCCCACCGACCGGCCAATGAGTGCCCAGGCCGTGCCGAGCATTTCACCGAGCAACGCGGCGGCCTATTTCCACAAGACCGAATGCTTCTGTTTTACCCAGCAAGTGCTGCAACCCGGCGAGCGTATCGAAATGCCCATGCGCTTCATCGTCGACCGGGAAATGCCCAAGGAAGTGAAGCACCTGACGCTGTCCTACACGCTGTTCGACATCACTGCTCGTCATCCACCGGTGGCCGTAAACACTGACCGATAGCGTGCCCGATAAGGAGAACAATAAATGGCAACTCATGAGCACTATTACGTTCCGGCCCAGAGCAAGTGGCCGATCATCGCCACGGTCGGGATGTTCGTCACGGTGTATGGCCTGGCGACCTGGTTCAACGACCTGAAAGCCGCGCGCCCGGATTCCCACGGCCCGCTGATCTTTTTCGTCGGTGGCCTGTTGCTCGCCTACATGCTCTTCGGTTGGTTCGGCGCAGTCATCAAGGAAAGCCGCGCCGGCCTGTACAGCGCGCAGCTCGACCGCTCGTTCCGCTGGGGCATGAGCTGGTTCATCTTTTCCGAAGTGATGTTCTTCATCGCGTTCTTTGGCGCCCTGTTCTATGTGCGCATGGTGTCGGCGCCGGGCCTGGCCGGCGAAGGCAGCAAGGGCCTGTCGGAGATGCTCTGGCCGAACTTCGAATACGTCTGGCCGCTTTTGAACAACCCCGATCCGAAACTCTTCCCGCCGCCCAAGGACGTGATCAGCCCCTGGGGCCTGCCGCTGCTCAACACCGTGTTGCTGGTCAGCTCCAGCGTCACCGTGACCATCGCCCACCATGCCCTGAAGAAAGGCCATCGCGGCGCGTTGAAACTCTGGCTGGCGATCACCGTGCTACTGGGGTGCGCGTTCCTGGGCTTCCAGGCCGAGGAATACATCCACGCCTATAAAGAGCTGGGCCTGACCCTGGGTTCGGGGATCTACGGTGCGACGTTCTTCATGCTCACCGGCTTTCACGGCGCCCACGTCACCATCGGCACGATCATCCTGTTCGTGATGCTGATGCGCATCATGCGCGGGCACTTCGACAACGAGCACCAGTTCGGCTTCGAGGCCGCGAGTTGGTACTGGCACTTCGTCGATGTGGTGTGGATCGGCCTGTTCATCTTCGTCTACGTGCTCTGAGACCACCGTCACCAAGGCGCGTGAGAGACCAACTGGCCGCTGAAGAAACCCCAGGCGATCAAGCCGACGGTGACAGCGGCCAGGCCGACCCGCACCGCCAGGGCGATGACCAGGCGATTGGAATCGCTTTCGTCCTTGACCAGAAAAAACAGGCCACTGAACAGGCTGGCAATCGTGGCAATCAGCATCAGGACGATGGCTGCTTTGAGCATCAGGAACACTCCGGGGGGACGCGATGCACGTGAGTATAGCTATCTCGTTCGACAGCTTTGGGGCGGCGCCATGAAAGGCTTCCGGCCAGGCATCGTGCCGTCGCTGGTAGTGGCCGTGCTGGTGCCGGTGATGGTGTGCCTGGGGTTCTGGCAACTGAGTCGGGGCGAACAGAAACGCGTGCTCATGGACACCTATGCCGAGCGCCGGGTGGCGCCGCCGATGGCCAGCGTCGAACTGCCGCAAACCCAGGATCCGGCCTTTCGCAGGGTCAGCCTGCACGGCCAGTTCGACGCCGCCCACAGCATCCTGCTGGACAACCGCCAGCACGACGGCAAGGTGGGCGTCGAGTTGCTGCAACCTTTTCTCGACCAGGCGAGCGGACAGTGGCTGCTGGTCAATCGTGGCTGGCTGCCCTGGCCCGACCGCCGCACCCCACCGGTCTTCAGCACCCCCGAACAACCGGTGAGCCTGCAGGCCTGGGTCTACGTCGCGCCGGGCGCCACCTTCCAGCTCCACGCCGACCCGGTGGATGCGCCGTGGCCGCGACTGGTCACCGCCATCGAACCGGACAAGCTCTGGGCCGAACTGGATCGCCACGGCTTCGCCTATGAACTACGGCAACAAAGCGGCCCCGGCGCCTACCGGACCGATTGGCCGGTGGTGGCCATGGGGCCGGAAAAACACCTCGGCTACGCCGTGCAGTGGTTCGCCATGGCGGCGGCGCTGTTCGGCCTGTTTCTTTATCTTGGATGGCATAACGCAGGGAGACACCATGGGAACCACCATGAATCCAACCAACACGTCTGAGGCCGCCACCGCGCGCAATCGGCGCAAAGGACGCGTGCAGTTGCTGTTGATCGTGCTGGGGGTGATCGGTCCGATGATCCTGGCCACCGGCATGTACAAATTCCAGTTCTGGGTACCGGAAAGCCGCAGCTACCACGGCGAGCTGATCGGCACCGGCCAGACCCGCGCCGAGATCGGCGTACAGGCCGACGAACAGCGCTGGCAGATCCTCGTCACCGCGCCGCAGGAATGTTCGGTGGACTGCCGGCAGCTGGTGTACCTGGCCCGGCAGGTGCAGATCGGCCTGGGCCGCGATGCCTCCCGCGCCAGCCACGCCCTGGCGGCCGCCCAACCGCTGGATGCCGAATACGACGCCCAGCTGCAGCGCGAATACCCGCAACTGCAACGCTACCCGCTGGACCTGCCGGCCTATCAGAAAGGCGCCCAGGGTTCCGGCGGTGCCCAGCTGTGGATCATCGATCCCCACAGCAACCTGGTGCTGCGCTATGACGCCCGGGTCAAGGGCAAGGACCTGCTCAACGACCTGCGACACCTGCTGAAACTGTCGAACATCGGATGAGGGCATCGACATGGCCAAACCAGGATTTCGCCTCGCGCTGTTTGCCACACTGCTGGCACTGATCGTCGTATTGCTGGGCGCCTACACCCGACTGACCCACGCCGGCCTCGGTTGCCCCGACTGGCCCGGTTGCTACGGCTTCATCAGCGTGCCCAAGAGCGAAGCCCAACTGGCCCATGCCGAACTGCACTTTCCCGACGCGCCGGTGGAAGCCCACAAGGGCTGGAACGAGATGGTCCATCGTTATTTCGCCGGCGCGCTGGGGTTGATGATCGCAGTGCTGGCCGCCCGCGCCTGGATGGACCGGCGTCGTCCCGGCCAGCCGTTGAAGCTGCCGCTGTTCCTGCTGGCGGTGGTGTTCGCCCAGGCGGCGTTCGGCATGTGGACCGTGACCCTGAAGCTCTGGCCCCAAGTGGTCACCGGACATCTGCTGGGTGGGTTCGCCACCTTGAGCCTGCTGTTCCTGCTCACCTTGAGATTGTCCGGCGTACTGCCGGCGCTGACCGTGCCCAAGCGCCTGCAACACTGGGCCACCGCCGGGCTGCTGCTGGTGATCGGCCAGATCGCCCTCGGCGGCTGGGTCAGCTCCAACTACGCCGCCGTGGCCTGCATCGATTTCCCCACCTGCCACGGCCAATGGCTGCCACCGGCCGACTTCGCCAACGGCTTTCACCTGACCCAGCACATCGGCCCGAACTACCTGGGCGGGCAACTCGATAGCGACGCCCGCACCGCCATCCACCTGACCCACCGCATCGGCGCGTTGCTGGTGACGCTGGTGCTGCTGGGCCTGGCCTGGCAGTTGAAGAGCGTCGGCATGACCCGGCTGGCCGGCCTGGTGCTGGCGGCCCTGGCGGCGCAAATCACCCTGGGCATCAGCAACGTGCTGTTCCACTTGCCGTTGCCGGTGGCCGTGGCCCACAACGCCGGGGGCGCCGCACTGCTGCTGACCCTGGTGCTGGTCAATTATCACGCCCGCACCAGCCTGGTCCGGGTCAAGCATCAGGTCCCGCTGCGCTGGCGGTTCAACCCGCATAAACACGGCGTCGCCCCCATTACGATAAAAGGAGAGATGCCATGGCAACCTTGACCGGTGAACGCCACAGCCAGGCGATCTGGCGCGATTACCTGGAGCTGACCAAACCCAAGGTCGTGGTGCTGATGCTGATCACCTCCCTGGTGGGCATGTTCCTCGCCACCCGCGCCGGCGTACCGTGGACGGTGCTGGTGTTCGGCAACCTGGGCATCGCGTTGTGCGCCGGCGGCGCGGCGGCGGTGAACCATGTTGTGGACCGGCGCATCGATGCGGTGATGGCCCGTACACACAAACGACCACTGGCCGAAGGCCGGGTCTCGCCGGCCGCGGCCCTGACGTTCGCCCTCGCCCTGGCGGTGGCCGGACAGGCCTTGCTGCTGGCCTTCACCAACCCGCTCACGGCGTGGCTGACCCTGGCTTCGCTGCTGGGTTATGCGGTGGTCTATACCGGGTTCCTCAAGCGGGCGACACCGCAGAACATCGTCATCGGCGGCCTGGCCGGCGCGGCGCCACCGCTGCTGGGCTGGGTGGCGGCCACCGGGCATGTCAGTGCCGAGCCGCTGCTGCTGGTGCTGATCATCTTCGCCTGGACCCCACCGCACTTCTGGGCCCTGGCGATCCACCGTAAAGAGGAATACGCCAAGGCCGATATCCCGATGCTGCCGGTGACCCATGGCGAGCACTACACCAAGGTGCATATCCTGCTGTACACCCTGGTGCTGCTGGCGGTGAGCCTGATGCCCTTCGTGATCCAGATGAGCGGCCTGCTCTACCTGATTTGCGCCCTGGTACTCGGCGCGCGGTTCCTGCAATGGGCCGTGGTGTTGTACCGTGGCAGTCGGCCGCACGCCGCGATCAACACCTTCAAGTACTCTATCTACTACTTGTTCCTGCTGTTCATCGCCCTGCTTGTCGATCACTACCTATTGTTGAGCCTATGACCCGAACCCAGAAAACCGTCTTCATCCTCGCGGCCGTGATCGCACTGATCCTGGGCCTGACCATCAATAAGGTGCTGTCCGGCAAAGGCCAGGGCGACCCGACGGGGTTGATCGACGCCGGCATCATCCTGCTGCCCCAGAGCCGCAACCTGCCGGACGTGAAAATGACCGACCAGGACGGCCAGCCCGTGTCGATGGACGGGTTGAAAGACAAATGGAGCCTGCTGTTCTTCGGCTACACCTTCTGCCCGGACATCTGCCCGACCACCCTCGCCCAACTGCGCCAGATCAAGAGCGAACTGCCGCCCGAGGCGGTGGATAAGTTGCAGATCGTACTGGTGAGCGTCGACCCGAACCGCGACACGCCCAAGCAGCTCAAGCAGTACCTGGGTTACTTCGACCCGCAGTTCAAAGGCCTGACCCCTTCCTCCATCGAAGACCTGCAAAAACTCGCCAACGCCGTGAGCATTCCCTTCATCCCGGCGGACACCAGCAAGCCCAACTACACGGTGGATCACAGTGGCAACCTCGCCGTCATCGGCCCGGACGGCAGCCAACGCGGCTTCATCCGCGCCCCGTTGAACAACCAGAAACTGGTGGCGCAGTTGCCGGAAATGCTCAAACACAAATAGAGTCCCAGGGGCATGCCGCTCAACCAAGCCATGCCGATCCCTTGCGGTGAGGAAGTCCCTTGTGGCGAGGGGCTTTATCCCCGCTGGGCTGCGCAGCAGCCCCCCAAAAAGCTGAATGCGATCTACACGGCACAACGCGATGGCTGGGTTCAGGGCGAGGGGCGAGAGACCTCCAGCCCCCAATCTCTCTTGGGAGCGGGCTTGCTCGCGAAAGCGGCGGCTCAGCTTGCATCAATATTGAATGTGCCGCCCTCTTCGCGAGCAAGCCCGCTCCCACACCGGATGCTGGTGAACACAGTCTCTGCAACAGCCCCCAATCCCGGTGGGAGCGAGCCTGCTCGCGATGAAATCGACACGGTTCCAGACCAAACCAAGTCCCCCGCATCACCGATAAACCCGGTTCCTACAGCCCCCACCTACACACCTCCACCAACCCACGAATCCTTGCGTCTTTGCCTACAACTGCGCCAGAATCCGCCCGCTTGTGCGCCTTGTCCCCTGGGCTCTATTGTCGTTCCTGCCACTGCCCATCAGTGGTCGGGTTTAGTAGCCCGGTTCACATCACGGTTGCACAAGTCTCATCGACAGGCATTAGCCTATTCTCGATGGTGGCTGTGCGCATGGCGCCTTCGGGCGCGCCGGGTTTGGTGTGATCACCGGTCTACTAACTTGCGCACAGCCGCCTCCATCCGTTTAGTAGCGAAATGGTGCGGCCCCATTAGAGGATCACACCAATGTTCAAAGTAACTCCGAACCCTCCAGAAACAGACCCCACTACACAGTCCGCAAAAGCCAAGGCCAAGCAGCAAGCAGAAACCACCAAACGCGTGCTCGATCACTACTTGCTGCCGAAGCCGGATCAATCCAAAGACGAACCAAAACCGGGACAGGTTTTCACCGTTGTGAAAGGCCTCGATAACGAGTGCATGCTCGCCAACCTCAGTGAAACGCTGGCTTCAGCAGATGCCATGGTCACTGATCTGGCATTCGACCTGGATGGCTCGCGGCGCCATTTGGCGCTGGGGATTCAGCAGTTGATTGAGCTGAGTTCGTTGTTGGCGAATCGGGTGTTGGATAATGTGGAGCCGGGGCGGTAGGGAAACGGTCCCAATGAAAAAACCCGGCATTCTGTGCCGGGTTTTAGTGCGTTCGTAGATGCAGATGGCTGAACTTATATTTTGCATAAATTTCAGATCGCAGTTACCACCAAAAGCTCTATCATTCTCCCCCCGAAAATGGATCGGATATTTGTTTCGCGCAACTCCCATTTTGGAGTTTTTCCATAGTCTAAAATCGCCCGATGAAGACACCCAATAATGCTGCTGAAAACCTCAGGTTCACCATTTGCCATCTTAAGAGTGCATGAGTTCGAGTTTGCAATCGGTCGAATAAGGGCAACCCCGGGTATTTCATTTACTGAGGTGTATGTATCTACGTGGTCCATTTCAGGTGATTTTAATATGCCTATCACCACGTTCTCAGTGGCAGCAGCTGCTAAATTCTGATAGCTCATGAAGAACGATTTACCACTTATCGTTACGTATACCCTAGCGAAATTGATTGGGTCGACGCCGTAATCGCCCAAATAGCCTGCAGCAATGCACCGTTCAAAATCACTAGCACCTTCACTCTCAAGGATTTCTAGTTGCTCCATACCCCATGATCTTAAGACGTCTTTCGTAGCCTCTGGAATGTCTAAGTCCCGCTTCGCAGATGCGGGTAGATAGTCTATGTATCCAATAAACGCATCTGAGCTTCCGGCCGCAATTGATGCAGGTAGCCCGCCCACAGTGCGAAGTCCTAAAAGCATTTGAGCCGTCGCAGGATGCGTTGATATTGCTGCCATTCCAATAACGGTATCATCTGCTCTTTTTATTGGACGTAATCTATGGTGATTTCCATCTATATACTGCCGCAAGGTAATATCTTCACGATTTGATAAGAAGCTGATGCGGTTGAGCAATTCTCGTGATTTCTTGATATCTGCACATCTGCCGTCATGGACCTGAACAGGGGAGTTACCCGTAACAAAGACTCGCACAGGAACGTCGAGGCCAACAGTGAGCGTGGAAATGAATTCTTCAAGAGTGCATTCAAACTCCTTCGCGCCTGAATAATTAGGCTTAAGCTTAATCGAATCCCCAAACGATAAAATTTCGGGCTTCAACCTCGCCGTGACTTTTGTAGATATATTTGAGGAAAACCCGTTGACTCTTCCGCTCCGAAGAATCGGGCGAAGGGAAACACCTGAATTAAAAACAAGTGTATTTACGTCTGCGAGCCCTTTGTCCCAGTATCTACTTGAAACCTCGACGAAATCTGAAATCATGAAAATCGAATAGAAACCAACCCCAAAACGGCCAATTGATCGAAATTTTGATGCACGGAGACCCGGGAATTCAGCTTGAACTAGTGAGGATTTCCAAAAGCTATTTCCAAAATCGAGTAATGGCCCTGTCATTACTCTACGAGACATGCCAGTTCCATTGTCTTCAACAGACAACTTTCCGTCTTCAGTGAAACGTACGATAATTTCTCCTTCAAAACCAGGCTCTATAAATCTCCGAGCTACAACAGCATCTCGGGCATTCTGTATCATCTCTCGCAAAACGATTGCGAAAGTATGTATCGGCGACCCCTTGCCATAGAGGTTTTGCCCTCCGAGCTCTTTAACCAAAGACTCTACATTACTAACATGTGGCTTAGCCCCACATGGCATCCACCCTTCTACGCGTAAATACCGAACTAATTGTTCAATAGATTCTGCACCACTAACTCTTTTAACCTTGAATTCTGGAGCTGTCTGTCGAGCGCGATTGCGAAGTAGCTCATTGGATGAAGCGATTTCGTGAGCAACAGTGGAAACTGCATCGTAGGCCACCCACCAGGCAGTCGCATCGCTCTCCAGGAACGGCCGGCTGGATGTGTAGATTACCGCCGTATTACGTTGATCACCTGTGTCGGGCGAGGGGCCCATCATTCGGTTTTGAGCTTTCCAATGCTCCAAAGATACCCCTTGACGTTTTATTAGAGCATATAAAAATAACGGCGCTCTTGCCTGATTGATGTGAGCCGCGTCAGCGCACCGTAACAGACACGCTATCTTTACCGGATCTACTGACCAATCTGGCGGAAGTGGAAAAGGTGCATTGAACTGCTCTCCCAATGAAATTGAAAGCGCTTCCGTGTTCCAGTGGTGGCTGGACGCAATATTTCCCGCGAGTGGGCCTAATTCCGTGCGGAGAAGGATATCATCGATCAAATACATAGTCTGACCAGTATCTGGATGCTTCCAACCAATCTCCAGGAGCTTCTGAGCCTGATGAGCATGCAGAGCACGAAGCGCAGTGAAGTCCGCAGCAGCTTGGCGCGCGTCATCTGTCAGATTTGGCGACTGGTCACATTCGTGTGCGTAGGCATCCCTCCATTCAACAGAAGCCCGTACACCTTCGCGACCATTCTCATATGCTTGCCAACACATCGCCGAATCATGGAGTAACACGGACAAACCAAAAACGAATCCTTCTAGCGGGTTTAGTGGATAATTATCACCCGCTATTAAATCAGCAGTTTCCCAAAGAGCATCTAGGTGCGTAACGTCATGTACGGTAAGCCCAGGCAAAACATGTGCGATTCTCTCTACAATAGGCTTTACATTTTCTCTACATGCCATTAGGGCCGCTCGGAGCCGCGTACGGTGCGACTCCAAGGGGTCATCTGAAATCGGAGCAAGCGAAGACTGCCACAATCCGGTCTTTTGGAATCCATCAGCCATTTGCTTCTCCCACGGTTTTTTATAGATTGTGCGCGCTTCGTTCGAAGCACACATCAACTTGCTTCACTTAGCGTTTCTGCACTCAAAATTCTGCTGATACTGAGAGCCATAATTTTCCATTACAATATTACTCGACTGGACATCTAATTCCTACGAGGAGCAGGTACCTCTCACTTACTGTTATTACAAAAAAAGAGGACAGAATTATTTCACAAATGGAAAGTCGGGCCCTTCAACCATCATCGGAAAAAGGAGTAATACCTCTGCTGTACCCATTACGCACACCAGAAGAAAAGAAGCCACCGCATTCAGACTTACGTGCGCAGCCATCACACTCTGGCACGTACTCGTTCTTCCAATCGCTGATGGACTTTCGGTAGTACGGAAGCACATCGTCGTTCACCAAGCACAACTGGTGGTTGTAGACAGATACGTTCATTCGATAAGCAGCCAAGATGCCTACAGCTTCGCTCAGAACGTCTCGGTAGTCTGCGGGGTCGACCCACAAGGCGTCCAGGTTGGCCCGGGTGAAGCCAATCATTTCCAGTCCCATCAGCGTCACGTGATCAACGAAGAGTAGATTTCGTGCGATGTACTCGCACAGTTGCGGCAGACGGCTGATCGACTGTTTGTGCAGGACGATTCGAATTTCAACCTTCTGGTTCAGCCGCTTGAGGTTGAGGATGCCTTGAACCGTTTCGTGAAATGCTCCAGGTGCCTGCACGATGTAGTCATGCAAGTCTGGATCATCAGAGTAAAGCGGGATCCCGATCATGATGTCGGGATGATCGACCTCTGCGTACTGGCGAGCAAATGACTCATCGGCGAACGTGCGCCCGTTTGAGAGCACATGCACGACAGTTCTGGGGAGGTAGGACTTCATCATCCGAATGAGATTGATGAATCGAGCCCCGGCCAGCGTTGGTTCTCCACCTGAGAACCCTACCTCGGGTGTTTCTCCGGGGATCAAGGGAATCAGTGCTTCGAGCTCATCGAGGATCCAGCTGTCGTCAATGTTCTTGGGTGGTTGAGAGCACATGAGGCAATAGTGGTTGCACTGCTCGGTCACCAACAACGAGTTATGTCTGGAATTGGCCCTGAAGAGCACCCGAATCGCCTGACCGTCCAGCCGAATGATGTCCCCGTGCCCCAGGTAGTTATAGTCGTTGGGCAGTAAGGTAAATGAACTCTTCCCTTCCAGCTCCTGCACGCGCCATTCAAGACCTTCGGGAACCAAATAGTGCAGGTAGCCTTCAGGCAATTCCTGTTCAGAAACCAAAAATGCTCGCGTTGCCCGCAGCACCATTGGGATCGCCGGATTGGTGCTGACCTGCAGTAGCAATGGACGATCCTGGACTTCGACCAGTTGGATTCGCCCGACTTTCCCAGCGAGTTTCAGCATGCGTTAGCCCATTGCATGAAGAGGCGGCGAGTAGAGGCGTCTGAGTTCATCAGGCCGATAAGGTGTTTGAAGATCGACATGTTCCGCTTGCAGAACGAGGACTCAGCCTTTCTGCCTAGAACGTCCTTGAATATGGCGTGATGGAACACTGGTTCGGCGCCGCAGTAGGGTTCAAAAGCGCAGTCGGAACACATTGGCGCGCTCAGAGTGAATGATTGTTCCAAGGCATCGAGCAGTACATCGGAAAGAATGATGTCTTCGTAGCTGTCAGTCAGGATATTGCCCAATCGGAACGTCTGATCCCCCATTTCTGCAAGCATTCGACTCTCGTCTGAGGCATAGACTGAACCGTCATAGTTGAAGACGATCGCTGCGATACCAGCCCCTGCAGGATTCATCAGGTCGACGTAGCCTGGGTCATTGCTGGTCAGCATTTTCTTGAGAATCAGGGATGCATAGTGCTCAACGAAAGGGATGCCGGCTTTGTTGAGTTCAAGGATGTAGGCAAGCCCTTCCTTATAGAACTCCAGCCACCGCTCCGTATCGTAGGTCATGAATTTGCGTGTTTTTATGGCGAAGCCATACGGAGAAAGCGCCCGCAGGAAGATACCGTTGAAGCCAAGTCGAACGTACTCGTCGATGATTTCTCTGACACGAGGCAGGCTCTTGTCAGTGGTTGTCATCAGAGCGCTAACTTTGTCCACGCCCAGGACATTGCGAGCCTTGGCCAAGCCTGCTTCGAAACGTTCGAAACTGTCACGACCGACGCGTGGCCGATTTGCATTGTGCAGGTCTGCTGGGCCATCGAGTGATGTCGAAAGGATAATGTCGTGTTTGCGGCAGAACGCGAGGAGGTCGTCGGTGAGCAGCGACAACGTGGTAGCAATGACGAACTCAAGATCACGCTTTTCCTCCAGGTTCCGTCGCTTTGCAGCCTCTACTACGTAGCGCACCATTTCGAAATTCAAAAGTGGTTCGCCGCCCTGGAACTCGATCTTGATCGCAGGATTGGGAGATCGAAAGACGAAATCCAAAGCCTTGTCCGCCATATCTGGCGTCATGTCGAAGGAAGTTTCACCATCCATTTGCCGCGAAACCTGGCAATAAGGGCAGCTGTGGTCACAGCGCAGTGTCACCACAAAGATGTGCAAGCTGGTGAACCCTGTCAGTCGCGATAGTCTCGTACGCAGTTTCAATGCAAGCAAATCGAGGGGCGCCTGCTCGTCGGCATAACGGATGAAATGCTTGGCGCGCAGCGATGCGAAGAGCGGATGCTCCGTTGCAAGATCTTTGGCGAGAAGGACGTGCAACTCTGGCTTTGCCACCTCCAAGTACTCGCCGGTCATGTTGGTAATGACGTAGTTATCACCTTCAAGACGGTCGAACTTGAACGGCAGCAATTCGTATTTGGAGCTCCGGGTATAGGCATCCACCCCCTGAAATTTACTCACTTGGGTTCAGCCTAGCGTTGGAGAAGGCCAGCCCTATTATGAGGTTGCGGATAGGGGCGGTTTCAGCCTGAAGCTGAGCACGCAACTGATAGTCGAGCACGTCCTTTCGGAACTCTTCAACGGCACGCTCAAAGGTTCCCTGCTCAGTTGTGATATTGCCAATCAGCGTACAGAGAATGTTATCGCCGTCGACTTTCAGGTCGAGAGTGAAGGCGTGCATAGCACGGTATGCCGCCTTCTGTATTGCTTCGGCTCCGTACAGCTGACTGTCGAAGGTCAGCTCCGCGAGGCCGGCCATTAGCGGCTCGAGTAATGCGAGCTGTGGGAACTATGGGACGCGTGTGATCTATGCGAATAATGGGCAGCGACCATCTGGCCATCTTCACCGCGCTTGAGGATAAAACTGAAGAGGTTGTCACCTTGGCGACCGGTGACCATCTGCTCGCCAACATTGACGATTGGCAGTGCCGCGACTTGGTTCTCAAGGGCAGTGCTTTCATCTGCCTTATCAGTGTTGGTCGTCGGAATGGAGGCCGATGCTTGGTTGGCGGTGACAGCGGCAGTCAGAGTGGCAAGGGGCAGCAGAAAATCACGCTTTTTCATTTCAACATCCCTGTGAATGGTGTGGTTATATATCACTATAGAGCCGTTTCGATTTAAGGCAAAGTGCCATTAATCGACTTTAGCACCCACATCTTCAAAAAGACCGTTACCCACAGCTGTGAAGCCCATAGAAAACGGAGACAAATTCACTTTGTCTCCGACGTAGCGATATCAGGCCTATCCTCCGCCAGCGCTGTGGACCGGTCGATCTCGACCGGCCCGTGACGCCGCTTTCCTGCCTTCTAATCGGCTACTTAACCCAAAGACTCCCTAACAGGCGTAGTCCCCCGCCCAATCAACCGCCCCAACACCCCACTCTCATCAAATAACGCCCCTTTCCCCGCCGCCGCATCAGAATCCGCCAGCAACGCCGCCAACCCCTCCGGCAACCCGACACTGACCAATACCCCTTCAAACTCAGCCTGTGGCAAATTCTGATAAACCACCGGCTTACCGGTTTTCTGACTGATCAACGCAGCCAGCTCGGTCAGTGTGTAGCTGCTATCCCCCGCCAGTTCATAGACTTTGCCCGCCTGTCCTTCGGTGGTCAGCACCACCGCTGCGGCTTGGGCGTAGTCGGCACGGGGCGCGGAGCTGATGCGGCCCTCGCCGGCGCTGCCGAGCAGGACGCCATGTTCCACGGCGCTCGGTACGTTCGCCAGGTAGTTTTCGGTGTACCAGCCGTTGCGCAGCAATACGTAGGGTACGCCCGAGGCTTTCAAGGCGGCTTCGGTATCGCGGTGTTCAGCGGCCAAGCCCAGGGTGGAGGTGTCGGCGTGCAGGACGCTGGTGTAGGCCAGGAGCGAGACACCCGCGGCCTTGGCGGCATCGATCACGGCGCGATGTTGGGCGGCGCGGCTGCCCAGTTCATTGGAGGAGATCAACAGCAGTTTATCGACGCCTTTGAACGCGGCAGTCAATGTGGCCGGCTGGTTGTAGTCGGCGGTGCGTACCACCACGCCCCGTGCGGCCAGGTCCTGGACTTTGCCGGGGTCTCGGACCAGGGCGACGATTTGCCCGGCTGGCACGCGTTCAAGCAGGGACTGGATAACGAGACGGCCCAGTTGGCCGGAGGCTCCGGTGATGGCGATCATGACAAATACCTTGATGGGGAAAGGACGAAAAGCCATCCTAGGGACCAAGGTAACTTTTTGTAAGTACGTACATAAAGGTAAGTATCGTGGACACAGCCACCGGAAATTCCGAGTCGTTCAGCGCCGCTGTTCGACGCGGCGATGTACTGAGCGCCGACTGCCCTTCTCGGGAGGTCCTCAAGCACATGACCAGCCGCTGGGGCGTGCTGGTGCTGGTCATCCTGCTGAGCGGAATGCACCGCTTCAGCGAGCTGCGCCGCAAGATCGGCGGGGTCAGTGAGAAGATGCTGTCGCAGACGTTGCAGGAGCTTGAAGCGGATGGGTTGGTCAACCGCAAGTCGCTGCCGGTGGTGCCGCCGCATGTGGAGTACCGCTTGACGCCGTTGGGGCGGGAGGCGGCGGAGCATCTTGAGGTGATGGTGAATTGGATCGAGGAGAAGATTCCGCAGATTATGGCGGTGCGGCGGGGTCGGTTGGGGGGCTGACCACCGCACCTCCAAGCCACATATCCTTGCGCCTTTGCCTACAACCGCACCAGAATCCGCCGGCTTCTCAGCCCTGCCCTCGAACTCTATCGTTTCCTTAACACTGGCCGAGCCGGCATCGATGACACTCAGGCATGCTAGCTCCCCTCGGGAAAGTCATAGGCCCGGCCGCATCCAGCTTTCGGCAGCTAGCTTTTTGGTGGCTCATGTTCACCGGTACACACCGTCTATATACTCAAATCATGGAACGTATCCAATCAATCAATCTCGCGCGGATAGACTGGTGTTGTACCGATCACGGTATGACGCGGGACGAGCTCGCCCGTGAGATCGGTATAGCACCTGCCAGCTTTGAAAAAGTGATGGCCGGCGAGACGGGACTGACCTTCAACCAGTTGCGTAAGCTGGCAGCCTTTTTCGGGCGAGGCACCTTGTTTTTCATGGAGCCAGGGCCGGTCAACGAGGCAAAGGTGCACTCGCCGCAGTTCCGCACCTTGAGCAATCAGAAACCGGAACTTTCGCACCGCCTGAAGCTGCTGGTTGAGCGAGTGGAGCGTCAACGCGCAGTGTTCCTTGCACTACGTGAGGAGCTTGATCCGACGGAGGTCGTACGCTTCTCGCCGCCCGACCTGGCAGGCCTGAGCATTCCTGACGCGGCCAACCGTGTGCGTGAATGGCTGGGGCTGGCGAACCGTAATAATTTCGACAGTTATCGTAAGGCCATCGAAGCGCGCGGCCTGTTGGTCTTCCGCAGCAATGGCTACACCGGTAAATGGCAGATTGCGAAAGAAAGCCCGATTCTCGGTTTTTCGCTCTACGATCCTGATTGCCCGGTAATCGTCATCAAAAAGCAAGATGCAGATACCCGCCAAAGCTTCACGTTGATGCATGAGTTGGGGCACCTACTTATTCATCGTGCAAGCTCGATTGACGATGAAGAGGATTTGTATTCGGCGAACGATGAAGAGCAAGAGGCGAATGCTTTTGCCGGCCATCTATTGGTCCCCGATCGGTTTCTATTAAGCATTCATGACGATGAGCGCCCTGTTGAGGCGGCCGAATTTGATGGCTGGCTGGAACCACAACGCAGGGCGTGGGGTGTGAGCGGCGAGATGATCCTACGGCGCCTGATGGATGCCGGACGTTTGCCAAGCGAAGCCTATGCCGCATACCGGCGGTGGAGCACGCAACGAGTAATGCCTGAAAAAGAGGGTGGCAGCCGAGAGCACCGCAATCGCGAACCCCGGCACATTTTCGGCGATGGTTACGTCCGCACAGTGCTGGATGCCATGAACGCTCGTCGTATCACTCTCGCCAAGGCAAGCAGCTATCTCGACAACCTTAAGATCTCGGACCTGCACAAGCTGGAACGCTTCTATGCAGGTGTTTGATGCCTCATCCATGCTTTACGCATGGGATAACTACCCTATCGCGCAGTTTCCGGGTCTTTGGGCATGGATGGCGGACCGAGTGATGCAAGGGGTGATTCGGATGTCCGAGGTTGCCGCCGAAGAGGTTGGACACAAAGCCCCGGAGTGCGTGACTTGGCTGAAGGATTCAGGTCTGCAAAAGATGCCTGTGACCGAGGCGATCCTGTTGGAAGCCTTTCGTATAAAAGGATTGCTCGAGATCGAAGAAGACAAATACGGTGCTGGGGTCGATGAAAACGATCTATACATCATTGCGACCGCGAAGCTCAATGGCTGCGAGTTAGTCACGGATGAGGCGTTTCAGCCTTCTGCGAACAAGCAAAAGCGCAATTGGAAAATTCCTGCTGTTTGCAACATGGAAAGTGTGCAAACCCCTTGGATCAACTTCCTCGACTACATCAAACGATCCCAAGCGGTTTTTGGGTGACTTCAACTGATTGAGTACAAAACGGGACAGATTTACTTTCAATCAATAAACCCGCCCCCTTCCCTATCAAACCACCGAAGCCTCAACCCCTCTGGAACGCCAGGCAAAACCCAGCACCATCAGCAGCCCCACCCCCGCCATCGCCGCGCCGGCCAGGGGGATCGCCGGGTAGCCCAGCCCGGCGTTGATCACCGCGCCACCCAGGGCCGCGCCGATGGCGTTGCCGAAATTGAAGGCCCCGATATTTACCGCCGAGGCCAGGTTGGGCGCGTCCTTGGCGGCTTCCATCACGCGCATCTGCAAGGGCGGTACCAGGGCGAAGCTGGCGATGCCCCAGACTAGGATGGCCACGCTGGTCGGCAGCGACCAGCGCATCAGCACCGTGAACGCCAGCAAGACGACGATGAGCACGCTCAGGGAAACGATCAGGGTGCGGTCTATCGAACGATCGGCCGCCCTGCCGCCCCACATGTTGCCCAGTGTCAGCCCCACGCCAAACAGCACCAGCATGGCGGTGATGAAGGGGGTGGATGCGTGGGTCTCGCTGCTCAGGATCGGCGCAATGTAAGTGAAGACGGTGAACATCGCCCCCGAGCCGACCACGGTGAGGGCCAGCGCGGCCAGTACCGGGCCCCGGCCGAGCACGCGGATTTCCGCCGCTGCGCCGCCGCTTTTCGGCAGGGGCACATCGGGCAGGGCGAACCACAATGCGACCATGGCCAGCACGCCGAGACCGGTGATGCCCCAGAAGGCCGTGCGCCAGCCGAACAGATCGCCAAACCAGGCGGCCAGCGGCACGCCGCCGATGGTCGCCAGGGTCAGGCCCATGAACATGGCGGCGACCGCTCCTGCGCGTTTTTCCGGGGCGACCACGCTGGCGGCGACGATGGAGCCGACGCCAAAGAACGCGCCGTGGTTCAGCGAGGTCACCACCCTGGCCGCCAGCAGGCTGTAGTAGTCGGTCGCCAGCGCCGACATCAGGTTGCCCAAGGTGAATATGGCCATCAACCCGATCAGCAGATAGCGCCGGGGGACCCTGCCGGTGGTCAGGGTCATCAGCGGCGCGCCCAGCAGCACGCCCATGGCGTAAGCACTGACGAGCAAGCCTGCCGCCGGAATGGAAACGCCGAGGTCCGCCGCGATGCCGGGCAACATGCCCATGGGGGCGAACTCGGTGACGCCGATGCCAAAGGCACCGATAGCGAGTGCGACGAGTGGGGGATTGATCTGCATGGAAGACTCCTTATCTGTGCCGCAGATGCTACGATCCTGGATTTCCTGGCGGTAGATCGCTTTTTTACAAACACTTATGCGCAAGGAGCACAAATGGACATTCAGGGCCGGTCAGGTGAAATGACGGTGTTCGCCACGGTGGCCCAGGAAGGCAGCCTCTCGGCGGCCGCGCGAGCGCTGGGGCTGACCCCCTCGGCGGTCAGCCGGATCATCGCGCGCACCGAGCAACGGCTTGGCACTCGCCTGCTGTTGCGCACGACCCGGGCGATCACGTTCACCATCGAGGGCGAGGCTTACCTGCGCGCCGCCCGGCGGATCCTGGCCGACATGGCCGAGGTCGAAGAAGCCATTGCCGACCAGGGCGTACCCAAGGGGCGTCTGCGGGTCAGTGCGGCCCTCGGCCACGGGCGGCAGACCATCGTTCCACTGGTGGCGGCGTTCAGTGCCCGCTATCCGAATATCGTCATCGATCTCAACCTGGGGGACGAAGTGGTGGATATTCTCGCCGGTCAGGCCGACGTGGCAGTGCGCTTCGGCCATTTGCCCGACAGCCCGCTGACGGCACGCAAGATCGGTGAAACCGGCCAGGTGGTGGTGGCCTCGCCGCAGTACCTGGAGCGCCATGGCACACCTCAGGAGCCGGAAGAGTTGTTGAGCCACAACTGCCTGCGCTTCAACTTCCGCCGCGCCGAACCCAACTGGCCATTCATCCGCAACGGGAAAGCGTTTTCTCTGAAGGTCAGCGGCAACATCGAATGCAGCAGTGGCGAGGCGCTCGCCCGACTGGCACGGGTAGGCGCCGGCATTGCTCGTATCGGCGAGTTCAGCGTGGCCGAGGATCTGCGGCGCGGCGATCTGGTGCCGCTGCTGGAGCCTTGGAACCCCGGCGATAGGGAACCGATCCATGCCGTGTTCGTGGGCGGTGCGGCGATGCCGGCGCGGGTGCGGGTGTTCGTGGATTTCCTGGTGGAGCATCATCGGATGTAAGCCGACCCAACCCTCTTTGGCCCTCATCGCCGGCAAGCGCCCTCGCCACGAAACGCTTCCCAATGAAATGTATGGTCAGCCCTTCTCCTGCAACCTCATGGGCTGTTTTCGGTAAAGCTGGCTTGCGCTAATGTATCCGGGCTCGTTGTGAGCGTTGCTGCAACAACGCTCGGCCCTCGATGAGTAGCCGCTCCCGACTGTCCTGAAAAAACCCTCAGCTTCTAAAGCTGATTTTATTGCCAGGTTCTCAGTCGGGCCGTTTGCCGTTTACTGTCATCAGTCAGTGACGTCGCAAAAGCCGGTGGTAACGCTGTGCATTCAAGCGTTCGGATGTGGGTCGTACTGGCCGCCTTTGGCCAGTACCGCCCACACGATTCGCGCCAGTTTGTTTG
>NZ_FPKK01000011.1:0-208658 GCF_900119645.1 Pseudomonas sp. NFACC43
CAAGCGTGACGACGTAGAGCGTGGTCAGGTTCTGGTCAAGCCAGGCACCGTCAAGGCTCACACCAAGTTCACCGCAGAAGTTTACGTTCTGAGCAAGGAAGAAGGCGGTCGTCACACTCCGTTCTTCAAAGGCTACCGTCCACAGTTCTACTTCCGTACAACTGACGTGACTGGTAACTGCGAGCTGCCAGAAGGCGTTGAAATGGTAATGCCAGGTGACAACATCCAGATGACTGTCACCCTGATCAAGCCGATCGCGATGGAAGATGGTCTGCGTTTCGCTATCCGTGAAGGCGGTCGTACCGTCGGCGCTGGCGTCGTAGCCAAAGTCATCGAATAAGACTCTTATCAGAGTCAGCTTGATGAGTGAAGAAGCCCCCGCCTAGCGGGGGCTTTTTTATTGAGTTGACACCTACCAGGGGCGTCTATAGAATTGCGCCTCCTTTTAACGGGCGTATTGCGCCCGGTGGGAATAGCAGCCGGAGTCTGAAATCCAATGCAAAATCAGCAAATCCGTATCAGGTTGAAGGCTTTTGACCATCGCCTGATCGACCAATCCACCCAGGAAATCGTGGAAACCGCGAAACGTACTGGTGCTCAAGTGCGTGGTCCAATTCCACTGCCTACCCGTAAAGAGCGGTTCACCGTTCTGGTCTCCCCGCACGTCAACAAAGACGCGCGTGACCAGTACGAGATCCGTACTCATAAGCGCGTTCTGGACATCGTCCAGCCAACGGATAAAACCGTTGATGCACTTATGAAGCTCGATCTTGCGGCCGGTGTGGAAGTGCAGATCAGCCTCGGCTAAGACTCGGTCTTGGTCGTGTAACGCTCTGAAATGGGCGGCCATAGCGGGTGAAAGCCCCGTACACTCATGAGGTTTACAACATGACTATTGGTGTAGTCGGTCGTAAATGCGGTATGACCCGTATTTTCACCGAAGAAGGTGTCTCCATTCCGGTCACGGTCATTGAGATCGAGCCGAATCGCGTCACCCAGTTCAAAACTGAAGAGACCGATGGCTATCGTGCAGTGCAAGTCACTGTCGGCGAGCGTCGTGCTTCGCGTGTAACAGCAGCTCAGGCTGGCCACTTCGCCAAGGCGAACGTTGCCGCTGGTCGTACCGTAATGGAATTCCGCCTTGAAGAAGGCGAGTACCAGGCCGGCGATCTGATCAAGGCCGAAATCTTCGCCGCTGGCCAACTGGTTGATGTAACCGGTCAGTCCAAGGGTAAAGGCTTCCAGGGTACGATCAAGCGTTGGAACTTCCGCGGGCAAGATAACACCCACGGTAACTCCGTATCCCACCGCGTCCCAGGCTCTATCGGCCAGTGCCAGACTCCTGGTCGTGTATTCAAGGGCAAGAAAATGTCCGGTCATATGGGCGCTGAGCGCGTGACCGTGCAGTCCCTGGAAGTAGTGCGCGTGGACGCTGAACGCAATCTGTTGTTGGTCAAGGGCGCTGTTCCTGGCGCTACTGGCGGCAACGTGGTTGTACGTCCAGCAGCCAAGGCTCGCGGTTAAGGGGAAGCTGACATGCAATTAAATGTAAATGACGCTCAAGCGATCGAAGTTTCCGAACTGACATTTGGCGGCGAATTCAACGAGACGCTGGTTCACCAAGCAGTCGTGGCCTACATGGCTGGCGGCCGTCAAGGTAGCAAGCAGCAAAAGACCCGTTCCGACGTTTCCGGTGGCGGCAAGCGCCCATGGCGTCAGAAAGGTACTGGCCGTGCTCGTGCCGGTACTATCCGTAGCCCAATCTGGCGTGGCGGCGGTACCACTTTTGCAGCTCGTCCTCAGGATCACTCCCAAAAGCTGAACAAGAAGATGTATCGCGCAGCGATGCGTTCCATCCTTGCTGAGCTGGTGCGTACTGATCGTCTGGTCGTGGTTCAGGACTTCGCTGTCGAAGCACCGAAAACCAAAGATCTGCTGAACAAGCTCAATGGCATGGGTCTGACTGATGTCCTGATCGTGTCCGATGCTGTTGATCAGAACCTGTACCTGGCTGCTCGCAACCTGCCACACGTCGATGTTCGTGACGTGCAGGGTTCCGATCCGGTCAGTCTGATCGCATACGACAAGGTGTTGATCACCGTGTCGGCCGTGAAGAAATTCGAGGAGCTGCTGGGATGAACCAGGAACGCGTATTTAAAGTTCTGCTTGGCCCGCACGTTTCCGAGAAGGCTACGGTTCTGGCAGACAAGAAAGGCCAGTTCGTTTTCAAGGTTGCTACCGACGCAACCAAGCTGGAAATCAAGAAGGCCGTCGAAAGCCTGTTCAGCGTGAAAGTAGAGCGCGTGACTACCCTGAATGTTCTGGGTAAGAGCAAGCGCACTGCTCGCGGTCTGGGCAAGCGCAATGACTGGAAGAAGGCAGTTATCTCCCTTCAGCCAGGCCAAGATCTCGATTTCAGCAGCAGTGCTGAGTAAGGAAGGGGTGCATCATGGCAATCGTTAAATGCAAACCGACTTCCCCTGGCCGCCGTTTTGTGGTCAAGGTGGTCAACCAGGAGCTGCATAAAGGCGCTCCTCACGCACCGCTGCTCGAGAAAAAATCGAAGTCTGGTGGTCGTAACAACAATGGCCGTATTACCACTCGTCACGTTGGTGGTGGTCATAAGCAGCATTATCGTCTGGTCGACTTCCGTCGCAACGACAAGGATGGCATCGCTGCCACCGTCGAGCGTATCGAATACGATCCAAACCGTACTGCTCACATCGCCCTGCTGCTGTACGCAGATGGCGAGCGTCGCTACATCATCGCCCCTAAAGGCGTGAGCGCTGGCGACCAGCTGATCTCTGGTGCTCTCGCACCGATCAAGCCGGGCAACGCTCTGCAACTGCGTAACATCCCAGTGGGTAGCACCGTGCACGGCATCGAACTGAAGCCAGGTAAAGGCGCGCAGATCGCTCGTTCCGCTGGCGCCTCGGCTCAGCTGATCGCTCGTGAAGGTGTGTACGTTACCCTGCGTCTGCGCTCCGGTGAGATGCGTAAAGTACTGGCTGAGTGCCGTGCGACCCTGGGTGAAGTCTCGAACTCCGAGCACAGCCTGCGTTCGTTGGGTAAAGCTGGTGCCAAGCGCTGGCGTGGCGTTCGCCCAACCGTTCGTGGTGTTGCCATGAACCCGGTTGACCACCCACATGGTGGTGGTGAAGGTCGTACCTCTGGTGGTCGTCATCCGGTATCGCCATGGGGCTTCCCGACTAAGGGCGCGAAGACTCGTGGTAATAAGCGTACCGACAAAATGATCGTCCGTCGTCGCAAGTAAATAGAGGGATACGACAGTGCCACGTTCTCTGAAAAAAGGTCCTTTTATTGATCTTCACCTACTGAAGAAGATCGAAGTGGCGGCGGAAAAGAACGATCGCAAACCAGTTAAGACCTGGTCGCGTCGTTCGATGATTCTGCCACAGATGGTCGGTCTGACCATCGCTGTACACAACGGTCGCCAGCACGTCCCAGTTCTCGTGAACGAAGACATGGTCGGCCACAAACTGGGCGAGTTCGCCGGTACCCGCACATACCGTGGGCACGTGGCTGACAAGAAAGCCAAGCGTTAAGGGGTAAGGAAATGGAAGTAGCCGCTAAGTTGTCGGGCGCTCGAATCTCCGCCCAGAAAGCCCGCTTGGTCGCCGACCAGATCCGCGGGAAGAAGGTGGGCGAAGCGCTCAACCTGTTGGCTTTCAGCAGTAAGAAAGCCGCCGAGATCATGAAAAAAGTGCTGGAGTCGGCCGTAGCCAACGCCGAGCATAACGAAGGCGCAGACGTTGATGATCTGAAGGTCAGCACCGTTTTCGTTAACGAAGGGCGTTCGCTGAAGCGCATCATGCCACGTGCCAAAGGCCGTGCTGATCGCATCGTCAAGCGGTCTTGCCATATCACTGTCAAGGTTGCTGACAAGTAACGGAGTCGAAGAGATGGGTCAGAAAGTACATCCCATTGGCATTCGCCTGGGAATCGTCAAGGAGCACACCTCCGTCTGGTACGCAGACGGTCGGACTTATGCGGACTACTTGTTCGCTGATCTGAAGGTGCGTGAGTATCTCCAAGACAAACTAAAAAGCGCGTCCGTAAGCCGTATCGATATCCATCGTCCGGCTCAGACAGCACGTATCACCATCCACACCGCTCGCCCAGGTATCGTTATCGGGAAGAAAGGTGAAGATGTTGAGAAACTGCGTCAGGACCTGACCAAGCAAATGGGTGTGCCTGTGCACATCAATATCGAAGAGATCCGCAAGCCGGAGCTCGACGGTATGCTGGTTGCGCAGAGCGTAGCTCAGCAGCTGGAGCGTCGCGTAATGTTCCGTCGCGCTATGAAGCGTGCTGTACAGAACGCCATTCGCATTGGTGCCAAAGGCATCAAAATCCAAGTGAGCGGTCGTCTCGGCGGTGCTGAAATCGCACGTACTGAATGGTATCGCGAAGGTCGTGTGCCACTGCACACCCTGCGTGCCGACATCGACTATGCCAACTACGAAGCTCACACCACCTACGGTGTGATCGGTGTAAAGGTTTGGATCTTCAAAGGCGAAGTAATTGGTGGTCGCCAAGAAGAGCTGAAGCCACAAGCACCAGCGCCTCGTAAAAAAGCTGCTAAGTAAGGGGTACGCCAAATGTTGCAACCAAAGCGTACGAAGTTCCGCAAGCAGATGACCGGTCACAACCGTGGCCTGGCATTGCGCGGTAGCAAAGTCAGCTTCGGCGAGTTCGCGCTGAAGTCTGTTGCTCGTGGTCGTCTCACCGCTCGTCAGATCGAGTCAGCACGTCGTGCTCTGACCCGTCACGTAAAACGTGGCGGCAAGATCTGGATCCGTGTGTTCCCGGACAAGCCTGTCACCAAGAAGCCTCTCGAAGTGCGGATGGGTAAAGGTAAGGGTAACGTGGAATACTGGGTTGCCCAGATTCAGCCAGGTAAAGTCCTGTATGAAATCGAGGGTGTTTCTGAAGAGCTGGCGCGTGAGGCTTTCGCCCTGGCTGCTGCAAAGCTGCCGCTCGCCACCTCCTTTGTTAAACGGACGGTGATGTGATGAAAGCGAATGAACTTCGTGAAAAATCCGCACAGCAGCTGAACGAGCAACTGCTCGGCCTGCTGCGCGACCAGTTCAATCTGCGTATGCAGAAGGCAACTGGCCAGTTGGGGCAGTCTCATCTGCTCTCGCAAGTTAAGCGTGACATCGCTCGCGTGAAAACTGTGCTCAACCAGCAGGCAGGTAAGTAATCATGGCAGAAGCCGAAAAAACTGTCCGTACGCTGACTGGCCGTGTTGTCAGCGACAAGATGGACAAAACCATCACCGTTCTGATCGAGCGTCGCGTAAAGCACCCGATCTACGGTAAATACGTTAAGCGTTCGACTAAGCTGCACGCGCACGACGAAACCAATCAGTGCCACATCGGCGACAAGGTCACTATTCGTGAAACCCGTCCGATGGCCAAGACCAAATCTTGGGCGCTGGTTGATGTTCTCGAACGCGCTGTGGAAGTCTAAGGGCTAGGGGTCGGAGAAATTATATGATTCAGACTCAATCCATGCTTGATGTGGCCGATAACAGCGGCGCTCGCCGCGTTATGTGCATCAAGGTGCTGGGTGGCTCCCATCGTCGTTACGCTGCAATTGGCGACATCATCAAGGTTACCGTCAAGGAAGCAATTCCTCGCGGTAAGGTGAAGAAAGGCCAAGTGATGACTGCTGTTGTAGTCCGCACTCGCCATGGTGTTCGTCGTGCAGACGGCTCCATCATCCGCTTTGATGGCAACGCTGCTGTTCTGTTGAACAACAAGCAAGAGCCAATCGGCACCCGTATCTTTGGGCCAGTGACCCGTGAACTTCGTACTGAGAAGTTCATGAAGATCGTCTCGCTCGCCCCAGAAGTGCTGTAAGGAGATCCGACATGCAAAAGATTCGTCGTGACGACGAGATCATCGTGATCGCCGGCAA
Organism: Pseudomonas sp. NFACC43; assembly: GCF_900119645.1. Classification (NCBI taxonomy): domain Bacteria; kingdom Pseudomonadati; phylum Pseudomonadota; class Gammaproteobacteria; order Pseudomonadales; family Pseudomonadaceae; genus Pseudomonas; species Pseudomonas sp. NFACC43. Next base: position 5,947 of record NZ_FPKK01000011.1, read on the forward strand.
AGACAAGGGCAAGCGCGGTAAGGTGCTTAAGGTTCTCGCTGACAACCGTCTGGTTGTTGGTGGTCTGAACCTGGTCAAGCGTCATACCAAGCCTAACCCGATGTCGGGCGTACAGGGCGGTATCGTCGAGAAAGAAGCGCCACTGCACGCTTCCAACGTCGCCATTTTCAACGGCGAAACCAACAAGGCTGACCGCGTTGGTTTCAAAGTAGAAGACGGCAAAAAAATTCGTGTCTTCAAGTCGACCCAAAAAGCGGTTGATGCTTGAACACTGCTAGGTAGAAGACCATGGCACGACTGAAAGAGATTTACCGGAAGGAAATCGCACCGAAGCTTAAGGAAGAACTTAAGCTGGCGAACGTGATGGAAGTTCCGCGCATTACCAAGATCACCCTGAACATGGGTCTGGGCGAAGCGATCGGCGACAAAAAAGTCATCGAGCACGCGGTAGCTGACCTGGAGAAGATCACCGGCCAGAAAGTCGTTGTGACTCACGCTCGCAAATCCATCGCTGGCTTCAAAGTCCGTGAAGGTTGGCCGATCGGTGTCAAAGTGACCCTGCGTCGCGATCGTATGTATGAGTTCCTGGATCGTCTGCTGTCGATCTCCCTGCCTCGGGTTCGCGACTTCCGCGGCCTGAATGCCAAGTCCTTCGACGGTCGTGGCAACTACAGCATGGGCGTGAAAGAGCAGATCATTTTCCCGGAAATCGATTACGACAAGATCGATGCTCTGCGCGGTCTGGACATTACCCTGACCACCACTGCCAAATCGGATGACGAAGGTCGCGCTCTGCTGCGTGCTTTCAAATTCCCGTTCCGCAACTGATTGGAGTAGGAAAATGGCCAAGAAGAGCATGAAGAACCGTGAGCTGAAGCGTCAGCTCACCGTTGCCAAGTACGCCGCCAAGCGTGCAGCGCTTAAAGCTATCATCGTTGATCTGAACGCAAGTCCAGAAGCACGCTGGGAAGCTACCGTAGCACTGCAGAAGCAGCCACGTGACGCAAGCGCCTCGCGCATGCGTAACCGCTGCCGCCTGACTGGTCGTCCGCATGGCGTGTACCGCAAGTTCGGCCTGGGCCGTAACATGCTGCGTCAAGCTGCAATGCGTGGTGACGTTCCAGGTCTGGTCAAAGCCAGCTGGTAAGCACTGTCAAAGTCTCGGTGGTCAGGGTCTCAGGATCCTGACCACCGGTGGCCTTGAAGCCGAATCAAGCCCCTTTTGGGGCTTGATTCATTTCTGGGGTGTGTCTAGAATGACCGGCTCGCCTGAGCCCGTGTTTTTCATGCCCGGAGTTTCTCGGCGACACGTAGTAGCCGTAAGGCTAATTTTTTTGCATTAGGAGCGTCTAGCCCATGAGTATGCAGGACCCGTTAGCGGACATGCTAACTCGAATCCGTAATGCCCAGATGGCTGAAAAGTCCGTCGTAAGCATGCCGTCTTCCACGTTGAAGGTGGCTGTAGCAAAAGTCCTGAAGGACGAAGGTTACATCGCGGGTTATCAGATCAGCAGCGAAATCAAGCCTCTGCTGTCCATCGAGCTGAAATACTTCGAAGGCCGTCCGGTCATCGAGGAAGTGAAGCGCGTTAGCCGTCCAGGCCTGCGTCAGTACAAGTCCGTCGAGGAGTTGCCGAAAGTTCGCGGCGGTCTGGGCGTGTCTATCGTCTCCACCAACAAGGGTGTGATGACTGATCGTGCTGCGCGCGCTGCCGGTGTCGGCGGCGAAGTTCTTTGCACTGTGTTCTAAGGGGGGATAAGCATGTCTCGCGTCGCTAAGAACCCCGTTAAGCTGCCAGCCGGTGTCGAAGTCAAATTCGCAGGCCAACAGCTTTCGGTGAAGGGTGCCAAGGGCACTCTTGAACTGAACATCCATTCGTCCGTTGAGATCGTTCAGGAAGCCGGTGAGCTGCGTTTTGCTGCTCGCAATGGTGACCAACAGACTCGCGCAATGGCTGGTACCACTCGTGCGTTGGTAAACAACATGGTCCAAGGCGTAAGCCAAGGCTTCGAGCGCAAGCTCCAGCTGGTCGGTGTTGGTTACAAAGCGCAAGCAAAAGGCTCGGTTCTGAACCTGGCTCTTGGCTTCTCGCACCCAGTGGATTACGAACTGCCGGAAGGCATCACCGCTGAGACTCCTAGCCAGACCGATATCCTGATCAAGGGCATCGACAAGCAGCTGGTAGGTCAAGTGGCCGCCGAGATCCGCGACTTCCGTCCACCAGAGCCGTACAAAGGCAAAGGTGTGCGCTACGCGGACGAAGTCGTCCGTCGTAAAGAAGCCAAGAAGAAGTAGGGCATAGCAAATGACCGACAAAAAAGTTACTCGACTGCGTCGCGCTCGCAAAGCACGCCTGAAAATGCACGAACTCGAAGTCGTGCGTCTCTGCGTGTTCCGCTCTTCGCAGCACATCTACGCCCAGGTCATTTCGGCCGACGGCAACAAAGTCCTGGCAAGTGCCTCGACTTTGGATAAAGAACTGCGTGATGGTGCTACCGGCAACATCGACGCGGCCACTAAGGTTGGCCAGCTGGTCGCTACGCGTGCTAAAGCCGCTGGCGTCTCGCAGGTGGCTTTCGACCGCTCTGGCTTCAAGTACCACGGCCGCGTCAAGGCGCTGGCTGATGCTGCTCGTGAAGCTGGGCTGGAGTTCTAAGTTATGTCCAATAACGACCAAAAGCGCGACGAAGGCTACATCGAGAAGCTGGTTCAAGTTAACCGCGTAGCCAAAACCGTAAAAGGCGGCCGTATCTTCACTTTCACCGCGTTGACCGTGGTAGGTGATGGCAAGGGCCGTGTTGGCTTCGGCCGTGGCAAGTCGCGTGAAGTGCCTGCTGCGATCCAGAAGGCAATGGAAGCTGCTCGCCGCAACATGATCCAGGTTGATCTGAACGGCACCACTCTGCAGTACGCAATGAAGTCTGCCCACGGCGCTTCGAAGGTGTACATGCAGCCTGCTTCTGAAGGTACCGGTATCATCGCCGGCGGCGCCATGCGTGCTGTCCTCGAGGTTGCTGGCGTTCAGAACGTTCTGGCCAAGTGCTATGGCTCGACTAACCCTGTAAACGTGGTTCACGCCACTTTCAAGGGCTTGAAGGCTATGCAGTCTCCTGAATCCATTGCCGCCAAGCGTGGCAAAAGCGTCAAGGAGATCTTCTGATCATGGCTACCGTAAAAGTTACGCTGATCAAAAGCATGACCGGCCGCATCCCTAACCACAAACTGTGCGTTAAGGGTCTGGGTCTGCGTCGCATCGGTCACACTGTAGAAGTCCAGGATACTCCCGAGAACCGCGGGATGATCAACAAGGCTTACTACATGCTGCGTGTCGAGGGTTAATCGATGAAACTCAATGATCTGAGTCCAGCGCCGGGTTCCCGTCGCGAAAAGCATCGTCCGGGCCGTGGTATCGGTAGTGGTTTGGGCAAGACTGGTGGCCGTGGTCACAAAGGTCAGACCTCCCGCTCCGGTGGCACCATTGCTCCAGGCTTTGAAGGCGGTCAACAGCCGCTGCATCGTCGCCTGCCGAAGTTCGGTTTCGTTTCCCTGAAGGCCATGGACCGCGCAGAAGTGCGTCTGTCCGAGCTGGCTAAAGTGGACGGCGACATCGTCACCGTGCAGTCCCTGAAGGATGCCAACGTGATCAACCAGAACGTACAGCGTGTGAAAATCATGCTGTCGGGCGAAGTTGCTCGCGCTGTCACCATCGGAAAGGGAATCGGCGCCACCAAAGGTGCGCGTGCGGCTATCGAAGCAGCTGGCGGCAAGTTCGAGGAATAAATGGCTAAGCAAGGTGCTCTCTCTGCGCTCGGCAAAGGCGGTATGTCTGAACTCTGGGCTCGTCTGCGTTTTCTGTTCCTGGCGATTATCGTCTACCGAATAGGCGCACACATCCCGGTTCCAGGTATCAACCCGGACCGACTCGCAGACCTGTTTCGACAGAATGAGGGGACCATTCTTAGCTTGTTCAACATGTTTTCCGGCGGCGCGCTGGAGCGGATGAGCATCTTTGCACTGGGGATCATGCCGTACATCTCGGCATCGATCATCATGCAGCTGATGACCGCTGTCAGCCCGCAGCTGGAACAGTTGAAGAAGGAAGGTGAAGCTGGCCGTCGCAAGATCAGCCAGTACACCCGCTACGGCACTGTCGTTCTTGCTCTTGTCCAGGCCATTGGCATGTCCATCGGCCTGGCGGGGCAAGGCGTTTCGTTCACTGCTGACTTCAGCTTCCATTTCGTCGCGGTAACCACTTTCGTGGCGGGCGCGATGTTCATGATGTGGCTGGGTGAGCAGATTACTGAGCGTGGTGTTGGCAACGGTATCTCGATGTTGATCTTCGCAGGTATCGTCGCCGGTCTTCCGAGAGCGATCGGGCAGTCTTTCGAGTCTGCGCGTCAGGGTGATATCAACATTTTCGCTCTGGTTGCCATCGGTTTGCTGGCAGTAGCGATTATCGGTTTCGTGGTATTCATCGAGCGTGGTCAGCGTCGTATTGCTGTTCACTACGCCAAGCGTCAGCAGGGCCGCAAGGTATTTGCTGCGCAGACGAGCCACTTGCCGTTGAAGGTGAACATGGCCGGTGTTATTCCGGCTATTTTCGCGAGCAGCATCTTGCTGTTCCCGGCTTCGTTGGGCGCCTGGTTCGGCCAGTCTGAAGGTATGGGCTGGTTGCAGGATCTCTCGCAGTCGATCGCTCCTGGTCAGCCGTTGAATATTCTGCTGTTTAGTGCAGGGATTATTTTCTTCTGCTTCTTCTATACGGCGTTGATGTTCAATCCGAAAGACGTAGCGGAAAACCTGAAGAAGTCCGGTGCCTTTATTCCGGGTATCCGTCCGGGTGAGCAGTCTGCGCGCTACATTGATGGCGTTCTGACTCGCTTGACCATGTTCGGTGCTCTTTACATGACGGCCGTCTGCCTGTTGCCCCAGTTCCTGGTGGTTGCGGCAAACGTACCGTTCTACCTTGGCGGGACCTCGTTGCTGATCGTGGTCGTGGTTGTGATGGACTTCATGTCCCAAGTACAATCGCACCTCGTTTCGCACCAGTACGAATCCCTGATGAAGAAAGCCAACCTGAAGGGCTACGGCAGCGGCATGTTGCGCTGAGTAGCGTCCATAAGGTTCGAGGAGTTGGTGATGAAAGTTCGTGCATCGGTGAAAAAGCTGTGCCGTAACTGCAAGATTATTCGCCGCGAAGGTGTTGTTCGGGTAATTTGCAGCGCGGAACCGCGTCACAAACAGCGCCAAGGCTGAGTGTGATTGTGCTTTAAGCCCGGCAGCTAGTGCGCTGCCGGGTTGATTATTTGTTATTACAGCGATATTATCTCGCGCCCTATTTCTTGGCTTCCGGGGCGTAGGTAGCTGTCAATTGGAGTCCCACTGAATGGCCCGTATTGCAGGCGTCAACATTCCAGATAACAAGCATACTGTTATCTCGCTGACCTACATCTATGGTGTTGGTCGCACTACTGCACAGAAAATTTGTGCAGTGGCTGGGGTCAACCCAGCGGCAAAGATCAAAGATCTGAGCGACGAGCAGATTGAACAGCTGCGTGGCGAAGTGGCGAAGTTCACCACTGAAGGTGACCTGCGCCGTGAAACCAACATGAAAATCAAGCGCTTGATGGACCTCGGTTGCTATCGCGGTCTGCGTCATCGTCGTGGTCTTCCAGTACGCGGTCAGCGTACCAAGACCAACGCGCGTACCCGTAAAGGCCCGCGTAAGCCGATCCGCAAGTAATCGCCCCAGCGAATCGACAGGAATTTAATCATGGCAAAACCTGCTGCTCGTCCTCGTAAAAAAGTTAAAAAGACAGTGGTTGATGGCATCGCCCACATCCATGCATCTTTTAACAACACCATCGTGACCATTACCGACCGTCAAGGTAACGCTCTTTCCTGGGCTACCTCCGGTGGTTCGGGTTTCCGCGGTTCCCGCAAGTCCACCCCGTTTGCCGCTCAAGTTGCTGCTGAACGTGCTGGTCAAGCTGCGCTGGAATACGGCCTGAAAAACCTCGACGTCAACGTCAAGGGTCCAGGTCCAGGTCGTGAATCCGCAGTTCGTGCATTGAACGGCTGTGGCTACAAGATCGCCAGCATCACCGACGTGACGCCAATCCCGCACAACGGGTGCCGTCCGCCGAAGAAGCGCCGCGTGTAATCCAGGAGATTGTAAAGAATGGCTCGTTACATTGGTCCAAAATGCAAACTCGCTCGTCGCGAAGGCACCGATCTCTTCCTGAAGAGCGGCGTGCGCGCGATCGAATCGAAGTGCAACATCGAAGCAGCACCTGGTATCCACGGCCAGCGCCGCGGTCGCCAGTCCGATTACGGCACCCAACTGCGTGAGAAGCAGAAGGTTCGTCGTATCTACGGCGTTCTCGAGCGTCAGTTCAGCGGCTACTACAAAGAAGCAGCTGGCAAGAAAGGCGCAACCGGCGAAAACCTGTTGCAACTGCTCGAATGCCGTCTGGACAACGTTGTATACCGTATGGGCTTCGGTTCTACTCGTGCCGAATCCCGTCAGCTGGTATCGCACAAGTCGATCAGCGTTAACGGTCAGACCGTAAACGTTCCGTCCTACCAGGTTCGTGCTGGTGACGTGGTTGCTGTTCGCGAGAAAGCAAAGAATCAACTTCGCATTGTCCAAGCTCTCGATCTGTGTGCCCAACGTGGCCGCGTAGAATGGGTAGAAGTAGACACTGAGAAGAAGTCGGGCGTTTTCAAGAACGTTCCAGCTCGCAGTGATCTGTCCGCCGACATCAACGAAAGCCTGATTGTCGAGCTCTACTCCAAGTAAGGGCTAGAAAATAGGTGCATCCATGCAGATTTCGGTAAATGAGTTCCTGACACCCCGCCATATCGATGTGCAGGTTGTCAGTCCAACCCGCGCCAAGATCACACTCGAGCCTCTCGAGCGTGGTTTCGGCCACACCCTGGGCAACGCGCTGCGCCGCATCCTGTTGTCCTCAATGCCCGGCTGTGCAGTAGTCGAGGCCGAGATTGACGGTGTACTCCATGAGTACAGCGCGATCGAAGGCGTACAGGAAGATGTCATTGAAATCCTGTTGAACCTTAAAGGCCTGGCTATCAAGCTGCACGGTCGTGACGAAGTTACGCTGACCTTGTCGAAGAAGGGTTCGGGGGTGGTTACCGCTGCCGATATTCAGCTGGATCATGATGTCGAGATCGTTAACCCCGATCACGTAATCGCTAACCTGGCGTCTAACGGCGCCCTGAACATGAAGCTCACCGTAGCTCGTGGTCGTGGTTATGAGCCGGCAGACTCGCGTCAGAGCGATGAAGACGAAAGCCGCAGCATCGGTCGCTTGCAGCTTGACTCTTCGTTCAGCCCGGTTCGCCGTATCGCATACGTGGTGGAAAACGCCCGTGTCGAGCAGCGTACTAACCTGGACAAGCTGGTTATTGATCTGGAAACCAACGGTACCCTGGATCCTGAAGAGGCTATCCGTCGTGCTGCAACCATCCTGCAACAGCAGTTGGCTGCGTTCGTCGACCTCAAGGGTGACAGTGAGCCAGTGGTTGTCGAGCAGGAAGACGAGATCGATCCGATCCTGCTTCGCCCGGTTGACGATCTGGAACTGACTGTACGTTCGGCTAACTGCCTTAAGGCGGAAAACATCTACTACATCGGCGACCTGATTCAGCGTACCGAAGTAGAGCTGTTGAAGACTCCGAACCTTGGCAAGAAATCCTTGACTGAAATCAAGGACGTTCTGGCCTCCCGCGGTCTGTCCCTCGGCATGCGCCTCGACAACTGGCCGCCTGCAAGTCTTAAGAAGGACGACAAGGCGACTGCCTGATCGTCGTAATCACCGAACGTTGTGTTTGGTAAGGAATGAACCATGCGTCATCGTAAAAGTGGTCGTCACCTGAGCCGCACCAGCTCGCACCGCAAGGCCATGTTCCAGAACATGGCGGTGTCGCTGTTCGAGCACGAGCTGATCAAAACTACACTGCCGAAAGCCAAAGAACTGCGCCGCGTTGCCGAGCCGCTGATCACTCTGGCCAAGACAGACAGCCTGGCTAACCGCCGCCTGGCTTTCGACCGTACTCGTTCGAAAGCTATCGTTGGTAAGCTCTTCAACGACCTGGGCAAGCGTTACGCTACCCGTGAGGGTGGCTACCTGCGCATCCTCAAGTGCGGTTTCCGCGCTGGCGACAACGCGCCTATGGCGTACGTCGAGTTGGTTGATCGTGCTACCGGCGGTGAAGCTGTATCCGCTGAGTAAGACGGCAATAAAGAAAAAACCGGGCCTTGTGCCCGGTTTTTTTGTGCCTGTGAAAAGGTAAGCGGCCGTTTCGGCTGGTTTCGCTATTGGCAACACGGCAGCATTAGATAATGGCTATCGATATCCATGATTTAATGAATTTGGATACTGTAACTAACATGGTCAATACTCCTTTCCAGCCGATTAGCCGGCAGTTCAGAGACCGACCGAGGAAGATTGAGCATGAGCCAGACCAAAACGCTTACGACAGCAAGCGGCGCTCCTGTCGCCGATAACCAGAATTCTCGCTCTGCGGGCCCCCGTGGCCCGTTGCTGCTCGACGACTTCCACCTTATCGAGAAGCTCGCTCACTTCAACCGCGAGAATATCCCCGAGCGCCGCGTGCACGCCAAAGGCTCGGGCGCCTACGGCACATTCACCGTGACACGGGATATCACCCAATACACCAGTGCCAAATTGTTCGAGTCTGTCGGCAAGCAGACGCCTACTTTCCTGCGGTTTTCCACTGTGGGAGGCGAGCGAGGCTCTGCCGATACTGAGCGCGATCCCCGTGGTTTCGCCCTGAAGTTCTACACCGAGGAAGGTAACTGGGACATTGTGGGTAACAACACGCCGGTATTCTTCATTCGCGATCCGCTGAAGTTCCCGGACTTTATCCACACCCAGAAACGTCTGCCGCAAAGTAACCTGAAAAGCGCCCAGATGATGTGGGATTTCTGGTCGCATTCGCCTGAGGCCCTGCACCAGGTCACCATTCTGTTCTCTGACCGCGGCATTCCTGACGGCTATCGCCACATGCACGGCTTTGGTAGCCACACCTACAGCTTGATCAATGCACAGGGTGAGCGTCACTGGGTCAAATGGCACTACAAGACCAAGCAAGGCATCAAGAACCTGTCGCCGGCCGAGGCCGCTCGCCTGGCGGGTACTGATCCGGATTACGCCCAGCGTGACCTGTTCAACGCCATTGAGCGCGGTGATTTCCCGAAATGGAGCGTCTGCATCCAGATCATGACCGAAGCCCAGGCTGCTGCGCATTACGAAAATCCGTTCGATGTGACCAAGACCTGGTCGCAGAAAGAGTTTCCGCTGATTGAAGTCGGCGAACTGGAGCTCAACCGCAACCCTCTGAACTACTTCGCTGAAGTGGAGCAAGCAGCGTTTGGGCCCAGCAACATGGTGCCAGGTGTGGGGCTTTCGCCGGACCGCATGTTGCAAGGCCGCGTATTCGCCTACGCGGATGCGCACCGCTACCGTGTCGGCACCAATCATCAGCAGTTGCCGGTGAATGCTCCGCGCAGCCCGGTCAACACCTATCAGCGCGACGGTGCCATGGCGTTCGGCAGCAACGGTGGAGCAGCGCCCAACTACGAGCCGAACAGCTATGTGGAGGCGCCGAAGCAGGCACCACGTTATGCGGAGCCGGCTCTGGCCTTGAGCGGGGCGGCCGATCGCTACGATCATCGCGAGGATACTGACTACTACAGCCATGCGGGGGCGCTGTTCCGCTTGATGAACGACGAGCAGAAAGCGCTGTTGATCAGTAATATCGCCGGTGCGATGGCGGGTGTCTCGGCAGACGTCGTCGACCGTCAATTGCAGCACTTCTTCAAGGCAGACGCCGCTTACGGCGAAGGCATCGCAAAGGCGTTGGGCGTACAGCTTAACTAAGTCTAAACGAGAAGCAGAACCGCCCTCATTTGGGCGGTTTTTGCGTTATTTAACCCTGTTTTCTCGGATTTTCTTCGCTTTTATTGCGATGAGCGAGTGACCTTGCAGTCAGCATGGTTCAAACTAGAGCCTTTCAAAGCTTGTGGAGATGTAGGGCGATGCAAGGTCACCCAGACGTAATCGATTACCTCAACACGCTGCTGACCGGTGAGCTGGCGGCACGTGATCAATATTTCATCCATTCGCGGATGTACGAGGATTGGGGTTTTACCGAGCTCTACGAACGTATCAACCATGAGATGGAAGAAGAGACTCAGCACGCCGATGCACTCATGCGCCGGATCCTGATGCTTGAAGGCACTCCACGCATGCGCGCAGACGACCTGGATATCGGAACCACCGTGCCCGAAATGCTGGCCGCTGACTTGCGTCTGGAATACAAGGTCCGCGCGGCGTTGTGCAAAGGCATCGAACTGTGCGAGCAACACAACGACTACGTGACCCGCGAGATCCTGCGCGTCCAGCTCAACGATACCGAGGAAGACCACACCTACTGGCTTGAGAAGCAGTTGGGGCTGATCAAGTTGATCGGGTTGGAAAACTACCTGCAGTCGCAGTGCTGATTCTGGCTTGAGGTCGGTGAGACCGTTGTTCTGGTGGGCATGCCGTTATGAAAAAGCCCCTGGCATCGATGAGATGGCAGGGGCTTTTTCATGACCGGTGTCTCAATCCCGGTCCCGCTCCAGCAGAGGCTTGAGGTAGTGACCGGTATGGGATTGCTTCATCTGCGCCACTTGCTCGGGCGTCCCCACCGCGATGATCTGGCCACCCTTGGAGCCACCTTCCGGCCCAAGGTCCACCAGCCAGTCGGCGGTCTTGATCACGTCCAGATTGTGCTCGATCACCACCACGGTGTTGCCGTGGTCGCGAAGACGATGCAGCACGTCGAGCAATTGCTGGATATCGGCGAAGTGCAAGCCCGTGGTCGGTTCGTCGAGGATGTACAGGGTCTTGCCGGTGTCGCGCTTTGACAGTTCCCGGGACAGCTTGACCCGTTGGGCCTCCCCCCCGGACAAGGTTGTCGCCGACTGCCCAAGCTTGATGTAGGACAGGCCCACGTCCATCAGCGTCTGGAGCTTGCGTGCCAGGGCCGGCACCGCGTCGAAGAACTCCCGCGCCTCTTCGATGGTCATCTCGAGGGTTTCGTGGATGTTCTTGCCCTTGTATTTGATCTCCAGGGTTTCGCGGTTGTAGCGCTTGCTCTTGCACACGTCGCACGGCACATAGATGTCCGGAAGGAAGTGCATCTCCACCTTGATCAGGCCATCGCCCTGGCACGCTTCGCAGCGCCCGCCCTTGACGTTGAACGAGAACCGGCCCGGGCCGTAGCCCCGGGAACGGGATTCGGGCACGCCGGCGAACAGCTCACGAATCGGCGTGAACAAGCCGGTGTAGGTCGCCGGGTTCGAACGCGGCGTACGGCCGATCGGGCTCTGGTCGATGTCGACCACCTTGTCCAGGTGCTCCAGGCCCTTGATGCTGTCGTGAGCCGCCGCTTCCAGGGTGGTTGCGCCGTTCAGGGCCGTGGCGCTGAGAGGGAACAGGGTGTTGTTGATCAGGGTGGATTTGCCGGAGCCGGATACGCCGGTGACACAGGTGAGCAGACCGATCGGGATCTCCAGGTCAACGTTGCGCAGGTTGTTGCCACGGGCCCCCTTGAGGGTCAGGGACAGCTTCTTGTTGCGCGGCGTACGTTTGGCCGGGACCTTTATCTTCACACGGCCGGACAGGTATTTGCCGGTCAGGGAGTCAGGATGGGCCATGACCTCGGCGGCAGTGCCCTGCGCCACGATATGCCCGCCATGTACCCCCGCACCGGGGCCGATATCCACCACGTAGTCCGCCAGGCGGATCGCGTCTTCATCGTGCTCCACCACGATCACCGTGTTGCCGATGTCCCGCAAATGCTTCAGGGTCCCCAGCAGCCGATCGTTGTCCCGTTGGTGCAGGCCGATGGAAGGTTCGTCGAGGATGTACATCACCCCCACCAGGCCCGCGCCGATCTGGCTGGCCAGGCGGATGCGCTGGGCTTCGCCGCCGGACAAGGTGTCCGCGCTGCGATCGAGGGTCAGGTAGTCCAGGCCGACATTCACCAGGAACTGCAAGCGTTCACGAATCTCCTTGAGAATCTTGTCCGCGATTTCGCCGCGGCGCCCGGTGAGCTTGAGGCCGCCGAAATAGTCGGTGGCATCGCCGATCGGTAGGTTGGTCACCGCCGGCAAGGTCTTCTCGCCCACCCAGACATGCCGGGCCTCCCGCCGCAAACGGGTGCCACGACAGTCGGGGCAGGGCTGGGTGCTGAGAAACTTGGCCAGCTCTTCGCGCACGCTCGCCGATTCGGTCTCACGGTAGCGCCGCTCGAGGTTCGGCACGATGCCTTCGAACGGGTGGGAGCGCTTGACGATGTCGCCGCGATCGTTCAAGTACTTGAAGTCGACGTTCTGCGAGCCGCTGCCGTGCAGGATGTACTGCTGCCGGTCGGCGGGCAGTTCGTTGAACGGCTTGTCCAGGCTGAACTTGTAGTGGGCCGCCAGGGACCCGAGCATCTGGAAGTAATAGACGTTGCGCCTGTCCCAGCCGCGAATCGCGCCTTCGGCCAGGGTCAGTTCGCCATTGACCAGGCGCTTGGTGTCGAAGAACTGCTTGACCCCCAGGCCATCGCACGTCGGGCAGGCGCCCGCCGGGTTGTTGAAGGAGAACAGCTTGGGTTCCAGCTCGCTGATGGCATGGCCGCAGACCGGGCAGGCGAAGCGTGCGGAAAAAATGATTTCCTCACCGGGTTCGTCGTCCATCGGCGCGACCAGGGCAATGCCGTCGGCCAGCTTCAAGGCGGTCTCGAAGGACTCGGCCAGGCGTTGTTGCAGGTCGGGTCGGACCTTGAAGCGGTCCACCACCACATCGATCGAATGCTTCTTCTGTTTATCCAGCTTCGGCAGTTCGTCCAGTTCGCACAACTTGCCGTTCACCCGGGCCCGCACGAAGCCCTGGGCTCGCAGCTCTTCGAAGACCAGCAGGTGCTCGCCCTTGCGCTCGCGGACGACCGGTGCCAGCAGCATCAGCTTGCTGCCTTCGGGCTGGGCCAGTACCAGGTCGACCATCTGGCTGACGGTCTGGGCTTCCAGGGGGATGTCGTGATCGGGGCAGCGGGGGATCCCGACTCGCGCGTAGAGCAGGCGCAGGTAGTCGTAGATCTCGGTGATGGTGCCGACCGTCGATCGGGGGTTATGGGAAGTTGATTTCTGTTCGATGGAAATCGCCGGCGACAGGCCTTCGATGGTGTCGACGTCGGGTTTTTCCATCATCGACAGGAATTGCCGGGCGTAGGCCGACAGCGATTCGACATAGCGTCGCTGGCCTTCGGCGTACAGGGTGTCGAAAGCCAGGGATGATTTGCCGGATCCGGACAGGCCGGTGATGACGATCAGCTTGTCCCGTGGCAGGGTCAGGTCGATATTCTTCAGGTTGTGGGTACGGGCCCCACGAATCAGGATCTTGTCCAAAATGGCCTCGCTCGGCGGGCGTCGAAAACGTAGGAGTATAAGGGCAAATACTGGATGGATGCACACTATTGAATCGCGACGGCGGCCATACATGAAGACTGCGCGTCAAACCGTCGCGATATACCCCCTCAATCGATGGGACTGGTAGAATCGCCGCCGGTTCAGATGAGGTTTTTCCATGCACGATCCCCACAGCGAACGCATGAGTAGCGGCGAGACCCGAGCGGCAAGCGGTCTGGCCCTGGTGTTCGCCTTCCGTATGCTGGGCATGTTCATGGTGTTGCCGGTGCTGGCGACCTATGGCATGGACCTGGCGGGCGCGACGCCGGCCCTCATCGGGCTGGCGATTGGCGCGTATGGCCTGACCCAGGCGATTTTCCAGATTCCCTTTGGTGTCATTTCCGACCGTATCGGCCGGCGTCCGGTCATTTACCTGGGGTTGATCGTCTTTGCCCTGGGCAGCGTCCTGGCGGCCAGCGCCGATTCGATCTGGGGCGTGATCGCCGGGCGGATCCTGCAAGGTGCCGGGGCGATTTCCGCCGCCGTCATGGCACTGCTGTCAGACCTGACCCGCGAGCAGCACCGGACCAAGGCCATGGCCATGATCGGCATGACGATCGGCCTGTCGTTCGCCGTCGCCATGGTGGTCGGTCCCTTGCTGACCCGGGCTTTCGGCCTGTCGGGGCTGTTCCTGGCGACCGGTGCCATGGCCCTGCTGGGCATCCTGATCGTGGCCTTCGTGGTACCGCAATCCACCGGGCCGCTGCAGCATCGCGAGTCCGGCGTGGCCCGCCAGGCGCTGATACCCACGCTCAAGCACCCGGACCTGTTGCGCCTGGACCTGGGCATCTTCGTGCTGCATGCCATGCTGATGTCCAGCTTCGTGGCCTTGCCGCTGGCGCTGGTCGAGAAGGCCGGCCTGCCCAAGGAGCAACACTGGTGGGTTTACCTCACCGCGCTGCTGATTTCTTTCTTTGCCATGATTCCCTTCATCATCTATGGCGAGAAGCGACGCAAAATGAAACGAGTTTTGCTCGGCGCCGTCGTGACGCTGATGCTCACTGAGCTATTCTTCTGGCAGTTCGGCGACAGCCTGCGGGCCCTGGTGATCGGCACGGTGGTATTTTTCACCGCGTTCAATCTGCTGGAGGCCTCCCTGCCGTCGCTGATCAGCAAGGTTTCACCGGCGGGCGGCAAGGGCACGGCGATGGGGGTCTATTCCACCAGCCAGTTCCTGGGTTCGGCGTTGGGCGGGATCCTGGGCGGCTGGTTGTTCCAGCATGGCGGTTTGTCGGTTGTATTCCTGGGATGCGCGGCGCTGGCTGCACTTTGGCTGGTCTTTGCTGTTACCATGCGCGAACCTCCGTATGTGACGAGCCTGCGCTTGCCGTTGTCGCCCGAAGCCATCCGCGAAGCAGGCCTGGCCGAGCGCCTCAGGGCCGTCGTTGGAGTAACCGATGCAGTGGTGGTCGCCGACGAAGCGGCCGTTTATATCAAACTGGACACCGAATTATTGGATCGTGCGACGCTCGAGCGCCTGGTGAACAACCCGGCACCGACCGCGTGCGAAGCCTAGGAGAACGTTATGGCCCGTGGGGTTAACAAAGTCATATTGGTCGGTACTTGCGGCCAGGATCCCGAGGTTCGCTACCTGCCTAACGGCAACGCCGTGACCAACCTGAGTCTGGCGACCAGCGAACAGTGGACCGACAAGCAGACCGGCCAGAAGGTCGAAAAGACCGAATGGCACCGCGTGTCGATGTTCGGCAAGGTGGCGGAGATCGCCGGCGAATACCTGCGCAAGGGTTCGCAGGTGTACATCGAAGGCAAGCTGCAGACCCGCGAGTGGGAAAAAGACGGCATCAAGCGCTACACCACTGAAATCATCGTCGACATGCAGGGCACCATGCAATTGCTGGGCGGCCGTCCGCAGGGCGATCAACAGGCTGGCAACAACTACCAGCAGTCCGCGCCTCGTCAGCAGGCTCCACGTCCGCAGTCGGCGCCTCAGCCACAGCGCGAGCGTCCGGCCCCGCAACAGACCGCACCGCAGCCGGCGCCGGATTTCGACAGCTTCGATGACGATATTCCGTTCTAAGAGTCGCTGAATACCGCATCGCACAAAAAACCGCGCTTCGTTTTCGAAACGCGGTTTTTTTACGCCTGGCCCTTGGTGCTCAGGCTCTGCCACCTAGAAATTCCTCCGTACTCACCACGCTCGCGTACGCAAACTCCAGCGCCGCCATGAAGGCCGCATGCACTTGGGCGGCGGGGACGACGACGCCGTTGAATTCCAGGTCCAGGGTGGCGCAAGCGTCGTGGATCACCGTGACGTCATAACCCAGATCCGCCGCCGCACGGGTGACACCGTCGACGCACATATGGCTCATGCTGCCGACGATGACCAATTTTTCGACACCGTGCTGGTCGAGGAGGGCCTGCAGCTCGGTTTCACGGAACGAATTGACATAATGCTTGAGCACCACCGGCTCATCGGCGCGGTTGAGCACCTTGGAATGCAGCTTCGCGCCTTCGGAGCCTGGCGTGAAGAACGGAGCATCTTCGGAGGTGAATTCGTGGCGAATATGCACCACTTGGTTACCGGCCTGGCGAAAGGCTTCAATGATCCGGGCGGCGTTGTCGGCGGCGGCTTCGGCGCGGACCAGTGGCCATTTTCCCTGGGGGAAGTAGTCGTTCTGGATATCGACTACGATGAGCGCTTGCTTGGACATGGGGCTTTCCTCGATCAGGTTGGAAGTGAGGCCATCATCGGCTTTTGCCGCCGCGTCGAGGATTGGCCGCAACGACAATAAGCGAGGGAAAACTGACAATGGTGCAACAAAGGGCGGTCGCGGAGCTCGGGGTGTTGATCTATCCGGGCGCGCAGTTGGCGGCGGTGCATGGCTTGACCGACCTGTTCGCCGTGGCGGACCGGATCGCGCTGGAGCATGCCAGCGCGCCGTTGCCGCGTTTGCGGGTCAGCCATTGGCGGGCGGAGCACGGTGAGGCACCGTCACGGGTGTTCGACAGCGCAGCCGGGCCGGCGGGCCAACTGGCCGCGCTGCTGATCCCGCCATCCCTCGACGGTTTCAGCGAAGGCCAGGCTGCCGACGGACTGATGAACTGGCTGCGGATACAGCATGCCGGCGGCACGGTACTGGGCGGGGTCTGCGTCGGTTCGATCCTGCTGGCCGAAA
Organism: Pseudomonas sp. NFACC43; assembly: GCF_900119645.1. Taxonomy (NCBI): domain Bacteria; kingdom Pseudomonadati; phylum Pseudomonadota; class Gammaproteobacteria; order Pseudomonadales; family Pseudomonadaceae; genus Pseudomonas; species Pseudomonas sp. NFACC43. The sequence goes on from NZ_FPKK01000011.1 coordinate 22,630, forward strand.
GCGGCTTGCTCGATGGGCGTAGCGCCACCACTCACTGGACGTCCGCCAAGAGTTTCGCCGCCCGCTACCCCAAGGTCAGGCTCCAGGCGGACAAGCCCATCGTCGACGATGGCGACCTGATTACCACGGCCGGACTGATGGCCTGGTCGGAGCTGGGGTTGCGCCTGGTGGACCGCCTGCTCGGGCCGAGCATCGCCACACGCACAGCGCAATTTCTGGTGATCGAGCATAGCGACAGCGCCAGCCAGTGCGGCAGCAACTTCGCGCCGATCCTCGGGCATGGGGATGCGGCGATTCTCAAGGTCCAGCACTGGCTGCAAGGCAGCGGAGCGGTGGATGTGTCTCTGGGCGCGATGGCCGAACGGGCAGGGCTGGAAGAACGCACCTTCCTGCGAAGGTTCCGCGCCGCCACCGGCCTCAAGCCTACCGAATACTGCCAGCATCTGCGGGTTGGCAAGGCACGGGAAATGCTGGAATTCACCAACGGCACCATCGACCACATCGCCTGGACCGTGGGCTATCAGGATGCAAGCGCCTTCCGGGCGATCTTCAGGAAAATCACCGGGCTGGCGCCGAGCGACTACCGGACGAGATTCGGTGTGAGCCCGCCGAGCGGTTCAAAGGGATAGCGACGCCTTTATCCCCAGTCGTGCAAATTGCGGGATGCTTTGCGCTGGTCGTGCAGAATGAAACAGGCCAGATGCTATTAATCCTCCGACGGGACGCCCATTTTCCTGACCGTTCGTCCCCCGCCGAGCCTTGGCCTGATCTCTGCACCCCTTTACTTGAAGCCATCGAGGTAAGGGCAACGCATGACGTCAGTCAAACGCAACAAAACGGTAGTGGCGCATTCCATCAATCCACACGCGCCCGTCCATGAGGTGCAAACCAATCGAGCCTTGGCCCATTGGTTGGCGCAGATCCTCGGGTTTGAATACGGCGGCAGCTATGACCGCGAGCAACATGCGGGGCGCGACTTGTATCTGCTGCCTACGCAAACCCTGATCGGCGCCGAAGCCGCGCGGCAGTTCGGTGTCCATGGGCCGGACGATCTGTGGGGCGGCTATGTCGAGCATGATTTCATCTGCACCAAGGCCATCACCCACGGTCTGTTGAACAAGTACGCCGTCGCGCCCGAGGGGTGGTCGCCGTTGTTCGCCAAATTGAGCCGCGGCGTGGTGCTCGACGGTGTCAGTGTCTTTTCGCTCAAGGACGCGCGCCCCGCAGCCGAACATCTGCTGTACGCCGGGCCGATCCGCTTCAAGCCCATCCATGCCTGTGCCGGGCGCGACCAGCGCGTGATCGAGAGCATCGCCCAGTTCGACGAAATCGTCGCCGCGCCCGATGCCCAGGCGTTGTTCAGCGCCGGAGTGGTATTGGAGCAGAACCTGCGGGAGGTCAAGACCCAGAGCGTTGGCCAGAGCTGCATCGGCGGCAAGGTCATCAGCTATTGCGGCGTGCAACACCTCACCCGTGACAGCGAGGGGCTGGAGGTCTACGGCGGTTCGGACCTGCTGGTGGTGCAGGGCGGTTACATCGAGTTGCTCAGGCTTGAACTGGCCGACGACGTTCGCGAAGCGGTGCGACTGGCCCAGGTGTTCGACGATGCCGCCAACCAGGCCTATCCCGGTTTCTTCGCGTCGCGGCGCAACTACGACATTGCCCAGGGCCTCGACGCCGGCGGCCAGCCCCGTGGCGGTGTGCTGGAACAATCCTGGCGCATGGGCGGGGCCAGCAGTGCCGAGCTTGCGGCGTTGCAGGTATTCGTCGAGGACCCCTCCACCAGTGTGGTGCGCGTGTCCTCGGTGGAAACCTATACCGACCAACCGCTACCCGCCGGTGCCCGGGAGGTGTATCGCGGCGCGGCGGAAAATGGTGATTTCCTACTCAAATACGTAACGGTTCAATCCCATGACGGCTAGAAGCGAAACCATTCAGATCGAGATCGATGATGAGCACATGAACGGGACGTTCCTCAGTCCCAAATCGAAAGTGCCCGGCGTGTTGTTCGTACACGGTTGGGGTGGCAGCCAGGAGCGTGATCTGGAACGGGCCAAAGGCATCGCCGGCCTGGGCTGCGTGTGCCTGACCTTCGACTTGCGCGGCCACACTGGCGGGGCGGGCATTCCGTTGTCCCGGGTCACCCGGGAAGACAATCTGCGGGATTTGCTGGCGGCCTATGACCGGTTGCTCGCCCATCCGGCCCTGGACACCTCGGCGATTGCCGTGGTGGGCACCAGCTACGGCGGTTACCTGGCAGCCATCCTGACCTCGCTGCGACCGGTACGCTGGCTGGCCCTGCGGGTGCCGGCCCTGTACCGCGACGAGCAATGGCATACGCCCAAGCGCGACCTGGACAAGACTGACCTGCTGGATTATCGCAGCACCCTGGTCCACGCCCATACCAATCGTGCCTTGCACGCGTGTTCGCAGTTCACGGGGGACGTGCTGTTGGTGGAGTCGGAGACCGACGATCATGTACCCCACGCCACCATCATGAGCTACCGCGCCGCGTGCCAGCAGACCCACTCGCTGACGCACCGGATCATCGACGGAGCCGACCATGCCCTGAGCGATCCCGTGTCACAGCAGGCTTACACCTCGATCCTGGTGGACTGGATCACGGAAATGGTGGTGGGAGAGCGGTTGAGCATCATCCAGGAGCGCTGATCATGTGGGTGTGTGCGGGGCTTATCGCGAGCAGGCTCGCTCCCACACCGGACTGCGACGGGCGCCAACCCCATGTCCAATGCCATCTCCTGTGGGAGCGAGCTTGCTCGCGATGGGGCCGGGCGTGGCACCTCAGCGCTTGACCCCAGGCTTGACCCGCAACGCCTTGGCCTTCGCCTCGATCACCAGATACATCACCACCGTGATCAGCAACGGCAGGATGAAATAGATCGCCCGATAGGCGATCAACCCCGCCAGCAAACTGCCCCGAGAGACTTCGTGTTGCAGCAGCGCGATGAACACCGCTTCCAACACGCCGAGCCCCGCAGGAATGTGCGTAATCACCCCGGCGATGCTGCTGATGAGCAATACGCCCAGCACCAGCGGATAGTCCAGTTTGCTCGGCAGCAAGGTAAAGATCACCGCCGCCATCAGCGACCAGTTCAACGCGCCGAGCGCCAACTGCAGCACCGCCATGCGCAGGGACGGCAGATTGATTTCCATGCCCCGGATCGTCCAGGCCCGACGTTTGGAGAACCGGCAGGCCAGCAGATAACCGGCACTCACCAACAGCAGCAGCACACCGACACCCTGCAAGGCATTGCTGCTGAGTTTCCAGCCCGGTGGCAGGGTGACCAGCCCGCTGCTGAACACCACGCCGGCCAGGGTCATGTAGCCGAACCAGTTGGTGGCCAGGCTCAGGCCTAGGATCTTGGCGATGTTGCCGGTGCTGACCCCCAGCCGCGAATAGAGCCGGTAGCGCATGGCGATGCCGCCGACCCAGGCGCTGAGGTTGAGGTTGAAGGCGTAGCTGATCACCCCCACCGGCAGGATCTGCCGCCACCCCAGTTTCTGCCGGATGTAGGTCCGTCCGATCAGGTCGAAGCAGGCATAGGTAATGAAGCTGGTAATGGTCAGGGCTGCGGCGATGAGCAATGTGCGAATCTTGAAATCGGCCAGGGTGGCCAGGACCTCCGCCCAGTCGATACGCCTCGCCAGGGCTGTGAACAGTACGATCAGCAGCAGGAAGAACGCCAGGGTCAGCGGTCTTTTCCAGCGGCTCCAGCGCGATGCGGGCCTGGATGCGGTGTTGGCCTGGTCCGGCCCGTGGGCGTCCCTCGGCACGGAATGCGCTTCAGAGTGGTTCATGGGGTTCGCTCCGAACCGCCGTTGGCGGCGAAAAAGGTTTCAGACGCGGTTTATGGGCCGGTAGCCATCCGGCCCAGGCCGGAAAATGCCGCAGGAAGTGGAACACCATGAAACCGATGGTCATGCGCCACAGCAGCCCGCGTGGGGCATGGTTGGGGCGCATGACGGTGCAATGGTTGTGGCTCAGGTGTTCGAGCCGCTGGAACAGTTCGCGGTTGAAGGCCCGGTCGCGGATCAGCACATTGGCTTCCAGGTTCAGCGACAGGCTCAGGGGGTCGAGGTTGCTGGACCCGACCGTGCTCCAATCCTCGTCCACCAGGGCCACCTTGCCGTGCAGGGGGCGCTCGCAGTATTCGTAGATCACCACTCCGGCCTTGAGCAGATAGTCGTAGAGCATCCGCGCCGCGAGCTTGGCGATCATCATGTCCGGCTGGCCCTGCAGGATCAGCCGCACCTCCACGCCACGCCGCGCCGCATTGCGGATTTCGCGCAGCAACCGGTAGCCGGGGAAGAAATAGGCATTGGCGATCACCACCCTGCGCTTGGCGCTACGCAGCACTTGCAGATAGACCTCTTCGATATCGGTCTGGTGCTCGTGGTTGTCGCGATAGACCAGGCGCACCTGGCCATCATGTTCGTTGAACGCCAGTTCGCTGCGGCGGCTGCGGCGTCGCTGCCACCAGTATTTGGCCCGGGCCGGCCGGCCGCTTTGCAACAGGGCGAAATGATGGATATCCACCACTGCCGGCCCTTTGACTTCCACGGAATAGTCCTGCTTGGCCTCGGGGCCGAAGTCGCCCAGGTGGTCGGCGGAAAAATTGATCCCGCCAATGAACGCGATCACCCCGTCCACCACCACGATCTTGCGGTGCAACCGCCGGAACCAGTTGGTGCGGATGCCCAGGTGCCGGGGTGCCGGGTCGAACATCTGCAGGCGCACCCCCGCGTCGCTCAGCGATGTCAGGAACTGCGGCGTCAGTTCGCCGCAGCCGAAGCCGTCGAGACTGACGGTGATGCGCACGCCCCGTTGGGCGGCGTCCACCAGCAGGTCCCGCAGTTCGTAGCCGACCTTGTCCTCGAACAGGATGAAGGTTTCCAGGAGGATCTCCTGCTCGGCCCGGCGTATGGCCTCGAAGACCCTGGGAAAGTATTGCTCGCCATTCTCCAGCAGTGTGACGCGGTTATTGCCATGCCAACCGTATTCGATGTCCACCAGCGCCGGATTGCGCTCGGTGGGTGGAACCTCGACCTGTTCCACCGTCGCCTTGTTCATCGTCGCGCTCATAACTCGATCTCCACCGACAAAGGGGCATGGTCGGAAAGGTGCGACCAGGGTCGTACGCTCAAGACCTTGGGATGATGGGCCTTGAGGTTGCGCACGTAGATGCGGTCCAGGCGCAGGATGGGCAGGCGCGCCGGAAAGCTGCGGGCCGGTTTGCCCCATTGCTCGGCGAACACTTCCCGCAGGCCGCAGGGCGCAAGCAGCTCGTTGGCCTTGCCGCGCCAGTCGTTGAAATCCCCGGCCACGATCACCGGCGCTTCGGGCGGCAATTCGCTCAACCGTTGGCAGAGCAGTTTCAATTGCTCGACACGATGGTTCTCGCGCAATCCCAGGTGTACGCAGATGGCATGCACCTGCGGGGCATCGCCATCCGGCAGGCGCAGCACGCTATGGAGCATGCCGCGGTTTTCATGGCCGCTGATGGAGACGTCCAGGTTGTCGTGACGGATGATCTGGAATTTCGACAGCAGCGCGTTACCGTGGTCCCCCGCCGGGTAGACCGCGTTGCGCCCGTAGGCGAACTGTGGCCACAGGCTGTCGGCCAGGAATTCGTATTGCGGCATGCTCGGCCAGTTGCTATAGCGCTGGGGATGATGCTCGTGTGTGCCATGGACTTCCTGCAGGAACACCACATCGGCGGACACGCTGCGCACCGCTTCGCGCAGCTCCGGCAGGATGAAGCGCCGGTTCAGGGCGGTGAACCCCTTGTGGGTATTGACCGTCAGCACCGTGAAACGGCGGATCCGGCCAAGATCCCGGGCCTGGCCCTGGATCGCGTCACCCCTTGGGTCCAGGCCCGTTTCGGAGGGGATCGTGCTCATGGCAACACTCCCTCGGCGGGACGCTGGCCGGGAGCTGTGGCCAGGTCCTTGTCCAGATCGAAGCGCTCCAGCAGATGGCGTGCGTCGTAAGGGGCGCGAACCTTGATGTCGTTGTCGAAATAGCAGAACACTTCCCGGTGCTTGCGCGCCCTGGGTCGGGTTGTCGGATCGATCAGTTGGGCATCCTCCGGTTGCTTGCCGTGGCTCCAGGCTTCGATCCGGTCACCCCAGCGCTTCAAGGCTTCGTCGGTATAACCGCTGGCATACAGTTCCTCTGCGCCGTGCAGGCGCAGGTAGACGAAATCGCTGGTGACGTCTTCGCGATACGGCCATTTACCAGCGGTGTCGGCGATCACCAGGGCGACGTCGTAGCGCTTGAGCAGCGCGACGAAGCGCGGGTCGATGAAACTTTCATGGCGGATTTCGACCGCATGGCGCAGCGGGCGTTTCTTGTCGGTTTCGGTACTGGCGTGGCCTTCCATGCGCGGTTCGTGCTCCCGGGCCAGGGCCGCGGCCGCTTCGGTGTCGTGGGGCAGTTGTTTGAGAAAGTCTTCGAACAGCTCAGGGTCGAATTTGAAGCTGGGGGGGAATTGCCAGAGGATCGCCCCCAGCTTTTCCTTGAGCTCCAGCACCCCGGAGGCGAAGAAATTGGCCAGGGGCTTGCGGATGTCCCGCAGACGCTTGATGTGCGTGATGAAGCGCGGCGCCTTGACGCTGAACACGAAGCCCGGCGGTGTTTCGGCGTACCACTGGGCATACCGTTCAGGGCGTTGCAGGGCATAGAACGATCCGTTGATCTCGATGCTGTTGACCGCTCGCGAGGCGAACTGCAATTCACGCTTTTGGGTCAGTCCCTTGGGGTAGAAGTCCCCCCGCCAAGGCGTGTATCGCCAACCGGAAATACCGATGTGGATCGCCGTCATGTGTCCCTCCCGCGCCAGATGACCTCGTACTGCCTGTGTCTTGTGATGACCTTCGCGCGGTGAAGAAAGTTTCGACGGGATGCCCGGCGGTGAGGCCCATGAGGTCCTGTGGAGAAAGGTATTGATGGCAGTGAGCATTGTGGCGAGGGGATTTATCCCCGCTGGGCCGCGAGGCAGTCCCAGACAAAAACACGCGGTTGAGCTGATGCACCGAGGTGCCGCCTTATAGGGCTGCTGCGCAGCGGGGATAAATCCCCTCGCCAAAGGATCTGGTCTTGGCTGAAGTCCCGGAGGTTTTCCCGATTCACCCGGCAAAGCGAACTTGCCGGCTCGTTTTGAATCAGTTCCTTACCAATCCCGTGTGAAGGAGCCTCGCGTTTTGTCTCGATTGAGCACTGCCTTGCTGCTGGTCCTGTCGCTGCTGACGGGCGGTATCGCCCACGCTGCGGCCGCCGCGCCTGCCGCACCGGCGCCCAGTGAGGCCCCCGCCGAACCCGAGCCACTGGTGCAGGGCGGTTTACTGGGCGCCATCAGTTCGAGCATCGACGATGTCCAGGACAAGCTCGACCTCAACCAGAGCCTGATCGATGCCTGGCGCCTGCGGGCGGACCGGGCGGCGGACGAAGTGGACAGGCTGGTGGACCAGACCGCCCGGTCCTCCTGGCGCGTGGCGGGGGATTTCCTGTTGCTTTCCGGCGTCTGGCTGGGTGCCTTTGCGCTGATCTGGGCCGGGGCCCGGCTGCTGCTGCGCCATCTGGGCCATCGTCGTTGGCTGCGCAGCCGGCAACGGATACGGGACCTGCTCGGCTACCTGCTGCCCTACACCGTGCCGGCGCTGGTCTGCCTGCCGCTGACCCTGTATGTCAGCCACTTCCTGCAAGTTTCGGTCGGGCGTGCCCTGGCCCTGTGTTTTGCCTATGCCACTAGCAGCGGGATCTTCTCCACCTCGGTGCTGCTCTGCGTGATCGTGATGTTCAATGCCGGCCACAAACGTCGGGCGGTGTCGATCATTCGCCATTTCATTCCCCGTCCGTTGTTCCTGTTCGGTTTCCTCGCCGCCCTCAGCGATGCACTGACCAGTCCGCAGATCGCCCGGCAACTGGGGGGCAACATCACCGCCAGCGTCGCGGTGTTCACCGGGCTGTTCGCCTCGGTGCTGTTTGGCTGGCTGGTGATCCGCATGCGCCGGCCCGTGGCGCATCTGATTCGCAACCGCCCGCTGGCCCAACGCTTGAAACAGCCGGCCCTGCAGGAGTCGCTGCGGGTTTTTTCCGGGCTGTGGAACTGGCCGATATTGCTGATGGTGCTGGTCTCGGCGGTGAGCCTGATCGGCGTGGGCGAGGATAACCAGAGGGCCCTGCGCTGTGCGTTGTTCACCACTATCCTGCTGATCGCCACGGTATTTCTCAGCACCGTGTTCCAACAGGTGTTCAAGTCTCCCAAGGCCGAAGCCATCCAGCGCAACAGTGCCTACAAGGGCCGGTTGTTGAGCCTGTTGCATGCCTTGCTGCGGATTGTCATGGCGGTGGCGTTCATCGAGATCCTCGGCAGGATCTGGGGGCTTTCGTTGTTCGAATTCGCTTCGCGCAATGCCGTGGGGCGGGCGATCAGCGATTCCTTGAGTCGCATCGGGTTGATCCTGCTGGTGACCTGGCTCATGTGGGTGGTGCTCGATACGGCCATCCAGGAAGCCCTGAAACCACCGCTCAACAAACGTGGGGCGCGCCAGCCCAGTACGCGGGTCAAGACCATCCTGCCGCTGTTGCGCAACGCGGCGAAAATCATCCTGGTGGTGATTTGCGCAATCACCACCATGGCCAACCTGGGTATCAACGTCGCCCCGTTGCTGGCCGGTGCCGGGGTGGTGGGGTTGGCGATCGGTTTCGGTTCGCAGCAATTGGTGCAGGATGTGATCACCGGGCTGTTCATCATCATTGAAGACACGCTGTCCATCGGCGACTGGGTGGTGCTCAGCTCCGGCCACGCCGGCACCGTCGAAGGCCTGACCATCCGCACCCTGCGCCTGCGCGACGGCAAGGGGTTCGTGCACTCGGTACCGTTCGGCCAGATCAAGGCGGTGACCAACCAGTCCCGGCAATTCGCCTTTGCATTTTTCTCGGTGCAGTTCACCTACGACACCGATGTCGACCAGGCCATCGAGCTGATTCGCGAGGCCGGGCGTTCGATCGCTGAAGATCCGTTTCTCAAGTTCAACCTGCAAGGGCCGCTGGATGTGTTCGGCGTGGACAAGATGGACCTCAACGGCGTGGTGCTCACGGCGCAGTTCCGCACGGTCTCCGGCGGGCAGTACGCGGTGAGCCGCGCGTTCAACCATCAATTGAAGAAGCTTGTGGATAACCACCCGGCGGTGCACTTTGCGCAGACTTATCCACAGCAGGTGATGATGCCCAAGCGATTCGTGGAAGAGCCGAAAGAGGGGGAGCAGGTGCCTGATCAATCTCGGTAGTGGGTGAGGTTCGGGCGGGGGGCCGTCCAGACACCCTCAACCTTTCTGAATAAGCTTGTTCCGGACCTCAGCCATCCCTTGAGCATCCAGCTCCATCCAAAGATGCTGCTTGCCGGCGATCTGCGCCGCTACCGGCAGCCCATCCAGATACACCAGCCGATTACTCGCCAGCGCCGGTACTTTCGCCCCTGGCAGCAGGGTGCCGGCCAGGTTCAATGGGTCGACCCCGCACACGGCGATCAGGCTGCCGTCGGTGGGGCGGCGGCGCACTTCGCGCAGCAGCGGGATGGCTTCCGGCAGGGCGAATTGCTCGCCTGCCAGGCCGCTGACGAAGCGCCCGCCGCGAATTTCCCCGCGGGCTTCCAGGCGATGGAACGTGGGCAGCAGCTCGCGCCAGCTCGGCAGCCAGTCGGCTTCGCGCTCCAGCATGCGCCAGAACACCACCCCGTAGCGGCGCAACAGGGTCATGGCGATGTGTTCCAGCGTCTCGGGCGGGGTCGATGCGGGGCGATTGCCTTCTTCGGGGGCGGGTTGGCTGCGGCGGAGCAGGGCCCAGCGGCCGGCGTCGTCCATGCCGCCGACAAACGCCCCGCGCCCACGCCGACTGCTGCGGGCCTGGCGTTTGCTGGCAGGGGTGATCAACGCCCGTAACCCGGCGAAACTGTCGGCGTTCACCAGTCCGGCGCCCACCAGCTCCTGCAAGGCGATCTCCAGTTCACTGCGCAACAGATGCGCTTCGTGCAGCAGTTCGTCGAAGAACAGGGCGCCGTGCTCGCTGAGGGCCCGATGGACCTTTTGCGTCTTCAGGGACAGTTCGCCGGGGGGCGTTTGCTCGGCCAGGCCACTCCACAGGGCGACCCGGTTGCGCGGCAGCAATACGATCGGCGTGCTGCGCAGGGCGCCGGCCGATGGTTTCTGCCGGGCATTGAGGCGCGTCCACACCAGTTTGCCGCTGCGACACAGTTCGTCGAGCCAGGTGGGCGAATAGTCCTTGATCCGCGCCGGCAGCAGCTCACCGTCCCAGGCCGAGGCGGCGGCCGGGTAGCCTTCGAACTGACCAACGATCGACGGCAGGACGGCCGCGCCCCGGCCCTGGGTGGCGGGCGACAGGTGTTGCCAGTCGAACAAAAAGCGCATGAAGTCCTTAAGCGACACCGGTTCGATTTCCCGGCGCAGACGCTTGACGGTATAGCGATGGATGCGCGCCAGCAGGTGTCGCTCGCACCATTGCTCCTGCCCGCCACCCGGTGTGAACCGCCCCCGCAGCACGTAGCCTTGCTGTTCGAGTTGCGCCAAGGCCTGGGTGACCTGTGGCGTCGACAAGCCCAACGGGTAAGCGATGGCCATGAGGGGCTGCGGACCGAAGGCGCTGAGGCGAGCGCGGAGCAGTTCCACTACGGCCTCGTCGGGATCCCAGGCTTCGTCGAAACCGGCCAGGGGAGTCAATGGCGGTTGCCATGAAGCCTGTGGATAAATCGCCTGCAGGCAGGTCAACCGTTCCAGGGGCAGCCACAGGCCGCGTTCGGTGCTGATCTGAATGTGACAGGCGCGACCGCTGTCGGCCAACGTCCGCAACCAACCCGGCCATGAGGCATGGGCGGTGGCTTCGTGGTCGGCGATACAGGCCAGGCTCATCAGCGTTTCATGCATTTCATCGACAGTGGCCGGTGTCGGCCAGGCTTCGTCCTGGACGGCCTGGATGGCCTCGGCGTCCAGCGCGCCAAGGTCATCGGTGGACTGTGGGTCGCTCCAGCGGCGATTGATCACCGCCTGGGTGCGACGCTCTTCCAGCGGTGCATCGTCGAGGAACGTGTAGGGCCGGGCGCTGAGGATTTCCGCCGCCAGGGGCGAGGGGGCCGGCAGGTCCCGGCTGATCAGGCGGATTTCCCCCGCTTCCATGCGTCGCAACAGTGTCAGCCAGCCTTCGCTGTCCATGGCTTCATGCAGGCAATCGTCGAGCGTCTGTTCCACCAGGGGATGATCGGGGATCTCCCGTTCACCGGCGAGGTTTTCCAGGCAGGCGATCTGGTCGGGAAACACGCTGGCGATCAGGTCTTCGCTTTTCATCCGCTGGATCTGCGGCGCGACCTTGCGCCCGCCGGTGTAGCGCGGCAAGGCCAGGGCCACGCCGGCGTTCCAGCGCCAGCGCACGCCGAACAATGGCGCATCCAGCACGGCCTGGACGAGGACCTGCTCGGCGCTCTGGCTGTTGAGGTAGCGCCAGACCTCGTCCAGCTCGAAGCTATGACTGGTGGACAGCGAAAGCACGATGGCGTCTTCGCTGGCGGCGGCCTGCAGCTCGAAATTGAAGGTGCGGCAGAACCGCTTGCGCAGGGCCAGGCCCCAGGCGCGGTTGATGCGGCTGCCGAAAGGGCTGTGGATGATCAGTTGGGTGCCGCCGGACTCGTCGAAAAAGCGTTCCATCAGCAAGGTGTCCTGGGACGGCAAGGCGCCGAAGGCCAGCCGGGCCGGGGCCAGGTAATCCACCAACTGCTCGGCGCTGGCCTGGTTCAACTGCAGGGTGCCGGTCAGCCAGTCCAGGGCCGGTTGCAGATTGCCCGGCGTCGCGCCCAACAGACGGTCGAGCTGAGCCTGCAGGCGCGCCACCGCCATGGACAGCTCGGCGCTGCGCCCTGGCGCTTCGCCGAGCCAGAACGGAATGGTCGGGGGCTGGCCCTGGGCGTCCTCGACCCGCACGCGGCCGGTCTCGACGCGAATGATGCGGTAGGACGTGTTGCCCAGCTGGAACACGTCGCCGGCGATGCTTTCCACCGCGAAGTCTTCGTTGACGCTGCCGATGTTCAACCCCTGGGGTTCGAGCAGCACGCTGTAGTCGGCGTTGTCCGGGATGGTGCCGCCGCTGGTCACCGCCGTCAGCTTGCTGCCCCGGCGCCCGCGCAGGGTACGGCTGACAGCGTCTCGGTGCAGGTATGCGCTGCGCACGCCCTGGCGGCCGTTGACGCCTTCGGCGAGCATCTGCAGCAATGCCTGGTAGTGCCCTTCGTCCAGGGCGGCGTAGGGCGAAGCGCGACGGAAGGTCTCCAGCAGCGCCTGTTCCTGCCATTCCTGGCAACTGACCTCCGCGACGATCTGCTGGGCCAGCACATCCAGCGGCGCGGTGGGAATGTGCAGGATGTCCAGCTCGCCACGGCGCACGCAATCGAGCAGGGCGGCGCATTCGATAAGGTCGTCGCGGGTGGTGGCGAACAGGCGCCCCTTGGGCGTCCCTCCGACCTGGTGGCCGGAGCGGCCGACCCGCTGCAGGAACGCCGAAATCGAGCGGGGCGAGGCGATCTGGCACACCAGGTCGACATCACCGATGTCGATCCCCAGTTCCAGGGACGCGGTGGCAATCAATACCTGCAGTTCGCCGCGCTTGAGACGCTGCTCGGCGTCGAGGCGGAACTCCTTCGCGAGGCTGCCGTGATGGGCCGCCACCGCGTCCTTGCCCAGGCGTTCGCTCAGATGGCGACTCAGGCGTTCGGCCAGGCGTCGGGTGTTGACGAACACCAGCGTGGTGCGGTGCTCACGGGCCAGGTCGGCGAGGCGGTTGTAGACCAGCTCCCACACGTCGTTGGCCATTACCGCCGAGAGCGGTACCGGAGGCACTTCGATGCCCAGGTCCCGGGGGCGGGCGTGGCCGATGTCGACGATTTCACACGGGCGTCTTGCGCCCACCAGAAAGCGCGACACCGCTTCGATGGGTTTCTGCGTGGCGGACAGGCCGATGCGCACCAGCGGTTCGGCACACAACGCCTGCAGGCGCTCCAGGCTCAAGGCCAGGTGACTGCCGCGCTTGCTCGCCGCGATGGCATGTATCTCGTCGACGATGACCGTACGGGTGCTGGCGAGCATCTGCCGGCCCGAATCGGAGCCCAGCAACACATAGAGCGATTCAGGGGTGGTCACCAGGATGTGCGGCGCGGTCTTGCGCATGGCCGAGCGTTCTTTCTGCGGCGTGTCGCCGGTGCGCACGGCGGTGGTGATGTGCAGGGGCGGCAGGTCCATCCGCCGCAGTTGTTCGGTGATGCCGGCCAGTGGATTCTGCAGGTTGATCCGGATGTCGTTGCTCAGCGCCTTGAGCGGCGAGACGTAGACCACCAGCGTCTGGTCCGGCAGGCCGCCCTGTTCAAGGCCGCGATGCACCAGTTCATCGAGCACCGCGAGGAAGGCGGTCAGGGTCTTGCCCGAGCCGGTGGGCGCGGCCACCAGGGTCGAACGGCGCTGGCCGATCAGCGGCCAGGCCCGGGCCTGGGCGGCCGTGATCGCCGGGAATGTCTGGCTGAACCAGGCGCGGACGGCAGGGTGGAAGCCTGCCATGGCGTGGTCGGCGGCAAGGGGCAGATTCATGTGGCAGTTTATGCGGGCGCAGTGGGGAAGATGCAAGTACTGATACTGCGTCTGTGGCGAGGGGCAGTTATCCCCGCCGGGCTGCAAGACAGCCCCGGACGAATGGAATGGACCTGACCCGCCCGGGTGGCAATCAAAGGGGCCGCTTCGCAGCCCAACGGGGATAAATCCCCTCGCCACAGGCCAGCTACCAACCTTGTAGGATGCGATCCACACTTTACGGATGACGGTTGCGCACTAAACCCGCAAAATGCAAGGATTCCGACGACGCCTGTGGGCGTTGTCGACCAAATTCTTGTGCCAACAGACTGGGCCTGCTGACTTTATGCGAATGCGCCTTATGTTACTGGGCGGCGGAAATGCCCTTGGGCAGGCGCTGATTCGCCTCGGTGCGGAAGAAGACATCGGTTTTCTCGCCCCCCGCCCGCCCGAAGACGGCTGGGATGCCGCGAGCCTGACGCAGCTGCTCGACGACACCCGCCCGGACGCCGTGATCAACCTGGCGTACTACTTCGACTGGTTCCAGGCCGAGGCGGTGAGCGAACAGCGCCTGGCCAGCCAGGAGCGTGCCGTCGAGCGCCTGGCCGAGTTGTGCCAGCATCACAATATCATCTTGCTGCAACCGTCGAGCTATCGCGTCTTCGACGGTTCCCGCGCCACCGCCTACAGCGAAAAGGACGAACCGGTGCCCCTGGGCCTGCGCGGCCAGGCACTGTGGCGGATCGAGCAGAGCGTGCGGGCCACCTGCCCGCAGCATGTGCTGCTGCGTTTCGGCTGGCTGCTGGACGACAGCCCCGACGGCATCCTGGGGCGCTTCCTGGCCCGGGCCGAACACCCCGAGGAATTACTGCTGGCCGACGACCGTCGCGGCAATCCAACGCCGGTCGATGACGCGGCGCGGGTCATCATCTCCGTGCTCAAGCAGCTCGACTGTGCGGCGCCGCTGTGGGGCACCTACCATTACGCCGGACACGAGGCGACCACGCCGCTGGCGCTGGGGCAGGCGATCCTGACCGAAGCCCGCGCCCTGCATCCGCTGGCGATCGAGTCGCCCACGCCCCAGGCCCACGCCGCACGGCCGGACGCCGCGGAAGAACCGCAGCACGCGGTCCTGGCCTGCAAGAAAATTCTGCATACCTTCGGGATCAAGCCCCGCGCCTGGCGCGCGGCCCTCCCGTCTCTCCTGGATAGGTTCTATCGTCATGGCTAAAGGCCCTGTTCTCATTACCGGCGGTGCGGGTTTCATCGGTTCGCACCTGACCGACGCGTTGCTCGCCCAGGGCCATTCGGTGCGAATCCTCGACGATTTGTCTACCGGCAAGCGCAGCAACCTGCCCCTGGACAACCCTGCCGTGGAGCTGATCGAGGGCGATGTCGCCGACGCGGCGCTGGTGGCCCGGGCCATGGCCGGTTGCAGTGCCGTCGCGCACCTGGCCGCCGTGGCCTCGGTGCAGGCTTCGGTGGACGACCCGGTGCGCACCCACCAGAGCAATTTCATTGGCACCCTGAACGTCTGTGAAGCCATGCGCCAGGCCGGCGTCAAGCGGGTGCTGTTCGCTTCCAGCGCGGCGGTCTATGGCAACAACGGCGAAGGCCAGTCCATCGACGAAGACACTCCCAAGGCGCCGCTCACGCCGTATGCCTCGGACAAGCTGGCCAGCGAGTTCTACCTGGATTTCTATCGTCGCCAGCATGACCTGGAGCCGGTGGTGTTCCGCTTCTTCAATATCTACGGCCCGCGCCAGGATCCGTCCTCACCGTATTCCGGTGTGATCAGCATCTTCAGCGAACGGGCGCAGAAAGGCCTGCCGATTACCATCTTCGGCGATGGTGAGCAGACCCGGGACTTTGTCTATGTCGAAGACCTGGTGGACCTGCTGGTGCAGGCCATCGAGAAAACCGAGGTTGAAGTCGGGGCGGTGAACGTGGGCTGGAACCAGGCCACGACCCTCAAGCAGATGCTTCAGGCGCTGGCCGCGGTGGTCGGTGACTTGCCGCCGATCAGCCATGGTCCGGCGCGTCCTGGCGATATCCGGCACTCACGGGCCGACAATCACCGGCTGTTGCAGCGCTTCCGCTTTCCCCCGCAGACACCGATGAGCGTGGGGCTGGCGCGGCTGCTGGGCCGCTGAATGAGAAAAGGCGCCTTTCGAGGCGCCTTTTTTTGTCACGGCATACGCTGTTGTGTGTTTTCAACTTGCCATCGTGCTGCAGGTCAGAACTTGTAGCCCAAGCCCACCATGTAGATCCATGGATCCACGTCGACGTTCACCTTGGCCCGGGTGCCGCCGGCCACGGCGTTGTTGTCGACATAGGCGGTAGTGTCGATGTCGATATAGCGAACCTGACCGTTGATCATGATGTTGTCGGTCAGCATGTAGTCAGCGCCCACCTGCCACGCCATGCCCCAGCTGTTGCTTGCGCGGAAGTTGCTGAAGCCGTTGGCGCTGGCTTCGCTGCCCACGTGTTCGTCGTAGATCCAGGTGTAGTTGATGCCGGCGCCGACATAAGGCTGGAAGGCCGACTTCGCGTCGAGCGGGTAGTAGACCAGGCTCAGGGTCGGAGGCAAGTGCTTCAGGGTACCGAGCTTGTTGTTGGCCGCGCCCAGGGCGGTGCCCTTGATCTTCACATCGTGCTCGAACGGCGACGCCGCCAGCAGCTCGATCCCCAGGTTGTTGGTGATCATGTAGGCGAAGTTCAGGCCCAGTTGAGTGTCGCTGCTCATGGTCGCCTTGCCGCCCAGGTCGGCACCGGCCAGCGGACCACGGTCGACCTTGACGCTGGAACTGTCGGCCTCCGGATTGACGGTGATGGCGCCGGCGCGAACGATGATATCGCCGGCCGTATGGGCCTGGGCGATGGGGGCAGCGAGTGCGAGGGCGACCAGGGAAGCGCTGAGCAAGGACTTGTGCATGGGGGCTCCAGAGAACATTTGAAATTGATGTCCTATGGTACGAAGGCGTCTGCCCCGGTCTTTTGACTCAGCTCAATGAGTCTTGGTCGATTAATTGACTCAGCTCAATGAAGTGATGATGAGCAAGCCTTGACGGCCCCATCGCGAGCAAGCTACCCAACGGACTGCACATCACCAGCCGATTCACTCCGGCAACTCATACACGTAGATCTTCTCGGCCTCCATCTGGTACCCGGCATCGGCCAGTTCACTGGTGGACGGCTTGACCTGCATCGGCCCTTCGACCCAATACGGCTGATACAGCTCATCGAGCTTGACCCCGACTTCGCTTTTCACATGCACGATCTGGTTCGAGGGCGGAGGCGGTACATGGATGCAGGCGCCGAAATACGGCACCAGCAGGAAGTCCGTGGTCCGGCCTTCCTCGCTCACTTCCAGGGGCACGATGTAGCCCGGCAAACGAATCTGCTGGCCATCGAGTTCCTTGACCACCGGCGCATTGGGCATGTCCTGCCTGGCCGCCGGGGCGGATTCGGCGGCCAAGGCATCGCCCATCTGCGACAGGTCGTGCAGCGGGGTCATGTTCGGCACCTCGGGCGGTGCCCCGGCCGGGATCATTTCCGACCAGGCCAGGTCTCTCGGTTCGGCCGCCCACAGGGGCAGGGCGACCATCAGCAGCAGCGCAAGCAGGGCGCGGGGCATGTTCAACGTCCTCATAAACGGATCGACAGGCCATCGGCCAGGGATTGGCGATAGGCGCGCCAGGCCGGCACGGTGCCCATCAGCAGGGCGGCGACCAGGATGCCAGCCATGAGCGTCCATTCATACTCGCTCGGCCAGGCCAGCGGCAGGTACAAGCCGTAGGTCGACTGCACGTAGCCCTGTGCCGCGGCAATGCCGACATAGAGCAAGACCAGCCCCGCGGCCACCCCGGCCAGCGCCAAGGCGAAGGCCTCGAGCACCAGCAGGCTCGCGATGTGCCACGGCCGGGCACCCACCGAGCGCAGGATCGCCATTTCCCGGCGGCGCTCGTTGAGGCTGGTGAGGATCGCCGTGAGCATGCCGATCAGGCCGGTCAGCACCACAAACAGGGATATCACGAACAGGGCCTTTTCCGCCGTGCCCATCAGGCTCCACAGCTCCTGCAACGCCACGCCGGGCAGGATCGCCAGCAGTGGTTCGCCTCGGAACTCATTGACCTCGCGCTGCAGGGCAAAGGTGGAAATCTTGTTGTTGAGGCCGAGCATGAACGCGGTGATCGCCTGGGGCGTGAGGTCCATGTTGCGAGCCTGGTCGGCGCTGATGCGACCGTTGCCCTGGGCCGGCACGCCATTCTTCCAGTCGATATGGATCGCTTCCATGCCGCCGAGGCTGATGTGCAGCGTGCGATCCACCGGAGTGCCGGTGCGCTTGAGGATGCCGACTACGGTGAAGGGCTTGTCGTCATGCTTGACCAGGCTGACTGTCGCCACGCCGTGGGCCAATACCAGTTTGTCGCCGAGCTTGTAGTGCAACGCTTCGGCCACTTCGGCGCCAAGCACCACTTCGAAGGGATCGGTGGCGAACGCCCGGCCATCGGCCAGCGCCAGGTGTTGCTGGCGGCCATACCGGTAATGCTCGAAGTAGGCCTCGGTGGTCCCCATGACCCGGTAGCCGCGATGGGAATCGCCCAGGGACATGGGAATGGCCCATTTGACCTTCGGATTGCTGGCGAAGTGTTCGAAGCTGTCCCAGCGAATGTTATTGGTGGCGTTGCCGATGCGGAATACCGAATACAGCAACAGGTTCACCGAGCCTGAGCGGGCGCCGACGATCAGGTCGGTGCCACTGATGGTGCTGGCGAAACTGGCGCGGGCCTCGGTGCGCACTCGCTCCACCGCCAGCAACAGGCAGACCGACAGGGCGATGGCAAAGGCGGTGAGGAACGCGGTGAAGCGGCGGTTCGCCAGGCTGGCCATGGCTAGACGGAACAGATACATCTCAGACCTCGAGTGGCGTGGCGGCGCGATTGAGATCGGCCAGCGAGAGGTTGCGGTCGAACAGCGGCGCCAGGCTCCGGTCATGGCTGACAAACAACAGGCTCGACCCCGCTTCGCGGCATTCGGCGAACAACAGCCGCAGGAAGTTTTCCCGAGCATCGTGGTCCAGTGCCGAAGTGGGCTCGTCGGCGATCACCAGTTCCGGCTGGCCAATCAGGGCCCGGGCGGCAGCGACCCGTTGCTGCTGGCCGATGGACAATGAGTCGGCGCGGCGCCCGAGCAGGTCCGGATCGGCCAACCCCAGGTGCGTCAGCAGCGTAGCG
Organism: Pseudomonas sp. NFACC43; assembly: GCF_900119645.1. Lineage (NCBI taxonomy): Bacteria > Pseudomonadati > Pseudomonadota > Gammaproteobacteria > Pseudomonadales > Pseudomonadaceae > Pseudomonas > Pseudomonas sp. NFACC43. The sequence goes on from NZ_FPKK01000011.1 coordinate 41,508, forward strand.
GCGGCCTGGCCGACACTGCCATGGCGCTGCACGGCACGTTGCGCGCGCAACCGGGAAAAGTGGCAGGGCAGCTCGACGTTTTCCCGCACCGAAAGGAACGGCAGCAGGTTGAATTGCTGGAAGATATAGCCGGTGTGGTCCACCCGAAAGCGATCGCGGCTGGCGGCGCTCAGCGCGCTGAGCTCCTGACCGAGCAGGCGAATGCTGCCCCGGTCCGGTGTCTGTACTGCGCCCAGCAGCCCCAGCAGGGTGGTCTTGCCGCTGCCGCTGGGGCCTTTCAGGAACAGGGTCTCGCCGGCTTCCAGGCGAAATGCCGGAATGTCCAGCAAGGGCGGATGTCCGGGCCAGCTGAAGACCAGGTCGGACAGTTCGATGAGAGCTTGGGTCATATGAAACCGGTCAGATCAAGGTGAACCCTGTGGGAGCGAGCTTGCTCGCGATGGCGGTGTCAGGCTGCATCCGTTCGGATGTGTCGGCCTGATCGCGAGCAAGCTCGCTCCCCATGGGGTTTGCAGTGAATCAGAATTTCAGGCTGGCCGCCTTGGGCGTCAATTCCGCGCCTTGCTGGCCGCTCGGGCCGATCAGTTGTACCTGGATTTTCTGGGTGGCGGGGAAGATCTTGAACAGGGGCGCCACGTCCAGGTGGGTCAGGGCGCCAGGCGCGACACAGGTGAACTGGTAACGGGCGTGGATCTCGCTGTGTTCGTGGTGCTCGTCGCCATCGTCGTCTTCGTCATGGCCTGCATGCTCCGGCTCGTCGCCGAACAGCGGGCTTTCCAGCTCCTGCTGGGCCAGGGAGCATTTGGCATCGGCCAGGTTGAACAAGGCCTGGGGCTTTTCCAGCTGGGCCCGGACGGCGGCGACCTTTTTCTTGTCGGCGTCGCTGGTGGCGGCATGTTCGAAGCCCACCAGGTTCATGGCCGGGCTGTCCAGGTCCAGTTCCAGGGTCTGGCCGTCCAGCACGGCGCTCAAGCGGCCGACCCCGTGTTCGTGGGCGCCGAGGCTGCCATGTTCATGGTCATGGTCGTGATCATGCTCGGCGGCCGCATGGGCGACAGCCAAAGGCAGCAGGGCAAACGGCAGGGCGAGAAGCAGACGGCGCATGACGAGTCTCCGGACAGGTGAATATGTGTTATGTAATCTTATAACGAAAGTGCGGAGAGTTTGACCGGCTGCTTGGCGTCGCGCAAGGCCCATGGGAGCATGGCAACATTAAATCTTCAGGAGCACGGTGATGTTGCGCATACGCGGAACCGTCGGCGATTGGCCGGTGGACTTGTCGATCGAAATGGATGAGGGCGACTGGGCGCAGCTCGGCGCGCAGTTGCAAGTGGCCAAGTCCGAAGGCACGGCGGCACCGGCGACCAAACCGACGAACCAGGACGATGCCCAATGGCAGATCGCCAGGGAACTGCTGCGCAAGGCTGGGCAACTGAGCGGCCCGGACCTGCTGGAACAGCTCGAAGGCCTGACCGGCAGCGCGTCGGCGGGCAAGCGTCTGCTGGTGCGGTTGCGCCATTGCGCCGAGGTGAAAGTATCGAGCGGCGGCGATACGCCGCTCTATAGCTGGGTCGCAGAGTAGGTTTCAAGCTACAGGCTAAAACCGTCTTGACGCTTGTAGCGTGAAGCTTGCAACTGCCTCTTCAATACAACGCTGCGAACAGCTTGCGACGATAGGTCGTCACCAGCGGATGGTCGTTGCCCAGCAGTTCGAACACCTGCAGCAGCGTCTTGTGAGGCAAGCCTTCGCTGTAGGCGCGGTTGCGGGTGAACAGCTTGAGCAGCGCATCGAGGGCCGGTTCGTACTGCTGGCGGGCCAGTTGCTGGACAGCCAGTTGATACACCGCTTCATCGTCCTGCGGGTCCTTGGCCAGGCGTGCCTTGAGGTCGGCGGCATCCGGCAGGTTCCGGGCCAGGGCGAGAAACTGGATCTGCGCCTTGGCCCCGGCAAGGGCGGCCTTGTGCTCATCGCTTTTCACCGCGTCGAGCACGGTTTGCGCTTCGCCCAGTTCACCGCGTTCGGTCAGGCAACGGGCGTACAGGATCAGCGCCTTGGCGTTGGTGTTGTCTTCACCCAGCAGCGTCTTGAGCAGGGCTTCAGCGTCGGCATAGCGCCCCTCGTCGAACAGTGCCTGGGCTTGCTCGAACGGGTCGGCGGCGGCTGGCGGCGGCATCTGTACGTGGGGTTCGAGCATCGCCCGCACCGCCGATTCGGGCTGGGCCCCGGCGAAACCATCGACGGGCTGGCCATCCTTGAACAGCACCACCGTGGGCAGGCTGCGGATACCGAAGCGGGCGACGATGTCCTGTTCGATATCGCAGTTCACCTTGGCCAGCAGCAGTTCGCCCCGATAACTCTCGGCGATCCCTTGCAGCATCGGCATCAGCGCCTTGCACGGGGCGCACCACTCGGCCCAGAAATCGACCAGCACGGGCTTGTGGAAAGAGTTCGCGATCACCGACTGGTCGAAATCGGCGGTGGTGGCGTCGAAGATGTAGGGCGTGTCCTGGGTCATGGGAATCTCATAGAACGCTTGAATGGAGCAACTATACGGCTTGGTGGGGGTGGCTGAAAGCGGGGTGTCGGTAAGAGGCGTGTTGATGGGCAGGGCCCCATCGTGAGCAAGCCCGCTCCCACGGGGCTCCCATGAGCACTGGATCCCTTGTGGAAGCGAGCTTGCTCGCGAGGCTTCTAGAACTGGCGCTGCGCGTGGTACAGGCTCACATGCCGAAACTCTTCTGGCTCGGCCAGGTCCGGCAAGGTCATGGCCTCGAGCAGTTCGATACGCCGGTACAGCGGATGCCGGAAGTCCCGTACCCGGGAGTCGGCCACCAGGGCCTCGCGGCCGCGGCTGAGGAAGTGATCGAGCAGTGGCAGGTTGGCCCGGTCGTAGAGCACATCGGCCACCAGCACCAGGTCGAAGCGATCGGCCTCGGCGAAAAAGTCCGTCGAATACCCCAGCTCCACGCCATTGAGCGCCGCATTGGCCCGGCACGCGGCAATCGCCAGCGGATCGAGGTCGCACGCCACCACTTCCAGCGCCCCGGCCTTGACCGCCGCGATGCCCGCCACGCCGGAGCCGGCGCCGAAGTCCAGTACCCGCTTGCCTTCCACCCAGTGCGGCCGCTCAGCCAGATAGCGGGCCATCGCCAGGCCGCTGGCCCAGCAGAAGCTCCAGTACGGCGGTTCGTGAAGGATGCGCCGGGTTTCTTCCGGGCTGAAGGCCCGGTCCATGTTGTCGCCGTCGATCAGCCACAGCCCCAGGTCCGTACCGGGCAGCGGGCAGGCCGTCAGCCGCGCGTCGCCCAGCAGTTCGCCCAGGGCCTGTTGCAGGGTCTGCGGTGCCTGCATGCCTTGGCGGATCACGGCGCCTTGACGAATTGCAGCGAGCCCAGGGCCTGGGTGGTCGGTTGCGTGATCCGCTGTTCCGGCAGGTGCAGGATCAACTGGCCCGACTGGGTGGCGCGTCCGCGCAACTCCACCCGTGCGCCGACCGGGAAGGCCTGTGGGTTGAAGCGCAGGCGGAAGGGCAGGGTCTGGTTGGTACCGATCAGGCTCGAACTGGCGAGCAGTTGCTGGGGACGATCCTTGTCGTCGATCACCAGCAGTGCCAACTCCACTTCGGCCCCGGCCGGTACACCGTCGAGGGTACCGCTCAGCTCTCGTTGGTGGGCGGGCAACGGCCCCAGCTCCGCGGCTTGCCGGGCTTTCTCCTGGGCCTGTTTCGGCGCCGGAGCCGGTGCTGGCGCAGCGGGTTTCGGGGCGTCGCTGCTGCACGCCACCAGCAGGCTGAAAAGACTGAGCAGAACGAGCGATCGTAGCGGCATGTGTGGCTCCAGCAAGGTGAATTCCATGGATCAGGCGATAAGCCCGTCTGTATACCGTAAACCCTATGGCTTGTCTTGCCAGTGGGATGCGCTACCATGGCCCTCCCTTTTTTTGTTGCCTGCCACCATGCACTGTCCCTTCTGCGGTGCCAACGACACCAAGGTCATCGACTCGCGACTGGTCGCCGAGGGCGAACAGGTGCGCCGCCGGCGCGAATGCCTGGCCTGCGGCGAACGCTTCACCACGTTCGAGACCGCTGAACTGGTGTTGCCGCGCCTGATCAAGACCGACGGCAGTCGCCAGCCGTTCGACGAAGAAAAACTGCGCGCCGGTATGCAGCGCGCCCTGGAAAAACGACCGGTGAGCGTCGAGCGCCTGGAAGCGGCGCTGGTGCACATCAAGCACAAGCTGCGGGCCACCGGCGAGCGGGAAGTCAAATCCCTGGTGGTCGGTGAGCTGGTGATGGCCGAGCTGCAGAAGCTCGACGAAGTCGCCTATATTCGCTTCGCCTCGGTGTATCGGCGCTTCCAGGACCTGAACGAGTTCCGCGAGGAAATCGACCGCCTGGCCCGCGAACCGGTGAAAGAATGACCGTTACGGCGCAACAGGCCATCCTCGATGCCCAGTACATGGCCCGTGCCCTGGAGCTGGCGCGGCGTGGTCACTACACCACCCATCCCAATCCGCGGGTCGGTTGCGTGATCGTGCGTGACGGACAGATTGTCGGGGAAGGCTGGCATGTCCGCGCCGGGGAGCCCCACGCCGAAGTCCATGCCCTGCGCGCCGCCGGTGAACTGGCCCGGGGCGCCACGGCCTACGTGACCCTGGAACCTTGCAGCCACCATGGGCGTACGCCGCCCTGTGCCGATGCGCTGGTCAATGCCGGTGTCGCCAGGGTCGTGGCGGCGATGCAGGACCCGAACCCGGAAGTCGCCGGTCGCGGCCTGCAGCGGCTGGCCCAGGCCGGCATCGCCACCCAAAGCGGCGTGCTGGAGGGCGAGGCGCGCAAGCTCAACGAAGGTTTCCTCAAGCGCATGGAACACGGCCTGCCCTTCGTGCGGGTCAAGCTCGCCATGAGCCTCGATGGCCGCACCGCCATGCAAAGCGGCGAAAGCCAATGGATCACCGGTCCCGCCGCGCGTTCGGCGGTACAGCGCCTGCGCGCCCAGGCCAGCGTGGTCTTGACCGGTGCCGACACGGTGCTGGTGGACAATGCCCGGCTGACCGTGCGCGCCGACGAACTGGGGCTGGATGCGCAGCAGACGGCGCTGGTCATGAGCCGTCCGCCGCTGCGGGTGCTGGTGGACGGGCGCCTGCGGGTGCCGCTGGACGCGCCTTTCTTCAAGGCCGGTCCGGCGCTGGTCGCCACCTGCATGGCGGTTGAAGAACAGTATGCCAATGGCCCTGAGTGCATAATCGTGGCGGGGGATGACGGCCAGGTCGATCTGCATCGCCTGCTCAAGGCACTGGCGGCCCGTGGCGTCAATGAAGTGCTGGTGGAGGCCGGTCCGCGCCTGGCGGGGGCATTTGCCCGGCAAGGGTTGGTGGACGAATTCCAGATTTTCATCGCCGGCAAGTTCCTGGGCTCTTCGGCGCGACCGTTGCTGGACTGGCCGCTGGCGCAGATGAAGGACGCTGCGGAACTGAAAATCACCGAAATCCGTGCCGTGGGCGATGACTGGCGAGTCATCGCCATTCCCGTTCCGCTGGCCAGCGTATAATTGCCGGCCTTCGCTCAAGCGGCGGCCTGTTCTCGAGGAGGACTCCATGTTTACCGGCATCATCGAATCCATCGGCAGCATCCGCGCACTCACCCCCAAGGGCGGTGATGTGCGGGTCTACGTCGAAACCGGCAAGCTCGACCTGAGCGACGTCAAGCTGGGCGACAGCATCGCCGTGAACGGCGTGTGCCTGACGGCCGTCGAACTGCCGGGCAACGGTTTCATGGCCGATGTCAGTCGCGAGACGCTCGACTGCACCGCCATGAACGACCTCAAGAGCGGCAGCCCGGTCAACCTGGAAAAGGCCCTGACTCCCACCACGCGACTGGGCGGGCATCTGGTCAGCGGTCATGTGGATGGCGTCGGCGAAGTGGTTTCCCGCACCGATAACGCCCGGGCGGTGGAGTTTCGCATCCGCGCCCCGAAAGAACTGGCCAAGTACATTGCCCATAAAGGCTCGATCACCGTCGACGGCACCAGCCTGACGGTCAACGCGGTGGATGGCGCCGAGTTCCTGCTGACGATCATTCCCCATACCTTGAGCGAAACCATCATGGCCTCGTATCGGCCGGGGCGCCGGGTCAACCTGGAAGTCGACCTGCTGGCCCGTTACCTGGAGCGCCTGCTGCTGGGGGACAAGGCCGCGGAGTCGGGCTCCTCGCAAAAGCCTGGCAACATCACTGAAAGTTTTCTGGCCGCCAACGGCTACCTCAAATCCTGACCCAAGGGGGTGCCGCGTGGCGCTCAATAGCATCGAAGAACTGGTTGAAGACATCCGCCAAGGCAAGATGGTCATCCTCATGGATGACGAAGACCGCGAGAACGAAGGCGACCTGATCATGGCCGCCGAGTGCTGCAAGGCCGAACACATCAACTTCATGGCCAAGCATGCCCGTGGGCTTATCTGCATGCCGATGACCCGCGAGCGCTGCGAACTGCTGAAGCTGCCACTGATGGCGCCGCGCAATGGCTCCGGCTTCGGCACCAAGTTCACCGTCTCCATCGAGGCCGCCGAAGGCGTGACCACCGGCATTTCCGCCGCGGACCGTGCGCGCACCGTGCAGGCCGCCGCCGCAAAGGACGCCAAGGCCGAAGACATCGTCAGCCCCGGTCACATCTTCCCGCTGATGGCCCAGGCCGGCGGCACCCTGGCCCGCGCCGGCCACACCGAAGCGGCTTGCGACCTGGCGCGCATGGCCGGTTTCGAGCCCGCCGGAGTGATCTGCGAAGTGATGAACGACGACGGCACCATGTCCCGTCGCGCGGAACTGGAAGCCTTCGCCGCCGAACACAACATCAAGATCGGCACCATCGCCGACCTGATCCACTACCGGATGATCCACGAACGTACCGTTCAGCGGATCGCCGAGCAGCCGCTGGACAGCGAGCTGGGCCATTTCAACCTGGTGACCTACCGCGACTCGGTGGAGGGTGACGTGCACATGGCGCTGACCCTGGGCACCGTGTGCGCCGAAGAGCCAACCCTGGTCCGGGTGCACAACATGGACCCGCTGCGCGACCTGCTGATGGTCAAGCAGCCTGGCCGCTGGAGCCTGCGCGCCGCCATGGCCGCGGTGGCCGAGGCCGGCAGCGGCGTGGTGCTGCTGCTCGGACATCCCCTCGACGGTGACGTGCTGCTGGCCCACATCCGTGAAACCGCCGATCAGACCGCCGTGAAAAAACCGACCACCTACAGCATCGTCGGTGCCGGTTCGCAGATCCTTCGCGACCTGGGCGTGCGTAAAATGCGCCTGATGAGTGCGCCGATGAAGTTCAATGCGATATCCGGTTTCGATCTGGAAGTTGTAGAATACGTGCCCTCCGAATAAAGGCCCGGAGATTTCAGCATTGTTGTTCAGGCTTGTCGGATTATTGTGGCGAGGGGATTCATCCCCGCTGGACTGCGCAGCAGTCCCAGGAAAAGGGGCCGCTTTGCAGCCCAGCGGGGAAGCCCCTCGCCACAAACGTGACGCAAGCGAGCGGCAATGGCGGGATCTGCGGTGCTGTAATTCGAAGCTAATATCACTGAAAGAGCGCGTATAGAACGCGCTCTGGCTCTTTAAGAGATCTGACGAATGACCCTGAAGACCATCGAAGGTACCTTCATCGCCCCCAAAGGCCGCTACGCTCTGGTAGTGGGCCGTTTCAACAGCTTCGTGGTCGAGAGCCTGGTTGACGGTGCGGTCGATGCCCTGGTTCGCCACGGCGTGAGCGAAAGCGACATCACCATCATCCGTGCCCCTGGCGCCTTCGAAATTCCGCTGGTTGCGCAGAAAGTCGCTCAAAAGGGCGAATTTGCGGCAATCATCGCCCTCGGCGCGGTCATTCGCGGCGGTACTCCGCACTTCGAATACGTGGCCGGCGAGTGCACCAAGGGCCTGGCCCAGGTCTCCATGGAGTTCGGCGTGCCGGTCGCCTTCGGCGTGCTGACCGTTGACTCCATCGAGCAAGCCATCGAGCGTTCCGGCACCAAGGCCGGTAACAAAGGTGCCGAAGCTGCCCTGTCCGCCCTGGAAATGGTCAGCCTGCTGGCGCAGTTGGAGGCCAAGTGATTAGCGACGAAAGCGATCGTTTCAACCCGCGCGATCCCAAGCCGGCCGATGCCGGCAAGCCGTCGAAAAGCGCCAAGCGTCGCGAAGCCCGTCAGCTCGCGACCCAGGCTCTGTATCAATGGCACATGGCCCGGCAATCGTTGAACGAGATCGAAGCTCAGTTTCGGGTCGATAACGATTTCAGCGATGTCGACGGTGCGTATTTCCGCGAGATCCTGCACGGCGTCCCGGCTCACAAGACCGAGATCGACAAGGCCCTGGCCCCTTGCCTGGACCTGACCATCGAAGAGCTGGATCCGGTTGAGCTGGCGGTATTGCGGCTGTCCACCTGGGAACTGATGCACCGCGTCGATGTACCCTATCGTGTGGTGATCAACGAGGGGATCGAGCTGGCGAAGGTCTTCGGTTCCACCGATGGCCACAAATTTGTCAACGGCGTACTCGACAAGCTCGCACCGCGTCTGCGCGAAGCCGAAGTGAAGGCGTTCAAGCGCTGAATGGGTGAGTTTGAGCTGATCCGCAGCTACTTCGCCGCCGCGCCTTGTGCGCAGGGCGGCGAGGGCGTTGCGCTGGGGATCGGCGACGATTGTGCCTTGCTGGCGGTCCCTGCCGGGGAACAGTTGGCCGTTTCCACCGACACCCTCGTGGCCGGTGTGCATTTTCCCGACCCTTGCGATCCCTATCTGCTGGGCCAGCGCTCGCTGGCCGTGGCGGTCAGTGACCTGGCTGCCATGGGGGCGACCCCGCTGGCCTTTACCCTTGCCTTGACCTTGCCGACGGTGACCGCCGATTGGTTGCAGGCCTATGCCCGCGGCTTGAACCAGATGGCCCAGGCCTGCGGTGTCGGGTTGGTGGGCGGGGATACCACCCGAGGGCCGCTGAGCCTGACCATGACCGTGTTCGGCCGCGTGCCGACCGGCCAGGCCCTGACTCGAAGCGGCGCGCGCCCCGGCGACTGGCTGTGTGTCGGTGGTGAACTGGGTAACGCTGCCGGTGCGCTGCCCCTGGTGCTCGGCCAGCGAGCAGCCGAACCGGCGGTCGCCGAGCCATTGCTGGCGCAGTACTGGTCGCCACGGCCCCAGGTCGACCTGGGCCTGGCGTTGCGAGGCCTGGCGAGTGCGGCGATGGACATTTCCGATGGACTGCTGGCCGACTGCGGGCATATCGCATTGGCGTCCGGCGTCGCATTAAAGGTTGAACGGGACCGCCTGCCGTTGTCCAAGGCTTTGCTGGCATTGCTTGGGCGTGCCCAGGCCGAACAGGCCGCGCTGAGTGGTGGGGACGACTATGTGCTGCTCTTCACCCTACCGCCTGTCCGATTGTCGCAATTGCAGGCGCAAGGTTGGCCCGTCCACGTGGTCGGCCGTGTCGAAGCAGGGCAGGGCGTCAGCCTGGTCGACCCGGACGGACGCGACATCACCCCGCAAATCCGGGGTTATCAACATTTTCGGGAGACACCGTGACAGATCATCCCAACCAGGTCCCGGCTGAATTCGTACCCCCGTCGGTCTGGCGCAATCCCTGGCATTTCGTGGCGTTTGGCTTCGGTTCCGGCACGTTGCCCAAGGCCCCGGGCACCTGGGGCTCGCTGGTTGCGCTACCCTTCATACCGTTGTGGCAGATGTTGCCGGACTGGGGCTACTGGCTGGCGCTGGGCATCACCATGCTGTTCGGCTTTTGGTTGTGTGGCAAGGTCGCGGACGACCTGCGGGTGCACGATCATGAAGGTATCGTCTGGGACGAAATGGTCGGCATGTGGATCACCCTGTGGCTGGTGCCGGAGGGCTGGTACTGGTTGTTGACGGGGTTTTTGGTGTTCCGCTTCTTCGATATCCTCAAGCCATGGCCGATTCGCTGGGTCGACCGTCACGTACACGGCGGTGTCGGTATCATGCTTGACGATGTGTTGGCGGGTGTTTTCGCCTGGTTGGCAATGCAGGGGTTGGTGTGGTGTTTCACCTGAGGGATTCAGGCATGGGCGTAAGCCGCGCACTGTTGCTGTTGCTGTGTCTAGGAGCTGGCCTTGGCATCCGGGTGGCCGACTCGGCGCCGCTGCCCGACAAGGTCCGTGCCGTCAGCGAGGAATGGTCCGACTACACCCAGGCTGATGGCAAGGGCATGGCTTGGGACATCCTGCGGGAAGTGTTCGAGCCCGAAGGCGTCCGGTTGGAGATCCGCAGCGTGCCCTACACCCGTTCGATCGGGTTGGTGCAGCGCGGCGAGGCCGACGTGCAGGTCGGCGCGTACCTCGATGAGTCCGAGGGCGTGCTGTACCCGAAGTGGCATTACGATGTCGATCACATCTATGCCCTGGGGTTGGCCTCCAAGCCAACGCCGACCCTGGCGACCATAGGCAATTATCGCCTGGTGTGGATGCGCGGGTACGAATACAACAACTACCTGCCCAATATCCGGCGCTTCAATGAAATCCACCGCTCCGTAGGCATCCTGCCGATGTTGCTGCATGATCGGGCCGACTTCTACATCGACGCCTTGATGGAAATCGAGGATGTACTGTCCAAGGCCGATAACCCCCAGCAGTACAAGCTCTCGCCGCTGATCAACCTGCCGTTGTACCTGGGCTTCGCCAACACCGAAAACGGAAAGGCGTTGAGCGCGCTGTTCGACCGCCGCATGGAGATCCTGGTCAGGAGCGGCCAGTTGAAACCGATTTTCGAGCGTTGGAAACAACCTTATCCTTTCGACGCACACGGCAAGCCGCCGAAACCGTGATCAACCTTTTCGATGGTAATGGCCGATAATTCAGCCTAAGCGTCCATCGGAAGCTGCTGTTACAATGCCCCCCTCTGCGAATCTCCAGTACTAGATCAGGAGCACACCGGTGCCTGTCGTTTTTGTTGCCGCTTCCAAGCTGCCAACGCCCTTTGCGCAATTCACCATGCATGGTTTCCTCGATGAAGCCACCGGTCGCGAACACGTCGTGCTGAGCCTGGGTGATGTTGCCGATGGTGCGCCGGTGCTTGGTCGCCTTCACTCCGAATGCCTGACGGGCGATGCCCTGTTCAGCCAGCGCTGCGACTGCGGTTCGCAACTCGAAGCCGCGCTGCAGGCCATCGCCCGGGAAGGCCGCGGCGTGCTGTTGTACCTGCGCCAGGAAGGGCGCGGCATTGGCCTGTTGAACAAGATCCGCGCCTATGAATTGCAGGATGGTGGCGCCGATACCGTGGAAGCCAACGAGCGCCTCGGGTTCGCCGCCGACCTGCGCGACTACAGCATCTGCCAGCCCATGCTCGAACACCTGGGCATCAAGTCCCTGCGGTTGATGACCAACAACCCGCGCAAGGTCAAGGCGCTGACCGACATGGGCATCGTGGTGGCCGAGCGTGTGCCGCTGCACACCGGCCACAATCCTCACAACAAGCTCTACCTGGCGACCAAGGCCAGCAAGCTCGACCATATGATGGGCAACGAGCACCAGGGCGAGGTCGACCGCGCGTGACGCGGGGTCAGGTCCGCAGGCGGCTGGCCGTCAGTTGGTGGAAATACCTGGCGCTGGCCTTGCTGCCGCTGTTCGTGATCAACGCGGTGTTTGGTCAGGGCGAGGCGATCCTGCCGGTGCTGGCGATGCCGCTGTTCATCGCCGGCGTGGCCTCGATGTTCGTCAGCCTGCGATTCTTCGGCGCGTACAAGCTTGCCCTGATTGCCACGCAGAAGTCTCTCGACACCCCTGAAGAGCCCCAGGCCTGGATCGAGCTGGCGGCCCGCCGCCGTGCCGCTTTCCTGGCCGCCGGCTTGCCGGCCTGGATCGGTGCGCTGGCGGTGTTCGTCGGCCTGGAGGCCGTGCCGTTGATGCTGCTGGCCTTGTCTACTGCGGTGCTGTTCTACCTGTATCGCCTACCGCGCCAACTCGGCTGATGGGCCGCTGGCTGGCGGTCTTGCTGCTGGTCGCCAGCGCCTCGACTGCCGCGGCCCCGCGGGTGGTCAGCCTGGCGCCGTCAATGTCGGAAATCGTCGTTGAGCTGGACTCCGCCGACCTGCTGGTGGGGGTGCTGGATGGCGGTGAGCGTCCGCCCGTGCTGAAGGATCTGCCTTCCGTAGGACGTTACGGGCAGCTGGATATGGAGCGGTTGCTCAGCCTGCGGGCCGATCTGCTCCTGCTCTGGCCCGGCAGCGTCGGCAAGGCGCAACGCGAGCAGCTCAAACGCCTGGCTATCCCGGTCTATGTGGCCGAGCCCCACAACCTCGACCAACTCATCGGTCAGATCGAAGACATTGCCGCGCGGCTCGGCCGTCCCGAACGAGGGCAGCAGCGAGCGGCGCTGTTGCGCGAGCGTCTCGAGGCGTTGCGCCGCCGCTATCGGCGCGCTGAGCCATTGCCGGTGTTCTACCAGGTCTGGGATCGGCCGCTGTACACCGTCGGCGGTGGGCAGGTCATCAGCGATGCCCTGGCGGTTTGCGGGGCGCGTAACGTCTTTGCCGACCTGACCCTGCCGGCGCCGCAGGTCAGCGTGGAATCGGTTTTGCAGCGCGATCCCCAGGTCATCCTGGCCACCGAACAGGCCCAGCTCGACGCGTGGAAAGCCTGGCCGCAGCTGGCGGCGGTGAAGCAGGGGCGCTTGTTGCGGGTCAGTGACAAGGGCCTGGAGCGGCCCAGTGGGCAGATGATCGAGGCGACGGCGGGGTTGTGCGGGTTGATCGCGCCAGACCGTTAGAGCGCGGTGCGCCCTTGGCGAGCATGCCCGCTCTTGCATGGGCGTTTTGCAATGCATGGCATGTTGGATTTTTTGCCAGCCCCAGGTCCGTGGGAGCTTGCTCGCGAAAGGGGCGCTGCCGGCACTGAAGATCGTGGATCAGAGTGACGGTGTCCAAGTCACCCCGAACAACCAGGCCCGACCTTCCTCCCGATACCCATACTGCCCACCTTCATGGCTGTACAACGCCCGGCTGTAAGCCTTGTCCAGCAGGTTATCCACCTTCATCTCCAACTTCACTTCCCGGGTCAGTGCCCAGCTGCCGCGCAGCCCGAGCAGTGTATAGCCGCCGAGGGTGTTGCGGTTGCCTTCGTCGTCATAGCTGCTGCTGACCGCTTGCCAGGTGGCACCCAGGCCCAGTCGGTCGAATTGCCGGTCCAGGTCCAGGCTCAAGGTCCGGCGGGCGCGACGGGCCAGGGTGTGGCCGCTGTCCCGGTCCCGTGGGTCGATCACCGCCAGGCCCAGGTTGCTTTGCCAGCCGTGAAAGTCCTGCAGGAGTGCCATTTCAAACCCGTCGATGCGCGCCGAGGCGACGTTCTGGGGACGTGAGTCGCTGCCAAAAATGATCGCGTCTTGCAGGTCGGTACGGTACAGCGAGGCCTCCAGGCGGGTGTTATCGGCCAATTGGCTACGCCATTGCAGCTCGTAGCTTCTGGCGGTCTCGGGCTTGAGGTCCGGGTTGCTGAATTGTGGGTAGTAGAGATCATTGAAGGTCGGCGCGCGAAAGCTTTCGCTGTAGGTCAGCAGCAGGTCGTTGCGCGGGTCAACCGGCAGGGTGGCGGTAGCGCTCCAACTGTTCTGGCCGCCGAATTGCTGGTTCTGGTCGCGGCGCAGGCCCAGTTCGGTGGAAAAGGTTTCAGCCTGGAAACGATGCTGGATAAACGCCGCGCGGTTCCAGCGGCTGTCTTCGTCGAACGGTGTGCTGCTGTTGACCCGGTCCTGGTACCAGTCGCCTCCCAGGATCAGGCTGTTGCGAGCATCCAGCGCCAGGTCGTTCTGCCAGGTCAGCGAGTCACGGTAGGTATTGAATACTTCCCGGACATCGCTGAGCTTGTCGAAGGTTTTCTCGCGGTTCTCGCTGTGACCCAGTTCCAGGCGGGATTTCCAGGCGTCGTTGATCCGGCCATCCACGTAACTGCTGAAACTGCTCACGGCAAAATCGCTGTAGGGCTGCTGGGGCAGTGATTCGAATGCAGTCGGGTCGAAGCGGCCGAACGGGTTGTCGAACTCGTTCTTGCCGCGGTTATCCAGCAGGTTCAGGCCGACTTCCACGTTCTCGTCGATGACATGGCTCAAGCTCAGGCTCAAGGACTGGTTGCGATTGGCGTCACGGTCCCGGTCGCTGCCATAGGAGTCATGGGTGCGATTGGCCCCGGCGGTTTCAGTCAGGCTGGCGCCGAGGTTGACGCGGGTCCGCTCGTCCCCACCGGACAGGCCCAGGCTGCGCTCCCAGGTCCGGTGGCTACCGGCCCCCAGGTGCAGGCGCGGTTGCAGGCCGGGTTCATTGCCGCGTCGGGTGAAGATCTGGATCACCCCGCCCACCGCGTCGGCGCCGTAGATCACCGAGCGCGAGCCGCGCAGCACTTCTACCCGTTCGATCTGGTTGATGTCCAGGCGCTGCAGGTTGCTGTCGCCGGAGGTGGCATTGCCGATGCGCTGGCCATCCACCAGCACCAGGCTCTGGGCCGACTTGGTGCCGCGAATGTAGATGCCCGGCAGGCTGCCGCGCCCACCCTGGGGCGCCACCTGCACGCCGGGCACACGGCTGAGCAGGTCGGTGACACTGGCCGGTTGCAGGCGGTCGATATCGTCGCGGGTGAAGACTGTGTTGGCAGCGCTGCTGTCATTGCGCGCCTCGACCTGGCGGTTGGCGCTGATGACCACGTCCGGCAGTTTCAGGGCCTGCTCGCGTTCGAAGGTGTCGGCCAGCAGTTCGGGGGTTGGCAGTAGGGTCAGGGTGAGGGCGAGGCGGAGTTTCATGGGTGTTCCGGATATTTCTGGTCTGCACAAACCCTTGTGGGAGCGAGCTTGCTCGCGATGACGGAAGATCAGTCAAGCCATCCATTGGCTGACACACCGCTATCGCGAGCAAGCTCGCTCCCACAGGGAGTTTGTGTTGGCTGAACTTACAGGCCCAGCAGCTTTAGCCGCTGGCGCACCGACGCCTCGATCCCGGCCTCGTCCAGCCCGCACTCAGCCAGCATCTGCGCAGGCTTGGCATGTTCGACGTAGATGTCCGGCAGGCCCAGGTGCAGCACGGGCTTGAGGATATTCTCCCGGGCCAGGAATTCGCTGACCGCCGCGCCGGCGCCGCCCATGATGGCGTTTTCCTCGATGGTCACCAGCAATTCGTGATGGCTGGCCATCTCGCGCACCAGGGCTTCGTCCAGGGGTTTGACGAAACGCATGTCCACCACCGTGGCATCCAGGGTCTGTGCCACTTTCATGGCTTCGGCCAGTTGCACGCCGAACACCAGCAGGGCGGTCTGCCTGCCCTGGCGACGAATCACGCCCTTGCCGATCTCGATGGGCTCCAGGTCGGTTTCGATGGTCGCGTTCGGGCCGCTGCCACGAGGGTAGCGTACCGCTGCGGGGCCATCGAACAGGTGGCCGGTGGTGAGCATCTTGCGCAGCTCGTTTTCATCGCTCGGCGTCATGACCAGCATGCCGGGGATGCAGCGCAGGTACGAAAGATCGAAGCTGCCGGCGTGGGTGGGGCCGTCTTCGCCCACCAGGCCCGCGCGATCGATGGCGAACAGCACGTCCAGGTTCTGCACCGCGACGTCGTGCACCAGTTGGTCATAGCCGCGTTGCAGGAACGTCGAATAGATCGCGACCACCGGCTTGGCCCCTTCGCAGGCCATGCCGGCGGCGAGGGTCACGGCGTGCTGCTCGGCGATCGCCACGTCGAAATAACGCTGTGGATAACGTTCGCTGAACGCCACCAGGTCCGAACCTTCCTTCATCGCCGGGGTGATACCCAGCAGGCGCGGATCGGCTGCCGCCATGTCGCACAGCCACTGGCCGAACACGGCGGAATACTTCGGACCGCCGGCCTTCTTCGGCGCGGCAGCCGGTGCATCCAGCGGTTCGAGCTTGGTGATGGCGTGGTAGCCGATGGGGTCGACTTCCGCCGGGGCGAAGCCTTTGCCTTTCTTGGTCACCACGTGCAGGAACTGCGGCCCCTTGAGGTCGCGCATGTTGCGCAGGGTGGCGATCAGCGTGGGCAGGTCATGGCCGTCGATGGGGCCGATGTAGTTCCAGCCCAGCTCTTCGAACAGCGTGCCGGGCACCAGCATGCCCTTGGCGTATTCCTCGGTGCGGCGGGCGATTTCCCAGGCGCCGGGCAGGCGCGACAGGACCTTCTTGCTGCCTTCGCGCATGCTGGCGTAGGTGCGGCTGGAGAGGATTTTCGCCAGGTAGTTGGACAGCCCGCCAACGTTGCGCGAGATCGACATGTCATTGTCGTTGAGGATCACCAGCATGTTGGCGTCGACTTCCGGCGCATGGTTCAGCGCCTCGAAAGCCATGCCCGCCGTCAGCGCGCCGTCGCCGATCACGGCAATGGCCTTGCGCTCGCTGTTCTGCAGGCGGGCGGCAATCGCCATGCCCAGGGCAGCGCTGATGGAGGTGCTGGAATGACCGACCCCGAAGGTGTCGTACTCGCTTTCGGAGCGCCGTGGGAACGCGGCGATGCCGCCTTTCTGGCGAAGCGTGCTCATGCGCTCGCGGCGACCGGTGAGGATCTTGTGCGGGTAAGCCTGATGGCCGACGTCCCACACCAGCCGGTCGTCTGGCGTGTCGAAGACGTAGTGCAGCGCGATGGTCAGCTCGATGACGCCCAGGCCGGCACCGAAGTGCCCGCCGGTCTGGCCGACCGTATAAAGCAGCTCCAGACGCAGCTCATCGGCCAGGGTTTCCAGCTCGGCTTCACCTAACCGACGCAGGCCGTCCGGCGTGGCAGCGCGGTCCAGCAGGGGCGTGGTCGGGCGTTTGCGGGGAATCTCTTGGAACGTCGTGGGCATCAGGCGAATCGTTATAGGTATAAAAGAGGCGGCAGTTTACCTCATGCATCGCCAACTGCCCACGCGTTGGCCGGAACTTGGCTACCTGTGATCAGCTGCGACGCTCGACGATATATCGCGCCAGATCGCGCAGCGGCTCGGCCGCCGCGGCAAACGGTCGCAACGCGGCCAGGGCCTGGTCGCGCAGTTCCAGGGCGTAGGCCTTGGCCACATCCAGGCCGAGCAGGGCCGGATAGGTGGGTTTGTCCCGGGCGATATCGGCGCCCTGGCGTTTGCCCAGGGTCTGGGTATCGCTTTCCACATCGAGGATGTCGTCCTGCACCTGGAATGCCAGGCCGATTGCCCGGGCATAGACCTGCAAGGCCTGCAACTGCTGCGGGGTGGCCCGGCCGCTGGCGAGGGCGCCGAGCCGGACGCTGGCTTCGATCAGTGCGCCGGTCTTGTGCCGGTGCATCTGTTCCAGGGCATTCTGGTCGAGTTTGAGTCCCACCGAGCCGAGGTCGATGGCCTGGCCTCCCACCATCCCGGCGGGCCCTGCCGCGTGCGCCAGGGTACTGACCATGTCCAGGCGGGTCTGCGCCGGGCAATCGCTCAGGGCCGGGTCCAGCAGGGCGCTGAACGCCAGGCTCTGCAAGCCATCGCCGGCCAGGATCGCGCAGGCTTCGTCGTACTGCTTGTGAGTGGTCGGCTGGCCGCGACGCAGGTCGTCGTCGTCCATGGCCGGCAGGTCGTCATGGACCAGGGAATACGCGTGGATCAGTTCCACCGCGCACGCCGCGCCGTTGGCCTGCTCGGCCTGGCCGCCCAGTGCCTCGCAGGCGGCATAGGCCAGCAACGGACGCACGCGCTTGCCACCGTTCATCACGCTGTAGCGCATGGCTTCATACAGGCGGGCCAGCTCGGGGCTCGGGGCGTTGAACAACGTCTCCAGCGCAGCATTGACCCGGGCCTGACTGCTGGCCTGATACGCGCCGATCATTCAGGCTGTTCCGCGTCGAAGGGCTCTTCGGCCAATTCCCCGTCGCGTTCGAGCAGCAACTGCACTTTCTGCTCGGCCTGGGCCAGCGCCGCCTGGCAGTCGCGAGTCAGGCCGATACCTTGCTCGAAGGCGGTCAGCGAGTCTTCCAGCGACAATTCGCCGTTCTCCAGCCGTTCGACCAGTGTTTGCAGGTCGGCCAGGGATTGTTCGAAGTCCAATGCAGCTTTTTTGCGGGCCATGGCGGCTGATTCCGGTTGACTGTTAAACCGGCGCGACACTAGCAGACATGGGGGTTCGGGGCAAATCAGGACAGGGCTGGAGGGGGAGTGTTCCTCTGTGGCGTGTCTTTGCCGCAGCAACCTCCGCTTACCACAAACACAGTCTCACGCAGCTGGATAATGGATTCGGTACCGAGTACTGCGTCCTCCTCCCGGTAATCGCTCCAGACAGCCTTTTTCCAGCAATTCCGCCAGGTGTCGGGTTGCGGTTGCCTTGGAAACCTTGGCCACGGCCTGGTACTGCGCTGCGCTGATACCGTGCTCAAAACCTTTTTCACCACCATCGAGCAACCGGTTCAGCACTTTGGTCTGTTCTGGGGTGAGTCCCGAGGCGCGGTGAACCTGCCAGAATCGAGCCTTGCCCAACACGCTTTCGATCTGGGCCATGGCTTTGTGCAAGCTGCGCGACAGGGTCCGCAAAAACCAGGTAAGCCAATCGGTGATATCCAGCGTGGCTTTCTGAGCGCTTTCAAGTGCTCGGTAGTAGCCAGCGCGGTCATCAAGAATGCTCACGGACATGGCGTAGAAACGGATCGCCTGGGCTTCGCCCTGGGCCAGTGCGAGATCGGTGAGGGTGCGTGTCAGGCGCCCGTTGCCATCGTCAAACGGATGCAGGGTGACAAACCAGAAGTGGGCGATACCGGCGCGCAACAAAGGATCGAGTCCGGATTGATGACGGCTGGCCTCAAACCAGTCTAGGAAGGTTTGCAGTTGCTGTTCGAGACCTTGGCGAGGCGGGGCCTCGAAATGAACAGTGGGACGGTCCAATCTGCCCGAGACCACTTGCATTGGCTTGTCTCCCCGCAGCGAACCTACGCGAATGTGCTGATGGGCCAGGTCGCTCGCCTGCTCAGGGAATAGCCACTCGTGCCATTCAAGCAGCCGCTCGACGGTCAGGGGCTGGCCGAAGTGTCGGGTAGCATCCAGCAAAAGGTTCGCCAGGCCCTCGCTGCGCGGGCTGACCGGAGTGTCACTGGCCCGCTCCAGGCCCAGGCGTCGGGCCAGAGACGACCGCACCGAGCCCACATTCAATTGCTCCCCTTCAATGGCCGATGAGGTCACGATGTTCTGCAACAACGCATCCAATTCGTTCTGGGCGTTGAGCGACGCGGTGACAGCGCCGGTCATGCCGAGCAGTTGACCTTGGGTTTGCACGCATTCGCGTAGCAGAGCCGCCAATGTTTCGGGCTGCCAGTGAAAGTTGGGCCAGTCGGGCTGTTGCCAGATCCAATAGGGTTCCATGAGCCTGTCCATACCGGGGATGAGCCGAATAATAACGTTATTCGGCTCATTTCTTGAGCCGAATAACTTCGCTAATCGGCTCACGCTCTCCCCAAGACGTGATTTCCCACACAGAATCACGCGTTCCCCGATTGTGAATAATGCGCCGAATCGCTAACCTTCGCGCCATCTACAGCCCCCGTATGGCGGGCTCCTGACGAAACCTGAAAAAAGATAATCAATGCGCCGAGGAAGGGCGCCAGGTTGCGTTGCGCATGGCAGGAGGCATACATGCGTTTTCTTTCATTGCTGATCGCGCTGATGGCCGCATCGTTGGCGTGGGCGGAGCCTGCGGCCGAGATGTCGGAGCCGGTGGGCGGCTGGCGCTTCAACGGTCTGCTCGATCGCACTGAAAACCCGCAGGTGGCCTATCCCACGCCGCCCATCGACCGGGGCGTGCAGCGTAATCGCACGATGATCGAAGGCCGGCTCAAGGACATCGGCACGGCCCGACAACCCCACAGCCTGGCGGTCAACGGCAATCCACTGAATCTCTATACCGACGATGAGGGGCGTTTCGGCCGGCCCTACGCGTTCGGTGCTGGCTCCAACAGCGTCGAGGTGCGCAGCTCAGAAGGCAAGTCCCTCAAGCGCGTGCAGTTCTATGAAGCCAACAACCTGCGAACGCCGGCGCAGATTCGCGTAGTGCTGGGCTGGGACGATCCCAAGGCCGAGCTGGATCTGCATATCGTCACACCCGACGGCCAGCATGCCTTCTTCGGTCGCCCGGCACTGACCAATGGCGGCGGCCTCGACCCGGATGGCGTCGATGGCCCCGGCCCCGAGATGTTCACCATGACCGCGCCCATGCACGGCACGTACCTGGTCTACGTCAACTATTGGGGTAACTACGGCAGCGGCGGCTACAACTTCGACGAAACCAGCAACCAGAACGAGGTGATCACTTCCCAGATCAACCTGGTGCTCAACGAAAACACTGTCGATGAAAAACGCGAGACCTTCGTCGTGCCCTTGCGCGCCATCGGCGACCTGCTGCTGGTCAAGACTTTCAACTATTAAGTATCCCGCTCCACGGATGAATAGGCCCTTGTGAATATGAGCGACAACACTGCTTCCCCGACCACGCCGACACCTGTCGCTAAACCTGCGCGCCGCTGGCCGGCGATGCTGATCGGGCTGTGCCTGGTTGCCGGTGTGGCTGCCGGGCTGGGCTGGTTCATGAACAAGCCCAAGGCGCCGCCCATGGCGCTGGCATTGGAAAAGCTCGGCCTGAGTCGCCCCGATGGCTTGCTCGAGGCCCACTCCCTGAGCCAGTTGCCCAAGGATCTGCTGGCGGTGCCATTTCTCAAGGCCACGCTCACCGAGGACTTCGTCTTCTATTACCAGGCCCATGCCGACCGCCTCGGGCTGATTGGCAGCCTGCGCCGGATCATCTACGAGCATGACCTCAAGTTGCAGGACAGCCTGATCGAGGAACTGTTCGACCAGCCGGCCGACGTGGCCCTGTGGCGCGGTGCCGATGGTCGCCTCAAGGATTTCCTGCTGGTGATGGATCGCGGCGGATTGGCCAAGGTCCTGGAGCCCCTGGCGAAAGTCGCGCTGGACGACACGCAGTTGAGCAAGCTCAGCGACCTGAAGGTCGGTGGCGATGAGGTCGCGCTTTATCAACTCAGCTACAACGCCAGCAAATCACTGGTCTTCGCGTCCCATGGCGACAAACTGGTGGTGCTGTCCAACCCGACGAAGCTCTATGACCCGGCCAACGGGCCCTCGCAGGAGCGCGGCAGTGTCTCGACGACCGCCCTGGCAGCCTTGCTCAGTGGCGAAAAACTCTTTCCGGAAGCCTTCGGCCTGCCGCCCAGGGCGCCTGAGGTCAAGCAACGCATCGCGGTCAATGCCAGCGTCCTCGCCATGGGTTACCAGCGTTTCATCCCGAATTTCGCCGGGGTGCGTTTCGACATGGACGACAAGGGCTGGCACAGCTTCCTGGCCCTGGATGAGCTGGAGAACCAGCCGGACTTCGACTTCAAGCCAATCTGGCAAGCCATGCCCATGGGCGCCAGCGCCTGCGTGTCCTTGCCCCTGGCGGCCGAACAACAGAAGCCGCTGCTGGTGAAACTCGGCGCCGATGAAAAAGCCGCCCAGGCCATGACCGAACACATGGCCGGCGCGGCGGGCCTGTGCTGGTACGCCGATTCGCGGCTGTACACACCGCTGCTGGTAGCGAGCCTGAACGCGGACGACGGCAAGCTCGACGCCGACCTGGGCGGCCTGTTCGGCTCGATGGTGGGCGCCTATGAAAACAATGTCGCCGAGCACGCGTTCCCGGTCGTGGAGAAGCAGGAAGGCCCGATGCATCACTGGCAACGCCAGGTGAGTTCCAACTTCGGCCCCTACCTGGCCAAGGACTCGCTGCAGCCCGAATCCATCACCGGCAAGGCCTTCATGCGGGTCAGCCTGGCGCGTCACGGCTCCACCCTGCTGTTTTCCCTGGACGACAAGCTGGTGGACAAGGCCCTCGGCACGCTCGACAAGCGCTTCCCGCCCATGGCCGACGTCTTGCCCAAGGATGTGCTGATGCCGGTCTACTTCGGCCCGGACGCCATGGCGCAACTGATGCAGCGTGAAACCCTGGACAGCCTGCCCCAGGACATGGAACCGGTGTTCTACAACGCCGCGCAGACCTACCTGATCCCGAAACTGCGCACCCTCGGCGGTTATGGCAAGTACGCCCTGACGCTGCCCGAAGGCAGCGAGCCGGACGGCCACTGGCAATGGCTGCCGCTGGAATGGAAAGCGCTGTGATCGGACTGCTCCGCAATCGCCACTGGGTGCTGACGCTCGTGTTGCTGCTGGGCGGACCGGCGTTCGCCGTCGAGACGCCGCCTCTGGATGTCCAGCAATCCCAGGTCTTTCGTGCCTGGTTCGTGCGCATCGCCCAGGAACAGCTCAGTCGTGGCCCGAGTCCGCGCTGGTACCAGCAGGACTGTGCCGGCCTGGTGCGTTTCGCCGCCAACGAAGCGCTCAAGGTCCATAACGAAAAATGGCTGCGCAGCAACGGCATGTCCAACCGCTACCTGCCGCCGGAGCTCGAACTGAGCGACGCCCAGCGACGCCTGGCCCAGCAGTGGCAGCAGGGTGGCGGCAAGGTCGGGCCCTACGTCAACGCCATCAAGCTGATCCAGTTCAACAGTCGCCTCGTGGGCCGTGACGTGACCCAGGCCCGCCCCGGCGATTTGATGTTCTTCGATCAGGGCGACGACCAGCACCTGATGATCTGGATGGGCCGCTACATCGCCTATCACACCGGCACCACTACCCCTACCGACAACGGCATGCGCTCCGCAAGCCTGCAACAACTCATGAACTGGAAGGACACCCGATGGATACCCGACGCAGCCAACCCCAACTTCATCGGCGTCTATCGACTCAACTTTCTCTCCCAATGACCGGTGCCCGCATGCTGCGCTTGTGTTCGAAACTGCCCCTGCTGTTTGCCCTGTTGCTGGCCCCTGTCGTCAATGCCGAAGACACCGTGGAGCCCAGCGGCTACACACCCGTGGCCGGTGAAAGCTTTTTCCTGCTGGCCGACAGCAGTTTCGCCAGCGACGAGCAGGCCATGGTTCGCCTCGAAGCGCCGGGCCGCGATTATCGCCGGTTTCGCATGGAGCCCTACGGCGGCGCCGACATCCGGGTCTATCGCATCGAAAAACCCCTGGACTTCCTCAAGCGCCAGAAAAACCTGCACCGGGTGGTCAGCGACGGTCAGTTCAAGGGCGAAGGCCTGTCCAATACCCTCGCGTACCTGTGGGACAACTGGTATCGCAAGTCACGTCGGGTGATGCAGCGGGCGTTCTCCTACGAGTCCCGCCAACAGGTCACCGAACAAGTGCCCGAGCTGAAAATGGGCGATGCGATGGTCGCGCCGACGCCTTACGAGGCCTCGCCGCAATTCGCCTTGATCCCGGGCCTGCCGGTGGTCAGCCAGTTCCGTTACCCGCTGTGGCAGGCCAAGCCGATCCAGCCGCCGGCAGGCGTCAATCTGGCCGGTTCTTCCAGTGAGTTCGTCAGCGTCGCGCCGGGCAACGTCTATATTCCCCTGGGGCAGCTCAAGCCTGGCCTGTATCTGGTGGAGGCGCTGATCGGCAAATATCGCGCGACCACCATGGTCTTCGTTTCCAACACCGTGGCGGTGAGCAAGATCGCCGGCGACGAACTGCTGGTCTGGGCCGCGCGCAAGCATGAAGGTCGTTCGGTGCCCAAGGTCAACGTGCTCTGGACCGATGGCCTGGGCGTGATGAGCAGCGGTGCCACCGATGAAGACGGCTTGCTGCGTCTCAAGCACGTCAGCCCCGAGCGTTCCTTCGTCATTGGCGAAGACGAGGAGGGCGGCGTATTCGTCTCCGAGAACTTCTACTACGACAGCGAAATCTACGACACCAAGCTCTACGCCTTCACCGACCGGCCGCTGTATCGCCCTGGAGACTGGGTGTCGCTGAAGATCGTCGGCCGCGAATTCAAGAATGCCCGTGATTCGGTGCAGCCGGCGGCGGCTGACGTCAACGTCAGCGTGCTGGATGCCACCGGCACCGCGTTGCAGACCCTGGCCCTGAAGCTGGACGCCAAGGCCGGTACCCAGGGACGCTTCCAGTTGCCGGAAAACGCCGTGGCCGGTGGTTACGAGCTGCGTTTGAGCTACAAGGACCAGCTCTACAGCAGCGCCTTTCGCGTGGCCGAGTACATCAAGCCGCATTTCGAAATCGCCTTGAACCTCGACAAGCAGGATTACCGCACGGGCGAGCCGGTCAAGGGCAAGCTGGTGCTGTTGTATCCGGACGGCAAGCCGGTGGCCGACGCTACCGTGAGCCTGAGCCTGCGGGCCCAGCAATTGTCGATGGTGGACAACGAGCTGCAATACCTGGGGCAGTTCCCGGTGGAGCTGACCAGCAGCGAAGTGACCACCGATGAGCAGGGCGTCGCGACCCTCGACCTGCCGGCCGCCGACAAACCGAGTCGCTACACCCTGACGGTATTCGCCAGCGATGGCGCGGCCTATCGGGTCAAGACCACCAAGGAAATCCTCATCGACCGTGGTGCGGCGAACTTTCGCCTGAGCGCCCCCCAGCGCTTCAGTGCGGCGGGGGAGAAGGTCGCTTTCAGCTATGTCAACGAAGGCGGCAACGAGCCGAGCAAAGCCGTGACGCCGGCCGGCTACGCCTGGGTGAGACTGGAAGACCAGAGCACGGGCGAAGGCAAGCTGACGGCCAAGGACAAGGGCTTCAGCCTGGCCTTCGAGCGGCCCGGTACCTATAACCTCACGCTCAAGGATGACCATGGTCGAGTCATTGGCGCCACCGGGCATTCGGTGACCGGTGAAGGCGTCAAGGCGGTGCCGGGTACCGTGGAGATTGTCCTCGACAAACCCGAGTACAAGGCTGGAGACGAAGCGCTGGCGCTGATCACCTTCCCTGAGCCGGTCACTGACGCACTGTTGTCCCTGGAGCGGGACAAGGTCGAGGCCACGGCGCTGCTGTCGAAGGGGGGCGACTGGCTGAAAATGGAAAGCCTCAGCCCCACCCAATACCGCGCGCGCATCCCGGTCAAGGACGCCTTCGCGCCGAACATGACCTTCTCGGTCCTGTACACCAAGGGCGGCCAATACAGCTTCCAGAATGCTGGCATCAAGGTGGTCGCGCCACAGATCGACGTCGCCGTCACCACCGACAAGGCCACTTACCGGCCCGGTGACACGGTGACCGTCGACCTGAGCACCCAGTTCGCCGGCAAGGCGATACCGGCCCACCTGACGGTCAGCGTCGTGGACGAAATGGTCTATGCCCTGCAACCGGAGGTGGCCCCGACCATCGACCAGTTCTTCTATCACCCGCGGCGCAACAACGTACGCACCAGCGCCAGCCTCTCGTTCATCAGCTACGACGTCGCGTTGCCGGGCAGCCCCGGCGCGCCGGGCAAGGCCAACCGCAGCGAGCGTGGTGTCAAGGTGCTGGAGCGACCACGTCGCGAGGACGTGGACACCGCCGCCTGGCAGCCGGAACTGGTAACCGATGCCAACGGCAAGGCCCGTTTCACCTTCAAGATGCCGGACTCGCTGACGCGCTGGCGCATCACCGCGCGTGCCATTTCCGACGACGGCCAAGTGGGACAGAAAAAGCAGTTCATCGCTTCACAAAAGCCGCTGTACCTGAAGTGGAGCGGTCCGACCCGGTTCCGCAACGGCGACAAGCCGCAGTTGGGCCTGTTCGCTTTCAGCCAGTCGGAAAAGCCGCTGAAGGCCGAGTTGCTGATCCGCTACGCAGGCACTGAACAACGCGTGGTGGCCGAGCTGAAACACGGCATCAACTATGTCGCGCTGCCGGCGCTGGCGTTGAGCAACGGCGACCTGGACGTGCAGTTGCAGTTGAACGGTGAAACCCAGGACGCCCTGGCCGTTCGCCTGAACGCCAGCGGTAACGGCTGGCAAGTCACCCAGAACCAGCGCCTCGACGTGGCCACGGGGGATACCCCTCTGGCATTGCCAGCAGATGCCAGCGATATCCGCCTGCGCCTGGACGACAGCCCCCAAGCGCTGTTCCGTTCGGCCCTGGACGACCTGTTGAGCTACCCGTACGGCGGCGTCGAGCAGACTGCCAGCCGTCTGCTGCCGTTGAGCATCGCTTACCCGACCCTGGCCGCGGATTCGCAGACCCGCGACCGCTTGCGCCTGGTCATGCAGAACAGCCGTCTGCGCCTGGTGCAGATGGCCGGTCCTTCGGCGAGCTTTACCTGGTGGGGCCAGGAAGGGGAGCCGGATGCCTTCCTGACCGCCTACGCCTATTACGCCGACTGGCACGCCAGCAAGGCCCTGGACCTGAACCTGCCGCCGGAACACTGGCAGCGGGTGCTGGAGGTCTACGCCAAGCAGGCGGGCAACACTGCGCTGTTGCAGCGTGCGTTGATCCTGTCGTTCGCCCGGCAGATGCAATTGCCGGTGAACACCTTGCTCAGCGGCTTGATGGAAGATCTGGCGAAGGCAGGCGAGGGCAGCGCCGGGAGCGTGATGGAGGATGGCGCGGACAGCCTGATCATGAGCGCCCCGGATTCGGCCCTCGGATTGGCCAGTGCCCGTGTACTGACCGCCTCCCTGGCCCGCCAGGCGAAGGTGCCGCTGCCGGACGCCTTCAACCGTCAGCTGGCCGCTGCCCAGCAGCAACTGGATGTCAGCTCGCAGCCGTTCGTCGAGGCGCTGCTGGCGTCGTTGCAAGCCTTCGATCAGGCGCGCTCCGCCGCCCTGCTGGAACGCCTGCTGCCGCAACAGTCGACCCTGGAACGGGCCCTGGCCTTGACCTGGCTGCAACGCAGCATCGAACAGGCTGCGCCGGCCGTGGCATTGACCCCAGGCGAGGGTTGGAAAGCCCGACAAGGCGCCACCGGGGAAACCTACTGGCAGTGGCAAGGCGCCCAAGTCCCGACCGTGCTGACCCTCAGCGGCGCCCAGGAGCGTCCATTGCAGGCCGCGCTGAGCTTCCAGAGCCAGCAACCGCCGATGGCACCGATGGCGGTGTCCATCACCCGTCGCCTGTCGCGTTTGGTGCCGGGTGTCGATGCCTACACCTTCACCCTCGAAGCCGTGGGCAGCAAGCCGTTGTCCAGCGACGGCCTCTATCTGGATGAGGTGATCATCAACAGCAAGGCGTCGACCCCGCTGCGCTACGGCATGCTCGAAGTACCGTTGCCACCGGGTGCCGATGTGGAGCGCACCACCTGGGGCATCCAGTTGCTGGGCAAGGCCGGCAGCGAGCCGACTTCGCTGGAAAAGGCCCGCTTCGAACCCGGCCAGATGGCCTACGCGGTGCCGGTGGATGCCCTCAGTGGCGAACTGCGCCTGCGGCATCTGGTGCGCTTCTCCCAGAAGGGCCAGTTCAACCTGCCGCCGGTGCGCTTCACCCAGGTCTATGCACCGCAGAACCAGGCTTGGGAAAAGAAACCGGCGCTTGGTCAGGTCACGGTCGACTGACATGCGCGGCCTGCTGGTTGGGTGGCTGTTGTGCTTGATTCCTGCGCTGGCGACAGCGCAGGACGAGCCACTGCGCCTGGCCTTCGACGGCCAGCTGCTGCGGGTGGGCCAGGGCCAGGTGCTGGACCGCCAGCCGTTGCCCGATTCCCTGCAGGCACCACTGGGCAGCCTGTGGAAGCTGTTCGTCTACGCCTGGCTGGTGGACACCCATGCACAGGAACCGGCCTACGAGTGCCGCGGCCAGTCCAAGGAAGAAGTGTATTGCTGCAGCGCCGGGAAGAGCATCGGTCGCGACCAGGCCCTGGTGAAGTCCTGTGGGCTATATTTCGAGCCGCAGCGGCTCGGGCTGGGGGCCACGGACTGGCGCGACTACTGGCAGGCTCGCCAGGCGCCGTCCTGGCTGCTGGACCTGCCCGCCCTGCAACCGCAAAAGCAGGTGCCCGTCGTCGAGCTGCTCGAGGCGCTGGCCACGTTGCCGGCCCAGGACCAGGCCCGTCGGGTGCTGCTGGATGTGGTGCTCAACGCCTCGGATGGCCGGCTTGTCGGTCAATTGGGCAGTCGCCTGCGGGTCAAGACCTGGAGTTGGCTCGGCGAGCAGGGGCCGGCATCGCGCCAGGGTGGCTTCGCCGGTTGGCTGGCCGATGGGACGCCCGTATGGGCCGGGGGGCGGGGCACCAGCCAGCAGGTCCTGAAGGTGTTCGGTGACGGGCTGGCCGCGGCGCTGCCGGTGCGTTGGCCGGCCGAAACGGGACGTTGCGTGGAAGTGGGCCTGTTTGCCCGATACCCGTTGCAGCGTGTCATGTCGGGTGATCGGCCGGTCGCGCCGGGTCAATTGCGCGGTGATTACCGCGTCGAGTTCGCCAACGGCAACCAGTTGGATATCCATAGCGACGGCGAGCTGTTCCTGACGCCCGGCAAGCTGGTGGCGCGGCTGGACCGGGAGGAATACGTCGCCCGGGTCCTGCAGCGCGAAGCCAAGGCCGAACCCTCCGAAGCGGCCAAGGCCCTGGCCGTGGCGATTCGCACCTACCTGTTGCAGAACGCCCAGCGCAACGGCGATTGCCTGAGCATCGACGACAGCAGCCATCGGCAACGGGTCGCCCCGCGCCCGGCGACGGCCGAAACCCGGTCGATCGCCGCCTGGACCAACGACCTGGTCCTGGCCGGCACCGATGTGACCTATCACTCCGACCAGCCAGGTCCGGACAAGCTGTCCTGGCAGCAGGCGGTGGAACAAGCCAGCGCCGGGCAGCGCTACGACGCCATCCTGCTGCATGCCTATCCACGCGCCAGCCTCAGTCGCTGGGACAATCCGGTGGCGTCCTGCGAAGCGTTGCCGGCTGCCCAGCAATGGCTGCTCAAGCAGCGTCGAGGCTGGCGTCCTCGGCTGGAAAGCGAAGTGGGCTACAACGAAATCAGCGCTTTGGCAGTATGCCGTCTCGCCTTCGGCCGGCCTTATGTCGACCGCGAGCGCCAGCGCATCTACGTTCGGGGCGTGCTATCGCTCCAAGACCGCCTCGACCTGACTCATGAATACCTGCACCTGGCCTTCGAAGCTCATCCCAACGGCCAGGACGAAGACTATATCGAAGGGCTCGCCCGTCACCTCTTGCTGGAATAGACCATGACACTCCGTTATCCACAGGTCTTGCTGTTGCTCTGCGCCATGACCGCGTTGCCCCTGGCCGTTGCCGCTGACGGCATCAAACTCGACACCCCGGTCGGCGGCTGGCGCAGCGGCGCACCGGGCGGCGAGGATGAAAACTTCAGCCAGACCGTCAACTACCCGGCCTCGTCGGTCAATACGCCCCAGGGCCAGGCCGGCACGGCCCGCATTACCGGCCAGATCAAGGCCATGCCCAAGGACACGAGCGAGCCGGGCAAACTCATCGTCAACGGCGTGAGCCTGCCGTTGAAGCTCGATCCAGAGGGGCGCTTCGACCGGCCATTCTCGTTTCCCAACGGCACCAACAGCGTCGAAGTGCGCAGTCCCGATGGCCAGCATCGTCACCGCACCCAGTTCCTCAACACCAGTGGCGGCGCCACGCCGGCCAAGCTGCGGGTCTTGCTGACCTGGGACAGCGACGGCACCGACCTGGACCTGCACCTGCTCACGCCCGACGGTGCCCACATCTGGTACGGCGACCGGGTCGCTCCCAACGGTGCCGCGCTCGACGTCGACGTCACCACCGGCTACGGCCCGGAGATCTTCGCCATGCCGGCACCGATCAAGGGGCAGTACCAGGTCTACGTCAACTACTACGGCGGCGGTTATCGCAACGAGGAAAGCGATGAAGACGCAGAATCAGTCGAGCAGGCGAAACAAGCCCTGACCACGGCGCAGATCACCGTGATCACGGAAGAGGGCACGCCGAGCGAAAAAATGGAGACGTTCGTGGTCCCGATGCGGGCGCCGGGGGAGTTGACCCTGGTGAAAAGTTTTAGTTATCCGTGAGGAGAATTGGCCAACAGCTATTGGACAATCGTGGGTGGTAGACAGGCAGGAGACTGTCACCGCCTGTCGCCTTCCCTGAATTCCCAACCCCCCTTCCAGTCGATTCCAGAGAGCCCCTACAAAACCGAAACAAACGCCCCACCCCGCGAAAGGAGGCCATCCATGCGCATCCATCACCTGAACTGCGGCTGCATGTGCCCGGTGGGCGGGGCGTTGTTCGATGGCTACAGTCGTGGGCTGACGGCGTGCCTGGTGTGTCACTGCCTGTTGGTCGAAACAGACACCAACGGCCTGATCCTGGTGGACACCGGATTCGGCCAGCGGGATATCCAGACCCCCGAGCGGCTGAGCCGATTCTTTCGCACGTTCAACAACATCCGGTTCGAGCATCGGCTCACGGCGCTGGAACAGATCCGACGCCTGGGTTTCGACGCCCACGATGTGCGACACATTCTCTTGACTCACCTGGATTTCGACCACGCCGGCGGGCTCCAGGATTTTCCCCAGGCGCGGGTGCATGTGATGCGCGACGAGATGGCGGTGGCCCGCTCCGCGAACACCTGGATCAGTCGGCGTCGGTTCCAGGCCCGGCAGTGGCAGGGTGTGGACAGTTGGGAGTTCTACACCACTGAAGGCGACACCTGGTTTGGCTTCGACTCGGTGCGGGCGCTGATCGGGGCGGAAGAAGAGGATATTTTCCTGGTGCCGTTGCAGGGCCATACGGCCGGTCACGCCGGGATCGCCCTGCGCACCCCCGGCGGCTGGATGCTTCACGCCGGCGATGCGTATTTCTTTCACGATGAAGTCCATCAACCCGAACGCCATTGTCCGCCGGGCATGCGGTTTTATCAGTACATGATGGACACGGACCGTCCGGCACGCCTGCATAACCAGAGTCGTTTGCGGGAACTGGCATTGTCCCGGGATCATCAACCTGTCGAGATCTTTTGCAGCCACGACGTCCGGGAGTGGGAACGAGCCGTGGCCCGGGCGCGCAAGCTGCGGGTCGACTCCAGTGCTATGCCGTCGGCCACGGGCAAGCAGTCAACCTGACGCTGGCCTGATGTTGCCGAACAGCTGCTTTCCCTTCGCCCACTTTCAGTGGGCTTTTTTCAGGTCCACCAATACCGGACCAGATGAAAGAAGATCGGTGCCGCGAAACACACCGAGTCCAGTCGGTCGAGCATGCCGCCGTGGCCTTCGATCATATGGCCCCAATCCTTCACCCCGCGGTCGCGCTTGATCGCCGACATCACGATGCCCCCGGCAAACCCCAGCAGGTTGATCAGCAAGGCGATGAGGAACGACTGCCAGGAGTTGAACGGCGTGATCCACCACAGCGCGCCGCCGATCAGCGAGGCCAGCAGGATGCCGCCAGCAAAGCCCTCCACGGTCTTCGAAGGCGACAGGTTCGGTGCGATCTTGCGCTTGCCGAACAACTTGCCGCACACGTACTGCAACACATCCGACAGCTGCACCACGATCACCAGGTACGCGATCAGCAACAGGTTGCGGCCCTCGAAACCGGCGATGTCCAGGGTCAGCAAGGCCGGGACGAAGGAGATGCAGAACACCGCGATCATCAATCCCCACTGCACCTTCGAAGCACGCTCCAGGAAGTGCGTACTGTCGCCGCCCAGGGACGCCAGGATCGGCAGCAGCAGGAACACATACACCGGGATGAAGATGGAGAACAATCCGTACCAGTCGTAGTAGATCAGCAGGTATTGCAGCGGCAGCGCCAGGTAGAACGCGGCCACCAGGGCCGGGTAATCGCTGCGTCGGGTGGGCGTCAGGGTCAGGAATTCCCGCAGGGCGTAGAACGACACTGCGTAGAACAGCAGGATGACCGCCGCATTGCCGAGCCAGAACGCGATGCCGATCACCAGCACCATGATCCACCAGGCATTGATTCGCGCGTTGAGGTTATCGATGACCGAGTTCGGTGCGCCCTTGGTCCGCAGCTTGAGGATGAAGCCGATGACGGACGCCAGCACCAGAATCGCGCCGATTCCGCCAAACAACATCAGGGTGTATCGATCCATGTCAGACGTGCTCCGGGGCCAGTGCCAGCAGTGCGGCGCGGCTGCGTTCAAGAAATTGCTCTTTGCTTTCGCCTTCTTCGATGCACAGCGGTGCACCGAAACTGGTGGTGCATAACAGGGGCAAAGGCAGCACCCGGCCCTTGGGCATGACACGGTTGAGGTTGGCGATCCATACCGGGATCACTTCGACCTCGGGATGGCTTTTCATCAGGTGATAGATCCCGCTCTTGAAGGGCAGCAGGCCTTCGTCTGGGTTGCGCGTGCCCTCGGGGAAGATGATCAGCGAGTCGCCGTTGTGCAGGGCATCGAGCATCGGTTGCAGCGGGTTGTACCCGGGATCCTTGCGCTCCCGGTCCACCAGCACGCCATTGAACACCCGGTTGATGATGTAGCGGCGCAGCGGGCTGGTCTGCCAATAGTCGGCACCGGCCACCGGGCGAGTGAGCTTGCGCAGTGCCGGCGGCAGGGACGCCCAGAGCAGCACGAAATCGCCATGGCTGCTGTGGTTGGCGAAATAGATCCGCTGCACCGGCCGCGGCGCGCAACCGAGCCACAGGCTGCGGGCGCCCGTGACCATGCGGGCGGCGGAGGTGATGAGGTTGGCGACCACGGGTTCGAACATGAGGATTCCTTATCCTGAAAAGGCTAGCCAGGGACTGGCCAGGATGAAGCCCAGCGTCAAGACAACTTGTGCCCCCAGCAGGCGCGACTGTCGACGCAACAGCATCAACGCGCCTCGTTGGCGTTCGCTCCACAGGCGGCCGGCGCGTTCGGCCGGCTGCAGGCCCAGGGTGGTGAGGGCCTGATCCAGGGCGAAGGTGCGCTCGGCCAGCGAATGGGCGCTGTCGGCCATGCGCTGGAACAGATCGGCATCGAATGCCACGCGCAGCGCCCAGTATTTTTCCAGCAAGCCGAGGACGATCAATGTGGCACTCAACAGCAGCAACCATGGGTCGATCACGCCCACCAGCCATTGCCCGAACCCCAGCAGCGCCGCCAGCAGCGTCAGCCCGGTGGACAGCTGGTCCAGGGCGTGACCGCGGCGCAACAGGCTCGCGACGGTATGCAGTTCCATGTCGCTGATCATCGCTGGTGCTCCTCGGCCAGTTGCGTCAAAACCCGGCGGTGGGCCGGATGCAGTACGACGCCCGGGCGGGCCCGTTGGACTTGCCCGATGGCGTCATCGACACTCGCCGCCCGGCCACTGTGCAGCAGCCACGCGGCCACGGCGGTGGCGCTGCGTGAATAGCCCAGGGCGCAGCAGACCAGCACCGGCCCGTATGGGCGCAAGTTCTCGATCGCCTGCGCCGCTTCCAGGCATTGCCCGGCTGTCGGCACCGTCAAGTCGAGCACCGGCAATGAGCGGTAGGCGATGCCAGTGCTGTCCACGGACAGTTCGGCGCAGAGGTCGAGCACGCCGCCGAACGGGCTGCCCTTCAATTCCGCCGACGTAGGCACGCGCCCCAGCCAGACG
This sequence comes from Pseudomonas sp. NFACC43, assembly GCF_900119645.1. Lineage (NCBI taxonomy): Bacteria > Pseudomonadati > Pseudomonadota > Gammaproteobacteria > Pseudomonadales > Pseudomonadaceae > Pseudomonas > Pseudomonas sp. NFACC43. Next base: position 74,834 of record NZ_FPKK01000011.1, read on the forward strand.
CCATCCGTGACCTGATCCGGCTGCGGATGCTGGCGTGTCCACCAACGGGAATTGACCCAGGCGGCTGCCAGGTAGGGGGCCAGCATCCAGCGTACGGCGGGGTTCAGCCGGCCATCGGCACGCTTCTGGAACCCGTCGGCGCCGAACAGCAGGTAATTGAGCGCCACCCAAAGCAGCGCCACCGCCGGCCAGACCAGCCACAGCCAGGCGCCGGCGAAGGCAAACGCCGGAATGAACATCGCTGCCGCGCCCAAGGCATAACGCAAGGCCAGTCGCAGGCGTGCGCGGTCATGGCTCAGGCGCGCGCTTCGCAACGGGCTGGGCCGATCCAGCGGCCACAGCCAGACACACAGCCAGCCGGCCAGCGCGCCGGTGGGAACGTCGATGAAATGATGCTGGTAAGTGGTCAGCACCGACACGCCGATCAAGGCGAACCAGCCGTGCATCAGCCAGCGCCAGATACCTTGCAGATGGCGCTGGTAGCAAACCCAGAGGATGACCAGCAACGCGATGTGCAGCGAGGGCGCCTGGTTGAATGGCTTGTCGAAACCGGCCAGCACGTCGAACAGCCAACCGAACACCCCATCCATCTCCGGTCGGGCAAAGGTGAAGCGCAGCGGCCAGAGCAGGAAGCAACTGACCGCGATCGCCTGGGCCGTGAGCAGGCGCAAGGCGTGTCGCTTGAGGGCATCGCGGCTGTTGGGCAGCAGCAGGGACAAGCCATACAGCAGGTCGATCGACCAGTACGGCACGATGGTCCAGGCCATGAACGGCATGTGGCTTTCCCAGCCGAACACCAGGCTGCCGACATCGTCGCGCTGGGACGTGACCCAGGTGGCGAAGCCGTAGGTGCTGAAGAACAGCGGGGCCAGCAACAGCAGCCAGAACACCGCCGGCTTCAGCAGCGCCGGCTCCCGGGCGGGGGCGATGACAGCGCTCATCACTGCACTCGCTGGGCCAGCGAAACGCTGAAGATGCCCCACGCATCGACCCGCAGGGTGATCTTGCGAAAGCCTGCAGCCTCCACCAGTTGGTCCATTTCCGCCTGGCTGCGCCGACGCATCACCCACGCCTGCCCGGCGCGGTGGCTGGTGAGGGCGCGGGCAATGAGCTCCAGCTGCGGGTGCCACGGCTGGCCGGTGTAGATCAGGAACCCCCCCGGTTCCACCGCTTCGGCCAGGCCCGCGAGGGAGCCGCCGACCATCTGGTTATCGGCGAACAGCTCGTACAGGCCGGACACCACCGCGAGGGTCGGCTTGGGCTCCAGGGCCGCCAGGTCCTGGCGATCGAAAGCATCGCCTTTGACGAAACGGGCGATGTGCCCCAGGCCTTTTTCCTGGATCAGTGCGCTGCCATCACGCACGTTGATGTCGCTGTAGTCCCGCAGCAGGATCGACTCCGGCAACGGGCTGACACCCTGCAGCGCTTCGAGAATGTAGCGGCCGTGGCCGGCGGCGATATCGACGATGCGCACTTCGCGCTGCTCTTCGCGCAGCTTGCCCATGGCCAGGCGCAACAGTTCTTCCACGTGCAGCTTGCGCTGGCGGATGCCACGCCAGCCGATGGAATCCAGGTAGTTCCGGTCGATCAGCCGCCCCAGCGCCGAAGTACCGGTGGCGCGGTTGCGGTAGACATAATCCAGGGTGCTGCCGGAGTCGAAACCGGTGTCGAAGCCCAGCTTCACGCCGGCTGACAGGGTGCTGCCCAGGCGCATGCTGGCGCGGGTCATGCGCCAGTACAGGTCGCGCGGCGAATTGTGCGGCAGCGGCGTTGCCAGGGATTCGGCTTCGGCGCAGGTCGCGCCCAGGCGGTCGGCATCCAGCAGGGAAGGGCGCTCCAGGGGGCGTTCGAAATTCTGCAGGATAAAGCGCCGGGCGCTGGCAATGGCCGGTGCGCGGTGCTTCTCCCCCAGGGTGTCGTGAAAGAAACCCGGCAGGATGTGCTTCTCTTTCTGCAGGCTGCCCAGTCGCTCGAAGAACTGCTCCTGGGGTTTGCGGTGCACCACGAAGTCGGAACCGGAGATCAGCAACTGCGTCGGCACCTGGATCGCCTGGGCATCGGCCACCACCCGCTCGGCGGCTTCGTACAGGCCCAGCAGCACATTGACCGAGATGGCCTTGGTAATCAGCGGATCGCTGTCGTAGGACGCCACGCGCTGCGGGTCATGGCTGAGGAATTTCGCCTTGACGTAGCTGTTGACGAAGAAATTGCCGCGAAACCTGCGCATCAGCGCCAGGCCCGGACGGGCGAAAGGCACGTAGAGCTTCACCTTGAACGCCGGCGATGCCAGCACCAGCGAACGGATGCGCGGTGCATAGTCATGGACCCAGGTCGCGGCGATCACCGCGCCGACGCTTTGCGCCACCACGGCGATGTTCTGTTCATCGATCTGGTGCTGCGCGCCGATGTGGTCGCAGAACGTCTGTACATCCCGCGCACTGGTGGCAAAGCTCGGGCTGTCGCCCCGCTCGCCAGGGGACTGGCCATGGCCCCGGGCGTCCCAGGCAAAAAAGTCGAAGCCGGGCAGGTCCAGTTCGTCCACCAGGTGCGCGATGCGCCCGGAGTGTTCGTGGCCACGGTGAAACAGCAGCACGGCCTGGCGGGGTTCGCCCGGGGCCACGTCGACGGCCGGCCAGTGTCGGTAGAACAGCTCCACGCCGTCATGGGTGGTGAATGTCCGGTGTTGGGCTTCGCGCATTGCAAGATCCTTTATGCTGAGGGAGCGTTTTCCTTCACTTGGTCCAGGCCATGACGCACCCGGTTGACCAAGGTATAAACCAGCAGGGCGGCAACCACCGCCATCACACCATCGACCCAGGGAGCCCCGAGCCAACCCAGGGCGATGCCAGTCGCCAGCACGCCCAGCACGAAGGCCCGGTCACTCTTGCCCATCGGCCCGTCGTAGCGTCGCGAAGCCCCGACCATCGGCCCCAGCACACCGGCGTATTCGCTGAACAACGCCAACAGCGTGACCGACAACACGAGCAACAGGCTGGCATCGGGAATCAGGGCGAAAGGCAGGATCAGGGCAGCGTCGGCGATGATATCGCATAGCTCGTTGAGGTAGGCGCCCAGATGCGATTGTTGGCCGAACTCCCGGGCGAGCATGCCATCCACGGCGTTCAAGGCCATGCGCAGGAACATCCAGGCTGGCACCAATACGAACACCCAGGGGTGCTGGGCGAACCCGGCGACGATCGCGCCGACCAGCACTGAAACGGCACCTGCCAGCACGGTGACCTGGTTGGCGGTGACGCCCTTGTCGTAGAGCCGTTGGACCATGGGCCGCAGCAGGTTCTGGAAGGCGGGTTTGAGTTGGTAGATCGAGGGCATCGCGATGGTCTCGGGACGTTGGCGGACGTGATGAATGCAGGTGCGAGATTACGACAGGTCATGGCCTGGCTGGTGGGGTATTTCTCCAGATTGGGCTCAGGTCTACATCTTGCCGTGAAAGGCCTGGCTGGTATCGCGTGCCGGGGAGCAAGAGGGACCGTCCCCATGGCCGCCACGCTGGCCGTGGCGTCATAGCTGCCCGGCGACTTCGGCGATCAATTCCCTGAACCATTGCTGCGCCGGATGGGACTCGCTGCGCCTGTGCCAGATCAGGTCGAAGGTCATCGGCGGCAGCGTCACCGGTGGCGGGAACATCACCAGCTTATGGCTGCCGGCCGCGCTCATCGCCACTCTTCGCATCACCGTGGCGGTCAGCCGGGTACGGGCGATCAGCGAGGGGACGGCGAACATCTGCGGCAATGTCAGGGCGAGCTCCCGCTGTTTTCCTTGCTGGGCGAGAGCCTGGTCCACCACGCCGTACAAGTCTTGCTCGGGAGACACCAGGACATGGCGCAGCGCCAGGTAAGCCTTGAGGGTCATGGCGCGGCGGGCAACCGGATGGTCATGGGCCACGATGGTGACGAATTCGTCCCTGAGCACGGTCCGATTCAGGATCCTCGCCGCAGCCTGGGTCGGCGGCACGCCCACCGCCGCGTCGATCAGGCCGTTGTCCAGCATGTCGACGGTATGGTCGCGGTCGTTGAACGCATGGACATTCACCGAAACCCCCGGCGCCTGTTCGGCGAGGGCCTGCAACAGGGCGGGCAGGAGCACATAGGCCGGGTAGTCCGACAGGCCGAGCTTGAATACCGCGCGAGCCTCGGCAGGGTTGAACGCGGGGCGCTCCACCAGTGCCACCTGCAACTGATGCAACGCCTGGGCGATCGGCACCGCCAGTTCCCGGGCCCTGGGTGTCGGCAACAGACCGTCGGCGCTGCGGGCAAACAGCGGATCGCCCCACAGTTTGCGAAGCCTGGCCAGGGCCGCGCTCATCGCCGGCTGACTGACCCCCACCCGAGCCGCGGCCCGCGTGACGTTGCGCTCGGTCATCAGTGCGTCGAATGCCACCAGCAGGTTCAAATCGATGCCATGAAAATCCATGAATCAAATAAACATCCATATCGGTTATTTGTTAGACGGATCGTATCCCGCCCTCGCACTATCTCGCTACCCCACCTGGCCACAGCGAGAAACCGATGAACATCTCCAGCATCAGCCTTGCCGACCAACTGCGCGCCGAGCGCCTGGCGGTCGAAACGTTCTACCGCGCGTTCAGCGACAAACAACCGGATCTGGTCGACGAAGTGCTGGCCACGCACTGGGACGACATCCCGTTGGCGCCGGGGCAGGCCCCCGGCCCTGAAGGCATCAAGACCATCATCCGCAGCGTTGTCCAGGCGTTCCCCGATGTGCGGATCGTTATTCACGACGTGGTCCAGGAGCCTGGAAAAATGGCCGTGCGCGCGCAAATCAGCGGCACCCATGACGGTGAGCTTTTCGGCATCGCCGCCACCGGCAGGCAAGTCAGTTTCCCCATCCATGAATTCCACCGCTTCCACGACGCGAAGCTGACGACGACATGGCACCTGGAAGACTGGTTCGGCGTGTTCATCCAGCTTGGCCGGTTCCCCACCCAGGCCTGAAGAGGAGTCTGCCAAATGAAGAGCGCTTTGATTCACGAGTTCGGTAGCCCGGATGTGCTGGTCGCTGGTGAAGCGACCCTGCGAACCCCTCAACCCGAGGAAGTCGTCGTCAGCGTCGAGGCCGCCAGCGTCAACCCGCTGGACGTCAAGATCATCGCCGGCTACATGCAGCCGATCTTTCCCGTGACGTTTCCCTATGCGCCAGGCACGGATTTCAGTGGCGTGATCGAATCGGTGGGCGAGCGGGTGAGGCACCTGAAGGCCGGCGACCGGGTCGTCGGCCGCACCACTCCCAGCCACGGTGGCGCCTTCGCGCAGCGGCTGGTCATCGCCGCCGCCGAGCTTTGCGTCATTCCCGCGTCGATGGGTTTCGAACAGGCCGCCGCCTTACCAACGGCCTATGGCACCGCCGCGCAGGCGCTGTTCGACGTCGGCAAGTTGCAGCCAGGGCAGCGGGTCCTGATCCATGCCGGGGCCGGGGGCGTGGGCAGCATGGCCATCCAGCTGGCCCATCTTGCCGGCTGCCATGTGATCGCAACCGCATCGGCGAAGAACATCGAGCTGGTGAAAAGCCTGGGCGCCGACGAGGTCATCGACTACCGGAGCCAGACCCTTGAAGGTGTGCGGGATATCGACCTGGTGCTCGATACCCTGGGCGGCGAGACGCTCGAAGAGTCCTGGCAGGTGCTGCGCCCCGGGGGACACATCTCGACCCTGGTGGAGTTCAACATCCAGGGACGGGACGGTTGCACAGGCGAATTCGTCTTCTTCGCCAGCGCAGTGCCGTTCCTTCCCGAGGCGGTCAGGCAGTTCAGTGCGGGCCGGCTGCAAATCATCATCGATTCGAGCTTTACCTTGTCCGACACCCGCGCGGCGCTGGAGAAGGTCGCCACCGCCCACGCGCGGGGCAAGGTGCTGATTCGTCCGGGTACCTGAGCGGTCAGGCCTGGGCCACCGTTTGTCGATGCATCGAGCGAAGGTCGTCGAGGTAGTCAGCCTCCAGGCCTTCCAGGGCAGCGCACCGCGTGACCAAGTCGCGGCGACGGACCTTGCCGGTGATCTGCGCCATGGCCATCAAGCCCTTGAGCACACCGGCCTCCTGGGCAAACCGCTGGACCCGTTCGAGGGTCGCCTCGGGTACGCCGGTCATCGACAGGTAGCGGGCAAAGCAATTGCGCGAGCCAGCCAGGAGCGTGAACACGTCATGCAGCGCGCGAAACTTGGTCGTGTCGCAGGCCAGGGGGTTGTCCAGCAGCGCTTCGAGGTGGCCGTAGAACCAGGGTTCCACCTTGAAGCCGTCCAGGAATGCCTGATGGCGCTGGCGGAATGAACGCTCGACACTGTGTCGTGGTGGTGTCCACTCCAGGCAGAACATGCGGCGACTGCCCTCGTTCTGGAAGAACTGGTCGATCACTTCCTGGGGGTAGCGGTATTCGCACAGCACACTGGCGGCATTGTCATCGACGATGTCCCAGGTGCCGTCGGCATGGGCCTGGCGCAGCACGACAACGTGCTGGGCATGTGAGCTGCGGTATTCGGGACAGTGTGCAAAGTAATACACGTCCCCCGACAGGAAGGCGCAACCGTAGGCCTGGATCTGCTGGTGGATGACCGGCAGCAGCTCATCCAGGTGTTCGGCCTTGCGCTCATGAAAACGTACGCCCAGCAGCGCCAGGTCGTCGTCGGCGAAATAACCGCTTTGCAGCGCGTACTTGGCTTTGTTCTGCACCACCATCTGCTGGAAGATATCGTCCACCGCCGGCAAGGCGTTGTAGAAGAGCCAGTCCACTTCTATGCCCAGGCGTTTCATGAACACAACGGCATGGCGCTGGAAGCAATTGAGGAAACGTCGGTCGTACAGGTGCACATCGTAGGCAAACGGTTGTTCTTCCATGACGGGCGATCCTCGCCTAGGCAGTCAGGTAGTGCTCCAGGAGAAGCCCGGCGACAGCTGCCGGGCTGCCCAGGAACTGGGGGGCCAGATGGTCGGTTTCGAACTCGATCTCAAAGGCATCCTCCAGGCGCGTCACCAGGAGCATCAGCTTCATCGAGTCCACCCCTGCTTCGAGAAAAGACAGCTGCGGGTCGACCTGGACGCTTTGGGGCGCCACTTCCTTCATCAGCGCGTAGACCTGCGCGAGCACGGTCTGTCGATCGGTTTCAAGCTCTGTGGAACTCATCGGATGCCTCCATCAATCAATCATGAGCGCGCCAGCGGAACGGGCTGCGCGGGGCGACGCAACTGGGCCAGTCCCAGCAGCCCGATGGCGGTGACCAGGCCGGTGCCGATCATCAGCGCCGGGCCGGATGTCGGGCCCAAGACCGATGCGGAGGTCGCAAAGGTCAATAACAAGGGGCCGGTGGCCTGCATCGAATAGGCGCAGAACGTGCTGCGACTGCCCACCAATGCCGCCTGGGCATCGTTGTTCGCGCAGCGCATCAATTGGCTGCGAACGGCGATTCGCAGGTGGTTGGTGACGAATCCGACCAGGAACGCCCCGACCAGCGACAGCGGCACCAGGGGCGCCAGGACCATCAGCGCATCCACCACGATCAGGGCGCTGGCGAACAGCACCAGGCGGTGCTTGCCCAGGGGCAGCAGCGCGGCCAGGAAAGCCCCGATGCCCGCGACGCCGGACGCGATGCCGAAACTGGTGGGGCTCCAATGGTTAACTTGCTGGTAGACGACCGGCATCATGCTGTTGAAAGCGCCGATGTGCAGGGCGATCAACCCGAGGCAGGCCATCCAGCCGTAGGGCATTTCGAACGTATCGTCCTGGCTTTGCCTGGCCTGCCGAGGGGCAGGGCCCGGGGCCTCGACGATGACGCTGCGCCTCATCCGGCCGGCCAGCAACGCCGGGCTCAGGGCCGCCCCCGTCAACGCCACGGCCATCAGAAAGACCGAATCGTCGAGCAGGCCCAGCAGCGCGCCACCGGCCAACGACCCCGAGAAACCGCCGACCTGGATGGCGGTTTGCATATAGCGCGCGGCATCGTCCGCCGGTAGCCAGCCGGCGACGACCCGGCGGGTGTTCTCGATTTCCAGGGAACTGGCCGTGAGGAAATCGACTGTCCCCACCAGCAAGGCGATCAACAGGAAGACACCCAGGGCCGAGGCCAGTCCGGACCAGGCGAAGAGTGCCGCAATGGCAAAGGCCGAGATACGCAACGCCACCAGCCAAGGGGCGTCGACGTTGGCCGCTCGTCCTCGACTCAGCAGATCCAGCGCGAAGGGAACGGCGACCGAGAGACACAGGACCACGCCAAGGGGGACGCTGGAACCGGAGAGCTTGAGCGACATCCAGATCACGCCGGTCAATACGGCCTGGTCGCAAGCCGTGGACAGCGCAACGACACCGTAGAACAGCAAGTTTCGCGACGACATGAATGAAACTCCGGTGGGGTCAACCGCGTGACGGGCGAGTGACCAGGGCGTGGATCGTCGAACGAGCGCCTCGAAGCAAACCCGCCCGCCACAGCCTTGATGATCGGCAGAGAGGGCGCGACGAGGACGCCTGAAAATACCCAGGCCCCGACACGCGGCGCAACTTGCGTTAGCAAAACTAAAGGCCACTGCAAAAACCTAACGCAACGCCACGAGGGTGTTTGCCAGTAGTAGGCTCTGACGACCGATGCCATCGGACGCAGGAGCGAGCGGCGTGGAAAGTGAAGGACTGCAAACACTGATTTCAAAGTTGAAAGGCAACCCGCGCAATGGGGTTGTGTTTCATCAACGTACGGAAATGGAACGTGTCCGGTTCGCTGACGTGTACCAGGAGGTTTCGCTGGTTTCGCGCCAGCTCGCCGAGGTAGGCCTTCAGGCGGGCATGCAGGTCGCGGTGATCGCCGAGAACGGCAAGGCGGCTTTTTTACTGGACCTCGCTTTATTGAATATCGGCTGCATCGCCTTGCAGATTCCCGAGAAAACCGCCCGCAGCGCCCTGGCCGACATCGGCCAGCAGAACATTGCCTTTGTGCTGGTCAGCGCCTTGTACCGCGACGAGGTGGACCCTGGTTCATGGGAGCCCGTTGGAACATTCCATGGCTTGAGGCTGTGTCGGAACCGGGCGTGTCCGAATGCCTTCGCTGCGGTTGCGGGGCCCACCATTTTCTCCTCCGGCACCAGCGGCAAAGAGAAGAAGATTCGCGTCAACAACGCCACCGTCCTGCTCAATGCCCGGCAGTTCTTCTCGGCCATCGACGCCCGGCCGGACGACAGTTTCCTGATCTTCCTGCCCCTGTCCAATTATCAGCAGAAGCTGTTGATCTACGGGTGCATCGATGCCGGCATCGACATCGTGCTCAGTGGCATGCAGACCGCCATGCAAGCCCTCAAGCAGACCTCCCCGAGCCTGTTCCTGGCCCCTCCGCTTTTTTACGACGCGATGTGGCGCCTGGCCGATGGCAATGGCCAGAAGCTGCGCGAACTGTTCGGCTCGAACATGCGACAGATGTGGAGCGGCATGGCTGCGTTGCCGCAGGCTGTCCTGGACGGATATCACACGGCGGGCCTGCCGCTTCTGGAAGCCTATGGCATGACCGAGTACGGCCCCATCGCCGTCAACACCCTCCAGCACAATCGACCGGGTTCGGTCGGTCGGGCACTGGTGCCGGGCAGCGTGACCCTGGAAAGCGACGGGGAGATTGTGCTCAGGTCGCATCGGCGGCTGACCTGCGGATACGTGGACCAGCCAGAAGAAGTCGCCAGGGCGGTGTATCGGGACGAAGTCGTCATTGCCACCGGCGACGTCGGCCGTATCGATGCCGACGGCTATATCTTCATTGAAGGCCGCAAGAACGACACGATCATCACATCAGGTGGCCAGAAAATTCACCCCACGGCCGTCGAGCAGTCATTCAACAGCCTGCCTGGCGTGCAGTACGCCGTGGCGCTGGGAGCCCGCCGTCCCCACCTGGGAATGTTGCTGGTGGTCGAACAGATCGATTCGAGCGCCCGGCAACTGATCGAAAAGACCATCGACGATTACAACGCCGGTGCCAGCGTACCGATCCGCAATTATTTCCTGTCCACCGAGCCGTTTACCGCCGAGAACGGTTTGCTGACCCGGAACCTGAAGCTGCGGCGCAAGAACATATCGTCCCGATACGAAACTTGCGTATTCAACTGAGTCGTCACGCAAACATTGATCTTCCACACTGAGCAGGCAAGGAGATTTACCTTGGACGCGTTAAAAGAAGACTTCGGACTTAGCGATGAGGAAATTGCTTTCTTCTTCAAGAATGGATACGTAAAGCCGTTCAAGGTTTATGAACCGGAAGAGATGGAGCGGCAATGGCGAACGGTGCGGCTGCAGACACTGGACCGCAGCAACGCCGTGTATGCCGACAATACAATCTCCAACGCCGGCAACAATAACCTCGCCAACTATGACCGGCACCTGGACATCCCTTTCCTCGGCCAGCATGTCTGCAACCCCAGGATCGTGCACAAGGTGCGCAGCCTCATGGGCAAGGACCTGCTGTGCTGGCGCACCGAGTTCTTCTCCAAGTACCCCGGCGATGCGGGCACCGACTGGCACCAGGCCAATACCTTCGCCGGCGTGGCGGGGCGTCCCCATATCGTCTGGCCCGATGACTCGGGACGTCGCGGGACCCTGACCGCCTGGACCGCTTTCACCGACACGATGAAAGACACCGCCTGCATGGCGATTGTCCCCGGCACCCACAACATGATGCATTACGACGAAGAGAAGCGTCTGATCTTCAACCCCGAGAAGAACAACAACCTCGTCAAGGACGGCGTCCGTCGTGGGCTGTGGGGCTACGATTACCGTGACCTGCAAGTCGATCCGGACTGGAAGCCCGACGAGTCCAAGGCGGTCTACTTCGAGATGAAGGCCGGCGAGTGCGTGATCTTCTGGTCGACGGTGCTGCATTCCTCGCTTCCGCACCTGGGCCTGACCGACAAGATGCGCCTGGGATACTCCGCCCGCTACGTACCCCCGGAAGTCCTTATCCACCCCGATACCGACATGCTCCACGAGTTCGGTGGCGAGGTCAGCCTGGAGAATTACGGTGCTGTCGTGGTGTCGGGCGAGAACCGCTACACCCATAACCGTATCCGCGAAACGAACATGCTGGGCGAGCCGTTCATCCCTGCCTGAAGACTCCAGGGCCGGAGCATCTGCGGCCCTGTTCCGTAAAAGGACGAATGCGCATGCGCATAATGATTGACGCTTGTTCCTACGCCCTGGGTGAAGTCGAACGTCCTTATCACGATGTGCCTGACTTCAAGGCTATGCTCGATCGCTTCGGCTATCCGGACGAGCCGGGGGTATTCGGCTGGGGAAGCTACTTCAAGACCGACGGCGATATATTCGACCTGGGTATCAGGTCCGCTCGCCAGACCCTGGCCCAGAGCCGCGTGTCTGCCGGCGATATCGACTTCGTCATGTTCTGCTCGACCTGCTTTCCCGGCAACGAGATCGAGTACATCAATTTCAACGTTCGGCTGTATGAAGGTCTCGAACTGAGAAAGGCCTTTCCCATCGGCGTCACCCTCAACAACTGCATCAGTTTCATGAGTGCCATCGTGATGGCTGAGAGCATGGTGCGCGCCGGTGTCTACAACAACATCCTGATCATCACCGCCGACAAGGTCTACGACGAGTCCATACGCTTCAACAACTTCGCCTTGCTCAGCGATTCGGCGGCCAGTTGCCTGGTCACCCGGTGCGATGGGCCGGGCCTGGAGATCGTGTCTTCGCGTTTCGGCGTCAGCCAGGATCCGATCACCTCCAACCACGGCAAGGACGAGCCCGAACTCTACGGGCGAATCCTGAATGAAGTCCTGGAGACTTCCGGGATCACCCTGGCCGATATCAGCAAAGTGTTCTGCAACAACATCTTCCGCCCCGTGACGCAGCTCAAGGAAACCCGCCTCGGGTTTTCGCGTCGCCAGCTGTACCTGGATAACGTGGTGCGCTGCGGGCACTGCTTCTCGGCAGACACGATGATCAACTACGTCGATTACGCCCGGCAAAACACTCCCGCCGAGGGCCAGAAATTCCTGTTCTCGATCGACGCGCCCAACCTGCGCGCCAATCTGCTTGCCCAATACACACCTCAACCGTGATTCAGCCAATCCCGCTCTCTGGAGGAACGCCCATGAACATGCCAACCCAGGAACTGCACACTCAGACCGACACCGGCCCGTTGTCCACGGTCCACTCCATTTGGGCGGAAGTGCTCAAGCACCCGGCGCAGACCGACCAGGCGGACTTCTTCGACGCCGGGGGCAACTCGATGCTGTTGATCGCGATACTGAACCTGATCCACGAACGGCTCGATCGCGAGATCAACCCGGCCGCGCTGGTCAACGGCATCACCCCGGCCAGGCTCGCTGAATTGGCCGCCTGAGCATGCCCAGGCCGACGCAGAGACCCACAGGGAAGGATTTCTTATGATCGAGTTCATTGATTCTCGCGGTGTGCCTGTGCGAGTGCAGGACGCCGACGAAGCAGACGAATTGGAGACTGCCCTGACAGGCATTCTTGGGATGGAGTTCGATCCACTTCCACTGTTGCAGCGGCGCGAAGTGCGTTGCCCGATTTCTCGGTTGATCGAAAGCGTCGTCAGGTTATCGAGCATGGAGGACCGGCAGATCCAGCAGGCCACGTTGCTGCTGGGCGGTCTCGATCCCGAGTGTTTGAACCCCCGCGAGCAGGGGCACCTGGCGGCTTGCAATCATTGGGTCAATCAGGACTACGAACTCGCCCATGCCTGCTGGCGCGAACTGCTGGCCCAGCATCCGCGGGATGTGGTGGCCTTGTTCAGCGTGCACATGCTGGAGTTCAACATGGGGTGGACCGAGCGGATGCGCGAAACGGTGCTCACCATAAGACCCTTCTGGGGGCCCGCGCATCCCTTGTATGGATACGTGCGCGGCATCGAAGCCTTTGCCCTGGTGGAAAACGGCGACTATGACGCCGCCAGTGTCGCGGCCGAATGCGCGCTGGCGATCAACCCCCGGGACATCTATGCGATCCATGCCGCCTGTCACGTCGGCTACGAGCGCGGGCAGTACGCCCAGACGCTGAAGTGGCTGGACGACACCGAGGACAACTGGGGCGACAACCTCTGCATGCGCATCCACCTGTGGTGGCATCACGCGCTGTTCAACCTCTATATGCAGCGCCCGGAGGCGGTCCTGCAGACGTTCCATCAGAAAATCAGGATCAAGAACGACCCCGACGGGTACGAGGACCTGGACGCAGTCAGCCTGTTGTGGCGCTTGTCGCTGACGGGGGTGGATGTTTCCGAGCTGTGGCAGGAAGTGGCGCAATACTGGATGCCTTCCATCGATCAGTCGCAGTACTGGTTCAACGATGTGCATTCGATCATGGCGATGGCCAGCTCCAATCACCAGGTGCTGGTGCAGCGCATCCTGCGACGCATCGACTCCACGTATGCCAAGGTCCCGATGATCGCCAACGTGACACGCACCGTTTGCCGGGGGCTGATTGCCTTCCAGCAGGAGGACTACGACAGCGCCCTGGATCTGTTGAGCAAGATCCTGCCGGCGGTGCGGGCCATAGGCGGCAGCAATGCGCAGCGTGACCTGCTGGAGTTGACCACCATCGAGGCGGCCATACGGGCCCGGCAGTTCGACCGTGCCAGGCAGCTCATCCAACAAGGACGCAGCCTGCGTCATCCTTCGCCTTTTCGGACGTTCTTCGTCGACCGTCTGCAGGACGAGGAGCCGATCCACCTGCGCGCATGACCGAGCCGGAAAAGGCATTGCGCCCAAGGGTGCAATGCACTTTCTTCAGCGCTGCGGGGAAATGATTCCGTCGAGCAGGCGCTGCAGGTTCCCCGAAAGGATCAGGCGCGCATCGTGATCGCTGATGGCCTGGTCCGGATCGACAATGAAGGCGCGCAGTCGCTTGTTGATCGCCTCATGATTGTTGATGGGCCAGTCTGTCCCGAAGATGATCTTGTGATTGATCTCGCTTTCCAGCAGCGTGCTCAGCACCGGCGAACGGCCGCGGGCGTCGATCGCGTGCTGGGCACCACTCAAGTCCAGGTAGACGTTGGGGCGGTACTTGCACAGCTGGATGCACTGCACCTGGTCGTTGACTGCGCCGTGGGCGAGGATGAACGGGATGTTCCGGTAGCGACGGGCGGGCTCGTCCACCCACATGGCCTGGGCGGGAGCAAAGGACAGGGCGGGGGAGGTGGGCCCGATGTGCAGCAGTACGGGCAGGTGGTGGGCGTCACAGTATTCGTAGAACGGCGCGAGCGCCGGATCATCGGCCTGGTAGCCGCAGGGCGGGTAGAGCTTCATGCCGCTGAAGCCGTATTGCTCGATGCCGCGGATGAACAGGTCGAGCCCGTCTCGCCCCCAGCGTGGGTCCACGCCGGCGAAGACCGCGAAACGTCCGGCATGGCGCTGGAGAATGGCCCGGTGTTCCTGGAACATCTCGTCGATGGTCAGCTCGGTATCCGGCAAGGCGAAGGAGAAGTCCGGCAGCAGCAGGACGGAGCGGCTGATTCCGGCCCTGTCCATCGCCGCGATCTGGGCATCTCCCTGGTGATCGGCCAGTTCGCGCTGGAACTGATCGAGGATCCTCGTGCGAGAAACCGGGAATCCACTGGCCCGCAGCTTCACTTCGATATTGTCGGCCACCCCCTCCAGGAAACTCAGCGGTGTGAAGCGTGTGGAAGCGATATGGCTGTGGCCGTCGATGAGCGTCGGTTCGTCAGTGCCCCCGGGTGTGTCACTCATCGCCCACCTGCTGCTGGCGCAGGAAGCGGGCGTAGCGCTCCATCATCTGCCTGACGACGCCTTCGCTTTCGCGGTCGACGCCGAAAACGTAGCGGGGGAAATCCAGCTCCTTCTGCACCGCCCAGAGTTCATCATGCTGGTCGGGGGAAAAGAGTTGTGCCGGGTCGCCCACGGCGATCCAGCCGATGGGCACCGTGGCGCCTGGCTCCAGCACGGTCTTGATATGCACCACGCCGTTGATGCGCACCTCCGCGCCTTTGCCCAGGCGAGCGCCGTTGAAGACCGACGCACCGGTCGCGACGAACACCTCGTCGTCGATGCGGCAGCCGGTCAGATGGCAATGCGGGCCCACCATCACGTGATTGCCGATGTGGCAGTCGTCATGGGCGGTGCTGCGGATCACGGCGTTTTCCATGACGATGCAGTTTTCCCCGATCGTCAGCGCGCCACCTTCCGCGACGAGGACCGCACCGTGTCCGATCACCGTTCCGGCACCGATGGACACATTGCCTTCGAGCACGGCGCTCGATGCAATCCGCGCCGTGGGGGCGATTTTCTGGTTGAGTTTGGCTTTGCCAGGCATGCGCAGATTCCTTTGCGTTACTGTTTTTCTCCAGAGACGAAGAATACGCCGATCCCCGCCCAGCCGCCCGGGCTCTCGATGCTTTGGGTGATCACGGCCATCTCGCGCCGGGCCAGTTCGAGTTCGTCTTCTGGAATCACTTCCATCTTGTAGCCAAAGACCAGGTCGCAGAAAGCGCTCGCCCCGATCAGCGACGTGGATACCAGCAACATGCTGCAGCGGATATCGCCATAGCCGGCCTGTTCGAAATAGCTCGCCAGCTTGCTGCCGACGTGACGGTCGCCTCCGCGAGCGGCCTGGGCCCTGGCCACGCGGGCGAGGAACGACTGCAGCTCGGGCGGCTGGGGCGAGGCGCCGAACCAGCGGTCGTCAATGTCGCAGATGCACAGGCGCCCGCCGATGGCCAGGCTGCGGTGGATATTGCGCAAGGCGCTCAGGGGCTCCGACAGGTGCTGGAAAACCATGCGCGCATAGCTGAAATCGAACTGCCCCGGCTCGGTCAGGCTTTCGTCATACAGGTTGCATTGGCGCACCTGGGCTTCGTCGATGCCGGCACCGGCCAATTGCTTGCGCGTCTCGCTGATGCTGGTTTCGTTGCAGTCCAGGGCCATCAACCGGCTGGGCCGGGCCCGAAGCGCAATCTGGGTGGTGATGATGCCCGGGCCGCAGCCGACATCCAGGACCCGTTGTCCCTGGGTCAGCCCGGCTTGCCTCAGATGATCGAACTCCAGGTCCAGCGCAATGCCGGCCTGGGATTTCAGGCGACGCAGGGAGTCTTCATTGTCGCGAAAGGTCCCCAGCTGATACGACTCGTCAACGATCAAAACCATGAGCATTCCCTTCCATTTTTTTCTGTAGCCAGACTATGTCGACCAGAGTGTCCTCCAGCCTTGCGATCCGAGGAATCCGTACACATTCGGAGAAACCCTGAGACTTGCACCCGCGGGCACTGGCGTGGTTCGGCCCCAGGATAATGGCCACCAGCGACTCGAAACCGGCCTCTCTCGCCGAGACCTCCAGGGCCTGCAGCAATCGGATCCCGACCCCGCGGGCACGCATGTCCCGTCGTACATACACGGCGACTTCCGCCATGGTTTCGTCGTCGGGCCGTGCGGAAAAGGGTTTCAGGGCACCCCACGCGACCGTCTCGCCGTCACTCGACAGATAAACGAGAACGGCGAAACGCCGGTTCTTTCCGAAGTAGGTCAGGGCGAATTTTTCATGGGTGTGGTGGGGAACGTCACAATTGGCGAAAACCTTGTCGGCAATGGCCTGATTGTAGGTTTCCACCATGGAGGGCAAATCATCGGGAGTGGCCGGCCGAATCATCTGATAACTTCCTGTAGAACACGTTCAGCGTCGAATTTCCGCTCGCTCCCACCGCGCCGCCCAACAGAAAGGGGCTGTCGGAAAACCATGAGGCGTGGCGTTGCATATGGCTGTCCACCACACTGATCAGCGTGTGCACGCCTTGCTCTTTGCCCCTTGAGGCGCACGCGCTGGACAGCACATCGAAAACGCTGGAACTGGCATCCTCGTCTTCGCTGTGCAGCACCAGCTTCATGCTTCCGTCATAACCGGCGCGTTCGTGGAACCGAAAGTACACGGCCCAACCCGATGCAACGCCATCGCGGCGCGTGCAAGCATAAGCACCCCCCGGCCGGTGCGGATTGAATATCTCCGCGACACACTCCGCCGGGCTGGAAAAGCGCTGGGCGAGGACCCGTGTCCAGGCGTCGCTCCCCATGCTGTCGGTCAGGCATTTCAAGATTGCATCGGGGGCCATGGGGTGCGCGTGGTAAGCATCCGATCCAGTACTTTTCACGATGACGAGCCCCCTCACTCACCCAGTCTTGATGTCCGTTCGAGTCTACGCCCAAGCATGTCGTGCAAACGGCGCGTTAGATTTTTTAAAGCCACGCCAGTAACGCTTAACGAGCCTTGACGCCGTG
Source organism: Pseudomonas sp. NFACC43 (assembly GCF_900119645.1). Taxonomy (NCBI): domain Bacteria; kingdom Pseudomonadati; phylum Pseudomonadota; class Gammaproteobacteria; order Pseudomonadales; family Pseudomonadaceae; genus Pseudomonas; species Pseudomonas sp. NFACC43. The sequence continues at coordinate 92,093 of NZ_FPKK01000011.1, forward strand.
GCGGATCGCTCAACAGGGCGCCGGTTGCAGGGACTTGCTGGCGGTATCGATGATGCGCCTTCCCACCAGGTCCTTGACCACCGAGTGGTTCATCCAGCCATGCCAGTAGAGCGGTTCGCGGTAACTGCTGTCCGGCATCAGGTCCACCAGTTGTCCTTCTTCGAGCAGCGGCGCGGCGACATCCGCGGGCATCAGCGTATAGCCCAGCCCCGCCAGGACCGCATCCTGGACCATGGGCAATGAAGGCAAGTAATGACAGGGGAACCGCTCGATCGAGACGCCGAGCAGTTCGCGAAGGAAGGCGGTGTGGCGCGTGTCATTGCGCCCCCGCGTGATCGCCGGCGCGTCGAGCAGCGAATGCGTGCCCATGCCGCGGGCCAGATAGCGGCGCATATAGTCGGGGGTGCTGACACATTTGTATTCCATGGCCCCCAACGGATGGACTTCAAACCCATCGAGGGGATCGGCGACCACCGACACGCACCCCTGGACATCCCCGCGCTTGAGAATGTTCAGGCTGGAGCAACGATCATCGGAAATGATTTCGACACAGACCTGTTCGGCCCGCATCAACTCGATCAACAGCGGGGCGAACCAGGTATTGAGCGAGTCGGGGTGTACACCGATGGCAATCTTGGAGTTCGTATTGCCTTTGCGCGACAGCAACCTCAGCACATCATGTTCGAGCGAACGCAGTGCCGAGACATGCTGCAACAAGGCCTGGCCGGCCGATGTGGGATGAATGGGTCTTTCGCGAATGACCAGGATGGTTGAAAGCGAGTTTTCCAGCGACTTTATTCGTTGCGAAATGGCACCGCTGGTGATGTTGAGCGCCGAGGCCGCGCGTTCAAAGCTCTTGTGTTCGATGACGCAGGCAAACGCTTCCAACTGTTGGCGATCCAGCATGACAACCTCCCTGTAAGCCACTGCGTTATCAGGCCAATAACGCAGGGTCATGAACATCCGTGTGCTCGTGGCTGACTGGCCACCCCACATACATTTTCATTGGCAGCGGCAATCCGAAAACGTCGGATCGTTTGAATAAGGAAGACTGTCATGGGGAACGCTGCCCCAGTTGATCAAATCACAAGCGCGCCCCATAGGGTGGGGCGTTGCGTTCGTATTTCCTGTTCGATACGAATCACGTCGCTTGCGCCTGAGCCGTCGGCATAGTCCGAACGGCTATATTGTTATGCGAACAAAATAGACCCATAACGCCCCTTGAGACAAGCCCTGGATCCAATCCATTCGGCGGGCCGAGTCATGGCTTTGCGGTGCTATCGGGCGTCAGCGAAAGGGGGCGCGGTGAGGGTGCCTGTCGGCCAGAGAATCGCCTGGGCGACGATGGTCCGCTCACCATTGAAAGTAACGGCCGGGCCACCATGCAGCGTATAGCCCATTTTCAACGCATCGCTGACCCGATGACAGAATGCGGCATCGTCGGGGCCTGTCAGCACCCGGTAGATGGGAAGCCCGTCGGGCGGTAGGTTCATGGTCATTCTCCTTGAGTACGACGGCAGCGAAATGCCCTCCGTCCGTTCGACGCCGCCGTGGGGAGCGTCCTGCACACCGTGAGGCAGTCTACTCGCCGTGGATCCGGGCAAACAACGGTCATGCCGCATCGGCCCGCCACCCGACACCGCTGCAATACCCAACCGACACCGCCTTGCGCCGTTGCCTACAACTACGCCAGAATCCGCCGGCTTGTGCGCCTGGGGTCGCGTCGGTAGCTTGGGACCTGTCACTGATTGTCAGTGATCGGGTTTAGTCGCCCGTTGTTGCTAAGTCGCTCAAGCGTCCTTCAGTCAGGGATCTCCCCATCCCTGCACTTGATGGTGGCTGTGCGCAGGGCGCCTTTGGGCGCGCCGATTTCTTAGCTCGTCGGTCGACTAACCTGCGTACAGCTGCCTCCCAATCGTTTAGTCGCGAGCGGGTTGTAGCCTTAACCAAACGAGAGCTAAGGCCATGGTCAAAATTACACCGAACCCCCCAGTCAACGACGAACACGTCTCCCGCGCCCAGACTGCCCGCAACAGGAAAATCGACGACGCAGCCACCCGAGCATTGGATTTCTACCTGAAACCCAAGCCCGACAAGGAAACGTCCGACACTCTCAACACCCTCTTTCGCATCGTTTCCGATGTCGATTCCGAATGCCTGCTGGCCAGCCTCAGCGAGAACCTGGCTTCGGCCAACGCCATGATCAGCGACCTGGCCTTCGACCTGGACGGGTCCAGGCGGCATGTGGCGTTGGGGATCCAGCAGGTGATCGAGTTGAGTGAACTGTTGGCCAATCGAGCGTTGGATATCGTTGAGGTGAGGTAGTCAGCGGACACGCTGCCCCGGATAGGAAAAAGGTCTTGCCACGGCAAGGCCTTTTTTTATGCCCGAATGCAACTCGTCCCGCCTGCCGTGAAAAACACTAATGTGAAGGTAACGTCTTCGATCTCGCCATGAATGAACTTCCAGGAATACTCATCGCTGAAACGTATCAGCATCCAGGAAAAACTCTGAATATGCATAAATGCATTTTTTTCTTGACCCCTTTGGGGAGCCTCTATAAGGTTGTTTTCACTGTATGTACATACAGTATTTACCAATCTTTATTCAGTTCAATCCATTCATGGACGAGGTAATAGCTTATGAAAACCAACGCTGAAAAAATCGGTGTAACCCCCCATCAACCCAGCCTCTGGACCCGCGCCGATGCGTTGAAAGTCCGGGCGGATGATCCCACCACCACCCAGCCTCTGGTCAGCGCGGATTTTCCCGTATTGAGCGACGACGTGTTTATCTGGGACACCATGCCCCTGCGCGACCTGGACGGTAACGTGACGTCCGTCGACGGCTGGTCGGTGATCTTCACCCTGACGGCTGACCGTCATCCAAACGACCCGCAGTACCTGGACGAGAACGGTAACTACGACATCCTGCGCGATTGGAACGATCGTCACGGTCGGGCAAAGATGTACTTCTGGTTTTCCCGTACCGGCAAGGACTGGGAATTTGGTGGCCGTGTGATGGCCGAAGGCGTTTCGCCGACCGTTCGCGAATGGGCCGGCACACCGATTCTGTTGAACGACCGAGGTGAAGTGGACCTGTATTACACCGCCGTCACCCCAGGCGCGACCATCGTCAAGGTGCGCGGTCGGGTCGTGACAACTGAACATGGTGTCAGCATGGTCGGCTTCGAGAAGGTCAAGCCGCTGTTCGAGGCCGACGGCAAGATGTACCAGACCGAAGCCCAAAACGCCTTCTGGGGTTTCCGCGACCCATGGCCTTTCCGCGACCCGAAAGATGGCAAGCTGTACATGCTGTTCGAGGGCAACGTGGCCGGTGAGCGCGGCTCGCACAAAGTGGGAGAGGCCGAAATCGGCGACGTGCCGCCGGGTTATGAAGATGTCGGCAACTCCCGCTTCCAGACCGCCTGCGTCGGCATCGCCGTGGCCCGCGACGCGGACGGCGACGACTGGGAAATGCTGCCGCCCCTGCTGACCGCCGTGGGCGTCAACGACCAGACCGAACGCCCGCACTTCGTGTTCCAGGACGGCAAGTACTACCTGTTCACGATCAGCCACACCTTCACCTATGCCGACGGCGTGACCGGGCCGGATGGCGTATACGGCTTTGTCGCAGACTCCCTGTTCGGCCCCTACGTGCCGCTCAACGGCTCCGGCCTGGTGCTGGGCAACCCATCCTCCCAGCCATTCCAGACCTACTCGCACTACGTGATGCCAAACGGCCTGGTGACCTCCTTCATCGACAGCGTACCGACCGACGAAACCGGCACGCAGGTTCGCGTGGGTGGCACCGAGGCACCCACGGTGGGCTTGAAGATAAAAGGGCAGCAGACGTTTGTCGTGGCCGAGTACGACTATGGGTACATCCCGCCGATGCTTGACGTTACGCTCAAGTAATAGCGGTACGGGGCTTTCAGGCAACGGTTTTGAGGTCGATGACAAAACCGTTGTGGATATGATCGAGATATCCCGCCTGATTCATTGCGATGTTGGTCGCGAGCCCCGTTGAACAACGAGTCGTAGCCTTCTTCGCGACTGGCTGCAAGGATGCAGCCAGTCGCGAATGCATTTGCCTGCGACGTATGTACACAAGCCCCTCTGTGGGAGCGAGCTTGCTCGCGATAGCTTGTAGGCTGCCGGGGCCAGGAAGGTCTCAATAGACTTTCACATCGAACCCCAAGGCACGCAGGGCTTTGCTGGTACGACCATTTCTAGGCGGCACCACTTCGGGTCTTGCCCACCCGACAACCTCAGCAATGGAGTTCAATCCGTAGCGGGGAATGGTGTAATTTGGATCACGACCTGCATGGTAAAGACGCTCCCATATGGTTGATGACGCGCCTTCATAAAGAACGTAGTGCAGCAGCTTGCGAATATCCCATCCTTTGCTATTACGCTCGCTCATGATGAGCGAGGCGAACAATTTTACGCGGCCCTCTTTGTCCATGGACTGCACGTTTGGAAGGCCTAGCACGGACATGGGGATTTTGATGACGTGGTCATTGTGGCGTGAGTATTACGGCACAGCATTTCGACCTCATCGATGCTCAGGCTAAGTACTTTTTCCTGGTCAAGCAGTTTGCGGATTTTCGGTGCTCCTTCGTAAAGCGTTAAATCCTCGTACGAAGGTGCGAACTGCAGGCCTTGCCACCACTTGAGCTCTGCTTTCAGGGCAGATTGAGGATCGGCATGATGTCGTTTGTAGTAGTCCTCATAAGGCTTACGCAAGTTGTCACCTACATGGTTGTAGTAGTAGGCGTGAAGGAATTGGTCTACCTGCCAAGCTGTTGGGACATTTTCATCTACCCAAATGGGACGGTAGTCTGAAAGCTGTTGCTGGATACCTTGCAATATCCCTAGTGTCTCCAACCACTCTTTTTTGAAATTTTCTTTGCGCCGATCAAAGGCAACCTTGTCCCCTATAAAGCTAGGGTCATGCCATTCTTCATGTTCTCTGGCTTTTTTCGCTGCGGCGTAAGCATCCTTGTTCAAGGCATTCAGACGTTCCATTTCGGCGATGTAGTCCGCAGAGATGGGGATGGCAACATCAAGTTCGCGCAAATAATCGAAAAAATCCTCCAGCTCAGTGTCCATGCCGTTGGCAACCAGTTCATCCTCGTTGATAAATATCCCCGCTTCGATATTGGTTAACCAGCCATTGTCAGTGTGATTTGCAGAACCAATGTAAGCGCCATAGCCTTTCCACCAGATTACTTTGGGGTGGAAACGGTCCGGTACGAACCGAGTGAACACATTGTCTTTTTGGTGCTTGAACAGGCGGTTTAGTAGCTCAATCGAGACCGGCACCGTATGGTCGTAGCGCATCCATAAATCAAGCCGTAATTTATTGAATACCGAGTGCCCCACCAGATCTCGGGTGATATCTGATGCGCTCCTACCGTAAGCCACGGCAGCCAGTACGCTATCCACTTGCGTCTCACCTGACAACGTAGGCAATAAATCCCTAAGGTGTGTTCCATTGATGCGGTTGGCGATCAGTTTCAATGTTGAGTCCTTTCAATAATTGCAGCATCAGACAGGGCTGTCGTGAGTTTTCAAAAAGATGTCGTTTTAGGCCCAGTTCAGGCTTTGTTTTTGGCGGCTTGGTAGCGGTCCTTGACCTCGGTCACACTCAGCCACTTACGGCGTGAATGCACCACTCGATGGCAATTGGCACATAGCAAAGCGAGGTCCACGAGCTTGGTTTTATCGCCAGGTTGGAGCGTGTGCAGCGGCTTGGTGTGGTGCACATCGATAACGCCTTCGACGTCCGGACCATATGTTTTGCTGAAGTTGAAGCCACAGGCTTCGCACTGGAGAACACCGTGCTTCTTGAGGGCTTCGTCCTTTTTTCGTTTGACGAGTTTTTTGTCCCTTTCCCGTACACGGTGTACGCGGGTTAACACTCTTCCTTCCTCTGCTTCGAAGAAGCCCGGTTCTTCCTCCTCGCTTAGATTTATTGGCGTAGTAGGAGTGGTTCCGACGTTCGCCTTGATGGCTGCTACGACTTCGGCTAAGCGCTCGGGGTTATCCGCGAATTCCAGCCATACCAATTCCTCGTCCTTATTGCCTTTTGCAAGACCTGTGCGACCAGTGTTGGTGTAGCTCGGATCCCAGCGACGGAAGTTGTTGAGCTTCATATAAACACCGTTGGCGTTACGAAAACTCTCGTTCTTGCTCACACCGATGGCGTTGCCAATGAGATTGAGGCTCTGTGATAGGGCTCGGACTTCTGGATGGTTAACGCCAGGTAAGCCATTGCGGTACAGCATGTAAAGGTTCAGAGCTAGGACGAGTTCGTCACGGCTCCAAGGCGGATTGGATTGATTGCTGGTGGGTAAAGAGGACATGGCGGGGGGGCTTTCCGTAGGGTTCCCGTTTCGCTGTAGGACGCAGCGCAATATGTCGTCAGAATATTCTCTTCTGATAGCATTTGGGAATCATACGGTGTTCGATGACCTTTGCTGTCGAGCGCGGGGATACTTACGAGCGACGTTGTTTGGTCATCAGGCGAGATTTGGATGGGGATGGATAAAGTCCGGGCATTAAAAAGCCGGCTTATGGCCGGCTTCTCGTTGACTGACTCAGTTCGTTTTTGACAAACCTCACCAGCCTTCAAAACGTACATCCAGCTCTTGCGGCCGGCTGTGGGACTTGGTCAGAAAGTGATCTGCCTTGTCGGTGCGAGGCTTGGGCTCGCAAATGTGGGGCGGAGGATACGCGGGTTTTTGGCAGAATCCCAGTGGTAAGTGGTGTGGAATCATTGGGTTATCGCTGATCCAAGGGGAAAAGCGGGGGCTGCTTTGCAGCCCAGCGGGGATGAATCCCCTCGCCACAGATGTGCTCAGCACAGATGCGCTCGCCACTGAAGCGCCTGACTACCAGGGGCTTCGGTGGTTGTCTTGCGGTGGGGTGGTCAATCGAACACCGGCGGTCTCTGTTTGTTGAGGGTGGACCACCAGAAGACCCAGCCGATCACCCGTATGTTCTGCGCTTCGATCTGTTCGGTGCTGAAAACTTCGTCCGGGTAAGCCACGCTGTTGTGGCTGCGCAGGCGCAGTCGGTTGCCGGGGATGCGGTGCAGGTACTTGATGCGCAGCATGCCGTCGTGTTCGAGGGCGTAGATCTGGCCGTCGACGATTTGGGTCAGGCCGCGGTCGATGGCGAGGGTGGAGCCGTCTTCGATGCGTTCGGCCATGCTGTCGCCGACCATGGTGGTGCAGATGGCGTCGCTGGGGTTGATTTCCAGGGATTCGAGGTGGCTGCGGGGCAGGCGGGTGGTCTGGCCGGGGATCTCGATGACGTGGGTCTTGATCGCGCCGGGGGCGATGGGGGCTTCCTTGTAGTAGGGCAGTTCGATGTCCGTGGCTTCCGGCACGCTGTAGACGCCCTGGTTTTCGGCGGCATCGTAGGTGGTGCCGGGCCCCAGCCCCAGCGGGGTTTGCGGGCCTTCGCCGTTGGCGAGCCATTGGGGGCTGACGGTCAGCAGGCCGGCGATGCCATGGATGCGCCCGGGTGGGATGCCACGGTTGAACCAGTTGTTCACGTGCTGCGATTTCACGCCGTATAACTTCGCGAAGTCGGCGGAGCGGATATTGGCTTCTTTAAGAAGGGCTCTGAAGCGGTCGCCACTGGAGATCTTTTTCATAAACGGAAAGTTTAGGGGCGACTGTGTTTTGAGCAATAAACATGTCGTGCAAATTTATAAGACGATCTTTCCGTTTGCGGGAATTGAATTGAGTGAGCTAAACGCAGATAAACGTTGTTCGGCACTATTAATACATTGAAGTATTAAGCGACGCTCCAGGCATAAAAAACCCCGGTGAAAACCGGGGTTCTTCTGCAAGTTCAGGCTCAGCCCTTGTAGGCGGCAACCGACTTGGTGATCGCTTCGCGGGCGGCGTCAGCACCAGCCCAGCCTTCGATCTTGACCCACTTGCCCTTTTCGAGATCCTTGTAGTTCTCGAAGAAGTGCTCGATCTGCTGGATCAGCAGTTTTGGCAGGTCGGTGTATTCCTTCACATCAACATACAGCTGCGACAGTTTGTCGTGTGGCACTGCGATGACTTTGGCATCGCCGCCGCCGTCGTCGGTCATGTTCAGGATGCCGACCGGACGGGCGCGGATGACCGAACCTGGGGCAACCGGGTAAGGGGTCACCACCAGTACGTCGAGGGGGTCACCGTCGTCGGCCAGGGTGTTGGGGATGTAACCGTAGTTGGCCGGGTAGAACATCGGGGTGGCCATGAAACGGTCAACAAACAGGCAATCGCTGTCCTTGTCGATTTCGTATTTGATCGGGGCGTGGTTGGCCGGGATTTCGATCGCAACGTAGATGTCGTTCGGCAGGTCTTTGCCAGCCGGAATCTTGCTGTAGCTCATTGGGCGGTGCCCCCGTTAGTTGACCAAAAGGCTGGTCGGATTGACCAAAAGTGGCGGCGATTATAGGCATATTCAGCCGCTGATGCCACGTATCAAGGGTCTTAGAGACCTTGGTATGACGCCTGGTAGACCGGATCTTCGGCCTGAAGTTGCCGCAGCCGGGCCAACGGATCCTGGCGGTAGAAAAGCCGTAGCTGTTCATACACCCTGGGGTATGCCTGGTGCAGCAGGTCCGGGGCGCTGAAGAAGTATTCGCTGGTGACGGCGAAGAATTCCGCAGGGTTTTCCGCCGCGTAGGGATCAATGAGGGTTTGTGCATCCGGATTCCGGTCCAACTGGCGATCGAGGTCGTCAAAGGCCTGTTGCATGGCCTCGGCCCAGTCCTGGATCCGCATGTCGGCATGCAGCGGCGGCAGGCCGTTGGCGTCGCCGTTGAGCATGTCGAGTTTGTGGGCCAGTTCGTGGATCACCAGGTTGTAGCCGTCCCAGCCGCCGCTGGCGATGACGCCGTCCCAGGCCAGGATGATCGGCCCCTGGGGCCAGGCTTCGCCGCTGTGTTCGCCATCCCATTCGTGCTCGATGCCACTGGCGTCCCGGTAGCGCTGGGGGCTGAGGAAGTCGTCGGGGTAGAGGACGATTTCGTGGAAGCCCTGGTACCAGTTCAGATCCCCCAGGTGCATCAGCGGGAGCTGGGCCTGGGCCGCGAGCAACAGGCGCTGCTCCTGGTGCAGTTCGACGCCGGGCAGGGCGGTCAGGTGCTTGTCATGCAGGAACAGCACGCAGGCCTCGCGCAGCCACTGGTCCTCGGCGGGGCTGATGCCGTCGAGGAAGCTCAGTTGATGACGCACTCGCTGCCAGGTTTCATCGGCAACGGGGTGCCTGGCGAGGGTGCGTCGGCGACGCCAAGTGCTCAGGGACCACATGATGGGTCAGCGCGATGCGGCGTTGGAACCGCGGGCCAGGCGGCTGCGGACCAGGCTGATGACCATCGGCAACAGCGACAAAAGGATGATGCCCACCACCAGCAGCGACAGGTTCTGCTTGATGAATGGGACGTTGCCGAAGAAGAAGCCGAGGGTGACCAGGCCGCCGACCCACAGCACGGTGCCGAGCACGCTGAAGCCGAAGAAGCGCACGTAGGGCATTTTCGCCACGCCGGCGACGAAGGGGGCGAAGGTGCGGATGATCGGCAGGAAGCGCGCCAGGGTCACGGTCTTGCCGCCGTGCTTGTCGTAGAAGTCGTGGGTTTGTTGCAGGTAGTCGCGGCGGAAGATCTTCGAGTTCGGGTTGCTGAACAGGCGCTCCCCCGCCGTGCGGCCGATGAGGTAATTGGTGCTGTCGCCGAGGATCGCCGCCAGCATCAGCAGGCCACCCAGCAACCAGGGGTCCATGCCGCCGCCCGCCGCCACGGCGCCGGCGATGAACAGCAGCGAATCCCCCGGCAGGAAAGGCGTCACCACCAGGCCGGTTTCACAGAAGATCACCAGAAACAGGATGGCGTAGATCCACGGCCCATAGTTGGTCACCAGCATGTCGAGGTACACATCGAGGTGCAGGATGAGGTCGAGGGGGTTGAAATCCATGCAAAACACCTGTGGTGGTGGCCTGGCTCGGCAGGCTTTGGGTCGGGCTTTGAGTATGACTACAGCGTGTGTAGCTTTTTCTTACAAGCCGGGAAGAGCGGCATTATACGGTCTGGAGGGGGAGGTGCGGGGTGAGTTTGTAGCTAGGGATTTCGGTGATGTTGTGGCGGGGTGAAGGCTGGGTGAAGGCTCTTGTGGCGAGGGGATAAATCCCCTCGCCACAAAGGGGGTGATGTTGTGGCAGGGGGCTCAGCCACAGGGTCAGATCCCTTCGCTGATCGGCAGCACGTAGTTCTTGAACTCGGTGTCTTCCTTGAAGCCGATGGACTCGTAGGTTTTCTGCGCCGCTTCGTTGTTGCTGCTGGTGGAAACGCGCATGCGCACGGCGTTGGTTTCCTTGGCCATTTTCTTCGCGGTGCGGATCAGGTGGTCGGCCACCAGCTGGCGGCGGGCGTCTTCGGCGACGTAGATGTCGTTGAGGATCCACACGCGCTTGAGGGACAGCGACGAGAAGCTTGGATAGAGCTGGCAGAAGCCCAGCAGCTTGTTGTCGTCGTCATCGGGCAAGGCCAGGTAGATCACCGACTCCTTGCGGCGCAGGCGCTTCTCGAGGAAGGCCCGGGAAGAGTCCGGGTACGGCAGTGAGCCGTAGAATTCACGGTATTTGACGAACAAGGGCGTCAGCAGGTCCAGGTGTTCCAGGGTCGCTTGGATAATCCGCATGGTAGGTCTCGCTAACAAAAGGTCGACAGAAGTTCTGACAACGATGGTGCCTTGTCGTGCTTCGATGCTGCCTGAAAGCGCATCAGAAACGCAATCGGGCGCCGGATCAGTCTTGGGGCGGCATCAGTAGGAAGTTACCTTTCATATCGGCGTTTTTTTCCGACTCTAGAGTGTGAACCTGGGCTTCGTCCTTCAGGTTGACCCCCGAGAGCTGTCGGCGGCAGGCCTCGCGCATCAGGTAGATCAGGCGATGGGCCGCCATGCCGTAGCTCAGGCCTTCGAGCCGGACGTTGGAAATGCAATTGCGATAGGCGTCGGTCAGGCCGACCTTGGGGTTGTAGGTGAAATACAGCCCCAGGCTGTCGGGGGAGCTGAGGCCGGGGCGTTCGCCGATGAGGATCACCGACATTCTTGCGCCGAGCCGCTGCGCCACTTCGTCGGCCACGGCGACGCGGCCCTGTTCCACCAGGACCACCGGCGAAACCGACCAGCCTTCGGCGGCGATCTGCTCTTCCAGGCGCGCCAGGAAGGGCAGGGTATGGCGATGCACGGCAAGAGCGGAGAGGCCGTCGGCCACCACGATGGCCAGGTCCACGCCGCCGGGGTGGGCGGCGGCGTAGTCCTGCAGGGTCCGGGCGGACGCTTCGTCGAGCCGTCGGCCCAGGTCCGGGCGCTGCAGGTAGCTGTGGCGGTCGCTGGCGGCGCTGTGGAGCAAAAGGCTCTCGCGACCGCGCTCGCTCAGTTGCGTGCGCAGGCCCTGGTGATCGAACGCCAGGTGCACGGCGTCCCGGGCCTGGGCGTGGGCATACTGGAAATCCAGCTGTGCCTGGGTGGGCAGGCTGGTGCCGGTGCGGCCCAGGGCGATGCGCGCCGGTGTCAGGCGGCGCAGTTCCAACCAGGGGTTTTGCGTGTCGACAGGTTTTTTATCCATCGGCCAATACTCATCCAAATGCGGCTTATCCCAAATGTGCCAAGGCGTGACGGAACGCCGGTGGCAGGTTGTCGCCGAACCGCACCCGGCCATCGGCCTGGGTAAAGATGCCCATGTTGGCGAGCCATTGTTCGAACTCCGGCGCCGGTTTCAGGCCCAGGGTCTGGCGGGCGTAGAGGGCGTCGTGGAACGAGGTGGTCTGGTAGTTGAGCATGATGTCGTCGGAGCCGGGAATGCCCATGATGAAGTTGATCCCGGCCACCCCCAGCAGGGTCAGCAAGGTATCCATGTCGTCCTGGTCGGCTTCGGCGTGGTTGGTGTAGCAGATGTCGCAACCCATGGGCACGCCCAGCAGCTTGCCGCAGAAATGGTCTTCGAGGCCGGCGCGGATGATCTGTTTGCCGTTGTACAGGTACTCCGGGCCGATGAATCCTACGACCGTGTTCACCAGGAATGGGTTGAAATGCCGGGCCACGGCGTAGGCTCGGGTTTCGCAGGTCTGTTGATCCACGCCGTGATGGGCGTTGGCCGACAGGGCACTGCCCTGGCCGGTTTCGAAATACATCAGGTTGTTGCCGAGGGTGCCGCGATTCAGGCTGAGCCCGGCGTCGTAGCCTTCTTTCAACACGTTGAGGTTGATGCCGAAACTGGCGTTGGCCGCTTCGGTGCCGGCGATGGACTGGAACACCAGGTCCAGGGGCACGCCACGGTTGGCCGCTTCAATGGAGGTGGTGACGTGGGTCAGCACGCAGCCCTGGGTGGGGATGTCGTAGCGCTGGATGATGGCGTCGAGCATTTCCAGCATGGCGCAGATCGAGGCCGTGCTGTCGGTGGCCGGGTTGATGCCGATCATGGCGTCGCCGTTGCCCAAGAGCAGGCCGTCGAGGATGCTGGCGGCGATTCCGGCGGGCTCGTCGGTGGGGTGGTTGGGCTGCAGGCGTGTGGACAGCCGGCCACGCAGGCCGAGGGTGCCGCGAAATTTCGTCACCACGCGGATTTTCTGCGCCACCAGCACCAGGTCCTGGACGCGCATGATCTTCGACACCGCCGCCACCATTTCCGGCGTCAGGCCCGGGGCCAGCGCCCGCAGGCTGTGCTCGTTGGCGGCATCGCTGAGCAGCCAGTCCCGAAACCCACCGACGGTGAGGTGGCTGACCGCTGCGAAGGCCTGTTTGTCGTGGGTGTCGACGATCAGCCGGGTGACTTCGTCGGCCTCATAGGGAATCAGTGCTTCTTGCAGGAAATGGCTGAGGGGCAGGTCGGCCAGGGCCATTTGCGCGGCCACCCGCTCGCCATCGTTGAGTGCGGCGACCTCGGCCAGGAAATCCCCGGAACGCGCCGGGCTGGCCTTGGCCATCAAGTCCTTGAGGCTGTCGAAGCGATAGGTCTGGGCGCCGACGGAATGGGCGAATGCGGCCATGGGCGGTGTCCTCCTGATTCTCTGAATAACTTGAATACACCCCGTGATCCTGTGGGAGCGAGCAAGCTCGCTCCCACAGGGGGTTGGCATGCACTTCTATATGGCAGGCACCGGGCCCTCGGCCCGGTGCCGGTGCAACTTCAGATACCTGTGAGCATAGCGTCCGCCGGGGCGTTGGAGCGTTGCTTGGCGGTCAGTTGGAAATACAGGTAGCCGGCAATCATGAAACCGAGGAAGACCAGGCAGATCACCGGGTTGAACCAGGCCATCGCCACCAGGCACACCACCGCCAGGAACAGCGCGATGCCCGGTACGATCGGGTAGCCCGGGGCGCGGAAGGTGCGTTCCAGGTTCGGTTCGGTCTTACGTAATTTGAACAGGCTGAGCATGCTGATGATGTACATCACGATGGCGCCGAATACCGACATGGTGATCATCGCCGCCGTCAGCGTCATGCCTTGCAGGTTCACCAGGCCATCGCTGTAGATCGCCGCGATGCCGATCACGCCGCCGGCCAGGATCGCCCGGTGCGGAGTCTGGAAGCGGGACAGCTTGGCCAGGCCCCGTGGCAGGTAGCCGGCCCGGGCAAGGGCGAAGAACTGGCGCGAGTAGCCGAGGATGATTCCGTGGAAACTCGCCACCAGGCCGAACAGGCCGATCCACACCAGCATGTGCATCCAGGTCGAGTCGTTGCCGACCACGGCTTTCATGGCCTGGGGCAGCGGGTCATTGATGTTCGACAGTTGCCGCCAGTCGCCTACGCCGCCGGCCATGATCATGACGCCGATGGCCAGGAAGACGAGGGTCAGGATGCCGCTGACATAGGCCCGGGGAATGGTGCGTTTCGGGTCCTTGGCTTCTTCGGCGGCCATGGCCGCGCCTTCGATGGCCAGGAAGAACCAGATGGCGAAGGGGATCGCCGCGAAAATGCCCGGGATCGAGGCGAGGCTGAACTCGTTGGAGCCGGCCCAGCCGTTGAGCACGAAGTTGCTGAAGCTGAAGCCCGGCGCGACCACGCCCATGAACACCAGCAGTTCGGCGACCGCCAGCACCGTGACCACCAGTTCGAAGGCGGCGGCGATGCTGACGCCGAGGATGTTCAGGGTCATGAAGATCACGTACGCGCCGACGGCCGCGAGCTTGGGATCCAGTTCCGGAAATTGCACGTTGAGGTAGGCGCCGATGGCCATGGCGATGGCCGGCGGCGCAAAGACGAATTCGATCAGGGTGGCGATGCCGGCGATCAATCCGCCTTTCTCGCCAAAGGCCCGACGGCTGTAGGCAAAAGGCCCACCGGCGTGGGGAATCGCGGTGGTCAGTTCGGTGAAGCTGAAGATGAAACAGGTGTACATCAGCGCCACCATGAGGGCGGTGACGAGAAAGCCCAGGGTCCCTGCGGTTCCCCAGCCGTAGCTCCAGCCGAAGTACTCGCCGGAAATCACCAGGCCGACGGCAATGCCCCATAAATGCAGGGTGCCGAGTGTGGGTTTGAGTTGAGTCGTGGTTGTCATAAGTCCTCTCTTCTTTTTTATTGTTCGATCTGTTGGACTTTCGGGTTTGTGGTGGAGCGGGCACGCAAGGCTCATGCCAGAGCGGTGGGCGGTAAATTGATGTTGTCAGTGAGGGCGCTATCGCGAGCAGGCTCGCTCCCACAGGGATCTGTGGATAACTCTTTTTCCAGGGTTGGCAACAGATCCACTGTGGGAGCGAGCCTGCTCGCGATAGCTATCTAAGGGGCAAGGCAGGAGAACCTGCCTTGCCCCAATGGCTTAGAAGAACCCCAGCGGATTGATGTCGTAGCTCACCAGCAGGTTCTTGGTCTGCTGGTAGTGGTCGAGCATCATCTTGTGGGTTTCACGGCCGACACCGGACTTCTTGTAGCCACCGAACGCGGCGTGGGCCGGGTACAGGTGGTAGCAGTTGGTCCAGACGCGCCCGGCCTTGATGGCCCGGCCCATGCGGTAGGCCCGGTTGATGTCGCGGGTCCACAGGCCGGCACCGAGGCCGAACTCGGTGTCGTTGGCGATGGCCAGGGCTTCGGCTTCGTCCTTGAAGGTGGTGATGCTCACCACCGGGCCGAAGATTTCTTCCTGGAACACGCGCATCTTGTTGGTGCCCTTGAGCAGGGTCGGCTGGATGTAATAACCGCTGGCCAGGTTGCCCTCGAGTTTTTCCACCGCGCCGCCGGTGAGCAATTGCGCGCCTTCGCCCTTGGCGATCTCCAGGTACGAGAGGATCTTGTCGAACTGCTGCTCCGAAGCCTGGGCGCCGACCATGGTGTCGGTGTCCAGTGGGTCGCCGCGCTTGATCTGTTCGATTTTCTTCATCACCACTTGCATGAATTCGTCGTAGATCGACTCCTGCACCAGGGCACGGGAAGGGCAGGTGCAGACTTCGCCCTGGTTGAAGAACGCCAGCACCAGGCCCTCGGCGGCTTTTTCGATGAAGCTTGGCTCAGCCTGCATGATGTCTTCGAAGAAGATGTTCGGCGACTTGCCGCCCAGTTCCACGGTGGACGGGATGATGTTCTCGGCGGCGCATTTCATGATGTGCGAGCCCACCGGGGTGGAGCCGGTGAAGGCGATCTTGGCGATGCGCTTGCTGGTGGCCAGGGCTTCACCCGCTTCCTTGCCGAAGCCTTGCACCACGTTGAGCACGCCGGGCGGCAGCAGGTCGCCGATCAGTTCCATGAGCACGCAGATGCCCAGAGGGGTTTGCTCGGCCGGCTTGAGCACCACGCAGTTACCGGCGGCCAGGGCCGGGGCCAGTTTCCAGGCGGCCATCAGCAGTGGGAAGTTCCACGGGATGATCTGCCCGACCACGCCCAGTGGCTCATGGATGTGATAGGCCACGGTGTTGCCATCGATCTCGGCGGCCGCCCCTTCCTGCGCCCGCAGGCAGCCGGCGAAGTAGCGGAAATGATCCGCTGCCAGGGGGATGTCGGCGTTGAGGGTCTCGCGTACGGCCTTGCCGTTGTCCCAGGATTCGGTGATCGCCAGGGTCTCGAGGTTCTGTTCGATGCGGTCGGCGATCTTCAGCAGGATCAGCGAGCGCGCCTGGGCCGACGTGGCGCCCCAGGCATCAGCGGCAGCATGGGCGGCGTCCAGGGCCTTTTCGATGTCTTCGGCCGTGGAGCGCGGGAATTCGGCAATGGGCTGGCCATTGACCGGGGAAGTATTGGTGAAGTACTGACCTTTGACAGGCGCGACGAACTCGCCGCCGATGTAGTTACCGTATTTGCTCTTGAACGAAACGATAGCGCCTTCAGTACCGGGGTGAGCGTAACGCATGATGAGTTCTCCTTGGCTTTTGTGCTTATACGGGAGGCCGCGCAAATCGAGCGCCGGTATTTAAGCCTAGAGCAAAGGTTGGGCCATTGCCTTGCAAGGCCCGTAAACCAAGACTTCAGGAGGAGTTCGTCGGACAAACGGATGGCTGGTGTGACGATAGCGATACGGCGGGTGTGACACTTTGTGCCATGGGTGAGACAGTCTGTGACTGCCGGGTCTCGCCAGCATTGCATTGCCGGTTGGGCTGGAGGATGCTGGGGCATGCGCCAGATGGCCTGCCGAACACCGTTATGGCGAAGGGGTATCTTTTGGTGAGTGGATGTACCTGTGGCGAGGGATCTATCCCCTCGCCACAGGTTAAGTGCCAGCCCCGGGGTCAAGTGCCCAACCAGGTTCAAGCGTCACGTACAGGTTAAGTGTCAGATAAAGCATCAGGTGTCCGGACCGTTACTCCAACAAGGCCGCAACCTTCGGGGAGAATAATAAGAAATGCACAGCAACCATTTGACCCGCCATGCCCAGCAAGTCTTCACGGTCACCCAGGGTAAGGCCCATTTGCAGGGCCCTGGCAGCGATCCATCGATCGCCCGTTCCTGGCTGCGCTGCCTGGAGGATTATCACCTCGACCCGGCCCAGAACCTGGCGCCGACGGTGCTCGAGCATGGCCGGGTGCTGGAGAGCCGCGAGCGCCTGCAGCAGGTGCTGCATATCGCCGGCACGGAAATGACCAGCCTGCACCAGCAACTCTCCGGCGCCGGTCATGCGGTGCTGCTCACCGACGCCCGGGGGGTGATCCTCAATTGCGTCACCGCTCCCAGCGAACGCAAGATCTTCGAACGGGCCGGTCTCTGGCTCGGCGCCGACTGGAGCGAAGCCTGCGAAGGCACCAACGGCATCGGCACCTGCCTGGTGGAGCGCCAGGCCCTGACCATCCACCAGGAAGAACATTTTCGCGGTCGCCATACCGGCCTGACCTGCTCGGCGAGCCCGGTCTTCGACCCGCACGGCGAACTGATGGCGGTGCTCGACGTGTCCTCGGCCCGGCCCGACGTGTCGCGCCAGAGCCAGTTCCACACCATGGCGCTGGTCAACCTGTCGGCGAAGATGATCGAGAGCTGCTACTTCCTGCGTTGCTTCGACGATCAATGGCTGTTGCGCTTCCATTTGCAAGCCGAATCCGTGGGCCTGTTCAGCGAAGGGCTGCTGGCTTTCGATGGCGAAGGGCGGATCCGCGCGGTCAACCAGAGCGCCCTGAACCTGCTTGGGCACATGCGCGGTGGCTTGATCGGTCAGCGGGTCGAGGACTTTTTCGACTGTTCCCTGGACGAATTGCTGGGCCGGGCCAGTCCCCAGGCCAGCGCCAGTTGGCCACTGCGCAGCCGAGATGGGCGGCATCTGTTCGCTGTCTTGCGTGGCCAGGCGCGCAGCGTGCCGGTGCCGATCGCGCCGGCGCTCAAGGCCATCGAACCCGCGCGGGCGTCGGGGATCTGCCTGGGGGATACGACGCTTCAGGAGCATTTTCGCAAGGCGCTGCGGGTGTTCGAACGCGACGTGCCGCTGCTGATCCATGGCGAAACCGGCTCCGGCAAGGAGGCGTTCGCCAAGGCCGTGCACCACGCCAGCCAGCGCGCCGGCAAGCATTTTGTCGCCCTCAACTGCGCGGCCATCCCGGAAAGCCTGATCGAGAGCGAACTGTTCGGTTATCGCGGCGGCAGTTTCACCGGGGCCCGCAAGGAAGGCATGCGCGGCAAGCTGCAGCAGGCCGACGGCGGAACGTTGTTCCTGGACGAGATCGGCGACATGCCCCTGGCCTTGCAGACCCGGCTGTTGCGCGTGCTTGAAGACCGCCAGGTGGTGCCCATTGGCGGCGAGCCCGAGCCTGTCAACGTGCGCATCATCAGCGCAACTCACCGGCAATTGCTCGAGCGGGTCCGGGATGGCAGCTTCCGCGAGGACCTGTATTACCGGCTCAACGGCCTGGAGATTGCCTTGCCGCCATTGCGCGAGCGCAGCGACAAGGCCCAGTTGCTGGATTTCCTGCTGGCCGAAGAGGCTGGTGCCGACACGATCAACCTCGATGAACCGGCACGCCAGGCGTTGCTGGGGTTCGACTGGCCGGGCAATGTGCGGCAGTTGCGCAATGTCCTGCGCACCCTGGCCGCGTTGTGCGAAGGCGGGCGGATCGGCCTGGAAGACTTGCCGGCGATGATCCGCCAGCGCCCGGTTGCCGTGGTCGAAACGGTGGCAGAACGGCCCCTGGAAGATGCCGAGCGCCTGGCGTTGCTCGATGCCCTGGAGCGTCAGCGCTGGCACATGACCCACACGGCGGAACAACTGGGGATCAGCCGCAATACCCTTTACCGAAAATTGCGTAAACACGCCATCGCCCGCTGAGCCGCAGCGCATCTACCCTGAAGGAATGCAGTCAACTGTGGGAGCGAGCCTGCTCGCGATGGCGGCGGCACCTCCAGCATCAACGCAAGTTGACCCACCGCTATCGCGAGCAGGGGGTATGGGCTGTTTGCAAGTCTGGCAGGCACCTGTAAGGCGGCGTGAGATCGAAACACAAGGTGCGATTTCCCCCTCCCTAGGCTAACCTGCGGCCATGTTTTACGAGGTCGACTATGCACATCCATATTCTCGGTATTTGCGGCACTTTCATGGGTTCGATGGCGGTCCTGGCCAAGGAGCTGGGCCATCACGTGACTGGCTCCGACGCCAACGTCTACCCACCGATGAGCACCCAGCTGGAAGCCCAGGGCATCGAACTGACCCAGGGCTATGACCCGGCGCAACTGGACCCCGCGCCGGACCTGGTGGTCATCGGCAACGCCATGTCCCGTGGCAACCCGGCGGTGGAATACGTGCTCAACAAGGGCCTGCCCTATGTGTCGGGGCCGCAGTGGCTGGCCGACCATGTGCTGCAGGGCCGTTGGGTCCTGGCAGTGGCCGGCACCCACGGCAAGACCACCACCAGCAGCATGCTGGCCTGGGTCCTGGAGCACGCCGGCATGAGCCCGGGCTTCTTGATCGGCGGCGTGCCGCAGAATTTCTCGGTATCGGCGCGCCTGGGCGGCACGCCGTTTTTCGTGATCGAGGCGGACGAATACGACAGCGCGTTCTTCGACAAACGCTCGAAGTTCGTCCATTACCGTCCCCGCACGGCGATTCTCAACAACCTTGAATACGATCATGCGGACATCTTCCCTGATCTGGCCGCCATCGAACGGCAGTTCCATCACTTGGTACGTACCATCCCGAGCGAAGGCCTGGTCATCCACCCCACCACCGAACCGGCCTTGCAGCGCGTCATCGAGATGGGCTGCTGGACCCCGGTGCAGACCACCGGCGCGGGCGGGCAGTGGCAAGTGAAATTGCTCAGCGAAGATGGCTCGCAGTTCGAGGTCATGTTTGAAGGCCAATCCCAGGGTGTGGTGGAGTGGGCGTTGACCGGCCAGCACAACGTCGCCAACGCCCTGGCGACACTGGCGGCGGCCCGGCATGTCGGTGTGGTGCCTTCCATGGGCATCGCCGCATTGAGCGCATTCAAGAGCGTCAAGCGGCGTATGGAGATAGTCGCCCAAGTGCGCGGCATCACCCTCTATGACGACTTCGCCCACCACCCGACCGCCATCGCCACCACCCTCGACGGTTTGCGCAAGCGCATCGGCGATGCGCCGTTGATTGCCATTATCGAGCCGCGCTCCAACTCCATGAAGCTTGGTGCGCACCGTGATGGCCTGCCCGAAAGCGTGGTGGATGCCGATCAGGTGATCTGGTACTCACCGGCCAACCTCGGTTGGGACCTGGGAGCCACTGCGGCGTTGTGCACGGTGCCGTCGATTGTCAGCGATTCCCTGGAAGGCATCATCGAGCGCGTGAAGAGCCAGGCACAGCCCGGCACGCACGTGGTCATCATGAGCAACGGTGGCTTTGGCGGCCTGCATGGCAAACTGGCCGAGGCGCTCAAATGAATACTCGCCTGGGGGACAATGGCCCCGAACGCATCACACTGGCAATGACTGGAGCTTCCGGCGCCCAGTACGGCTTGCGCCTGCTCGATTGCCTGGTGCGGGAAGATCGCGAGGTGCACTTCCTCATCTCCAAGGCGGCGCAACTGGTGATCGCCACCGAGACCGACGTGAGCCTCCCGGCCAAGACCCAGATGATGCAGGCGTTCCTCACCGAATACACGGGAGCTGCGGCGGGGCAGATCCGTGTGTACGGCAAGGAGGACTGGATGTCGCCGGTGGCTTCCGGCTCCGGCGCGCCGGCGGCGATGGTGGTGGTGCCGTGTTCCACCGGAACCCTGTCGGCGATCGCCACCGGTGCCTGCAACAACCTGATCGAGCGGGCCGCGGACGTGACGCTCAAGGAGCGCCGGCAGTTGATCCTGGTGCCTCGGGAGGCGCCGTACTCGAGTATTCATCTGGAGCATATGCTCAAGCTGTCGAACATGGGCGTAACCATCCTGCCGGCTTCCCCCGGGTTTTATCACCAGCCGCAGACCATCGACGACCTGATCGATTTCGTGGTCGCGCGAGTCCTCAATCTGCTGAACATTCCCCAGGACATGTTGCCGCGTTGGGGGGAGCATCATTTGAGCAGCGATGAATAAGCTGCTGGTCCTGGCGCTGGCGCTGCAACTGGCCGGCTGTGCCACCGCTCGTACCCTCGACGCCGCCAAGCCTGGTGCGCCGGTGGTATATGCCGGGACGCGGCTGGATCTCTATGCCCTCAATGGCGGTTGTTGCGCCAAGGACCGCTTCGGCGCCGAGGCCCCGCGCTATCCAGGCGTCGACCTGCCGGCCAGTGCGTTGCTCGACACCCTGTTGCTGCCGCTGTCGTTGTTCACGGCAATGGGCGTGGGGTTCCAGGCGACTGGCGGGATGTAGGGCTCAGAAGAGGTAGCTGCACGAAAGCACTCCCGTGGCGAGGGGATTTATCCGCGCTGGGCTGCGCAGCAGTCCCAAAACCGCAACAGGCGTATATCAGGCCGATCGAGCTGGCTGCCTTGGGGCCGCGTCGCGGCCCAGCGGGGATGAGTCCCCTCGCCACAATTGCCTCGCACCACAAGCGCTTGGCTTGGATACGGGGCCGCTTGCCCAGCCTACTTGCCCAGCTTGCGCAACTCATCCGACTCCACCACCCGCACCCCATCCTGCTCTTCCAGGGCCAGGCGCCACATGGCGCGGGCCAGTTGGCAGGCTTCGATGCCGTGGTACTTGCCCGGGATCAGCTTCGACAAGGGGCCGGCCAGTTGCTCGGCCAGGCGAGGCTCGGGCCGTTCCCCCAGCAGCAGGGAAGGCCGGCAGATGGTCAGTTGCGGCCAGTCCTGGGCCTTGAGCGCCGCTTCCATCTCGCCTTTGACCCGGTTGTAGAAGATCGACGATTTTGGATCGGCCCCCAAGGCGCTGATGACGATCAGGTGCCGGGCCCCCAGTTCCCGGGCACGCTTGGCAAACGCGACGACCAGGTCCAGGTCCACCGCGCGGAAGGCCTGTTCGGAGCCGGCTTTCTTGAGGGTCGTGCCGAGGCAGCAAAAGGCGATATCGACCTGGCCGTCGAGTCGCGGCAGTACGTCGGCCGGCTCCCCGACCGGGTTTTCCAGGCGCGGGTGCTCCGCCAATGGCCGGCGTGAAGGCGCCAGGACCCGGCTGATGGTCGGTTCGTTGAGCAACCGGTCCAGTAGGTGTTCCCCGGTCAGCCCGGTAGCGCCGGCGAGCAAGACATGCTGAGGCGTCAAGTACATGGTGTTTCCCCCTTGATACGGTTCAGCTTAGTTGCTCTTTTGGCCCTCGTCGTTCAGTGCGGTACTTTGCAATGCTTTGCGCGCCTGCTGTTTACGCAGCAGTTGCCAGTGGGAAAGCACCGTCCTGGGCGCCCAGATCTGCGGTTCGGAGGCTTCGAAATTGTCCGCCTGTTCCCGTTCGGCAACGGTGGCCTTGGCCAGCTTGAAAGCCTGTTCCAGGTCGTCGGTCTGGTTCAGTGCCTGGGCGAACAGCGCATCGCCGAAATAAGTGAAGTTGGCCTCCTCGGAACAGCCGAAGGACACCCGGTCCGCCCGGGAAGCGGTCATGATCAGGGTGCGTTCGTCCTTGAGGGCCGGAATGAAACCCCCTGAGTAGCAGGCCGAGATCACCACGATCTTGTCGCGGTTTTTCAGGGGCGCCAGCACCGCCGCCAGTTCATCGGCGGGCAGGTCGGCCAGTTCCATGCGCGGTTGGTCCAGGACCAGTTCGTGTTCGCTGGTGCCATGGCTGGTGAGGTAGATGAACACCAGGTCTTCCGGGCCGCTGCGCTCGGCCAGTGTGCGGGCGGCGCGCCGCAGGCTTTCGCGGGTGGCCATGGGACGGTCGCCCAGGTGGTCGCGATGGTTGACCAGGCGGATCTGGCCGAACGCACCGAAGCGGCTGGTGAGCATGTTGGCGACATAGTCGGATTCGCGCAGGAACACGCTCTGCTTGCCGTCGCCGCCCAGGGTCAGGCTGTAGAGCTCCACCGCTGCCGTCGAGGCGGGGATGTCGGCCAGTGCGTCGTCCAGCAGCCGGCCCTGGGCCAGCAGGCCGAGTTCGAGCACATCCGGCAGCGGTTTGCCGTCGGCGTCGCGCACCCGCTGGCCATTGGCCCAGATACCGCTCTGTACCGTGCCGTCGGTGAGCGCCAGGGTGCCGCGACCGTTATAGCTGTCGTTTTCGAACTGGCCGATGTAGAAGCTGCCATCGGGCAGGTTCAGGCGGCCCTGGCCGGTGAAACGCCATTCATTGAATTGACCGCGGTAATGGCTGCCATCGGCACCGATCAGTTCGCCCTTGCCGGTGAGGGCGCCTTCCTTGAACTGGCCGATCCAGACATCGCCATCGGCGTTTTCGTAGCGACCGCGGCCGCTGAGCTGGTTGTCCTTGAACCCGCCGACATAGACATCGCCATCGGCGCTGTTGAAGGTGCCCCGGCCTTGCAGCTGGCCGTCGACGAAGTTTCCGGTGAACTGATTGCCGGCGGCATCCAAGCGTTGGCCTTCTCCGTTGGGCTTGCCGTTGGTGAAGGGCCCCTGGTACTGGCTGCCATCGGCGAGCTCAAGGCGTCCGAGGCCTGAATACCGGTCGGCCTTGAATTCGCCGCGGTAGGTCATGCCGTTTTCCTTGAGCGTGCCTTCCCCGTCCCGCCGGCCGTGCTTGAACCCGCCGCTGTAGCTGCTGTTGGGCGTGCTCAGGCTGCCCTGGCCATGGAACAGCCCATGCTGGAACTGGCCGCGATAGACCTCGCCGTTGCTGCCGTGCCATTCTCCGTTGCCATGCCATTGGCCTTGGTCGAACTGCCCGGCGTACCAGCTGCCGTTGGGGTAGTCGACGCGCCCCTGGCCTTGCAGCACGCCGTTCACCAGCTCACCGCGGTAGCGGCCGCCATCGGGCAGGCGAGCGTCGGGCGGCAGCAGCGATTCGCCGTCGCCGCAGGCAGTCAGCAAGAGGGTCAGGGCCAAGGGAGCAAGTGAGCGCATAACGGGGATCCAGGTAATCAGGCGACGAGTATGCCGCAGCTGCGCCTTCTGGATATAGAGAAGCGGTGCGAAACTGCCTGGGCGGCTTCGCTTCCGCCTGGGTTCACACGAAGCAGAGCGACAGGGGCTCGGCGATGTAGGCCGGTTTGTCCGAACCTTCGATTTCCAGCGTGGCGGTGGCCTTGAGCAGCCATTGGCCGGGTTTTTTCTCGGTCACGTCCACCAGGTCGACCTTGAGCCGGACCCTGGAATCGACTTTCACCGGCTGGATGAAACGCACGCTGTCGAGTCCGTAGTTGACCACCATCTTCACGCCCTCGGGCAGGATCAGGATGTCTTCCATCAGCTTGGGCATCAGCGACAGCGACAGGAACCCGTGGGCAATGGTGCTGCCGAACGGGGTCTGTGCCGCCTTGACCGGATCGACGTGAATGAACTGGAAGTCACCAGTGGCTTCGGCGAACAGGTTGATGCGGTCCTGGTCGATGCTCAGCCATTCGGAACGTCCCAGTTCCTTGCCGACATAATCTTTGAGCGCTGCAACAGGCACATAGGGCATTGAGACTCTCCTTGGTTCATCGGTTTTATCTGGAGCGGGGACCTGGGTCCCCGGAGAACCACTGTAGATCAACATGACGGACCGGGCAGGTCATCGACCATGCTTTTTACGAATGCCGGACCATAGCGCGGGCATGCTTATAATGCGGGCGCATTCAATGGGGACATGTCGCGGGGGAAAGAGCGGATGCTGTTACGGGGCCTGACCTGGCTGGTGCTGTTCCAATTGCTGGGCACCGCCATCAATCACTTGTTCTTGCCGGTGCTGCCGGGGCCGATCATCGGCCTGCTGCTGTTGCTGGGTTACCTGGTCATGCGGGGCGAGGTCAGCGAGCCGCTGAGCCTGGCCGCCAGCAGCCTGTTGCGGTACCTGCCCTTGCTGCTGGTACCGCCGGCGGTGGGGGTGATGGTCTATGCCCGGGCCATCGCCGCCGACTTCTGGGCCATCGTCGGGGCGCTGACGTTGTCGCTGGTCTTCTCCGTGGCGCTGACCGGCGTGCTGATGCAGCGCCTGGCCCGGCGTCACGCTCCGGCGCCGGAGGACTCGCAATGATGCTCGATTGGCAAGGCGCCTGGACCTCGGTGATCCATCATCCACTGTTTGGCATCGGCATCACCCTGGGTGCCTATCAACTGGTGCTGGCAGCGTTCGAAAAGACCCGCTGGATATTCCTGCAACCGGTGTTGATGTCGATGCTGGTGCTGATCGGTGTGCTGGTCGGTTGCGGCATCAGCTACGCCGAATACCGCAAGAGCACCGAGATCCTCAGCATCCTGCTGGGCCCGGCCACGGTCGCCCTGGCGGTGCCGCTGTATTTGAACCTGCGGCGGATCCGGCAATTGTTCTGGCCGATTTTTACTACGCTGGTGATAGGCGGAGTGTTCGCCACCGGGTCCGCAGTGCTGCTGGGGTGGGCGTTGGGGGCCGAGCATATGATCCTGATGACCATGGCGCCCAAGTCGGTGACATCGCCGATCGCCATGCTGGTGGCCGAGCAGATCGGCGGCGTGGCGGCCATGGCCGCGGTGTTCGTGCTGATCACCGGCGTGCTGGGGGCGATCCTGGGGCCGGGCATCCTGGACCGCCTGGGCGTGCGCAGCCCTGAGGCGCGGGGCATGGCGTTGGGCCTGACGGCCCATGCGGTGGGCACTTCGGTGGCATTGCAGGAAAGCGAGGAGTCCGGAGCCTTCGCGGCGCTGGCGATGAGCCTGATGGGCGTGGCCACGGCGGTGCTGCTGCCGCTGGTTGTATCGATGACCGTCTAAGGAACTGGGTTATGACGTTGCCGCTTTTCCCGTTGAACACGGTGCTGTTTCCCGGGTGCATCCTCGATCTGCAGATTTTCGAGGCGCGCTACCTCGACATGATCGGCCGCTGCATGAAGCAAGGTGAGGGGTTCGGGGTGGTGTGCATCCTCGATGGCCAGGAAGTCGGTATCGCGCCGCAAGGCTACGCGCGGGTCGGCTGTGAAGCGCGGATCACCGACTTTTCCCAGCAGGACAACGGCCTGCTGGGGATTCGCGTACAGGGCGCACGCCGCTTCATCGTGCACAGCAGCACGGTGCAGCCGGATCAACTGACGGTCGCTGAAGTGGAGTGGCTGGAGGAAGAGCCGGAGCAACCGTTGCAGGACGAGGACGCCGACCTGGTGGCGTTGCTCAAGGCCCTGGCCGAGCATCCGATGGTCGAGGCGCTGAACATGGGCACCGAAGCGACCGGCCAGCAATCGCTGGCCAACCAACTGGCCTACCTGCTGCCGTTCAATGAGCTGGACAAGCTCGACCTGCTGCAGCTCGACGATCCCCAGCAGCGCCTGGACGCCATCCAGGCCTTGCTCGACGAGTTGCAGGGCGAACTCTTCGCCTGACGCCACCAGACAGCACCGATCCCCTGTGGATGCGAGCTTGCTCTGGATTGCCTAATAGGCATACCGCAGCATCCCATGGGGCAGGTGTCGCAATGCAAAGAAGCTGAACCCCGCCACCAGGGCCGGCAGGACCAGCCACCAGATCTTCGGCGGCATGGCCTGCAGCGGCGCCTGGCGCTGGCTCAGCCACAGCATGGCGGCGCAGACGCAGGCGGCGAGCATGGCGCCAGCCAGGATGTCGCTCGGCCAGTGGACGCCGAGGTATACCCGTGACAGCGCGATGGCCAGGGCCGGCATGCAGCCCAGCAACAGCCAGGTCAGGCGCAGGCGCGGCGGCTGGCCACGCCCGGCCAGGACGGCGAGGGCCAGGAACATCGCGAACGAGCCGGAGGCATGGCCGCTGGGCATGCTGTAGCTGGTCAGGGGTTCGGTGAGGATTTCCGGACGCATGCGGGCGAAGAAATGCTTGAGTCCGGTATTGGCCAAGGCGGTGATCAGCATCGTCGAGCCGGCGAAGATTGCCTGTCGCCATTGACGTGCCACCAGCAGCAGGACGGTAAGCAGTACGCTGAAAATCAGCATGTAGCGGAATTCGCCGATCAGCGTGAAGGTCACGGCGATTTCATCCAGGTTCGGGCTGCGATGCTCCTGGACCAGCGCCATCAGGCCCTGGTCGAAGGCGCTCAGGTAGCGGAACCCGATGAACAGGCCGATCAGGATCACCAGGCCCAGGCCGGCGATCAATGCCGCGGCATGTCGATGGCGGCGCAGGCTGCTGTTGACGCTCAAGCCGATCATCACGGCGATGCTGCCGATAACCACGCCGGCCTGGGGCCAGAAGCCTTCGGGCAGCGGCAGGCGAAACGCCGCCCCGGTGGCCCAGCCCGGCAGCAGGTACGCCACGCTCCAGCCCGCTGCGGCCAGCAGGCTGACGGCGGCAAAGCGCGGGAACGGCATGTCGCACATCCCGGCCACCATCGGCAGCATCGGCCTCAGCGGGCCGATGAAGCGGCCCACCAGCAGACTGGCGATGCCGTAGCGCTGGAAATAGTTTTCCGCGGCGCTCATCCATTCCGGGTGATGGCGCAGCCCCGGCAGGCGCCGGATGTTCTGGTGGAAGTGCCGCCCCAGGAAATACGACACCAGGTCCCCGAGCAAGCCCCCCAGCAGGCCCAGCAGCAACGTCTCGCCCAGGGACAGCGCGCCGCTGCCGGCCAGCACCGCCACCGCAAACAGCAGCACGGTACCCGGCACGATCAGCCCGGCGATTGCCAGGCATTCCACACATGCAACGATGAATACTGCTACCGCAAGCCATTGCGGGTTGGCGGCCAGCCATCCTGTGATGCTATCGAGCCATGGGCCCATAAGAACAACTCCGTTGAAAAGTGATCGGCATGCAACCTTTCCTGCTCCGGGCCCTTGCGGGAGCGAGAGACCGTGGTCACCGAGACCCTTGTGGGAGCGAGCTTGCTCGCGATGGCGGTGGGTCAGTCAGCCCCCCATTCTGCTGATCCGACGCTATCGCGAGCAAGCTCGCTCCCCCAGGGTTCGGCGGTGCTGTGTTCATCCAAGCAAAAAATAGTCGCGACCTTCGACCTGGCCGCGTCGCAACGGGTTGCGAGTGCACCAGGGGGCATAGGCCGCATCGACGAAGCGATAGGGCAAGTGTTCGTCGCGCCCCAATGGGATGCCCAGGCGGGTGGTCTGGATCACATTGACTGTCGGTACGCCCACGTCCTCCACCAGCAGGCGTTCGGGGTCGAAGCGCCTGGCATCCCAGTCCGGCACTTTCAGACCCAGGGCCTTGCACAGCAGGGTCTGGCCGGCGCAGAGCTTTTGCGGCGTGCGCGGGCGACCCTGGGCGTCGGGGTTGTTGAGCACCATCTGTGCCAGGCTCTGGGGTCCGGAAATGCCATCGACCCAAGGGTAGGCCGATTTGATCAACACGGCGTTACCCGGGCCCTGTGCGCTGAAGTTCAGCGAATCGCCGCCCCGGGCGTAGTACATATAGATGTGTCCGCCATCCAGAAACAAAGCCTTACGTTTTTCCGTGTAGCCCAGCGAGGCGTGGCTGCCTTTTTCGGCAAAGTAATACGCCTCGGTCTCGATGATCCGCGCGCTGAGCCACAGTTCGCCAACCTTGTGGCGGATGACTTTGCCCAGCAGGTCCTGGGCCAGTACCTGGGCGTCGCGATCGA
This sequence comes from Pseudomonas sp. NFACC43, assembly GCF_900119645.1. Taxonomy (NCBI): domain Bacteria; kingdom Pseudomonadati; phylum Pseudomonadota; class Gammaproteobacteria; order Pseudomonadales; family Pseudomonadaceae; genus Pseudomonas; species Pseudomonas sp. NFACC43. The sequence continues at coordinate 120,567 of NZ_FPKK01000011.1, forward strand.
AGAAGGCGTGGGGCAGGGCAGTGGGCGTAGAAGGCGAGTCGGTCATGACGATGGACGAAGTGAGGCCAAAGGAAGCGCGATGATAGCAATGCCAATCTTAATCACCGCTGAACAGGTGAAATTTGTGCCGGTTTTGTGCTTCCGCCGGTCACCGCTGCGAGTCCACGCTGTTAGTCGAGGGATACGACAGTTATAATCTGCCGCTTTCTCCCTCGCCAAGACCACACAGACCATGACTGAGTCCGTTCTTGACTACATGACCCGCCTGGGTCGCGCCGCTCGCGAAGCGTCGCGCATCATCGGCCGGGCCAGCACCGCGCAGAAAAACCGCGCCCTGCAGGCCGCCGCCAATGCGCTGGACGCTGCGCGCGCCGAGCTGTCCGCCGCCAACGAGCTGGACCTGGCCGCCGGCCGGGCCAACGGCCTCGAGCCGGCCATGCTCGAGCGTCTGGCGCTGACGCCGGCCCGCATCGACGGCATGATCGTCGGTCTGCGCCAGGTCGCGGCGCTGCCGGATCCGGTGGGGGCGATCCGCGACATGAGCTATCGCCCGTCGGGCATCCAGGTCGGCAAGATGCGCGTGCCCCTGGGCGTGGTCGGGATCATCTACGAGTCGCGGCCGAACGTGACCATCGATGCGGCGAGCCTGTGCCTGAAGTCCGGTAACGCGACCATCCTGCGTGGCGGTTCCGAGGCGATTCATTCCAACCGTGCCATTGCCGCCTGCATCCAGCGCGGCCTGGCCGAAGCCGGCCTGCCGGCGGCCGTGGTGCAAGTGGTGGACACCACCGACCGCGCCGCTGTCGGCGCGCTGATCACCATGCCCGAGTTCGTCGATGTCATCGTGCCTCGTGGTGGCAAGGGCTTGATCGAGCGGATCAGCCGCGACGCCCGCGTGCCGGTGATCAAGCACCTGGACGGCATCTGCCACGTCTATGTCAGTGCCCACGCCGATCTGCCCAAGGCCCAGCGTATCGCCTTCAATGCCAAGACCTATCGCTATGGCATCTGCGGCGCGATGGAAACCCTGCTGGTGGACCAGGCCGTGGCCCGGGACTTCCTGCCGCCCATGGCTGCACAGTTGCGCGAAAAAGGCGTCGAGCTGCGCGGTTGCGAGCGCACCCGCGCGGTCATCGAGGCCGTTGCGGCCACCCAGGAAGACTGGGACACCGAGTACCTGGCGCCGATCCTGTCGATCCGCGTGGTCGACGGGCTGGATGAAGCCATCGAGCACATCAATCGCCACGGCTCGCACCACACCGACTCGATCGTCAGCGAGCACCAGGGCGAAACCCGGCGCTTCGTGGCCGAGGTGGACTCGGCGTCGGTGATGATCAATACCCCGACCTGCTTCGCCGACGGTTTCGAATACGGGTTGGGTGCCGAGATCGGCATTTCTACTGATAAGCTGCACGCCCGCGGCCCGGTGGGCCTCGAAGGCCTGACCTGCGAGAAGTACATTGTGGTCGGTGACGGCCAGTTGCGCGGACAGGAGCCGGTCTGACTTGGGCGATCTCGACCCGGCAGTCGCTGCGACGATGACAACCGCGCCCCGGCGCATCGGCATCCTGGGCGGCACGTTCGATCCGGTGCACATCGGCCATTTGCGCGGTGCGCTGGAAGTCGCCGATGCCCTGGGCCTCGATGAGCTGCGCCTGACGCCCAGCGCCAGGCCGCCGCACCGGGGAACGCCGCAGGTATCGGCACAGGACCGTCTGGCGATGGTCGAGTGCGCGGTGGCAGGTGTGCCGCCGCTGGTGGTGGACGCCCGCGAATTGCAGCGGGACAAGCCGTCCTACTCCATTGACACCCTGGAGTTGATGCGTGCCGAACTGGCCGCCGATGCCCAGGTTTTCCTGCTTCTGGGCTGGGACGCATTTTGCGGCCTGCCTACTTGGCATCGCTGGGAGGAGTTGCTCCAGCATTGCCACATCCTGGTGTTGCAGCGCCCGGATGCCGACAGCGAGCCGCCGGATGCCTTGCGCAACCTGCTGGCGGCCCGCTCGGTGAGCGACCCGCTGGCCCTGAAGGGGCCGAGCGGACAGATTGCATTCGTCTGGCAGACGCCGCTCGCGGTATCCGCCACCCAGATCCGTCAACTGCTGGCCAGCGGTAAGTCGGTACGTTTCCTGGTGCCCGACGCGGTCCTGGCCTACATCGATGCGCACGGGCTGTACCGTGCGTCGAACTGAACAAGGCGTGCTTCACTGTTACGAAGCGCCCGAACATATGAGCAAAACGAGTTTTATATGACGAACAAAGACACCGTAATCGAGAACCCGATGGTCAAAGTGATCGTCGATGCCCTGGAAGACGTGAAGGCCCAGGACATCCAGGTTCTGGATGTTCGCGAAAAGCAAAGCATCACCGACTACATGATCATCGCCACCGGTACCTCCAATCGCCAGATCAACGCGATGCTGGAAAAGGTCCGTGAAGAGGTGAAGAAAAAGGGCCTCAAGCCTCTGGGCGAAGAAGGCAAGGGCGACAGCGATTGGGTACTGCTGGACCTGGACATCGCCATCGTGCACATGATGACCGCCTCGGCACGCCAGTTCTACGACCTGGAGCGCCTGTGGGCCGGTGCCGAGCAGAGCCGTGCGGCCGATGCCCGTCACCACAGCCCGGAAAACACCCATGAGCACTTCACCAAGCTCAACAAAGACCAGCAATAAGGGACCGCTGTGCGACTGCGCCTGATCGCCGTCGGTTCCCGCATGCCCAAGTGGGTCGAAGAGGGCTGGCATGAATATGCCAAGCGTCTTCCGTCCGAGCTGGCCCTGGAACTGGTGGAAATTCCGCTCAACACCCGTGGCAAGAACGCCGACGTGGCGCGCTTCATCCGCCAGGAAGGCGAAGCCATGCTGGCCAAGGTCGGGCCGAACGAGCGGATCGTCACCCTGGAGGTCCATGGCAAGCCCTGGAGCACCGAGCAACTGGCGGTGGAGCTCGATCGCTGGCGGCTGGATTCGCGCACGGTGAACTTCATGGTCGGCGGTCCGGAAGGGCTGGCGCCGGAAGTCTGTGCCCGGGCCGACCAGCGCTGGTCGTTGTCGCCCCTGACGTTGCCGCACCCGCTGGTGCGGATCCTGATCGGTGAACAGCTGTATCGTGCCTGGACAGTCCTGTCCGGGCATCCTTACCACAAGTAATCCAGCCCTCATGCCCCAGCCGATCCGCATCAAGGACCACGAAAAAGACGCCCGCCTGGTGCGCAGTCGCGTCGTGTTCGGTGCCATCACTGTGGTGGCGCTGATTGGCGTGCTGATTGCGCGGCTCTATTTCCTGCAGGTCATCCAGTACGACTATCACTCCACACTGTCGGAAAACAACCGGGTGCATGTCCAGCCGATTCCGCCGACTCGCGGGCTGATCTTCGACCGCAATGGCGTGGTGGTGGCCGATAACCGGCCCAGCTTCAGCCTGAGCATGACCCGCGAGCGTTCCGGCGACTGGCAGAAGGTGCTCGACGTGATCGTCGAAGTGCTGCAGCTCACGCCCGAGGACCGGGCCATCTTCGAGAAACGCATGCGCCAGGGGCGGCGGCCGTTCGAGCCGGTGCCGATCCTGTTCGAGCTGACCGAGGAACAGATCGCCCTGATCGCGGTGAACCAGTTCCGCCTGCCCGGCGTCGAGGTGGTGGCACAGTTGGTCCGGCATTATCCCCAGGGGCCGCACTTTGCCCACTCGGTGGGCTACATGGGGCGGATCAACGAGAAAGAGCTCAAGACCCTCGACCCGGTCAACTACAGCGGTACGCACCACATCGGCAAGACCGGCATCGAGCGCTTCTACGAGGCCGAGCTGCATGGCCAGGTGGGCTACGAGGAAGTCGAGACCAACGCCCGGGGCCGCGTGCTGCGGGTGCTCAAGCGCACCGACCCGATTCCCGGCAAGGACATCGTGCTGAGCCTGGACATCAAGTTGCAGGAAGCCGCCGAAGCGGCGCTGGGCGGGCGGCGGGGGGCCGTGGTGGCGCTGGACCCCAACACCGGTGAAGTCCTGGCGATGGTCAGCCAGCCGAGTTTCGATCCGAACCTGTTCGTCACCGGCATCAGTTTCAAGGCCTACGCCGAGCTGCGCGACTCCATCGACCGGCCGCTGTTCAACCGTGTGCTGCGCGGTCTTTATCCCCCGGGTTCCACCATCAAGCCCGCGGTGGCGATTGCCGGCCTCGACGCCGGGGTGGTGACCGCCTCGAGCCGGGTCTATGACCCTGGCTACTACATGCTGCCCAACTACGATCACAAGTACCGCAACTGGAACCGTACCGGCGACGGTTACGTGGATCTGGAAACGGCCATCATGCGTTCCAACGACACCTACTTCTACGACCTGGCCCACAAGCTGGGGATCGACCGGCTGTCGTCCTACATGACCAAGTTCGGGATCGGCCAGAAAGTCTCCCTGGACATGTTCGAGGAGTCGCCGGGCCTGATGCCGTCCCGGGAATGGAAGCGGGCGACCCGCCGCCAGGCGTGGTTCCCGGGTGAAACCCTGATCCTGGGGATCGGCCAGGGCTACATGCAGGCCACGCCGTTGCAACTGGCCCAGGCCACGGCCCTGGTGGCCAGCAAGGGCAAATGGCACCGTCCGCACCTGGCCAAGACCATCGAGGGCCAGACCCCCGTGGACCCGGATCCGATGCCGGACATCATCCTGCGCAATCCGTCGGACTGGCAGAAGGTCAACAACGGCATGCAGCAAGTGATGCATGGCGCCCGGGGCACGGCGCGCAAGGCGGCCATCGGCTCGCCGTACCGGATCGCCGGCAAGAGCGGTACAGCCCAGGTGGTCGCCATCAAGCAGGGCGAGAAGTACGACCGTTCCAAGGTCCAGGAGCGCCATCGCGACCACGCCCTGTTCGTCGGTTTTGCCCCGGCCGAGAACCCCAAGATCGTCGTGTCGGTGATGGTGGAGAACGGTGAGTCCGGTTCCGGCGTCGCCGCGCCGGTGGTGCGTCAGGTCATGGACGCCTGGCTGCTGGATGAGCACGGTCAGCTCAAGCCTGAATTCGCAAGCCCTATCAGCGCGGAGGCTACGGCCCGTGAAGAGTAATTTCGACCGGATCCTCTCCAGCGAAGACGTTATGCGCCGTCGCGCCACCCTGCTGCAACGCATGCACATCGATGGGCCATTGCTCATCCTGCTGCTCATCCTGGCCGCCGGCAGCCTGTTCGTGCTGTATTCGGCCAGCGGCAAGAGCTGGGACCTGCTGGCCAAGCAGGCCACTTCGTTCGGTATCGGCCTGGTGTCGATGATCGTCATCGCCCAGTTGGAGCCGCGCTTCATGGCACGCTGGGTGCCCCTGGCCTATGTCGTCGGCGTGAGCCTGCTGATCGTCGTGGACGTGATGGGCCACAACGCCATGGGCGCCACGCGCTGGATCAACATTCCCGGGGTGATCCGCTTCCAGCCTTCGGAATTCCTGAAGATCATCATGCCGGCGACCATCGCCTGGTACCTGTCCAAGCGCTCCCTGCCGCCGCAACTCAAGCATGTGTGTATCAGCCTGTTGCTGATCGGCATCCCGTTCATCCTCATCGTGCGCCAGCCGGACCTGGGCACGTCGCTGCTGATCCTGGCCGGCGGCGCCTTCGTGCTGTTCATGGGCGGGCTGCGCTGGCGCTGGATCCTGAGCGTGATCGCCGCCGCCGTGCCGGTGTCGGTGGCCATGTGGTACTTCGTGATGCACGACTACCAGAAGCAGCGGGTCCTGACGTTCCTGGACCCGGAGAGCGACCCGCTGGGCACCGGTTGGAACATCATCCAGTCCAAGGCGGCCATCGGCTCGGGCGGTGTGTTCGGCAAGGGCTGGCTGATGGGCACCCAGTCGCACCTGGACTTCCTGCCGGAAAGCCACACCGACTTCATCATCGCGGTGATGGGCGAGGAGTTCGGCCTGGTGGGCATCTGCCTGCTGCTGCTGATCTACCTGCTGCTGATCGGCCGGGGGCTGGTCATCACTGCCCAGGCCCAGACCCTGTTCGGCAAGTTGCTGGCGGGCAGCCTGACCATGACGTTTTTTGTTTATGTTTTCGTCAACATCGGTATGGTCAGTGGCTTGTTGCCCGTGGTGGGGGTGCCGTTGCCCTTCATTAGCTACGGAGGAACTTCGCTGGTGACGCTACTGTCAGCGTTTGGGGTTTTGATGTCGATTCATACACACCGCAAGTGGATCGCTCAGGTTTGAATAAGGTGAAGAGTTCAATGCAAGCAATGCGTGGCTGGTCGACGCGACATGTTCCGTGGATCGGCCTGGTCGGCTTCCTGGGCGCTGCGTCGCACGCCTTGGCCGGCGAATACGAAGGCTCGCCGCAGGTGGCCGAATTCGTCGGTGAAATGACCCGCGACTATGGCTTCGCCGGTGAGCAACTGATGGGCGTGTTCCGCGAGGCCGAGCGCAAACAGTCGATCCTCGATGCGATTTCCCGGCCCGCCGAGCGGGTCAAGCAGTGGAGCGAGTACCGGCCGATGTTCATCACCGAGGCGCGCATCGCCCGGGGCGTGGACTTCTGGCGCCAGCATGAGGCCGCCCTGGCCCGCGCGGAGCAGGAATACGGTGTGCCGGCCCAGGTCATCGTGTCCATCATCGGCGTGGAGACCTTCTTTGGCCGCAACACCGGCAACTTCCGGGTCATCGACGCCTTGTCGACCCTCGGCTTCGATTATCCGCCGCGCGCCGAGTTCTTCCGCAAGGAGTTGCGTGAATTCCTGCTGCTGGCCCGCGAAGAACAGGTCGATCCGTTGACCCTCAAGGGTTCCTACGCCGGGGCCATGGGCCTGCCGCAATTCATGCCCAGCAGTTTCCGCGCCTATGCAGTGGATTTCGACGGCGACGGCCACATCAATATATGGACCAACCCCACCGATGCCATCGGCAGCGTCGCCAGCTATTTCAAGCGTCACGGCTGGGAAGCCGGCCAGCCGGTGGTCAGCCGTGCCGACGTGCGTGGCGACCAGGTGGACCAGGGGTTGAGCGAGGGCATCGAGCCGACGAAAACCGTCGGGGAGTTGCGAGCGTTGGGCTGGTCGAGTCATGATGCGCTGCGTGATGACATGCCGGTCACCGCCATGCGCCTGGAAGGCGAACAAGGGCCCGAATACTGGATGGGCCTGAAGAATTTCTACGCGATCACGCGTTATAACCGCAGTGTGATGTACGCCATGGCCGTGCATCAGCTGTCTGAAGAGCTGGTAAAAGCACGGGGCGTCAAATAATGCGGGCATTGCCTACCTGTCAACCCCTGAAGCTCGTGGCATTGGCCGCGTTGTCGTTGCTGGTCGTCAGCTGTTCGACCAGCCGCGCGCCGGCCCAGAAGAACAGCACCGCCGTGCGTGCCACGCCGGGCCTGGACATCAACCGTGCCCACAAGGACGGCGCGCCGTGGTGGGACGTGGATGTCTCGCGCATTCCCGATGCCACGCCGACCCTGCACACCGGTCCCTACAAGGCCAACCCCTATACGGTACTGGGCAAGACCTACTTCCCGATGGCCGATTCCAAGCGTTATGTCGCTTCGGGCACGGCCTCCTGGTATGGCACCAAGTTCCACGGCCAGAACACCGCCAATGGCGAGGTGTACGACCTGTATGGCATGAGCGCGGCCCACAAGACCCTGCCGCTGCCCAGTTATGTCCGGGTAACCAACCTGGACAACAACAAGAGCGTGATCCTGCGGGTCAACGACCGCGGGCCGTTCTATTCCGACCGTATCATCGACCTGTCGTATGCGGCGGCGAAAAAACTCGGTTACGCTGAAATCGGCACCGCGCGGGTCAAGGTCGAGGGCATCGACCCGCAGGAATGGTGGGCCCAGCGAGGCCGTCCGGCGCCTTTGATGCTCAACGAGCCGAAAGTGGCGCAGAATGCGGCGCCGGCGGTGACGGCTTCCACCGGAACGGTGGAGCAGTGGACGCCTCCGCCGCAGCAGCACGCCGCGGCCGTCGTGCCGATGCAGGTCGAGGCAAAAAAAAACGCTTCTGCAACGGCGTCTGGCCAGTATCTGCAAGTGGGCGCGTTCGCCAACCCGGACGCTGCAGAACTGCTACGGTCGAAGCTGAGCACGATGGTGAGCGCTCCGGTGTTCATCAGCTCGATCGTGCGCAACCAGCAGACACTGCATCGGGTGCGCCTGGGGCCGATCGGTTCTCCGGGTGAGGTCCAGCAGGTCCAGAACAGCGTGCGCCTGGCCAATCTCGGTTCGCCGAGCCTGGTCACCGCCGAATGATTTGATTCAAGGCCCGCTTGCGGTTCGAGCGGGTCAGGTTGTTGGCTCCATGAATAACAAAAGCCCGGCAAGGGATGTGAGTGAGCAACTTAAATACGCGGCAGCTCCAGGGCTGCCTGTTTAGTTTTGCCTTTGGGCAGTCCCATTAGCGATTTCGAGAGACGGATGAACATCACCACCTTTGCCAAGCGCCTTTGCCTGCTAGTCCCGCTGCTTCTTTCTCCCACCGCGTTCGCGGCCGAGATGATGCCGTCGCCTCCACAACTGGCGGCCAAATCCTTTGTGCTCATGGATGCCAGCAGCGGCAACGTGCTGGTCGAGAGCAATGGTGACCAGCGCCTGCCTCCGGCCAGCCTGACCAAGCTGATGACTGCGTACATCGCCACCCTGGAGATCCGTCGCGGCCAGATCGGCGAAAACGACCCGGTCACCGTCAGCGAAAACGCCTGGCGCACCGGCGGTTCGCGGATGTTCATCAAGGTCGGTTCGCAAGTGACCGTCAGCGACCTGCTGCACGGCATCATCATCCAGTCCGGCAACGATGCCAGCGTCGCCCTGGCCGAGCACATTGCCGGCAGCGAAGACGCGTTCGCCGACATGATGAACAAGACGGTCGCCGACCTGGGCATGACCAACAGCCACTTCATGAACCCCACCGGCCTGCCGAACCCCGAGCATTACTCCTCGGCTCACGACATGGCGATCCTGGCGCGGGCGATCATTCACGAAGACCCGGCGCACTACGCCATCTATTCCCAGAAGGAGTTCTTCTGGAACGGCATCAAGCAGCCTAACCGCAACCTGCTGCTGTGGCGCGACAAGACCGTCGACGGCCTGAAGACCGGCCACACCGAAGAGGCCGGCTACTGCATGGTGTCTTCGGCGGTTCGTGACGGCATGCGCCTGATCGCGGTCGTCTTCGGCACCAACAGCGAAGTGGCCCGTGCCGCCGAGACCCAGAAGCTGCTGACCTACGGTTTCCGCTTCTTCGAAACCCAGACCTTCTACCAGAAGGGCACCGAACTGGCCCAGGCCCAGGTCTGGAAAGGCACCAGCAGCCAGGTCAAGGCCGGCCTGGCCCAGGACCTGACCATGACCCTGCCAAAAGGCCAGCTCAAGAAGCTTGCCGCCAGCATGACCATGAATCCACAACTGACCGCCCCTATCGCCAAGGGTGACGTGATCGGCAAGGTGGAAGTCAAACTGGAAGACAAAGTGGTGCACAGCGCCGACCTGATCGCCCTGGACGCGGTCGAGGAAGGTGGTATCTTCCGCCGCATGTGGGATAGCATCCGTCTATTCTTCTACGGCTTGTTCAACTGATTCGAGTGTTGACCCTCATGGCCCCGTTCCTGTCCGGCGCGGGGCCATGTTCGTTACCACGGCTTGTGAGGCCGTACGCCATGACAGACTCTGAAGTAAAGGCGCCAAAAATCGAATTTCCGTGCGCGGATTACCCCATCAAGGTAATCGGCGATACAGGGGTGGGCTTCAAGGACAGGATCGTCGCCATCGTCGAGAAGCACGCCACCGTTGATCTCAAGAGCCTGGCCGAGCGCCAGAGCACCAACGGCAAGTACACCACGATTCAGTTGCACATCATCGCCACCGGCCAGGAACAGCTGTACGACATCAACAGCGAACTGCGGGCGACCGGTTTCGTGCACATGGTGTTGTGATGCCGGGCACGCTGGGCTTTCGCGAGCTGGGCCGGATGGCTTACGAACCGGTCTGGCATGCCATGCAGCGCTTTACCAACGAACGCGGTGACACCACCGCGGACGAAGTCTGGCTGGTGGAACACCCGCCGGTGTTCACCCAGGGCCAGGCCGGCAAGGCCGAGCACCTGCTGCTGCCGGGGGATATTCCGGTGGTGAAGGTCGACCGCGGCGGGCAGGTGACTTACCATGGCCCCGGCCAGCTGGTCGCCTACCTGCTGCTGGACGTGCGCAAGCTGGGGTTTGGCGTGCGTGAGCTGGTGACGCGCATGGAGACCTGCCTGATCGAGCTGCTGGCCAGCTACGGCGTGAGCGCCGCAGCCAAGCCGGATGCACCGGGCGTCTATGTCGACGGGGCGAAAATCGCTTCCCTGGGCCTGCGGATCCGCCACGGTTGTTCGTTTCACGGCCTGGCGTTGAACGTGGACATGGATCTTTCGCCGTTTCGACGGATTAATCCCTGTGGTTATGCGGGGCTGGCGATGACCCAGCTGCGCGATCACACAGGAACGATTGAATTTGCCGAGGTAAGTGCCCGGCTGCGCGCGCAGCTCGTCAAACACCTCGACTATGCTGAGCAGACGACCCTCACGGGCGGAATCGACTGATATGACTACTGATGCAGTGCAAACCATGATCCCGACGCAGGATGTTACCGAACGTCCGGCTCCGCGTGCCAAGGTCGAGGCCGGCGTAAAGCTGCGCGGCGCCGAGAAGGTTGCACGCATCCCGGTCAAGATCATCCCGACCACCGAGCTACCCAAGAAACCGGACTGGATCCGCGTGCGTATCCCGGTTTCCCCGGAGGTCGACCGGATCAAGGCGCTGTTGCGCAAACACAAGTTGCACAGTGTCTGTGAAGAGGCTTCCTGCCCGAACCTGGGGGAGTGCTTCTCCGGCGGCACCGCGACGTTCATGATCATGGGTGACATCTGCACCCGTCGTTGTCCGTTCTGCGACGTGGGCCACGGCCGTCCGAAACCATTGGATGCAAGCGAGCCGGAAAACCTGGCCGTCGCCATCGCCGACCTGAAGCTCAAGTACGTGGTCATCACGTCGGTGGACCGCGACGACCTGCGTGACGGTGGTGCCCAGCACTTCGCCGACTGCATCCGCGAGATCCGCAAGCTGTCGCCGAACGTGCAGCTCGAAACCCTGGTGCCGGACTACCGTGGCCGCATGGACATCGCCCTGGAAATCACCGCCGCCGAGCCGCCGGATGTCTTCAACCACAACCTGGAAACCGTACCGCGCCTGTACAAGGCCGCGCGTCCGGGGTCGGACTACCAGTGGTCGTTGACCCTGCTGCAACGTTTCAAGCAAATGATGCCGCACATCCCCACCAAGTCCGGCCTGATGCTGGGCCTTGGGGAAACCGACGACGAAGTCATCGAGGTCATGAAGCGCATGCGTGAACATGACATCGACATGCTGACCCTGGGCCAGTACCTGCAACCGTCGCGCAGCCACCTGCCGGTCCAGCGCTTCGTGCACCCGGATACCTTTGCCTGGTTCGCCGAGGAAGGCTACCGGATGGGCTTCAAGAACGTCGCTTCCGGTCCGTTGGTGCGTTCCTCGTACCATGCCGACGAGCAGGCGAAGCTGGTCAAGGCCGAGCTGCTGGGTTCCTGATTCGGCGGCCAGCCTCCAGAATGCCCGCGCGGTGTCTCGCCAGCGGGCATTTTTTTGCCTCGGATTTCTGTAAATTCAGCCTTTCTTGTAGCAACCGGCGGCGATCCCTTCTGTTCGGGCTCGTTCCTGACTACTGTGTGTGCATCACTTCCCAGGGAGATCCATGGATGACCGTTCGACCCACGCACGCCCTTTGTCCTCACCAGCCGGTCCCCGCGTTGCCGCCCGAGGGAGTGATCGCCGTGATCGCGCCGGCCGGTCCCGGCGTGCTGGACACGGAAAAGGCAGTGCAATGGATGCGTGCCCGTGGCCACGAGTTGCGGATATTCCCCGGGGTCTATGAAAAGGATGGCTACCTGGCTGGCAGCGACGACGTTCGCCTCGACGACTTCCACGCCGCCTTCGCCGACCCCGAGGTCAAGGCCATCATTTGCCTGCGCGGTGGCTATGGCACGCCGCGCTTGCTGGATCGCATCGATTTCCAGCTTCTGCGCGACAACGCCAAGCCGTTTGTTGGCTACAGCGATATTACCGCGCTGCACCTGGCCATCAGCCGATACGCGGGTTTCGTCACGTTCCATGGGCCGTTGCTCAACGCCGATCTGCTGGGGGGCAAGGAGCCCTCCACCGTCACTTCGTTTTTCAGCTTCCTGCGCGGGCAGATGAAGGCGGGCAGCGTCATGATCCATCCCGAGGCCTATCCGTTGACCGTCGTGAAGCCTGGCATCGCCCAGGGGCGCCTGTTGGGGGGGAATCTGTCGATTATCGCGGCCACCATGGGCACGCCTTATCAGATCGATGCCGACGGGGTGATTCTGTTCATCGAGGACGTCAACGAGCCGCTGTACCGCATCGACCGGTTACTGACCCAGTTGCGCCTGGCCGGCACCTTGTCGCGGCTCAACGGCGTGCTGGTGGGGGATGTGGCCGGGGTGGATGGCGAGGCGCTGAATCGCTTGCTCAAGCAGACCTTCGAACCTTACGGCATCCCGGTGTTGTCCGGCTGGCGTAGCGGGCACTGCGATCCGAACTTGACCTTGCCCATGGGGGCCTTGGTGAAGCTGGATGTGGGGGGCAAGCGGTTGGTATTGGAACAGGATGTGGTGGCTGACCGTCAGGCTTGATGTTGAACTGCCCCAGGGGTTGGATGTGTGTCCAACTCCTGGAGACAGCCCGTTTGAGCCGGGTTTCCATGTGGAAGCGAGCTTGCGGCCGCAAGGTGAATCAGCGGTTGCGCAGGCCTTCCAGCAATTGGTGGGTCGGGTACCCATCCGCCGGCCAGCCGAAGGATTGCTGGGCACTGCGAATCGCCTTGCGGGTGTTGGCGCCGATGATGCCGTCGGGGTTGCCTGCGTCGTAATTGTGCTTGCTTAGCAGGGTCTGCAGTTCGATGCGTTCGCTGCGACTCAGAGGCAGGTCATCCTTGGGCCACTGGCCGTAGATCAATCCCCCCTCTCTGAACCGCTCCGACAGCAGGCCCACCGCCAAAGCGTATGACGAGGAGTTGTTGTACTTGAGAATGGCGCGGAAGTTGTCGAGCACCAGGAACGCCGGGCCGCGATAACCGGCGGGCAGCAGCAGGGCCGCCGACAGTTGTTCGGTGCCGGGCGGGACCTGGCTGCCGCTCGGCAGGCTGACCCCCAGTTGCAGCCATTCGGAGACCGGCTTGCGGACCGAGCCATCGGCCAAGGGGTAGTTGAACCCATCCTTGAGTCGCACCTCGAACCCCCACGGCTGGCCGCGTTGCCAGCCGGAGCTTTGCAGGTAGTGGGCGGTGGAGGCCAGGGCGTCGGTGGCGCTGCCCCAGATGTCGCGGCGGCCGTCGCCGTCGAAGTCCACTGCGTGGGTGTTGTAGGTCGTGGGGATGAATTGGGTCTGGCCCATGGCGCCGGCCCACGAGCCGAGCATTTTTTCCGGTGTGATGTCGCCCTGTTGCAGGATTTGCAGCGCGGCGATCAGTTGCGCGTGGGCGAAGCCCGGGCGCCGCCCTTCATAGGCCAGGGTCGCCAGGGAGTTGATCACCGACTTGTTGCCCTGGAACTGGCCGAAGTTGCTCTCCATCCCCCACACCGCCACCAGCGCCTGGCGATCCACGCCATAACGCTGCTCGATGTTCTGCAGGACCTGGGCATTCTGCTGGATCAGGTTCTTGCCTTTGCTGACTCGCAACGGGGACAGCGCGCCATCGAGGTATTCCCAGACCGGCCGGGTGAACTCCGGCTGACTGCGATCGGCCTTGATCACGCTCATGTCCGGGCTCACGCCGATAAAGGCGCGATCGAACAGGTCGGCACGAATTCCGGCGGCCAGGGCTTCCTTGCGAAAGCTCGCTTGCCATTCGGCGAAGGTCTGGGTGGGAGCGATGTCGAGGTTGTCGCCGGTGGGCACCACAGGTGGGACCACGGCCGGAGCGGTCACGGCGGGAACGGTCTGGAGTGGTTGGGCGTCGGCGGCGGTGGGTTTTTCTGCGCAGGCGACTAGCAGCGCGAGGCTTGTGGCAGCAGCCAATTGGCGCAGGGGCCAGCGGCGAGAAAGACAGAAGGGCATGCAGGGGTCCAGAAATACAGATCAGATGCTGACCTTATCATGGGCGAGGCACAATTGGGCTGGTCCCGATGTTTCAAGCCGCCACAAAGCAAGAAGCCTCCCAGTTTTCAGACTGGAAGGCTTCGCGGCGGTAGCTGCCCTTGCCCTTGGCGGGTCGTTCCTGACGGCTTCGGAACAGGGGCTGGGCGATGATGGACTTGGCCTTGTTGGGGCCATGCCTGGATGGCTTTTTGCGCATGATCGGATCTCTCCTGAGGGATGATTTCTTGCGAGGCAAATCATGGGACAGGACTGGGTTTTTGTCCAGTCCCTGCATTGTGCAGGAAGTGACGTTCAGACGGACAGGCAATTTGTGGTGAGAGATTGTCTGTGGCGAGGGGATTCCTGTCGGGGTGTGAAGCCGCGCTGGAGTCTGGTGCTGCGGGGTTACAGGTGGGATCAAGGGGGGCGCTTCGCGCCCCAGCGGGGATAAATCCCCTCGCCACAGATAAATCCCGTTGCCACAGATGAATCTCTTCACCACGGGTAGTCCCCTGCCGAGTAAGTCTCCAGTCAACGGTATGCAGTGTGCCCTTGCCGTGTGTTTATTCGGCGGGTAACGGCAGGCGCTGGCCGGCCATCAACAGCGTCAACCGGCTCAGGCTCATCCACGGCGAGCCTGCGGCCTGGCCCTTGATCTGCGCATCGATGCGCTGGGCTTCCAGCAGCAACTGCGCCCAGCGCGGTGCGGAATAGCGTTGCAGGGCCTTGCTCATCAGCGGTTTGCGCTTGTCCCACACGGGGGGGCGGGCCTGGCTGAAGGCTTTGTCCAGGGGGACGCCCTGGCTGTATTGCAGCGACAGGTTGGCCAGCAGGCGCAACTCCCGGGCCAGGGCCCAGAGGATCACCGGCGGCTCGACGCCTTCGCCCCGCAAACCCTCGAGCATGCGCAGGGCATGGGCGGCTTCGCCGTTGAGGATCGCATCGGTCAGGCCGAAGACATCGAAGCGCGCACTGTCGGCTACGGCGGCTTGCACCGTTTCCACGGTGATCTGCCCGTCTTCGGCCATCAGCTTGAGCTTTTCGATCTCCTGGGCGGCGGCCAGCAGGTTGCCTTCGACCCGGGCGGCGATCAGTTCCACTGCGTCCTGGCTGGCCGATAGGCCGGCCTGGGACAGGCGCTGACGGATCCAGCTCGGCAACTGGCTGACGTCCACCGGCCAGATCTGCACGAACTGGGTCTGTGGGCCTTCGACCAGGGCCTTGCCCCACTTGGTCTTCTGCGCGCTGCCGTCGAGTTTCGGCAGGCTGATGAGCAGTACGGTGTCCTCGGCCGGTCGTGAGCAGTATTCGATCAGCGCGGCGGCCCCTTTGTCGCCGGGTTTGCCGGACGGCAGGCGCAGTTCCAGCAGGCGTTTCTCGGCGAACAAGGACATGCTCGCACCGGCCTGGAGCAAGGTGCCCCAGTCGAAGCTGGCGTCGGCGGCGAATACCTGGCGCTCGTCGAAGCCTTGTTGGCGGGCGGCGCAGCGGATGGCGTCGGCGGCCTCCTGGCACAGCAGCGGGTCGTCGCCGCTGATGATGTAGACCGGCGCGAGGGCACCTTGCAGATGTTTACCGAGTTGGGCGGGGGCCAGCTTCATAGACGGTTCATAAGAGAGGGCGAGCGGGGCGCGAGGGCGCCCCGCAAGGCTTATTCAGAAGGGATCTGCAGGGGCGACTGCTGCGGGGTTTGCGCCTCAGCCTTGCGTGCCGCTTCCAGCGCTTCGGCTTCTGCCTTGGCTCGGGCATCGGCGGTCTGCTGCAGTTGATCCAGTTGGGCGGGCGTCAGTCGCTGCAGGCGCAGCATCATGCGCTGTACCAGGTCACGGCGTATTTCGCCGCGCACTTCGCTGGACTCCTGGTCGGAACCGGTGATGTTGTTGCCGTCGTGCAGGTAGACCTTCTGCACCTGGAGCTTGTCGTCCAGCAGCATCAGGTTGTTCCGGCCGCGCACTTCATAGCTCAGCACGCTGGACAGCTCGTACTCGGCCGAACGGCCGGCACCGGCGTAGCTCAAGCTGCGCTGGGTTTGCTGCTCGTTGGTCAGGACCAGTTTGTACGGTGCCCCGCTGTTGATTTTCACGCCGCTGCTCTCCAGCGTCTGGCGCAGCATTTTCACGGTGTCGCCATAGGCATCCCGTGCGCTGAGATCCAGCTCGGTGATGGCCAGCTGGGTGGTGCCGGTGCCCCGCAGCTGGAAGCCGCAGGCGCTCAGCAGGACGGTCAGGCCCATGACCAGCAGATTACGTTTGATCATCTTGTTGCTCCCCTTGAAACCCTATGGGCCGGCAGTGCGGCCCCGCAGGTCATATTCGGCGCCCGGCCGCGGCCGGGCGCCCGATCCAATTAGCTTGCGACGATATTGACCAGTTTGCCGGGCACCACGATCACTTTACGGATCGTCAGGCCGTCGACGAAGCGCAGCACGTTTTCGTTGGCCCGTGCGGCGGCTTCGACTTCTTCGCGACTGGCGCTGGCCGGCATTTCGATCTGCCCGCGCAGCTTGCCGTTGACCTGGATGACCAGGGTCAGGTTGTCTTGAACCAGCGCGCTTTCATCCACCACGGGCCAGGAAGCGTCGATCACCGGGTCCGCGTGGCCCAGGCGATTCCACAGTTCATGGCTGATGTGCGGGGTGATCGGAGCCAGCAGCAACGTAACGGCCTCCAGGCCTTCATGCAGCAGCGCACGATCCTGTTCGGTACCTTGGGCGGCTTTTTCCAGGACGTTCATCAACGTCATCACCTGGGCGATGGCGGTGTTGAATTTGTGATTCTGGCCGACGTCATGGCTGGCCTGCTTGATGGCCAGGTGGATCGCGCGGCGGATGGCCTTCTGTTCGTCGTTCAGGGCGGTGATATCCAGCTTGCCCGGCAGGCCCTGGGTGACGTGGGCCTGGGCCAGGCGCCAGACGCGCTTGAGGAAACGGTGCGAGCCTTCGACGCCGGAGTCGGACCATTCCGCGCTCATGTCCGGTGGCGAGGCGAACATCATGAACAGGCGGCAGGTGTCGGCGCCGAACTGGTTGATCATCGACTGTGGGTCGACGCCGTTGTTCTTGGACTTGGCCATCTTCTCGGTGCCGCCGATTTCCACCGGCAGGCCATCGGCGATCAGCTTGGCGCTGATGACCTTGGCCTTGCTGTCACGCTCCAGCTCCACGTCCGCCGGGTTGTACCAGGTGTAGGCGCCGTTGGCCTCGCGGCGGTAGTAGGTCTCGGCGACCACCATGCCCTGGGTCAGCAGGTTCTTGAACGGTTCGTTGGAATTGACCAGGCCTTCGTCGCGCATCAGCTTGTGGAAGAAGCGCGCATAGAGCAGGTGCAGGATCGCATGTTCGATACCGCCGATGTACTGGTCCACCGGCAGCCAGTGGTTGGCTGCCGCCGGGTCTACCAGGCCGCCTTCATAGCGCGGCGAGGCATAGCGGGCGTAGTACCAGGAGGACTCGACGAAGGTGTCCATGGTGTCGGTTTCACGCTTGGCCGGTGCGCCGCATTTCGGGCAACTGCACTCGTAGAACTCGGGCATGCGGGCCAGGGGCGAGCCGGCACCGTCGGGTACGACGTCTTCCGGCAGGACCACCGGCAACTGGTCTTCCGGCACCGGGACGTCGCCACAGGCGTCGCAATGCACGATCGGAATCGGGCAGCCCCAGTAGCGCTGGCGGCTGATGCCCCAGTCGCGCAGGCGGAACTGGGTGCGGGAGGCGCCCAGGTTCTTCTTGATCAGGGCCACTTCGATGGCGTCGAACGCGCCGGCGAAGTCCAGGCCGTCGAATTCGCCGGAGTTGATCAGCTCGCCGTGCTCACCGTAGGCGTCCTGCCAAGGGGCCGGGGTCTGGTCGCCCGCGCTGGTGCGGACCACCGGCTTGACCGGCAGGTCGTACTTGTGGGCGAATTCGAAGTCACGCTCGTCGTGGGCCGGCACCGCCATCACGGCGCCATCGCCGTAGTGCATCAGCACGTAGTTGGCGACCCATACCGGAAGTTTCTCACCGGTCAGGGGGTGCTCGACGAACAGCGAGGTCGGCAGGCCTTTTTTCTCCTGGGTGGCGACATCGGCTTCGGCCACACTGCCGCTCTTGCATTCGGCGATGAAGGCTTGCAGTTCGGAGTCGTTCCGGGCCGCCAGGGTCGCCAGCGGGTGCTCGGCGGCGACGGCGACGTAGGTGGCGCCCATCAGCGTATCCGGGCGGGTGGTGAAGACTTTCAGGGTACCGGCTTCGCCGATGGAGGCGACATCGTACGGGAACTGCACTTCCATGCCCCGGGACTTGCCGATCCAGTTGCGTTGCATGGTCTTGACCTGTTCGGGCCAGCCGGTCAGTTCGTCGAGACTCTCCAGCAGCTCATCCGCGTAGGCGGTGATCTTGAAGTAGTACATCGGGATCTCGCGCTTTTCGATCAGCGCGCCGGAGCGCCAGCCGCGGCCGTCGATGACCTGTTCGTTGGCCAGTACGGTCTGGTCCACCGGGTCCCAGTTCACGGTGCCGTTCTTGCGGTAGATCACGCCTTTTTCGAACAGGCGGGTGAACAGCCACTGTTCCCAGCGATAGTAGTCGGGCTTGCAGGTGGTGACCTCGCGGGACCAGTCCACCGCCAGGCCCAGGCTGCGCAGCTGGGACTTCATGTAGGCGATGTTTTCGTAGGTCCACTTGGCAGGGGCCACCTTGTTCTTCATCGCGGCGTTTTCCGCCGGCATGCCGAAGGCGTCCCAGCCCATGGGCTGCAGGACGTTCTTGCCTTGCATGCGCTGGTAGCGGGAGATCACGTCGCCGATGGTGTAGTTGCGCACATGCCCCATGTGTAGCTTGCCGCTGGGGTAAGGGAACATCGACAGGCAGTAGTAGGTTTCCTTGCCTGGCTGTTCGCTGACTTCAAAGGACTTTTGCTCGTCCCAGAAAGACTGGGCGGCGGCTTCGATTTCACGGGGCTGGTAGTGTTCGTGCATGGCTACTTTTGTACTGAATGGGGTGGCCCAATCCGCTTCGTTGCCATGCTGGACGCGAACGACGCCAAATGTGGCGCTTTCGATGCCCAGCGGAGCTGGAAGTGGAGTTACAGGAAGCGCCGTAGCATACATGACCGCGCTCCGCGGAGGGAAACCCTGATTGCGTGTCGGACCGTGTCGACAGCCGGCGCCACCGAGCGTTCAGGGCCGTTGGTCGCGGCGTCCTGCCGGTTTGCCCAGCGAAGCTAAGCTTCTCAATGGGGAGTGAGTCTTATCTTCAATGAGGTGAGGGATGGTTGAATCACAACGAAAAGTCGCTACACCGGAGTTGTATGAAAAACTGATCGATCGTCTCGGGGTGGCCCTGGACGCTGCAAGAACCGCCGGTCGCTTGCGTGATGAGCGTCCGGCAGAGCTGGAACTGCGTGGCTTGAGCCCCGCAGAGTTCGAACTGGTCAAGGCTTACCTCGAACAGGTCGGACATCAGGCCCGCACAAGCGGGGCCCAGGTACTCCAGCGTCTCGATGCGCCCCGTTCGGCCAAGGTTGTCTGGCTCAAGGATCGGACGCCCGACAAGGATGCTGCAAAGGTCCGGTCCATGCAGTTCAAGTAAGCCGGATTCACGCGTGTTGCTTTTTTGATTCAAGGTCTTTTCGAATCAGTTGTCGCTTTGCGTCAACCCACCTAGGCTTCGGGCATCTATGGAGATGCCCGATGCCGTTTCGCTATTTCATCAAACAGCTTTTATTACCTCCCGGCCTTCTGTTGCTGTTGCTGGCGCTTGCCTGGTGGTGGCGTGATTCCCGGCCGCGCCTGGCCCGCCTGTGTTTTATCGTGGGGCTGGGCGGTTTCTGGCTGATGAGCCTGCCGGTGGTGGTGCAGTGGAGTGCCAAGGCCCTGGAGCGCGAACCGCCTTTGCTGCACAGCGAATGGGCAGGTCTGGCCCAGCGGGCCGATGCCATCGTGATACTGGGCTCGGGCCGCGAGCGCGGCGACCTGGCCTGGGGCGCCGACCAGCCCACTGGTGTCGGCCTGGAGCGCCAGCGTTATGCGGCGCGCCTGGCCAAGGCCTCGGGACTGCCGGTGCTGACCTCCGGCGGCCTGCACTACGGCAGCCCGCCCTCCGAGGCACAGTTGATGGCCGATTCGATGCGGGAAGATTTCGGCGTCACCGTGCGCTGGCAGGAAGGGCGCAGCCGCACCACTTGGGAAAATGCCCGGATGAGCGCCGAGATCCTGCTGCCGGCGGGTATCAAGCGGGTCGTGGTGGTGACCCAGGCGTGGCACATGCCACGGGCGGTCATGAGCTTCGAACGGTCGGGATTTGAAGTGGTGCCGGCGCCGGTGGGTTTCCTGGGGCAGGACAATGCGCGACCGCTGGGTGGCTGGATGCCGGAGTTCAAGTCGATCTGGCAATCAGGGCAGTTGATGAACGAGGCGGTGGGGCTGGTGGGGTATTGGTTGTTCTATCGCTGAACGGCCTTGTGATGAATGGCCTGTCTGTGGCGAGGGGGTTTTATCCCTGCTGGGCTGCGAAGCAGCCCCGAAAAAGAACCGACACTGTGGTGTGCCAGACAGTTTGAATGGGGGGCGCTTCGCGCCCCAGCGGGGATAAAGCCGCTCTCCATGGGGGCGGGAAAAGGCCTTAGACGGTCTTGGCCATCCGCCCCGCCATCAGCGCCCAGCCCACCAGCAACACACACAGGATGATCAATGGCCACGAGCGCCATTGCAGGTACGGTGTCAGTCCATGCATCGGCACCACGTCGCCATAGAGGATGCCTCGCTCGAATTGAGGGATCTGTGCGGTGATTTGCCCAAAGGGGTCGATCAGGCCGGTCACGCCGTTGTTGGTGGCGCGGATCATCCAGCGACCGGCTTCCAGGGCACGCATCTGGGCCATTTGCAAGTGTTGCAAGGGGCCGATGGACGTGCCGAACCAGGTGTCGTTGCTGATGGTCAGCAGCAGGTCGCTGCGGGCCGACAGGCCTGCGGCGAATTCTGGATAGACCACTTCATAGCAGATGAACGGCGCGATCTGGTAACCCTTGGCCTGCAGCAATGGCTGGTCGGACGGGCCGCGGGCGAAATCCGACATGGGCAGGTCGAAGAACGCGATCAGGCCCCGCAGCAGGTCCTGCAGGGGCACGTATTCGCCGAACGGCACCAGCTTCTGCTTCAGGTAGGTGCCGTCGCCTTCGCCGGTCACGGTGATGCCATTGAAATAGCGCTTCTCGTGGCGCACCAGTTGGCGAATCGGCACGCCGGTAATCAGCGCCGATTGCCGCTCGGCGGCGAAGTTGCCCATCATGTCCAGATAGCCCTGGGCAGATTCCTTGAGCACCGGGACCGCCGTTTCCGGCCAGATCAGCAGGTCGACGCGTTTGGAGGCGAAGCTCATGTCGCGGTACAGGGCCAGTTGGGCGTTGAGCTGATCGGGGTCCCACTTCATGTTCTGTTCGATGTTGCCCTGGATCGCCGCGACACTCAGCGGGTCGCCCGAAGGGCTGGTCCAGGCATGCCCCTTGAGCGCCATGCCGACGATCCACGGGCCCGCCAGCAATGCCACGCCGGCCGCGATGAATCCCTTGCGCCTGGCGCGGATCAGCCGGGGCGCGTTGTACAGCAGCGCAGCGGTCAGGGCCAGGGTGAAGGAAATCAGCCACATTCCGCCCAGCGGCGCGAGGCCGGCCAGCGGACCGTCGAGCTGGCTGTAGCCGGAATACATCCAGGGAAACCCGGTGAGGAACCAGCCGCGAAAGGCCTCCTGGCCGAGCCAGAGCGCGGCGAAGGCCAGGGCGTCGGCCAACGGGGCTTCGTTGCGCCGCAGCCAGCGGGCCCAGAGCCAGGCGGGCAAGGCGAAGAACCAGGCGATGGCGGCAACGAACAGCAGCATCAGCAGCCCGGCAAGCAATACCGAGGCGCCGCCGAAGTTATGGATGCTGACGTAGATCCAGCTGGTGCCGGCGCCAAACAGGCCGAAGCCGAAGCACCAGCCGCGGCCCAGGGCCTGGCGAGGGGAAAGCTCGCGCAACCCTGCGTAGAACAACCCCACCGCCAGCAGTGCCAGGGGCCAGATGTCGAAAGGCGCCAGGGCCAGGGTGGTGATCGCGCCGGCCGCCACGGCCAGCAGGTTACCGGGCCAGCCGGGGCGGGTTATCCAGCGCATGTATGTCCTTAGCGGGTCTCGAGTGGTTTAACGGGCGATGGGTGACAGGCGCAGCAGGTGGATCCGGCGGCTGTCGGCGTTCAGGATGCGGAAGCGCCAGGAACCGATTTCCGTGGTTTCGTTGCGCTTGGGCAGGTGGCCGAAGGCGCTCATCACCAGGCCGCCGACGGTGTCGAACTCGTCGTCGGAGAACTGGCTGTCGAAGAACTCGTTGAAGTTCTCGATCGGCGTCAGGGCCTTGATCAGGAAGTCGCCGCTGGGCAACGGCTTGATGTAGCTGTCTTCTTCCACGTCATGCTCGTCCTCGATGTCGCCGACGATCTGCTCTAGCACGTCCTCGATGGTGACCAGCCCGGCCACGCCGCCGTACTCGTCGATGACGATGGCCATGTGGTTGTGGTTGGCGCGGAACTCGCGCAGCAGCACATTGAGGCGCTTGGATTCGGGCACGAAGGTGGCCGGACGCAGCAGGTCCTTGATGTTGAAGCTGTCGCCGTTCTCCTGGAGGATCAGCGGCAGCAGGTCCTTGGCCAGCAGCACGCCCATGACATCGTCGTGACTCTCGCCGACCACCGGATAGCGCGAGTGGGCCGAGTCCACCACGGCTGGCAGGAATTCGCGGGGTGTCTGGGTCGCCTTGATGCTGATCATCTGCGAGCGCGGGACCATGATGTCCCGTACCTGCAGGTCAGCGACCTGGATGGCGCCCTCGACGATGGCCAGCGCTTCGCTGTCCAGCAGTTTGTTCTGGTGTGCATCGCGCAGCAGCTCCAGCAGCTCCTGGCGGTTTTTCGGCTCATGGGCAAAAGCCTGGGTGAGCTTGCCCAGCCATGACTTCTGCCCGTTGGTCGATCGATCTTCGCTCATAGCGATTACTCTGAATCCTTTGTCGTTACAGGTTGATGTATCAGTGTTCGTCGTCGGCGTAGGGGTCGGGATGACCCAACTCAGCTAGCAACGTTCGTTCCAGCGCTTCCATTTCCTCGGCTTCTTCATCTTCAATATGGTCGTACCCCAGAAGATGCAAGCAGCCGTGAATCACCAGATGGGCCCAGTGGGCCTCGGGGCTCTTGCCCTGTTCGGCCGCTTCGCGCTCCACCACCGGCACGCAGATCACCAGGTCGCCCAGTAGCGGAATGTCCAGCAGATCGTCGGGCACGTCGGCGGGGAACGACAGCACGTTGGTGGCGTAGTCTTTCTGCCGCCAGGTGTGGTTCAGCTCGCGGCCTTCGGGTTCGTCCACGAGGCGGATCGTCAGCTCCGAGTCGGCGCTGCGCTGGCGCAACGCCAGCTCGCACCACTGGCGGAACTGGGCTTCCTGGGGCGCGGGGTGTTCACTGGCCAGTTGCAGGTCGAGTTCAAGCATCGGGACGATTGCCTTTGCCGTCATGCGTGTCCTCGGCCGCGCGCTGTTCGAAGCGCTCATAGGCCTCGACGATGCGCTGTACCAGTGGATGGCGCACGACGTCCTTGGGCATGAAATGGGTGAAGCTGATACCCGGCACGTCCTTGAGCACCTGGATCACATGGTGCAGCCCGGACTTGGTGCCACGAGGCAGGTCGACCTGGGTGATGTCCCCGGTGATGACGGCGGTTGAGCCGAAGCCGATCCGGGTCAGGAACATTTTCATCTGTTCGACGGTGGTGTTCTGGCTTTCGTCGAGGATGATGAAGCTGTTGTTCAATGTACGACCGCGCATGTAGGCCAGCGGCGCGACCTCGATGACCTGGCGCTCGATCAGCTTGGCGACATGTTCGAAGCCGAGCATTTCGTAGAGCGCGTCATACAGGGGCCGCAGGTACGGGTCGATCTTCTGGGTCAGGTCGCCCGGCAGGAAACCGAGCTTTTCACCCGCTTCGACTGCCGGCCGCACCAGCAGGATGCGCCGGACCTGTTCGCGCTCCAGCGCGTCCACCGCGCAAGCCACGGCCAGGTAGGTCTTGCCGGTACCGGCCGGGCCGATGCCGAAGTTGATGTCGTTGCCCAGGATTTCCTTCACGTAGCGCTGTTGATTCAAGCCGCGCGGGCGAATCATGCCTTTCTTCGTGCGCAGGGCCACGGCAGGTTCCGACGGGGCGTGGTTGTCGAGTTCTTCGACAGCCGATTCCTGCAGGAACAGGTGGACCGTGTCCGGCGACAGCTCGCTCCCTTTGGTTTCCCGATAGAGACGGCGCAGGAGGTTTTCCGCGGAGGTGGTGTGCTTGGGTTCGCCGATCAGCTCGAACTGGTTTCCGCGGTTACGGATCTCGATGGCCAGGCGCTGTTCGATCAAGCGCAGGTGCTCGTCGAATTGCCCGCACAGATTGGCGAAGCGGCGAGCCTCAAAGGGCTCGAGGATAAAGCGATGGGGTTCGATGGGTGCGTTCAAGGTCGTTTTTAGCCGCCCGGGGCAATTGAAGTGAAATCAAGGATAACGCCAGTAGGCTGGGTGTGAAAGGTCTTAAACGATCACAGGGCTCGACACTATCCCTATGGGAGCGAGCCAGCTCGCGGTGGCTGAGTGTCTGTCGACATTGGCATCAACTGATCCACCGCTATCGCGAGCAGGCTCGCTCCCACAGGCAATGGGGGGTTACTGGACCAGCGAACCCCGCAGGGAGTGCGGTTGCGCGGAGTCGATGTGCACGTCGGCGAACTGGCCGATCAGGGCCGGGGTGTCGCAGCGGAAATTGACGATGCGGTTGTTTTCGGTCCGTCCTTGCAGTTCGCCAGGGTCTTTTTTCGAGTAATCGGTCACCAGGATCCGCTGGATGGTACCGACCATTTGTCGGCTGATCTCGAAACCCTGCTGGTTCAAACGGTGCTGCAAGGCGTTGAGCCGTTCCTTTTTCAATTCCTCGGGGGTGTCGTCCGCCAGGTCGGCCGCCGGAGTGCCGGGGCGCTGGCTATAGACAAAGGAATAGGAAAAGTCGAAACCCACGTCTTCGATCAGCTTCATGGTCTGCTGGAAGTCTTTCTCGGTTTCGCCGGGAAAACCGACGATAAAGTCCGAACTGATGCAGATCCCCGGAACCGCCGCCCGCAGTTTGCGCAGTTTGGACTTGTACTCCAGCGCCGTGTGGTTGCGTTTCATGGCCGCGAGGATCCGGTCGGAACCCGATTGCACCGGTAGATGCAGGTGCTTGACCAGTTCCGGCACCTCGGCATGGGCGCGAATGAGGCTGTCGGAGAACTCCAGGGGGTGCGAAGTGGTGTAGCGAATACGGTCGATGCCGTCCACCGCCGCGACCACGCGGATCAGTTCGGCGAGGTCCGCGAGCCGGCCGTCATGGGTCAGGCCACGATAACCGTTGACGTTCTGCCCCAGCAGCGTGACTTCTCGAACGCCGTTCTCCGCCAGATGGATGATCTCGGCGATCACGTCGTCGAATGGCCGGCTGACTTCTTCGCCCCGGGTGTAGGGCACTACGCAGAAAGTGCAGTACTTGCTGCAACCTTCCATGACCGAGACATAGGCGCTCGGGCCATCGATGCGGGGCTCGGGCAGGTGGTCGAATTTCTCGATCTCGGGGAATGTGACGTCGACCTGCGGCAGCTTGGTGATGCGCGCCGCGTCGATCATTTCCGGCAGGCGGTGCAGGGTCTGCGGGCCGAAAACCACGTCAACGTACGGCGCACGGTCACGAATCGCCGCGCCTTCCTGGCTGGCCACGCAGCCACCCACGGCGATGACCATCTCCGGGTTGGCCAGTTTGAGTTCGCGCCAGCGGCCGAGCTGGGAGTAGACCCGGTCCTGGGCGCGTTCGCGGATCGAGCAGGTATTGAGCAGGATCACGTCCGCGTCTTCAGCGCGCGCGGTGACTTCCAGGGCCTGGTGCTCACCCAGCAGATCCACCATGCGCGAGCTGTCGTACTCGTTCATCTGGCAACCGTGGGTTTCGATGTAAAGCTTCTTGGCCATGGACCTGGGTCTCACGTGATTCAAAGAACCGCGCATTATAGGGAACAAGTCCCCCGGTTCCTACCGCTGTGCGAGCAACGGCTATGCTATAGTTCGCGCCCTCATTTTTACCCGCCGATGTGTTTCGCCTGCCATGACCAAACGTGAAGCTCCAATCTACAAGGTGATTTTCCTCAACCAGGGCCAGGTGTTCGAGATGTACGCCAAGCAGATCTACCAGAGCGATCTGTGGGGCTTCCTGGAGGTAGAAGAGTTCGTCTTCGGCGAGCGCACGCAGGTGGTCGTCGATCCGAGTGAAGAAAAGCTCAAGGCACAGTTCGAAGGCGTGGTGCGCAGTTTTGTGCCGATGCACTCGATCGTGCGTATCGACGAGGTGGAGCGCCTGGGCACCCCGAAAATCAGCGAAGCCCGTGGCACGGTTGGCAACGTGATGCCATTTCCGATGCCGATGCCCGAGAAGTAAGTCAAGACCGAGGTGCTCCCAATCGCGAGCAAGCTTGCTCCCACACTGGATTGTCGATGCTCGCAAACTTGTGCGCACAGAGAGCCCATTTGGGAGCGAGCTTGCTCGCGATGAGGCCATCAAGGCCGAAGAATAGTCAGGGCAGTGGTGAAAAAGGCGTGCGCCCGTCGGCGTTCTGCAATTCCATCAGGTATTTGCGGAAGATCTGTCCCAGCACCTGGGTTGCCACTTCCAGCTCGTCGCGGGGCATCTGCTCGGCGACTTCGTCGGCGGTGTCCAGGGCTTCTTCGGCGCCATTGACCGCTGCCATCTTCAGGACAATGTAGGCCTGGACGTTATTGGCGGGTACGCCTTCGCCATGGAAGAACATGCCGCCCAGCTTGAACTGCGCCTGGGCATGGCCTTGCAGCGAGGCTTTTTCGAAATAGTCGAGGGCCAGCTTGAGGTCGCGTGGCGCGGCCTTGCCGTCGTAGTAGAACTCACCCAGCTCGTATTGCGCTTGAGCATCGCCTGCGTCCGCCGCTTTTCGACAGGCGTCGAGCGCCGGTGCGAGATCTTGTGGCTGGGTGTTGAGCGTGCAACGGCCCATCGCCGGGATCAACAACGAGTTGCCGCCTGCCTGTGCATTCGCCAGCAGGGGCTGAAGGAGCAACAGGCAGCCCAGGGCAAGGGTGCGGCCGGTGCGGTTCATGGGAATCGACTTACCTCTGAGGGGCGCGCGGACCCTCCGGGGGATCCAATAAGCGCGCATTATGAAATAAGCAGGGCCATCCTTACAAAGTCTTTACTCGTTTTTCTGCTGCTGATGGGCATCAATGGCGGCTTCAGGGGTAAAGGCGTAGGAAAAGAGGCCGGGGGCTATCGTCAATCACTGACGCTGGTGTCAGCCAGCGTCAGTTATCCACAGGCTTACTTCAGCGCAGCGAAGGCTCGTTCGGCCGCATCGAGGGTGATCTTCAGCTCGGCCTCGCCATGGGCGATGGAGGTAAAGCCGGCTTCGAATGCGCTCGGTGCCAGGTAGACGCCGCCTTCGAGCATCAGGTGGAAGAAGCGCTTGAAGCGATCTGCATCGCTGGCCATGACATCTTCGAAGGTCACGATGTCGTCTGCGCCGCTGAAGTACAGCCCGAACATGCCGCCGGCCTGGGTGGTCACGAACGGGATGCCTGCGGCGTCCGCACGAATCTGCAGGCCGTCGAGCAGGCGGGTGGTGTAGTCGGTCAGCTCGGCGTGGAAGCCGGGGCGGCTGATCAGGCGCAAGGTGGTCAGGCCGGCGGCCATGGCCAGCGGGTTGCCCGACAGAGTGCCGGCCTGGTAGACCGGGCCCAGCGGCGCGATGCATTCCATGATGGCGCGCTTGCCGCCGAAGCAGCCCACTGGCATGCCACCGCCGATGATCTTGCCGAAGGTGCTCAGGTCCGGAGTCACCCCGTAATGGGCCTGGGCTCCGCCGAGGGACACGCGAAAACCGGTCATCACTTCATCGAAGATCAGCACCACGCCATGTTGGTCACACAGGCTGCGCAAGCCTTCGAGGAAACCTGGGGCCGGCGGAACGCAGTTCATGTTGCCGGCCACCGGCTCGACGATGATGCACGCCACTTCCTGGCCGACTTCGCCGAGCATCTTCTCGACTTCTTCCAGATCGTTGAACGGCAGGGTCAGGGTGTGTTTGGCGAATGCCGCCGGCACGCCGGCCGAGCTGGGCACGCCTTGGGTCAACGCGCCGGAACCGGCCTTGACCAGCAGGCTGTCGGAATGGCCGTGGTAGCAGCCTTCGAACTTGATGATGCTGTCGCGACCGGTGTAGCCGCGGGCCAGGCGGATGGCGCTCATGGTCGCCTCGGTGCCGGAGCTGACCATGCGCACCATCTCCATGGACGGCACGATGGAGCAGACCAGGTCGGCCATCTCGGTTTCCATCGCGGTCGGGGCACCGTAGGACAGGCCGTGCTCCAGTTGCCGGCGTACGGCATCCAGCACGTCCGGATGGCTGTGCCCGAGGATCATCGGGCCCCACGAGCCCACGTAGTCCACGTAGCGCTTGTCGTCTTCGTCGGTGACATATGCGCCTTCGGCGTGCTTGAAGAACAGCGGGGTGCCGCCGACGCTCTTGAATGCACGGACGGGGGAGTTCACGCCGCCGGGGATATGTTTCTGGGCGTTGGCAAACAGGGTTTCGGAACGGGACATGGTCGGTCTCTCGAAATCGGAATCAGTTGATGTGCAACAGGCTGTTGAAGGCGCGGGCGCGGCGCGTCACCTCGGCGGTGCTGTCGGCGCCGAACAGGCCGTGGACCACGGCGAGCAGGTCGACACCGTGGGCCACCAGCGGGGCGGCATTGTCCAGGGTGATGCCGCCAATGGCGCATACCGGGATATGCAGTTTGACGCGGGCCTGTTCGAGCAGTTCAAGGTTTGCGCTGGGCGCGCCGGGCTTGGTGTTGGAGTTGAAGAAGCGTCCGAAGGCGACATAGCTGGCACCCTCGCTGGCCGCCTGTTCGGCCAGCTCCAGGCTGGAATGGCAGGTGGAGCCGATGATCGCCTTGCGCCCGAGCAGCGCCCGCACCGGTGCCAGCGGGCCATCGGTCTGTCCCAGGTGCACGCCGACGCCCAGGCGCGCAGCCAGCTCGGCATCGTCGTTGATGATCAGCTGGGTCTTGTAGCGTTCGCACAGGTTGCGCAGCGCTTCGGCTTCGCGCAGGCGCCGTGCTTCGTCGCTGCTCTTGTCGCGGTATTGCAGCAGGGTGACGCCACCTTCCAGTGCCGCTTCGACATAGGCGAGGAACTTGCCGGCCAGTAACTGGCTATCGGTGATGGCGTAAAGGCCACGTAGTTTCATGCAGCAGGCCTCCGGTGCTAGGAGCAGAAATCCAGCGGCAGGCGACGCGGCACGAACTGGCCTTTGCCCAGCTGTTCGGCATCGCGCAAGGTGCGCCAGGTGTAGTCCAGGGCTGTCTTCACGGCGCTGGCAAGCTGTTCGCCCTGGGCCAGTCGGCCGGCCAGGGCGCTGGCCAGGGTGCAGCCGGAGCCATGGTAGCTGCCGGGCAGGCGCTGGCAGGTAAAGGTTTCGCGACGACCGTCCCGGCTATACAGGCGATTGTGAACTTCATGTTCGTCGCCATGACCGCCGGTGATCAACAGGTGCTTGACGAAGGGCAGCAGTTTTTCGGCGCATTCATCCGCGCTGCCCTCGGGCAGTTCGGCGAGGATGCGGGCTTCGGGCAGATTGGGGGTGGCAATGATCGACAAGGGCAACAGGCGTTCGCGCATGGCGTAGCCGACTTCATCCTTGCCCAGGCGACCACCGCCGCCGGCGCGCAGCACCGGGTCGCAGACCGTCGGCAAATGCGGATGCGCCTGGAGCAGCTCGACCACGGTGTCGACCATTTCCAGCGAGCCGAGCATGCCCAGCTTGACTGCCGCCACCGACGAATCGTTGAGCACGGCATTGGCTTGCGCCAGGACCCACTCCCGGTCGAGTACGCGGAAATCGCTCACGTTCACCGTGTCTTGCACGGTCAGCGCGGTAACCGCCGCAGCGGCGTGACAACCCTGGGCGAGCAAGGCTTCGATATCTGCCTGCAGGCCGGCGCCCCCACTGGGGTCGTGGCCGGAGAGACAGAGGACAACGGGGCGAGAGCTGTAGATATTCATGGTGCGCGAGCTTACCACCAAACCCATTCGATCGGCGCACGCCTGTAGCAGGGGAAACAGCTGCAGGCAGGATTTATGTGTGGCGAGGGATCCAAGGCCCTGTACCAAAAGCCTTGATGCCTGTTCATGCTGCGTTGAAAACTGCCCCGCACTGCCTGACCTTCGTCTCAAGACTTTTCGTACAGAGCCTGGCGAAACGCTAAATTCCCCTCGCCACCCTCGAGCCTGGCTGCAGGGGCGCATCGCAATCTGACCAAAGCAACAGCTCTAGCTCAATGCATTGCGCTGAAACGCCCGTTCTAGAGCGTTCTGGTGGAAAAATTTCAATGGTGCAGATTGGCCATCAGCGGCTATGCTAAAGATGGATCCAACACATAACAGGTAATGCCGGTTTTACGTCTACTCAGGGAATGGGGGGCTTCCTGACTCAACCGGACAGGCCACGCTGGGGCTTAAATGCGCTATTTGCTGATGTTGCTGCTGTGCTTGCCCCCCTTGGCGAGCGCCCTCGAATTCAATGAGTTCACCCAACGCCTGTCCCTGGGTCAGGCCATGCAGGTTTTCGAAGACGTCAACGGCACGGCCACCCTCGACGATGTCATGGCCCAGGCCGCAACCGGTGGCTTCAAGCCCCATGGCAAGGACACCCTCAACGCCGGTTATTCACGGTCGGCGTTCTGGCTGAAGATCGACCTGCACTACCGTCCCGAGAATCCCCAGGCCCAGCGCACCTGGCTGCTGGAGCTGGCGTATCCGCCGCTGGACCACCTCGACCTGTACCTGCCGGACGCCACGGGAGCGTATCGCCTGGTTCGCCGGACCGGCGATGCGCTGCCGTTCGCCGCCCGGGAAATTCGCCAGAACAACTATGTCTTCAGCCTGGACTTCAAGCCCGACCAGCGCCAGACCGTGTATCTGCGCCTGCAGAGCGAGGGGTCGATCCAGGCGCCGCTGACGCTGTGGTCCAGCACCGCTTACCTCGAACAGCAACCGGTGCGCCTGTATGTGTTGGGGATCATCTATGGCGTGTTGCTGGGGATGCTGGTCTACAACCTGTTCATCTACCTGAGCGTGCGGGACACCAGCTACCTCTATTACATCGTCTACATCGCTTCGTTCGGCCTCTATCAGTTGTCGGTCAACGGCGCGGCGGTGGAGTTCTTCTGGCCGGACAGCCCCTGGTGGGCCAACGCCGCGACGCCGTTCTTCATCGGTTGCGCAGGACTGTTCGGCAGCCAGTTCGCCCGCAGCTTCCTGCAGACCACCCAGTACTGCCGCTGGATGGACCGGCTGTTGCTGGCCTTGATCGCCTACAGCGCCGTGGTGATCGGCCTGTCTTTGATGACCAGCTACGCCCTGGCACTGCGTCTGGCGACACTACTGGCGCTGGTCTTCACCGTGGTGATCTTTGCCGCCGGGTTGTTCGCCTGGTGGCGCGGGTTGCGGGTGGCTCGTTACTTCATCATCGCCTGGTCGGCGTTCTTGCTGGGGGGCATCGTCAACACGATGATGGTGCTCGGCTACCTGCCGAACGTCTTCCTGACCATGTACGCCAGCCAGATCGGCTCGGCCATCGAGGTGGCGCTGTTGTCCCTGGCCCTGGCCGACCGCATCAACGCCATGCGTGAACAGCAGGCCCAGACGCTGTTCGACGCCGGGCAGAAACTGGAAATGCTCAACCAGCAGTTGGCCCAGGGCAACAAGCTCAAGGACGAATTCCTCGCCACCCTGACCCACGAGCTGCGTACCCCCATGAATGGTGTGATCGGTTCCCTGGAGCTGATGGAAACCGTCGAAATGGGGGAGGAGCTGATCCAGTACCAGCAGACCGCCGCCGGTTCGGCGCGGGACATGATGCGCATGGTCAACGGTATGCTCACCCTCACCGAGTTGCAGGCGGGCAAGCTCAAGGTTTCGCCGGCACCGTTCAGCCTTCGCGGGATGATCGATGCCCTGCAGGTGCAGTTCGGCAGCAATGCCGGGGCCAAGGGGCTGGATTTCAAGGTTGACGTGGCATCCGGCGTGGTGGATCGCCTGCTGGGGGACAGCGGCAAGCTGGCGCAATGCCTGGAGTGCCTGTTGGACAATGCCATCAAGTTCACCCGGGTGGGGGGCCTTGCGCTGCGAGTCAGTGGCAAGCCTACGGCGCTCGATCGATGGGCGCTGTCCTTCGCCGTGATCGACACCGGCATCGGCTTCACCGACCTGGGCGAGGCGACGTTGTACCAGCGGTTCTTCCAGCTCGACGGCTCGATGACCCGTGAGTTCGGTGGTCTCGGCGTCGGCCTGGCGATTTGCCGGCAACTGGTGGAGTTGCTCGGTGGCCGTTTGACCCATACCTCCGAGCCCGGCCGTGGCAGCCGTTTCCAGCTGGACGTCGAATTCGAGACGGCACTGCCCGTGTCCGTGCCCACGCCGTTTTCGTTCGGCGCTCGGCAGGGCGCTCGCCGGCCCCAGGACTGCACGGTGCTGTTGGCCGATGACAATAGCGTCGATCAGTTGGTCATGCGCGGCATGTTGCTCAAGCTTGGCTATCGGGTGCGTACGGTCGACAACGGGCATGCGGCACTGGAACTGTTGCAGCAAGACAGTTTCGATGCGGTGTTGCTCGACTGCCAGTCGCCCCCGCTGGACGGGGCGGCGGTCTGCTGCCAGATCCGTACCTTGGCCGGGTGTGAAGATGTACCGGTGCTGGTGGTCAGTCCCTCCCTGGAGCAGCCTTTCTGTCCCTCGGGTTCCTTGATCGATTACCTGAGCAAACCGGTGAAATTCGAGGTGTTGCAGACGATCCTGCAACGGCGGGTGCTTTGTCCGAAGCAGGGTGAAAGCGCCGATATTTAGGCAGGTATGACACTTTGTTCGGCCTGGAGGCGGTGCTTAACTGAATGTCTGCTGGCCGACCGAGGAGCCCCGTCATGAACCTGCACCAGTTCGCCGAAACCCACGACGTCACCAATCAGCCCCCCTCCCTGGACGGTGCCAACCTGTATCGCATCGACCTGCCGCTGCAACAGTGGTCGCAGCGTTTTGGCGCTGGCTGGGCACAGGCGCGGATCGATGAGTACGGCGCGCTGGCCGGTGGGCCGTTGATGGAGGCGGGCTTCCTGGCCAACCAGAACAAGCCGGTGTTTTCCAGCCATGACCGTTATGGCCACCGCATCGACCTGGTGGAATTCCATCCCGCCTACCATCAGTTGATGCGCACCGCCATCGAGCATGGCCTGCCCAGTCTGCCTTGGGCCCATCCGCAACCCGGTGCCCACGTCGCCCGGGCTTCGATGACCTACCTGCATAGCCAGGCCGAAGCGGGCACCGGTTGCCCGTTGACCATGACCTTCGCCAGCGTGCCGGCGTTGCGCCTGCAACCGGACCTGGCCGAGCGCTGGCTGCCGAAAGTGCTCGCCACCGAATACGACCCGCGCAATGTCGGCATGGCGCACAAGGCCGGGGTCACCCTTGGCATGGCGATGACCGAGAAACAGGGCGGCACCGATGTGCGCGCCAACACCACCAAGGCCTATCCGGTGGGCGCCAGCGGTCCGGGGCAGGCCTATGAGCTGGTGGGTCACAAATGGTTCTGTTCGGCACCGATGTGCGATGCCTTCCTGACCCTGGCCCAGACCGACAAGGGGTTGAGCTGTTTCCTGCTGCCGCGCCACCGCCCGGACGACACCCGCAATCAGTTCTACATTCAGCGGTTGAAGAACAAGCTGGGCAATTGTTCCAATGCCTCCAGCGAAGTCGAGTTCCGTGGGGCCCTGGCCTGGATGATGGGCGAAGAGGGGCGGGGGGTACCGACCATCATCGAGATGGTTGCCATGACACGCTTCGATTGCATGGTCGGTTCCAGCGCCCTGATGCGCCAGGCCCTGACCCAGGCCAGCCATCATTGCGCGCACCGCCAGGTCGGCGGCCGGTTGCTGAGCGAGCAGCCGCTGATGCAGAACGTCCTGGCCGACCTCGCCCTGGAAAGCGAGGCCGCCCTGGCCCTGAGCCTGCGCATGGGCCGGGCGCTGGATCACTTGAGTGACGAGCACGAGGCCAGGTTCGCCCGGCTGGTGACGGCGGTGGGCAAATACTGGATCTGCAAGCGCGCCCCCGGGATGATCAACGAGGCCGCCGAATGCATGGGCGGTGCCGGTTACGTGGAAGACAGCATCCTGCCGCGCCTGTACCGGGAAGCGCCGGTCAACTCGACATGGGAAGGCTCCGGCAACGTGCAATGTCTGGATGTATTGCGGGCCCTGTCCAAGGAGCCGGGGGTGCTGGAAGTGCTGTTCAGCGAACTGGGCGACGGCCACGGCGACAAACGCCTGGCCGCCCATATCGAGGGACTGCACACGGCGTTCAAGGACACCGACGACATCCAGTACCGTGCCCGGCAGTTGACCGAAGACATCGCCGTGGGCCTGCAAGCCAGGCTGTTGCTGGAGGCGGGGAACAGCGAGGTCAGCGATGCCTTCATCGCCAGTCGCCTGGGTTCGACCGGCCGGGCGTATGGAGCCCTGCCTCGGGGGTTGAATGTCGAGGCGATCGTGGCGCGCTCGACTCCGCATGGCTTTTAGAAACACCGCCTCTCCCTGTGGGAGCGATCAAGCTGGCTTCCACAGGGGCTGAAGATCAATTGTGGGTGAATGGTCGAGCGCGCCAATACGCCACTGTTCCCGTCGGGCGGCGATGCAGGCAAGATGAAGGCCTGCAAGTCAGAACACAGGAAGCTGATCGTGACCGAAGCGTTTATTGTCGTTCAAACCGCCGAGCAAGCCGTAGACCGGCTCGCGGCACTGCACGAGCGTGCGACCACCGCGCTGAACCAGGCGCTCATGCGTTACCTCAAGGATCGAATCGAACCGGATGCCGAGCAGCGGGCCTTGTTTCGCTATCCCGCCCTGCGCCTGACCTACCATTGCCACGGCGAAGTCCCACAAACCACCCGGGCCTACGCCAAGGTCCAGCTGCCGGGCACTTATTGCGTCACCGTTACCCACCCTGCCGCGTTCCGTAAATACCTGCTGGAACAGCTCGTCCCGCTGATGCATGACTTTACCGTCACCGTGGAAGTGGGTGTCAGCGAACAGAACATCCCGTACCCGTACGTGGTCGAGCAGGGTGACGAACTGGCCGGCTCCGGCGTGACGGCAGCGGTGCTGGCGCGGGTTTTCCCCAGCACAGACCTGTCGGCCGCCACCGACGGCATCGCCGACGGGCTCTATGACTGGGAAAATACCGACCCGCTGCCCCTGGCGCTGTTCGATGCCGCCCGCGTGGACTTCTCCCTGCGCCGACTGGTGCACTACACCGGTAGCGACTGGCGCCATGTGCAACCTTGGATCCTGCTGACCAACTATCACCGCTATGTCGACCAGTTCATCGTCCACGGCCTGGAGCAGTTGCGCAGCGATCCGCGTTTCGTGCGTATGGTCCTGCCGGGCAACGTGATCATCGACAAGAACATGGACCACGGCGAAGCCTCGGCCATCGCCGCCGGCGTGGTCTGGCACCGCTACCAGATGCCGGCCTATCACCTGCAGGCCAGCGACGGCCATGGCGTGACCCTGGTGAACATCGGGGTGGGTCCGTCCAACGCCAAGAACATTACCGACCACCTGGCGGTACTGCGACCGCATTGCTGGCTGATGATCGGTCACTGCGGCGGCCTGCGGCAGTCCCAGACCATCGGCGACTATGTCCTGGCCCACGCCTACATGCGCCGCGATGGCATCCTCGACCGGGTGGTACCGCCGAACATTCCGATTCCGGCCCTGGCGGAAGTGCAACTGGCGCTCCAGCAGGCCGCGGCGAATATCACCGGCGAGAAGGGCGACGAGCTTAAGAAGCGCCTGCGTACCGGCACGGTACTGACCTACGATGACCGCAACTGGGAACTGCGCTGGGCCCAGGAACGTCCGTTGATCAACCTGTCTCGCGCCGTGGCGGTGGATATGGAGAGCGGCACCATCGCGGCCCAGGGTTATCGCCTGCGGGTGCCGTATGGCACGTTGCTGTGCGTTTCGGACAAGCCGCTGCACAGCGAGATCAAGCTGCCCGGTTCGGCCAACGCGTTCTATGAACGGGCGGTCAACCAGCACCTGAAGATCGGCATCGCCGCGCTGGACCTGCTGCGCACCGAGCTGAACTCCTTGCACTCACGAAAGCTGCGCAGCTTCGACGAGCCTCCGTTCCGCTGATGTGACGGTGGTTATTTAGCGGTCGGGCCACTAGCATTGGCGGCCCTGATCGCTAGATGCCGTGCCACTATGCCCCGTTCTCCTCGTCCCGCTTCCCATCGTCCCGGCGCGAAGCCACAGGCAACCGCGCCGCGCCGCGTGGCCAAGGCCCCGCCGGCGGAGCCGAAGCTGATCCTGTTCAACAAACCCTTCGATGTGCTGACCCAGTTCAGCGATGGCCAGGGGCGGGCGACGCTCAAGGATTTCATCGACATACCGGGCATTTATCCGGCCGGGCGATTGGATCGCGACAGTGAAGGGTTGCTGCTGCTCACCAACGATGGGCAATTGCAGGCGCGCATTGCCGACCCTAGGCATAAGCTGGCCAAGACCTATTGGGTGCAGGTGGAAGGCGAGCCGAGTGCCGGGCAGTTGCAGCGTCTGCGCGATGGCGTGGAGTTGAACGACGGCATGACCTTGCCGGCCGAGGCGCGGCAGTTGGATGAGCCGCAGCTGTGGCCACGCAACCCACCCGTGCGCTTTCGCAAGAGCGTGCCTACGAGCTGGCTGGAATTGGTGATTCGCGAGGGGCGCAACCGCCAGGTCCGGCGCATGACTGCTGCGGTGGGCTTGCCGACGTTGCGCCTGGTGCGGGTCAGGATCGGCGACTGGACGATCGAAGGGCTCGACCAGGGTCAGTGGAAGGAAGTGCCGGCGCGCTTATAGCGTCCCGGATTCGATCAGGCCGATCACCACGCTCTTGATGATGAACGCTGCCACGCCAAGGCCCAGCACGAAGAACAGGATGAACGAGCCGAAGCGTCCGGCCTTGGATTTCTTGGCCAGGTCCCAGACGATGAAACCCATGAAAATGATCAGGATGCTGACCAGGCCAGTCATCATCCACTCTTCGAAAACGGCAGGATCCATCGAAACACTCCGGCGTGGGCGGGGTTGAAAAGGCGCGGCGAGTATACGGCATGGTGCAAGCGCGGGGGATTGGCCTGCGGCGGTGTGTCGCAGCTATTCATCGCCTGGGCTGACGCGATCGCGAGCAAGCTCGCTCCCACGTTGGATTTATGACAAGCGCAATATCCATGCGCCCGGCCCCCCTGTGGGAGCGAGCTTGCTCGCGATGGCGGCATTACCGCTGTCAGTGATTTGGCCGGTCCACCGCCATCGCTTGCTCAGGATTTCAGAGGGATGTTCAGTTACGCAGGTGAGTCAACGGCAACTCGGTGCTGTTGAGCACCTGGTTCAGTACGAAGCTCGAACGCACGCTGGTTACGCCGTCGATCCGGGTCAGGTGTCCCAGCAGCAGCTTTTGGTAATGGTCCATGTCCGGTACCACCACCTTGAGCTGGTAGTCCGCGTCCATGCCGGTCACCAGGCTGCATTCCAGGACCTGCGGCAGGTTGCGGATGGCCGCCTCGAAATTCTCGAAACGCTCGGGCGTGTGGCGATCCATGCCGATCAGCACATAGGCCGTCAGGCTCAGGCCGAGCATCTTGCGATCGAGCAGGGCGACCTGGCGTGAAATATAACCGTCGTCTTCCAGCTGCTTGACTCGTCGCGAGCAAGGGGAGGGCGACAGACCGATGCGCTCGGCCAGTTCCTGGTTGGAGATCCGCGCATCGCGCTGCAATTCCGCCAATATGCTCAGGTCGTAACGGTCGAGTTTGCTCATCGGTCGGGCCTTTATCTTGATAATTGCGGCAGATTATCTCTCTGGGGTTAAAAATTGCGCAAGTGATGTTTAAAGCAGCAATCTTCGCAATCATCTGTCGGCCCGTGAAGCCTATCCTTATCACCAAGATCACTGCTCGGACAAACAGTCCAGTGCAGCCCGCCGAATCAGGCCGGCTGCGGTCGCGGCACCCACCGGTGCCGGCAGGCCCCCGAGCTGCACACTGTCCAGAAGACGGCGTGAGGTGAGCCGACGTCAAAAGCGTCGAGCACGGACAAAATTCACAAGGGGAGGCCGACGGGCCTCCCTTTTTTATGCCTGCGAAATAAGCCCCGGGGCTGATAATCTGTGCAGAACCGGCCTGGGCTTTTCCAGTCTCATGTTCAGGCCCTGAACCCGTGTGAGGAATTTCATGAAGTCGCGCATCTGGCGTTTGGCAGGTGTTGGTCTGTTGTGGGCAAGTGTCAGTGCGCAGGGAATGGCCGACGATCAGCAGAATCGTGGCGGCCTGCAGGGTTACCCAGGCCAGCCCCGGCCCCAAGGCAACGAGATCATTCGTGGCGATAACAGTCGGCAGTTCGAGGTCCAGCCGCAGTACCCCAGTGGGCAGCAGGACGTTCGTCCACCTCACGATCCCAACGCCTACGGTCGCCCGCCGCAGCAGCAACCCGGCAACAACCTGCCGATCCAGGGCCGTCCCGACAGCGTGACCCAGACCCGGGAGCCGCAACCGGGTTACTACCGCGATATTCCGCGCCGCAGCGAGGGTTACCCGGCCAATGGGTCGCGACCTGGCCATGACAGCCGTCCCGATCCGCACTGGGCCGGTAGACCGGACGGGCATGGCAACGGCTGGGGCCCAGGGCCGCAGTATCGTCCCGGGTATGTGATCGACCGTTTTCCGGACCGTCACTATCGCGTGCCCTATCGCGGCGAGGATTATTTCTATTCGGGTGGCTACTGGTATCGACCCCAGGGGCCGCGCTACGTCGTGGTGCAGCCGCCACGAGGCATTCGTACCCGTTATCTGCCCGATTACGCCCGGGAAGTGTGGATCGGCAGTTCGCTGTTTTTCCTCGCTGCCGGGGCCTATTACATCTATGAAGCCAACACCCGGGATTATGTGGTGGTCGACGCGCCGGTGGCCAACCCGCAGCCGCAGCCCCAAGGTAACGGTTTCGACGTGTTGGCTTATCCGGCCAACGGCCAGTCCCCCGAACAGGTCAACCAGGATGGCTACGAGTGCTATCGCTGGGCAGTGCAGCAGAGCGGCTTCGACCCGCGCAACTACACCTACCCGCCGGCACCGGAAGTGGTACAGACCTATCGCCAGGCCCAGGGTGGTTGCTTGAGCAGCCGTGGGTATCAGGTGACCTACTGATACCCACAACCGAATCAGCGTCGACACCTGCTTCTGTGTCCGGCATCAAGCGCTGGTGTGCTTCACCACTTCCGACGGATCGGCATGGACCAACACTTCTGCCTTCGGATAGGCCTGGTGGATGGCGTCGGCGGCCTGGTCGCTGAGGCCATGGGCCACGGACAGGGTCAGGTCCCCTGGTAACTCCAGGTGCAACTGCACGAACCAGTGGTTGCCGGAGATTCGCGTACGCAGGTCATGGGCACCGAGCACGCCCGGCACGGCGCAAGCCAGTTCCAGCATATGCTGGCTGACATCGGGCGGCAGTTCCTCGTCCATCAGCACCGCGAAGCTTTCCCGGGCGATCTGCACGGCGCTCCACAGAATGTACGCGGCGATGCCCAGGCCGAACCACGCATCGACCTGGAACCAGCCGAGCCCGGCCAGCACCAGTGCTACCAGGATGCTGCCATTGAGCAACAGGTCGGAGCGGTAATGCAGCGAGTCGGCACGCACCGCGTTGGAGCCAGTGGCACGGATGACTCGATGCTGCAACGCCAGCAGCGCCAGGGTCAGCACCAACGAAAACACGATCACACCGACACTCAGCCAGGGCGCATCCACCGGGACCGGCGCTTTCATGCGTTCGAACGCCTGCAGCGCGATGAGCACGGCACTGCCCCCGATGAACAGCGCCTGGGCCATGCCGGCCAGGGACTCGGCCTTGCCGTGCCCGTAGCGGTGGTCGTCGTCGGCGGGGCGCAGGGCGTAATGCACCGCCAACAGGTTGAGCAGTGAGGTGACACCGTCCAGCGCCGAGTCGGTCAGGCCGGCGAGCATGCTCACCGACCCGCTCAACCACCAGGCCAGGGCCTTGGCGACGATCAGGATCAACGCCACGGCCACCGAGGCGCGGGTGGCCAGGCGCAGCAAACGGGCATGCTCGGTGCTGGTAGTCATGACGCGCTCGTTCCTTCGGCGGCGCCCTTCATGCGGCAGGCTTGAGGCCGAAGGCAGCCAGTTGCTGGGCGCTGCCCTTGTGCTGGATCAGCCGTGGATCGTCCAGCGGGAAGCTGCGGCCCAGTTCGCTTTCCAGGATCGCTTGCAGCTTATGGTTGTCGACACTGCCGTCGGCGTTGATGGCCGGCTTGAGTTTCTCCGGGGCGATCTGGGCGCTCTTGCCCGGTTCGAAGTAGATGGCGCCGGTGGCAAAGTCCACGGCGAACGCGATCAGGCCGGGAATAATGTAGAACAGCAGGCCGACGGCATCGAGGGCGGCGATGGCCGGGTCGATCTTGCCATCGATCTGTCCACGGCGATCGGGATAGAAGATCGAGCCGCAGGCACTGAGCTGGGTCAGCAGGGTGGCGACCAGGACGCCGCCGATCACGCGAAATGGCATACGCATAACAATCTCCCGAGCAGGTAAAGGCGTTGCTGGTTGGAGTCCAGACCACGCGAAACAGTTCGCCGTTATACTCGGCCCTCCGTTCTGGAGCTAGTGGCCTGTGTGGCTAATTTGTGCACTCAACTTCGGCGCCAGAACTTGCCAGGCTGCGTTGCCAATCCTCGCCGTAGCGGGCTACGAGTCGTCATGCGCCTTGCCTGACAAGCCTTGGCACTCGAAGTTGAGCACTTGAATTAACCGTACAGGCCACCCGCATGATTTCTTTGCCGATTGATGAAGTTTTACCCGCCCTGCGCCAAGCCTTGGCATCGCGCCACGAAGCCGTGCTCGAAGCACCGCCCGGTGCCGGTAAAACCACCCGCGTTCCCCTGGCCTTGCTGAACGAGCCCTGGCTGGCCGGACAGACCATCCTGATGCTCGAACCCCGGCGCCTGGCGGCCCGGGCGGCGGCCGAGCGGCTGGCCAGCGAACTGGGGGAAAAGGTCGGTGAAACGGTGGGCTACCGGATTCGCCTGGACAGCAAGGTAGGCCCGAAAACCCGTATCGAAGTGGTCACCGAAGGCATCCTCACCCGCCGCCTGCAGGACGATCCGGCGCTGGAAGGCGTGGGCTTGCTGATTTTCGATGAGTTTCATGAACGCAGCCTCGATGCCGACCTGGCCCTGGCCTTGAGCCTCAACGGCCGGGAGCTGTTTCGCGAAGAGCAGCCGCTGAAGATCCTGCTGATGTCCGCCACCCTCGAAGGCGAGCGCCTGGCCGGGCTGCTGGATAGCGCGCCGATCCTGCGCAGCCAGGGGCGGATGTTTCCCGTGACGGTGCGTTGGGGCCGTCCGTTCCAGCCCGGCGAATTCATCGAGCCGCGGCTGGTGCAGACAGTGCTGCAAGCCCTGCACGATGAAACGGGCAGCGTACTGGTGTTTTTGCCTGGGCAAGCGGAGATCCGCCGCGTCCATCAGCAATTGGCCGATGCCTTGGGCGAGAGCGGCGATGTGCTGCTGTGCCCGCTGCATGGCGAATTGGACCTGGCGGCCCAGCGCGCCGCCATCGACCCCGCGCCAGCGGGCCGACGCAAAGTGGTGCTGGCCACCAATATCGCGGAAACCAGCCTGACCATCGACGGCGTGCGGGTGGTGATCGATGCCGGACTGGCCCGAGTGCCACGTTTCGACCCGGGCAGCGGCATGACCCGCCTCGACACCCAGCGTATCTCCCGGGCCAGCGCCACCCAGCGGGCCGGTCGCGCCGGGCGGCTGGAGCCGGGGGTGTGCTACCGCTTGTGGTCCGAGGACCAGCACGAACAACTGGCGGCCTACGGCAGCGCCGAGATTCTTTCGGCGGATCTGGCCGGGCTGGCCTTGCAATT
This sequence comes from Pseudomonas sp. NFACC43, assembly GCF_900119645.1. NCBI lineage: Bacteria > Pseudomonadati > Pseudomonadota > Gammaproteobacteria > Pseudomonadales > Pseudomonadaceae > Pseudomonas > Pseudomonas sp. NFACC43. The sequence continues at coordinate 162,845 of NZ_FPKK01000011.1, forward strand.
GGGACGTTGGGGCGTGGCGCCGCAACAGCTGGTCTGGCTCGACGTCCCGCCTGCCGCCGCATACGCCCAGGCCCAGGACCTGCTGCAACGCCTAGGCGCCCTGGAAGGCGAGCAACTGACGCGCCATGGCCAGGCCATGGCCGAGTTGCCGGCCCATCCGCGCATTGCCCATCTGCTGCTGCGCGGCCAGGCCTTGGGGCTGGCGGAGATGGCGTGCAACGTCGCGGCGCTGTTGGGTGAGCGAGACATTCTCCGGGGCGCCGGCGCCGACCTGCACAATCGCCTGGCCCTGTTGTCCGGCGAAGAGCGTGCGGCACGCGGCGCCCAGGGCGGGGTGCAACGGGCGCGGCAACTGGCCCGGCAATATCGCGGCTATCTGCGGGGCAAGGCCGAAGAGGCCGTAGCCGACCCCGATCATCCGCGCTGGCTCGGTGCGCTGCTGGCGTTGGCCTATCCGGATCGCGTCGCCCAGCAGCGGCGGCCCGGTGGTGCGGAATATCGCCTGGCCAACGGCCGTGCCGCGCTGTTTGCCGAGGCTGACAGCCTGATGAAGCAACCGTGGCTGGTGATCGCCGACCTCGGCAGCCGCCAGGGCCAGCGGGAGGAGCGCATCTATCTGGCGACGGATTTCGACCCGACGCTGTTCGATTCGGTGCTGGCCGAGCAGGTTCGCACGGTGGATCAACTGGACTGGGATGAACGCGAAGGCGTGTTGCGGGCCGAGCGCCAGCGCAAGGTCGGTGAGCTGGTCCTCAGCCGCGAACCGCTGACCGGCCTGGACGAATCGGCGCGCAGCCAGGCGCTGGTGAACCTGGTTCGGCGCAAGGGCCTGGAGCTGCTGCCCTGGACCCCGGAGCTGCGACAATGGCAGGCGCGGGTTGCGCTGCTGCGTCGGCTCGACCTGGACGCCAAGGGCGAAAGCGAATGGCCCGATGTCAGCGACGGGGCGTTGCTGGACAGCCTCGAACACTGGTTGATGCCCTATCTGGGGCGAGTCTCGCGCCTCAGTCATTTCGCCAACCTGGATTTGTCCAGCATCGTTCACAACCTGCTGCCCTGGCCATTGCCGCAGCGCCTGGACGAGCTGGCTCCCCATCACTTGAGCGTGCCCTCGGGCTCGTCGATTCGCCTGGACTACAGTGAGCATCCACCCATCCTGGCGGTGCGCTTGCAGGAGCTCTTCGGCCTGGCCGATACCCCGCGCATCGCCGGCGGACGCCAGGTGGTCAAGCTGCACCTGCTGTCGCCGGCACGCCGGCCGGTGCAGGTGACCCAGGACCTGGCCAACTTCTGGCGCAGCACCTATGTCGAAGTGAAGAAGGATTTGAAGGGGCGCTACCCCAAGCATTACTGGCCGGATGATCCGTTGGTGGCCGAAGCGACGGCACGGGTCAAGCCGCGCAAGTGAGCTGACCCCGGCGCAGGTCCAGTTGTGGCGGCGATGCGGCCTGGGTCAAGGCGATGCCGGCAGCAGGAACCGTGCAATCACCGGCAGATGGTCGGAAATGCGCAAGGTATCGTCCTGCCGCACCCTGGCTGCGACCCGCTTGATCTGCGGGCTGTAGAACAGGTAGTCGACGGTGCGGTCGGGGCCGTTGAGGCCGGGGTCGTTCGGATAGTGGGTCAGCCAGTGCTTGCGGTCGATGCCGCTGGCCTCGTTGTTGGTGGGAATCATCGGGTATTTGTCCCATAGCAGATGCAGCGGGCTGTCTGCGGAATAGGGCGTGCGTTGTTCGACCGGCAGGCGCAGGTACTGGCCCAGGGGCAGGAGGTTGAAGTCGCCGCCGATCATCCAGGGCGTGCCTGCCGATTCGAGCCTGTCCAGGGCCCTGGCCACGGCCGCGACCTGCTTGGGCAGGGTTTCATCCGACTCGTCAGCCCGTTCCAGATGGGTGTTGAGCACTGCCAACTGACCGCCACCGTTGAGTGGCAGGTAGCTCATGAGCAAGGCATTTTTGGGTTGGAACTGGCGGCTGACGACATTGGCGTTGGCAACGGGCAGTTGCACCCGTTCGGCGTGGTCGATGCGGTAGCGACTGAGCGTCGCCAGTTGCCGGCCGACGCTGCCGAAGATCCGCGGGTTGGGGATGAAGTCGGCTTTCCAGTCGAAGGCGCTGGTGCTGCATGGATAGAGATCGGCGAGCCGCTCTTGCAGCAACTTGAACTGGTTCTGGTAGTCGCTGGCCTTGGCGCCGTTGTCCAGCTCCTGGAGCAGGACAATGTCCGGCTGCTCGTCGCGGATGACACGTGCCACTTCATCGAGGCTGAAGGCCATGTCTTCCAGGGTCGGGCTTTCATCGTCGCCCCGGGCCAGGTCGTTCCAGAACACATAGCGTTTGCCCGCCAGGAACTGGACGTTCCAGGTCATCACCTTCAAGGCCTGGCCGGGCATCAGCGGCGCCGCATTGGCAGTGCAGCTGACCGGCAGGGTTTCCCGGTCCTGCGGACGCCAGGTCAGGCTGTAGATCGACAGGGCGGCCAGGCAGAGGATCGACAGCAGGCCCAGCAGGGTGTAGCGCAGTAAACGGGTCATGGCTCGGCTTTGGGCGGTACGCAAAAGTGATCCCGAGCATAACCGAGAGCGCTTCCCAGGCCCAACCCCGATACCTGCATGGCACCTGTCACGAGTTGTCGGTTTTTTCTTCGATCAGCATGAACATCCGGAACAGCACCACACTGGTGAACAGCTGCAGGAAGCTATGGACGCTGTCGATCAGCAAGGTGACCCAGGGGTTCTGCGGTGGCGGATACACCGAGACGCTGGCCCCCTTGAGCAGCCACAGCGGGCCCATCACGCCAAGAATGCACAACAGGATCCGCCAGAAGCGACCGCGGCTCATGCGCAGGCTTTGCTTCATCGCCGCCAGGGGCGCCAGGCCCCTGAGCACCAGCAGGTATTCGCTGAATGCCAGCGTCACCATCAGCCACAGGCCCGGCAGCAGGTACAGCGAGATACCCAGCAGGATCAGCAGCGTGTTGAGGGCTGTCAGCACGGCGAAGCGTGGCCACAGGGTGAGGGCGGCGGCCAGGAGGTCACGGGCGCGGGGCGATTCGCCGCGGCTGCGTGCATCGAGAAACAGGATCAGTGCAGCGGTGTACAGCGGATATACCAGCAGCCCGACGATCAGGCTGTAGCCAGGAAATCCGTCGGGACCGACGGCGCTGTCCACGCCTTGCTGCAGCACGGCTTCGAGTATCACCAGGGGCAGGCACAAGCCGGCAATCCGGCCCAGATGGCGCTTGAAGAAATACAGGGAGTCGCGCAGCACGTCTAACGGATTCATGGGTCGGTATCGCAGTTCAACAAAGCGGTCTGACACTTTAACCGATCAAGCCACCGCACAAGCAAACGTAAACATCTGGTAAAGAGCATTGAAACCTTCCCGGCGAGCCCCATTACTGGCTGGCAGCGGTCCTGCGGGACCGGCATGGTTTTTTACCCGGCAATCTGATGAGGTCGCCATGAACAGCGAAGAACAAACCCTGATCGATGGACTGTTTTCACGGCTGCAACAGGCCGAAAAGGACTCAGCCCCGCGCGATGCCCAGGCCGAGGCGCGGATCAAGGAGCATATGGTCAACCAGCCGGCGGCGGGCTATTTCATGGCCCAGGCGATCCTGGTGCAGGAGGCGGCGATCAAGCGCCTCGACGAACAGAATCGGCAGCTCGCCCAGCAGGTGGAACAATTGCAGGCCGACCTGCAGAATGCCCGCAACCAGGGCGCGGCGCCCAGCGGCGGTGGTGGCTTTCTCTCGAGCATTTTCGGCGGCAACCGCGATTCCCGGCCGGCTCCGGCTCCGGCTCCGGCTCCGGTCGCTCCGGTCGCTCCGGCTTCCGGCGGCTGGCGCGAACCTGCGCGCCCGTCCTTCAATAGCGCCCCGGCCCAACAGGGCTTCGGCACGCCTGCGGCTGGCTACGGCGCGCCGCAGCAGCAGGCCCCGGCGACGAGCAGCTTCCTGGGCGGCGCCCTGAAAACCGCGGCGGGCGTGGCCGGTGGCGTGATGTTGGCGCAGGGCATCAGCAGCCTGTTCCATAACAGCCAGCAGCCTCAGGAAATCGTCGAGATTCTCCAGCAAGAGCCGGCCCAGCCGGTCAATGACACCGGTGGCGGCGACAGCGGCTGGGGCGACGAGCAGCGCGTCGCCGACAACCAGAGCTGGGGCAGTGACCAGGACGGTTTCAGCGACGCGGACTACAGCGACGATTCGTCTTTCTTCGGCGACGACGATTCCTTCGTCTGAGCCCGCCATTCGTCCGGGGTGCCAGGCACCTCGGACCGATTATTCGCGGAACGATCCCCGGGGCTGGCATACTGGGCGCCTTTCGGGCCTGGTGGCCTGACCCAGAGCCTGCGCGCTTGTGCATTCAAGAGGATCCGCGGTGAAAAAAATCGCTGTGTTCGCCGATGTCCAGAACCTCTATTACACCGTCCGCCAGGCCTATGGCTGCCATTTCAACTATGCGGCCTTGTGGGCCGATGTCAGCAGGCAAGGTCAGATCGTCGAGGCCTATGCCTATGCCATCGACCGCGGTGACAGCAAGCAGCAGCAATTCCAGCAGATCCTGCGCAACCTGGGGTTCACCGTGAAACTCAAGCCCTACATCCAGCGCAGCGATGGTTCGGCCAAGGGCGACTGGGACGTGGGCATCACGCTCGACATCATGGACGCCGCCGACCACGTCGACGAAGTGGTGCTGGCTTCCGGCGACGGCGATTTCGACATGCTGCTCGAACGCATCATCCGCAAGCACGGTGTCCAGGCCGTGGCCTATGGCGTACCGGGGTTGACGGCCAACTCGTTGATCCGCGCCGCCAGTCGCTACGTGCCCATCGAAGGCGCGTTGCTGCTCAAGAATTGATCGTTACGGAGTTCACACGGGTTTGGAACGCATCGCAGTCATCGACTTTGAAACCACCGGTATCACCCCCAGCAGCAGTTGCCGGGCCACCGAGATCGCCGTGGTGATTCTCGAACAGGGCCGCATCGTCGACCGCTACCAGAGCCTGATGAATGCCGGTGTGCGGGTGCCCGCGTTCATCGAACAACTGACCGGCATCAGCAATGCCATGCTGCGCAGCGCGCCGCCGGCCGAGCGGGTGATGAACGAGGTCAACGAGTTCGTCGGCATCACGCCGCTGCTGGCCCATAACGCCGCGTTCGACCAGAAATTCTGGGATTTCGAATTGGGGCGGATCAAACGCACCCGCCTGCAGAACTTCGCCTGTTCGCTGTTGCTGGCCCGGCGCCTGATGCCGACGGCGCCGAACCACAAGCTGGGTACGCTCAACGCCTTCGCCGGCCTGCCCCATACCGGCCAGGCCCACCGGGCCATGGCCGACGCCGAAATGGCCGCCAACCTCACCGCGCACCTGGCCTCGGAGTTGCGACAAAAGCATGGGTTGCGGGAGTTGTCCCATGATTTGCTGTGCAGCTTGCAGAAAGTGCCGGCGGCGAAGATCAACGAGCATCTCAAGCGCCATCGCGGCTTTTAGGCACACCGCCGGACAACTGTGGGAGCGAGCTTGCTCGCGATAGCGTCGGATCAGTCAGCTTCTCTGTAACTGACACTCCGCCATCGCGAGCAAGCTCGCTCCACAGTTGATCAGTGTCATTTCCCATTGCCTTCCAGGTGCCCCAACGGCACGCGCTTTTCAATGGCACTGGACAGCACGATCGAAGTCTTGCTGAAGCCGAACTTGGCGATTCGGTTGATCAGCTCTTCCAGTTCCGGCATGGAGCCGACCGCCGCTTGCATGATGACGCATGGATCGCCGGTCACCCGGTGGCATTCGGTCAGTTGTGGGATCTTGCACAGCTCGTCGTAGGTCGATTGCTTGCCGTGCTGGTTCATGCGCAGCTCGATGACGCATTGCACCGGCAGGCCGATCTTGGCCATGTCCACCTTGGCCTGGTAGCCGGTGATCACGCCGCTGGCCTCCAGTTTGCTGACCCGTTCGGCCACGGCCGGGGCTGACAGGTTCACTTTGCGGGCCAGTTCGGCGTAGGACGCACGACCGTTTTCCAACAAGGCGCCAAGGAGCATGCGGTCGTATTTATCCACGGTTCGGCTTCCAGTTCGGGTGGCTTTCGAAAGCCTGGTTTATAGCGCCGATCTCCTTGCTTTGAAAAGTGTATGGCCTGGATAAACAGGTTTTGTAGCTTATTTTCCGTCCATCGCCTTTTTAGAATAGCGGCTTTCATTGTCCTGACTTCGAGCTCCCCATGCCTGGCACACGCCGTTTTTCCCTGCCGTTGATCGCAGCCTTCTTCGCCTTGTACGTCATCTGGGGTTCTACCTACCTGGTGATTCGCATCGGCGTCGAGCACTGGCCGCCATTGCTGCTGGCCGGGATTCGCTTCGTGCTTGCCGGGTCAATGATGTACGGCTTCTTGCGTTGGCGCGGTGCGCCGGCGCCGACCTGGGCGCAATGGAAGGCGGGGGCCATCATCGGTGTGCTGTTGCTGAGCTTCGGCAACGGCGCGGTGAGCGTCGCGGAACATACCGGCGTGGCCTCTGGTGTAGCGGCGTTGGCCGTGGCGACGGTGCCGCTGTTTACCTTGCTCTGCGGCTATTTCTGGGGCGCTCGTAATACGCGTCTGGAGTGGGCGGGGATTGTGCTGGGGCTGATCGGCATCGCGATGCTCAACCTGGGGTCCAACCTGCAATCGAGTCCCCTGGGCGCGACGTTACTGGTATTCGCGGCAGCATCCTGGGCTTTCGGCTCGGTGCTGAGCAAGCACCTGCCACTGCCGGCGGGGGCAATGGCCAGTGCCGTGGAGATGCTGGTGGGCGGCGTGGTGCTGTTGATCGGCAGTGTTGCCAGTGGCGAACACCTGGACCGCATGCCTCCCCTGGAAGGCTGGTTCGCCCTGGCGTACCTGACCTGTTTCGGCTCGATCATCGCCTTCAATGCCTACATGTATCTGCTCAAGCACGTGCGTCCGGCGGCGGCCACCAGTTATGCCTACGTCAACCCGGCGGTGGCGGTGCTGCTGGGAATCGTGTTTGCCGGTGAAAGCATCGGCATCGAAGAGACCGTGGCGATGCTGGTGATCATCAGTGCCGTGGTGTTGATCGGGCTGCCCCAGTGGCGCAAGCCCAAGCCCGCAGCCTGATTTGAGGTAAACTGCCGCGCATTGCACACCTTGCGCTGATTTTTCCTACGGTACTCCCATGACTTTCGCCACCCTTGGCCTGATCGAACCCTTGCTGCGCGCCCTCGAGACGCTCGGTTACCAGACCCCGACCCCGGTGCAGGCCCAGGCCATGCCGGCCGTGCTGGCCGGTCGCGACCTGATGGCCGCGGCCCAGACCGGCACCGGCAAGACTGCCGGGTTCGCAGTGCCCTTGTTGCAGTTGCTGACCACTGAAGGGCCAAAGGTCGCTTCCAATTCCGTGCGCGCACTGATCCTGGTGCCGACCCGTGAACTGGCCGAGCAGGTTCACGAAAGCGTTCGCCAGTACGCCCAGCACCTGCCGCTGAGCACCTACGCGGTGTACGGCGGCGTGAGCATCAACCCGCAGATGATGAAGCTGCGCCGGGGCGTCGACCTGCTGGTCGCCACGCCGGGTCGCCTGCTCGACCTGTTCCGGCAGAACGCGCTGAAGTTCAACCAGTTGCAGACCCTGGTGCTGGACGAGGCCGATCGCATGCTGGACCTGGGGTTTTCCGAGGAACTGGCAAATCTCTACAAGGCATTGCCGAAAAAGCGCCAGACGCTGCTGTTCTCGGCCACGTTCTCCGACGCGATCCGCCTGCTGGCCGGGCAGATGCTCAACGATCCGCTGAGCATCGAAGTCAGTCCGCGCAACGTGGCCGCCAATACCGTCAAGCAATGGGTGGTGACGGTGGACAAGAAGCGCAAGCCGGAACTGTTCGTGCACCTGATGCGCAAGAACAAGTGGAAACAGGTGCTGGTGTTCGCCAAGACCCGCAACGGGGTCGATGCGTTGGTGGAGAAACTCCAGGGCCTGGGCGTCAACGCCGATGGCATCCACGGCGACAAGCCCCAGGCTACCCGGCAACGGGCGCTGGACCGTTTCAAGCTGGGCGAGATCCAGATCCTGGTGGCCACGGACGTGGCGGCCCGTGGACTGGATATCGAAGACCTGCCGCTGGTGGTGAACTTCGACCTGCCCATCGTTGCCGAGGACTACATCCACCGCATCGGCCGTACCGGCCGGGCGGGCTCCACCGGGGAAGCGATTTCCCTGGTGTGCGCCGATGAGGTGAATCTGTTGTCGGCCATCGAGATGCTGACACGCCAGACCTTGTCGCGCCGGATGGAGCCGGATTTCGAGCCTGAGCACCGGGTGCCGGACACCGATGCCAGTGGCCAGGTCATCAAGAAGCCGAAAAAGCCGAAGAAACCGAAGGCCTCGGGCGGCGGTGGCAAGCGCAACCTGGGCAAGTGGGTCGACAGCGGCGACTCGGCGCCTGTGGAGCCGTCGATCAAGCCGGTGCGAAAAGTGCCGGTGTTCAATACCGGGCCGCGTAAGCGCAAGCCTTGATGTGCTTTGTCTGGTAGATCGCTATCGCGAGCAGGCTCGCTCCCACAGGGATCGCATACGCCGTCGAACTGTGGGAGCGAGCCTGTTCACGATGGGCGCGTCGCGGTATCAATTCTTGCGCTGTAGCCACTCCAATATCCCCAACCCCGCTGCCCGGCCGCTGGCAAAACAGGCCGTCAGCAAGTAGCCGCCGGTCGGCGCTTCCCAGTCGAGCATTTCCCCGGCGCAGAACACACCGGGTATCCGCTTGAGCATCAGGCGTTCGTCCAGGGCTTCGAATGCCACGCCACCGGCACTGCTGATGGCCTCGTCCAGTGGACGGGGTTTTACCAGAGTGACGGGCAGAGCCTTGATGGCCTGGGCCAGGCGTGCCGGGTCAGCGAAGCATTCGGCGGGCGTAAGTTCGCGCAACAGCGCGGCCTTGAGCCCGTCGATCCCCAACTGATTGTGCAAGTGCTTGGCCATCGAGCGTGAACCGCGAGGTTTGCTCAGGGCCTGCTGGATCTTATCCACAGGTCGGCCCGGCAACAGGTCCAGATGAATGGTCGCGCTGCCGTGTTGGTTGATCGCTTCGCGAATCGGTGCCGACAGGGCATAGATCAGGCTGCCTTCGATGCCGGTGGCGGTGATCACGCATTCGCCGAGGCGCGGTAGATCGTCGTTCAAACCGATGGCGATGTTTTTCAGCGGAGCGCCGGCGAATTTGCTGATCATCAGATCGCTCCAGGCCTGCACGTCGAATCCGCAATTGCTCGGTTGCAGTGGCGCAAGGGTGACACCGCGCTGTTCCAGGGGCAGCATCCAGGCGCCATCGGAGCCCAGGCGCGACCAACTGCCACCGCCCAACGCCAGCAGTGTCGCATCGGGCAAGAGGGTCTTTTCGCCGTCCGGGGCGGTTACGCGCAGGCTGCCGTCGGGGTTCCAGCCCAGCCAGCGATGGCGGGTATGAATCATCACCCCGGCATCGCGCAGGCGCTTGAGCCAGGCGCGCAACAGGGGGGCAGCCTTCATGTCGGTGGGAAACACACGGCCCGAGCTGCCGACGAAGGTGTCGATGCCCAGGCCGTGGATCCACCTGCACAGCTCATCGGCCCCGAAGGCCCGCAGCAAGGGGGCAAGGTTCGGCGCGCGTTCGGCGTAGCGGGACAGAAAGGCCGGGAAAGCTTCCGAGTGGGTGATGTTCATACCGCCGACACCGGCTAGCAGGAACTTCCTGCCCACCGAGGGCATGCCGTCGTACAGGTCGACCCGGACGCCGGCCTGGCTCAACACCTCGGCCGCCATCAGGCCGGCGGGGCCACCGCCGATGATGGCAATGTTGGGTGTGTCGGATTGGGGGGCTTGGGTCATGGCGATTGGTGAGGCTGGGGAATAAGCCGCGCATTCTATCAGCACAGACCCTTGTGGGAGCGGGCTTGTACGGGGTGTTCTCGGGAGGCGTGATCAAAAAGTAGCCAGGCGTGCGCAAGCTACAGGCGACATAGCCTGTAGATCATTTCACTCAGGTTATCCACAGGCCGCTCCACAGGCATTGTGGGTAACGCGCCCAGCATTCAATGACAGCCTGATGACACCCAGACCTTTTGTGCGCTGTGGTGCAGGATGCCATGGCGTCGGGCGAGGGCCTTGCGGTCCTTGCTGTAGCCGCCACCGATCACGCCGACCACCGGGATGTCGCGTCCCAGGCAGTGGCGCATCACGCTTTCGTCACGGGCGGCGAGGCCTTCGTCGGTCAGCTTCAGGTAGCCGAGGGCATCGTCCTTGTGCACATCGACGCCGGCGTCGTACAGCACCAGGTCCGGCTGGTAGAGCGGCAGCAGATAATTGAGGGCGTCGTCCACCACGCTCAGGTACGCGGCATCTCCCATTCCCATCGGCAGCGGGATGTCCCAGTCGCTGTGGGCCTTGCGGGCCGGAAAATTCTTTTCGCAGTGCAAGGAAACTGTTACCGCGTCCGGCGTGTCATGGAGTATTCGAGCCGTTCCGTCACCCTGGTGCACATCGCAGTCGAAGATCAGTACCCGCGAGACGCGACCGCTGGCCAGGAAATAACGACTGATGACCGCCAGGTCGTTGAAAATGCAGAAGCCGGCCGGGTGATCGTAATGGGCGTGGTGGGTGCCGCCGGCCAGATGACAGGCCAGTCCGTGTTCCAGAGCCTGTTCGGCCGCCAGCAGCGAACCGCCCACGGCGCGTACCGTGCGGCGGGCCAGGGCTTCGCTCCAGGGCAGGCCGAGCCGCCGTTGGTCTTCCCGAGACAACTCGCCCCCCATGTAGCGTTCGATATAGGCGCGGTCATGGGCCAGGGCCAGGATCTGCGGCGGACACAGGGACGGGCGCAACAGGTCCGCGTCGCGGGTCAGGCCGCTGTCCACCAGGTGATCGCGCAACAGGCGAAATTTGTCCATGGGAAAACGGTGTTCCGCCGGAAATTCGGGGCTGTAGTCTTCGTGATAGATCAGTGGCAGTGACATGGGTGTTTTCGGCGGCAATTGAGCAATGAATCCTACCAGCGATGTAGACTCTGAGCATGGAAAGGGAGTGAAGATGGAGCTGATACTGGAACTGGAAAGCCCGCGACTGTTGTTGCGGCAATGGCGCGACGAGGACCTGCCGGAATTCGCCGCCATGTCCGCCGACCCGCAAGTGATGCGCTATTTTCCGGCACCCCTGAGTCGGCTGGAAAGCGCCGCGCTGATCGGCCGGGTGCGGGGCCATTTCGCCGAGCACGGCTTTGGCTTGTGGGCCCTGGAGCGCAAGGACACCGGCGCCTTCATCGGGTTTACCGGCCTGGGCGTGGTCGGGTTCGACGCCCATTTCACGCCCGCCATCGAGATCGGCTGGCGCCTGGCCCGGGAGCATTGGGGCCTGGGCTATGCCAGTGAGGCGGCCTGGACGGCGCTGCGATGTGGGTTCGACCAGTTACAGCTGGAGGAGGTGGTGGCATTCACCGCCGTGGATAACCTGCCGTCGCAGAAAGTCATGCAGGCCATCGGCATGCACCATGACCCGGCTGATGATTTCGAGCATCCAAAACTCGCGGTCGGTCATCCATTGCGTCACCATGTGCTTTATCGCATCAATCGCGAGCAGTGGCTGGAAACCCTGCACGGTTAGCCGACACGGACGTTTACAATGCCCGCCAGAGTGGCCCGGGCCAACAATCGATCCACCGCCGCAGCACAGACTGCGCGGTATGTGCTGTGTGAGGAAAGTCTGAATGAGCCACGTGTTGGAAGATCTGGTCGACCTGCTGACCCTGGAACCGATCGAAGAAAACCTGTTTCGCGGTCGTAGCCAGGACCTGGGGTTCCGTCAGTTGTTCGGCGGCCAGGTGCTGGGCCAGTCGCTTTCGGCCGCCAGCCAGACCGTGGAAGAAGCGCGCCATGTGCATTCGATGCATGGCTATTTCCTGCGCCCCGGCGATGCGGCGTTGCCTGTGGTCTACCAGGTGGACCGGGTGCGTGACGGCGGCAGTTTCAGTACCCGTCGGGTCACGGCGATCCAGAAGGGCAATCCCATATTCACCTGCAGCGCCTCGTTCCAGTACGACGAGCAGGGCTTCGAACACCAGAGCACCATGCCCCAGGTGGTGGGGCCGGAAAACCTGCCGTCCGAACTGGAACTGACCCAGCAGCGCGCGCACCTGCTGCCCGAGCACATGCGCGAAAAACTGCTGTGCCCCAAGCCGATCGAAGTGCGCCCGGTCACCGAGAAAGACCCCTACAACCCGCAACCGGCCGATCCGATCAAATACGTGTGGTTCCGGGCCGATGGCGCCCTGGCGGACTTGCCGGCCCTGCACAAGTATTTGCTGGCCTATGCCTCGGATTTCGGTTTGCTGACCACCTCGATGCTGCCCCATGGCCGGTCGGTGTGGCAGAAGGATATGCAGGTCGCCAGCCTCGATCACGCTCTCTGGTTCCATGCCGATCTGCGCGCCGACGACTGGCTGCTCTATGCCATGGACAGCCCCTGGGCCGGTAATTCCCGCGGGTTCTCCCGCGGCAGCGTGTTCAACCGCGCCGGGCAACTGGTGGCCTCGGTGACCCAGGAAGGCCTGATCCGTCATCGCAAGGACTGGGCATGAGCCTGGCCGATGTGCGCCACTGGGTATTCGACATGGATGGCACGCTGACCGTCGCGGTGCATGATTTCGCGGCGATTCGCGTGGCCCTGGCGATTCCTCCCGAGGACGACATCCTGACGCACCTGGCGGCGTTGCCGGCGGACGAAGCCGCGGCCAAGCATGCCTGGCTGCTGGAGCACGAGCGAGACCTGGCGCTGGGCTCGCGGCCCGCCCCCGGCGCGGTCGAGCTGGTGCGCGAACTGGCCGGGCGTGGCTATCGCCTGGGAATCCTGACTCGCAATGCCCGGGAGCTGGCCCATGTGACCCTCGAAGCCATCGGCCTGGCCGACTGTTTCGCCGTGGAGGACGTGCTGGGGCGTGACGAGGCACCGCCCAAGCCGCATCCCGGTGGCCTGTTGAAGCTGGCCGAGGCCTGGCGCGTCGCGCCCGAGGCGATGGTGATGGTGGGCGATTACCGCTTCGACCTGGACTGCGGCCGCGCGGCGGGCGCACGGACGGTGCTGGTGAACCTGCCGGACAATCCTTGGCCGGAGTTGGCTGACTGGCATGCGCGCGATTGTTTCGAGTTGCAGCGCCTGCTTTTGGCTTGAGGAGGGCGGTCTCCTCGAGACTCATTGCCCGAACAACACCTTCAGTCCCTCAGGCGAAGTCAGCATCCCATCGCCGTCATGCCCCACCCCGGGTACTTCGATCAGCCGCTGGTTCAGGCCAACGGGATGACGTCGGGTCAGATAATCGAAGAAGAAGTGCCCGCGCAGCAGGCGATACGGGCCCTGGGTCTGGGCCTCGCAGCCTTTGTCCAGCGCCGGATGCTCCGGGTCGGTGTCCTGCTGTCCCAACAGATAGACGATGTCGCGCTTGATGTAATGCTCTTCCAGCTGGGCGGGCGTCTGCCCGGCGGCATAGGCGGGCAGGTTCTGCAGGCCATATTTCCACTGGTCGAAGCCGGGGCAACTGGCGGGGGCGAAGGCCATGGGCCGTTGCGCATCAAAATAGGCATAGGAAGACGGGTTGGCGACGACGAAGCGCGGGGAAATCCGGAACGGCCCCCGGGCGAGCAGGGCGTAGCGCTGGACCACCTGGGCCCCGCCGGAATGACCTGCGATGACGATCTCCTTCACGTCGGGAAACTGCTGCCGGTCACTGACCCGGGCCACGATGTCGTCGAGCACCTGGAAGGAGCTCAGCGGATGCGGCCCCGTGGACAAGCCGCCGGCCATCCATTCATTGCCTTGCCAGCGCAGGAGTTCGGCGGGCAGTTGGTGGCGCAGCACATCCTGTTCGTTGAGAAACTGCGGGGCGATGATCAAGGTCGTGGCCAGTTGCCCGGCCTGCCCGGCGGCTTTTTCGGCGCTGTGCAGATAGGTCTCGGCATTGCGCAGCCGGCCGTGGACGATGATCAGCACCCGTTGGATGGAGGCCGGAGGCGGGCCCACGGCCACGACCATGGCGCCCCCCTTGAGTTGCAGTCGCCCTTGAGCGACTGCGTGCACGGCGTGTTCGTCTGCCTGGGCGAGGGTGCCGCTCAGCACCAGCGCGATCAATGCGATCCACTTCATCTACAGGTTTTTCGCCGCGAAGGTGTCGCACTGGCTGACCTGGCCCTGGGCGAACCCGGCCTTGAACCAGCGCACCCGTTGCGCCGATGTGCCGTGGGTGAACGAATCCGGTACCACGCGGCCCTGGCCTTGCTGCTGCAATCGGTCATCGCCGATGGCATTGGCGGCGTTCAAGGCTTCCTCGACGTCTCCCGGCTCAAGCCAGTTCAGGCGCTTTTGCGCATGGTTGGCCCAGACGCCTGCCAGGCAATCGGCTTGCAATTCCTGACGCACCAGCAGACCGCCGTCCCCTTCCATCTGCCGACCTTGCTGGCGGGCTTCCTGGATTTTCGCCGACACCCCCAGCAGCGTCTGTACGTGGTGCCCGACTTCATGGGCGATGACATAGGCCTGGGCGAAGTCGCCGGCGGCCGCAAAGCGTTGGGACATTTCCTTGAAGAAGCTCATGTCCAGGTAGACCTGCCGGTCCGCCGGGCAATAGAACGGGCCGGTGGCCGAGGACGCCAGGCCGCAGGCCGAATTGACCCGACCGCTGAACAGCACCAGCTTGGGTTGCTGGTATTGCCGCCCGGCCTGCTGGAACACCTGGCCCCAGGTGTCTTCGGTGTCGCCGAGGATCGAGCGTACGAACTCCGCTTCTTCATCGTTCGCCGGTGGCGCCTGGCGGGTCTGGGAGGAGGGTGGTGCCGTCTGGTCCATCTGTCCGGCCAGTTGTCCGAGGATCTGCATGGGGTCCTGGCCGGTGATCCAGCCGATGCCGACGATCAGCAGGACGGCCGTCAGGCTCAGTCCCTTGCCACCGCCGAAACGCATTCCGCCTGAGCTGCCCCCATCACCACGGGCGTCCACCACGTTGTCACTGCGGCGACCTTTTTTCCATAGCATGTGGGAATCCTCTGATTGACCGTGTGCAGAGTGTTGTCGCTGGGCAGGTTTACCGCCAGTGCTCTCTGAAGCTTTCAGGCAACCATTGCCGGTTTTGGTTCATCGACACGAACCTCTACCCGGTTCCAGAATTTGAATTAAACTCCGCATATTTTAGAATCGACCAATCTTTCATCTGGAACCCCCATGGCCGGAAGTCAAATCGAACGGGTCTTCAATGTGCTGGAAAGCCTGGCCAGTGAACCTCGAGGCTGGCCGCTCCAGGGCCTGGCCGAAGAACTTCAGATACCGAAAAGCGCCACCCACCGCCTGCTCGCCGAGCTGATGCGCCTGGGTTATGTGCGGCAGAATCCCGAGAACCTGCGTTATCACGTGTCGACCCGGCTGGTCGCCCTGGGGTTTCGCTACCTCTCCCGTAGCGGTGCCGACATCGTGCAGCCAGTGCTCGATCGTCTGGCCCGGGAAAGTGGCGAACTGGTGCGCCTGGGCGTGATCGAAGGGGATCGCCAGACCTGGATCGCCAAGTCCCAGGGCGCACGGTCCGGCTTACGCTACGACCCGGACATGGGCCGTGAGGCTCCGCTGTCCTATACCGCGTCGGGACATGCCTGGCTGGCGAGCATGAGCGACGTCGAGGCCCTTGGGCTGGTGGAACGCCAGGCGGCGCCGGTACCGGCACAGGTGGGGCCGAACGCTCCGCGCAGCCCGGCTGAGCTGCTCGAATACCTGCGCAACGCCCGAGAGCAGGGGTACGCCTGTGTCGAGGAAAGCTCGGCGGTCGGTACGTCGGCCATTGCCGCCGTGGTGCGACATCCGTTGGACGGTCGGGTCGTCGGCGTGCTCAGCGTTGCAGGGCCCAGCGCGAGGATGACGCGGGCGCGGCTGCATGAACTGGCCCCGACCTTGCTGGCATTTGCCGAAGAGTTGTCGCAAGCGAGCCAGGCATCGGAGTTGTTCAGCTGAGTGCGTACTCGCAGGCGGGGCTCCGCATCGGCGTACCGACACGCCGTGTTTTCCATTTCACGCAACGCAGGGTATCCACATGACCGTCAGCACCCCGCTTTCCGGCGTCAACCAGGCCTTCAAGGGCATCCTGCTGATTGTCTGTGCCACCTTTCTGTTTTCCAGCCACGACGCCTTGTCGAAATACCTCTCGGGCTTCTATCCGATCGTCATGGTGGTGTGGGCGCGCTACGTGGTGCATACCCTGCTGATGGCGGGAATCTTCCTGCCGCGTTCCGGGCTGCGTGTCCTGCGCACCAGGCGTCCGCTGTGGCAGTTGGCCCGGGCCCTGTGCCTGCTGGGGACCAGCCTGTTTTTCACCACGGGGCTGCAGTACATCCCGTTGGCCGAAGCGACCGCGGTCAACTTCCTGGCCCCGGTGCTGGTCACCGCATTGTCGGTGCCGTTACTGGGCGAGCGGGTGACGCGAGGCCAATGGATCGCGGTGATCTTCGGCTTCATCGGCGTGCTGATCATTGTCCATCCCGGCGGCGACCTGTTCACCCCTGCGGTACTGCTGCCGTTCTGTTCGGCGCTGTTTTTCTGCTTCTACCAGCTGCTCACTCGCAAGCTCAGTGAGATCGACAGTCCGACCACCAGCAATTTCTTCGCGGGGTTGTGCAATACCATCGTGATGAGTGCGCTGGTGCCGTTCTTCTGGCAAGTGCCGAGCCTGCTCCATGGCGCGATGATGCTGGCGCTGGGGGCCTGCGGGATGACGGCGCACCTGATGCTGACCCAGGCCTTCCGTTTTGCCGCCCCGGCACTGCTGGCGCCTTTCGGATACTGCCAGATCGTGTTCGCAGGTCTGCTGGGCTGGCTTTTGTTCAGCCATACGCCGACCCTGACCACCGTGGCGGGGATCGTGCTGATCTGCTTGAGTGGGTTGGCGGCGGCGTGGCAGCAGCGGAGCAAGTAGATGCACCTGCCCGGAACGGGGAACGATGGGCTCTGTGGTGAGGGGATAAATCCCCTCGCCACAGAGTGGGGTGCCAGTCTCGATGGCTAATCAGTTTTCCAGGGTTGGCACCTTGCGCGGCGCCATGAAGTACATCCAGATCAGCGCAATGAAGTACATGGCGGGGATCAGGGTGAACAGCACGGTGTAGTTGTTATGGGTCACCGTAAGGATGTGACCCACCAGCTGGGTCATGAACATCCCGCCGATGGCGGCGCACATGCCGCCGAAGCCGAACACGGTACTCATCATGTGCTTGGGGGTGTAGTCCATCACCAGACTCCAGATGTTGGCGGTCCAGGCCTGGTGGGCGCCAATGGCCAGGGAGATGGCGAACACCGCCATCCACAGGTTGCTCGCACCGGCGGCCATGATCACGCCGACGATGCAGCAGGCGAACAGCAGCATGGAAACCAGCCGCGCCTTGATCGGGTCGAGGCCGCGGCCGATCAGGAACGAGGAGAGGATGCCGCCGCCCACGCTGCCGAAGTCGGCGGTGAGGTAGATGATGATCAGCGGGATGCCCATCTGGGTCACGTTGATGCCCAGGTTGTATTGCTGGTTCAGGAACGGTGGCAGCCAGTAGAGGTAGAACCAGAACACCGGAGCCGTGATCGAGTAGGCCAGGGCGAAGGCCCAGGTGCCGCGCATGCGCAGGATCCGGGAAAACGGTACGCGGACCTGGGGCGGTTCGACTTCGCGCTGGATGTAATCCAGTTCCGACTGTCTGACCGTGGGGTGGTCTTCAGGATTGAAGTATTTCAGGCCCCAGAACAGCAGCCAGATGCCGCCCAGCGCGGCCATGCACAGGAATGCGGCCTGCCAGCCCCATACGTGCAGCACCAGCGGTAGCAACATCGGGGTGAACATGGCGCCGACGTTGGTACCGGCGTTGAAAATACCGGTGGCCACCGCCCGTTCGCCCGCCGGGAACCACAGCCGCGTGGTTTTTACACAGGCCGGGTAGTTGGCGGCCTCCGTAAGGCCCAGGATGAACCGGCAGATCATGAAGCCCACTGCCGAAGTGGCCAGGCCATGAGCGCCGGTGGCCAGGCTCCAGAGCAGCACGGCGCAGAAGAACACGCGCTTGACGCCGATCCGGTCGATCAACCGTCCCTGCAGCACGAACCCTACGGCATAGCCCACCTGGAACCAGAAGTTGATGTTGGCGTAGTCCATCGCCGTCCAGCTCATTTCCTTGGCGAGGATCGGCTGCATGACGCCCAGGGCGGCGCGGTCGATGTAGTTGAGGGTGGTGGCGAAAAATACCAGCGCGAGCATGCCCCAACGGGTCTTGCCCACGGCCATGGCGCCGCGGATCTTGGCGCCGATGCCGCTGGTCGTGTCCCTCAGGCCGGCAGTCAGGAGGGAGCTTTGGGAAGGATTCATAGCATGTACCCGTTTTTGAAATTCTTATGGGTGAACGTATTGACCGTTGATTCCGACGGTCTGGCCGGCATCGACGTGGGGCCGATGGTGCGCAGTGGACAAAAAATCGTCAATTCGGTGATCGGCATTTCGTTCGATAATCGCACATAAAACTAACTGAATGGTACGTATTGAATTGCCGAATGAAGGGGGGCGTCCAATAATCGGCACACTAAAAAGGCGCCACGAGCGCTGTTCCAAGCGGCGCATTCTGTCGCCCATGCCTGTCCGGGAGCCCAAGCCATGCAGCGTTCCATTGCCACCGTTTCCCTGAGCGGTACCCTGCCGGAAAAACTCGAGGCCATCGCCGCCGCCGGTTTCGACGGGGTGGAAATCTTCGAGAACGACCTTCTCTATTACGATGGCAGTCCTCGGGAAATCCGGCAGATGTGCGCCGACCTCGGCATCGCCATTACCTTGTTCCAGCCGTTCCGTGATTTCGAAGGCTGCCGTCGCGATCGCCTGGCGCGCAACCTGGAACGAGCCGAGCGCAAGTTCGACCTGATGCAGGAATTGGGCACCGATCTGGTGCTGGTGTGCAGCAACGCCTCGGCCGACAGTGTCGGCGATGAGCGGATTCTGATCGATGACCTGCGCTTGCTGGCCGAACGGGCCGGCGCACGGGGTTTGCGCATCGGCTACGAAGCGCTGGCCTGGGGCCGGCACGTGAATACTTATCAACAGGTCTGGAACATCGTGCGCCAGGCCGATCACCCCAGCCTTGGCGTGCTGCTGGACAGTTTCCACACGCTGTCTCTCAAGGGCGATCCGCGGGCGATCGCCGAGATTCCTGGCGACAGGATTTTCTTCGTACAGATGGCCGACGCGCCGATCCTGGCGATGGATGTCCTGGAATGGAGTCGGCATTTCCGCTGCTTCCCGGGGCAGGGCGAGTTCGACTTGCCGGGCTTCCTGGCGCCGATCATCAAGAGTGGCTACACCGGACCGCTGTCCCTGGAGATCTTCAACGACGGCTTTCGCGCCGCGCCGCCACGGGCCAATGCCGCCGATGGCTTGCGCTCATTGTTGTACCTGGAAGAGAAGACCCGCCAGCGCCTGGCTGAAGAAGCCGCGCCCGCGAGCAATACCGATATTCTCTTCGCCACGCCGCCGGCCAGTGACTACAACGGCATCGAATTCCTCGAGTTCGCCGTGGACGACGCCCTTGGGGCCAAGCTGGCTCACTGGTTGGAACGGCTGGGCTTCGTCAAGGCCGGCCAGCATCGCTCCAAGAACGTCAGCCTGTTGCGCCAGGGCGATATCAACCTGATCCTCAACTGCGAACCCTATTCCTTTGCCCACAGCTTTTTCGAAGCCCACGGCCCCTCGCTGTGCGCCACCGCCCTGCGGGTCGACAGCAGCGCCAGCGCCCTGGCCCGGGCGGTGGCCTACAAAGGCCAGCCCTATCGCGGGTTGGTGGGGCCCAACGAGCTGGAACTGGCGGCGGTGCGGGCGCCGGATGGCAGCCTGATCTACCTGGTGGATCGGGGAACGGATGTCTATGCCACCGATTTCAACCTGCAACCCGGCGCGGTCATCGGGGCCGGGCTCAAGCGTATCGACCACATGGCCATGGCGTTGCCGGCGGACAGCCTTGACAGTTGGGTGCTGTTCTACAAGAGCCTGCTGGATTTCGAGGCGGACGACGAAGTGGTGCTGCCTGACCCCTATGGCCTGGTGAAGAGCCGGGCCCTGCGCAGTCGCTGCAGTTCGATTCGCTTGCCGCTGAACATTTCCGAGAACCGCAACACGGCGATCTCACATGCGCTGTCGAGTTATCGCGGTTCCGGGGTGCATCACATCGCCTTCGACTGCGACGACATCTTTGCCCAGGTCAGTCGTGCCAAGGAAGCTGGCGTGCCGCTGCTGGATATTCCCCTCAACTATTACGACGACCTGGCGGCACGGTTCGATTTCGATGACGAGTTTCTCAGCGAGCTGGCGTATTTCAACGTGTTGTATGACCGTGATGCCCAGGGAGGCGAGTTGTTCCACGTCTACACCGAGCCGTTCGAGGGACGCTTCTTCTTTGAGATCATCCAGCGCAAGAACGGCTATACCGGCTACGGTGCGGCCAATGTCGCGGTGCGGCTGGCGGCCATGGCCAAGTCCCGCAGCGGCGGTTTGCGGCACGCCAAGTTGTAGGTAAATCGTAACCGCGACGGTAAACGGCGACCCCGTGGCTTCCTTCACTGCACGGAGCGGCCCATAATCGCCAGCCTGTGCAGTGATGGCCGTGAGCCCACAATGACTATGAATTCAGAACTTCCCGCTGGACTCGACGAGCCTGTCGTCGTGCCGCGCAAGAGTCGCAAGAACAACCCGGAGAAAACCCGGGAGAACATTCTCCAGGAAGCCATCGTCGAGTTCGTCCAGCAAGGCCTGGCTGGTGCCCGGGTCGACGCCATCGCCGAGCGCATCCACACTTCCAAGCGCATGATCTACTACTACTTCGGCAGCAAGGAGCAGTTGTATGTCGAGGTGCTGGAAAAACTCTACGGCGACATCCGTAATACCGAGAGCCGCCTGCACCTGGCGGAGCTGGCACCGGTCGACGCGATCCGGCGCCTGGTGGAGTTCACCTTCGACCACCATGATCGCAATGTGGATTTCGTGCGCATCGTCTGCATCGAGAACATCCATAACGCCGAATACGTGAAACAGTCAGGCGCGATCAAGGCGATGACCAGCACGATCCTCGACTCCCTGGGTGTGATCCTGCGCCGGGGCGCGGAAGAGGGTGTGTTCCGCGCCGGTCTCCAGCCGCTGGATGTGCACCTGCTGATCAGTTCGTTCTGCTTTTACCGGGTGTCCAACCGCCAGACCTTTGGCGAGATCTTCCAGATCGATCTGTCGGACGAGAGGATCAAGCAGCGGCATCGCGAGATGGTCTGCGAGTCGGTGTTGCGCTACCTGCAACCCTGACCTCTTCTGGAAGCGAGCTTGTGTGGGAGCGAGCTTGCTCGCGATAGCGGTCGATCTAGCCACACTGATTGCGGCCAGCACACCCTCATCGCGAGCTCGCTTCCACAACTAATTTCCACAAGCAATTATCACCAGGCTTCAGTGATTCATGCTTTGGAAGTGCTCCAGCATCCGCTGCGCATCCGGGGCCACGCCACTGAACAGTTCGAATGCCTTGACCGCCTGGAACACCGCCATGCTGCCACCATCCAGGGTGCGGCAGCCCAGGGCGCGGGCGTTGCGCAGCAGTTCGGTTTCCAGCGGGAAGTAGACGATTTCCGCGACCCACAGATCGCCCCTCAGCAAACCGGCCGGCACCGGCGTGCCGGGCAGCTTCGCCATGCCCATGGGGGTGGTATTCACCAGGCCATCCGCCTCGGCCATGGCGCTGGCCAGATCGTGGCCGACCCGGGCTCGATCAGCGCCGAAGTGCTGGTTCAGGTTGTTCGCCAGGGCTTCGGCACGGCTGGCGTCCACATCGAAGAGGCTCAATGTCTGTACGCCTTCGGCCAACAACGCATGGGCGACAGCCGCACCGGCGCCACCGGCGCCCATCTGTACCACGCGTCGACGCGAAACATCGTTCAAGCCGCGGCGAAATCCTTCGGCGAACCCGAGGCAATCAGTGTTGTGCCCGATGCGCTTGCCATCCTTGAGCACCACCGTATTCACGGCGCCGATACCCCGGGCCTCGCAAGACAGCTCATCCAGCAGCGGGATAATGGCCTGTTTGCAGGGAAAGGTGATGTTCAAACCGGTAAAGCTCATGCGTTCGGCCGCCGTCAGCAGGTCAGGCAGGGCGCCGCTGTCGAGTTTCAACGCATCGAGGTCGATCAGGCGATACAGGTAGCGCATGCCCTGGGCATCGCCTTCGCGCTCATGAAGGGTCGGCGTGCGGGAAGCCTGGATGCCCGCACCGATCAGGCCGGCCAGTACGGTGGTGTTCGACATGCTCATTGCCCCTTCAACCGCTGACTGAAATGTTCCAGGGCCATCCGATAGCCCTGGCTGCCGAAACCACACAGCACGCCGATGGCCACCGATGAGACGAAGGAGTGATGCCGGAAGGCCTCCCGGGCATGGACGTTGGACAGGTGCACTTCGATCACCGGGACTTCACTGGCGACCAAGGCGTCGCGGATGGCGACCGAGGTGTGGGTCCAGGCCGCCGGGTTGATGACGATACCGGCGCAGCGGCCGCGGGCGCCGTGGATCCAGTCCAGCAGTTCGCTCTCCTGGTTGGTCTGGCGAAACTCCACCGCCAGGCCGAGTTCGTCAGCGGTGCGCCCACACAACGCCGAGATATCCGCCAGGGTCTCGTGTCCGTAGGTAGCCGGCTCACGGGTGCCGAGCAGGTTCAGGTTCGGGCCGTTGAGCACCAGAACGATCGGAGGCATCGCAATTTCTCCACATTTTTATTGTTGGCGTCGGCCGGGTTTCAGCCGCTGGAGATAAATTGTACTAGACGGTTAATTTGGTCAAACAAAGCCGACGTCATCGGCCATTAAGTGTTCGATGATCGAACAAAGGCCATTACCGGTTTGGCGGGGGGCAAATTGTGGCGAGGGGATTTATCCCCGCTCGAGCGCGCAGCGCTCGCAAGCTTTTGCAGGACTCAAGAGCTTGGG
Source organism: Pseudomonas sp. NFACC43 (assembly GCF_900119645.1). Taxonomy (NCBI): domain Bacteria; kingdom Pseudomonadati; phylum Pseudomonadota; class Gammaproteobacteria; order Pseudomonadales; family Pseudomonadaceae; genus Pseudomonas; species Pseudomonas sp. NFACC43. The sequence continues at coordinate 185,874 of NZ_FPKK01000011.1, forward strand.
GCTGCTTCGCAGCCCAGCGGGGATAATCCCTTCGCCACAGGGTGGTCCTTCACCACAAGAGGAAGGACTTACCGTCGGGTCAACAACACCCCGGATTCCATATGATGGGTCCAAGGAAATTGATCGAACAACGCACAACGCACGATGCGATGGGTGTCGTGCAGTTGCGCGATATTGGCGGCGAGGGTTTCCGGATTGCAGGAGATGTACAGGATGTTCTCGAACCGCCGGGTCAGTTCGCAGGTGTCCGGGTCCATGCCGGCGCGGGGCGGGTCGACGAAGACGCTGCCGAATTCGTAGCTTTTCAGGTCGATGCCTTGCAAGCGGCGGAACGGGCGGACTTCGTTCAGGGCTTCGGTCAGTTCCTCGGCCGAGAGGCGCACCAGGGTGACGTTATCCACCGCGTTTTCGCTGAGGTTGCTCAATGCCGCGTTCACGGAAGTCTTGCTGATCTCGGTGGCCAGCACCTTGCGCACGCGGGTCGCCAGGGGCAGGGTGAAGTTGCCGTTGCCGCAGTACAACTCCAGCAGATCGTCGGTGCGATCTCCCAGTGCATCGTAAGCCCAGTTGAGCATTTTCTGGTTCACCGTGCCGTTGGGCTGGGTGAAGGCACCTTCTGGCTGGCGATAGCTGAACGTACGGCCGGCCACGTCGAGTTTTTCCACCACATAGTCATGGCCGATCACTTCCCGCTTGCCCTTGGACCGACCGATGATGCTCACGCTCAGGTCGCTGGCCAGTTTCGAGGCGGCTGCGTGCCAGTGTTCATCCAGGGGACGGTGATAGCACAGGGTGATCATCGCGTCGCCGGCCAGGGTCGTCAGGAACTCCACCTGGAACAGCTTATGGCTCAGCGGTGCGCTGGCTTGCCAGGCGGCCTTGAGTTGCGGCATCAACTGGTTGATGCGCAGGCTGGCGATGGGGAATTGCTCGATGAGGATCGGCGTGCGCTTGTCGTCCTGGGAGAACATCGCGTAATGCCGTTCGCCGGCTTCGCGCCACAGGCGGAACTCGGCCCGCAGGCGGAAATGCTGCAAGGGGGAGTCGAACACCTCGGGCTGCGGTGCATCGAACGGAGCCAGCAGGTCGCGCAAGCGAGCGACCTTGTCCTGGAGCTGGCCGGCGTAGGCCTGGGAATCGAAAGTCATGCGTTGAACCAACCCAACTTGATCACGAACAGAATCGACAGGATGACCAGCGCCGGGTTCAACTCACGGCCACGACCGGACACCAGCTTGATGGCGGTCCAGGCGATGAAACCGAAGGCGATGCCATTGGCGATGGAATAGGTGAACGGCATCGCCAGTGCGGTGATCACCACCGGTGCGGCAACGGTGATGTCGTCCCAGTCGATTTCCGCCAGGCCGGAGGTCATCAGCACGGCCACGAACAGCAGGGCCGGCGCGGTGGCGAAGGCCGGGACGCTGGCGGCCAGCGGCGAGAAGAACAGTGCCAGCAGGAACAGGACCGCCACGACGATGGCGGTCAGGCCGGTGCGGCCGCCGGCGCTGACGCCTGCCGCCGATTCGATGTAGCTGGTGGTGGTGGAGGTGCCCAGCAGCGAACCGGCCATGGCGGCGGTGCTGTCGGCGATCAGCGCACGGCCCATCTTCGGCATGTGCCCGTCCTTGCCCATCAGCCCGGCGCGCTTGGCGACGCCGATCAGGGTACCGGAGTTGTCGAACAGGTCGACGAAGAGGAAGGCGAAGATCACGCTGACCAGGCCGATGTCCAGGGCGCCCTTGATGTCCAGTTGCAGGAAGGTCGGGGCCAGGGACGGCGGAGCGGAAACGATGCCGCCGAACGGGGTGAAACCCATCAGGATCGAGACGATGGTCACTGCCAGGATGCCGATCAGCACCGCGCCGCGCACTTTCAGTGCCTCAAGGCCCACGATCAGGATGAAACCGAGGGTGGCAAGGATCGGCGCGGGCTGTTTCAAGTCGCCGAGGCCGACCATGGTTGCCGGGTTCTTGACCACGATGCCGGCGTTGTTCAGGGCGATCAGCGCCAGGAACAGGCCGATACCAGCGGCGATGGCCGAGCGCAGCGGCAGCGGGATGCTGTTGATGATCCATTCGCGGATGCGAAAGATCGACAGCAGGAAGAACAGCACGGCGGAAACGAAGACCGCGCCCAGCGCCACCTGCCAGGTATGGCCCATGTGCAGGACCACTGTATAGGTGAAAAAGGCGTTCAACCCCATGCCCGGCGCCAGGGCGATCGGGTAGTTGGCGATCAGGCCCATGACCGTCGAGCCGATGGCCGCCGCCAGGCAGGTGGCGACGAACACCGCGCCCTTGTCCATGCCGGTCTCGCCGAGGATGCTCGGGTTGACGAACAAGATGTAGGCCATGGCCAGGAAGGTCGTGACGCCCGCCAGGATCTCGGTCCGCACGTTGGTGTTGTGTGCCTTGAGTTGAAACAGCCTTTCCAGCATGTCTGCTCCCCGTGGCGCGCCGGGCGCCGTGAATGTATCGACCCCAACAGCAAAGCACAGGTCGCCGATGGCGCCCGTGAATTTGCTGCGGGTCGGAAAAAGCCGCGCATCATACCAGCAGGATGGCGTTATGGCTGCGATCGTCGCCGATGTTTTGCCAAGGCAATAAGTGGGCCATACTGCCCGCGGTTCCGGGAGATCTCTATGCATCGCATGAAAACAAACCTGGCGATTGCCATGGCTTGCACACTGGGCCTGTGGTGGCCCGCACAGGCGGCCAATGCCGCGTCGGCCGCGCCCTTGAGCGAGGTCAAGGTGCTCAAGGTCGAATCGCCGGCCTGTGGCTTCGAGGATATTTCGCAAGGACAGGCCCAGACCCGTTGCGACCATCGCGCGCCGAACATCAAGGTCTACGTGCTGGAGGTCGGCTATGGCCATCAGCCCCATGTCACGCTGGACGGCTTCGAGGTCGACGGCACTCGCTCGCCGGTATGCGCGTACAGCAACGGCAATCTCAACGATTGCACCGCCAGCACCAAGGTGGTCGGCTATCTGTACGTCTTCGACCTCAAGGACAAGCAGGAGGGCACCTTCAGTTTCAGCAACACCTCGATCAACGCACCGGGCAACCGCCTGTCGACCCAGTTGTACATCAAGTAATCTCGCCTGGCCGCGCAGGGCTGCCGAGGCTGCGATTTCCTTGCAAGGGCCCTGGGCCCGATCAAAAGATCGCCACCTTTGGCAGTGCCTACTAGGCTTTCAAGAGTCACCCAGCGGAGAGTCACCATGATGCCTGGAACCAGGATTCCCAGAGCCTTGATTGCCGTCGCCGAAGGCGTCGACGACCTGCAGGCGGTCACCCTGATCGATGTGTTGCGTCGGGCCCAGGTCGAAGTGGTCGTGGCGAGTATCGAAGGGCGGCGAATGCTCACCTGCGCCCGCGGTACCCGACTGACTGCCGATGGCATGCTGGTGGATATGCTGGTGCAGGATTTCGACCTGATCGTGCTGCCTGGCGGCATCATCGGCGCCCAGCACCTGGCGGCTCACCAGCCTTTGCAGCAGTTGGTCAAGGACCAGGCCGCCGCCGGGCGTTTCTTCGCCGCCGTCGCCGAAGCCCCGGCGCTGGCGCTGCAAGCGTTCGGTGTGCTGCGCCAGCGCCGCATGACCTGTCTGCCCGCCGTGAGTCAGCAATTGTCCGGATGCACCTTTGTCGACCAACCAGTGGTGGTGGACGGCAACTGCATCACCGCCCAGGGCTCGGCGGCCACCCTGGCGTTTGCCCTGACGCTGGTGGAACAGCTTTGCGGCAAGGGTGTACGGGCAGTAGTGGCGGCGGAGTTGCTGGCCTGAAGAATTTTCCTGGCGAGGGGTTTTATCCGCTGGGCTGCGAAGCGGTCCCGGGGTCGCTGGCAACAACATCGGCGAGCGCTGCGCACTCGATCGGGGCGCGATGTTTCGCTCAATCCCCTCGCCGCAAAAAACCATGGACAGCGACGTTCACTCTGACTGGCCGGCATCGGGCAAGTCCTGCAGGTCTTCGCAATCGCCTTGAACGCTCTGCCTCTCGCTGAAGTCGTACCCCTTATGACGGCGGTTTCCCAAAACGCCGCGTGTACGACCAACCGTGAGGTGTCCCATGAGCGCGACCCTGTCCGAAGCGACGCAGGCGTCCTTCGTCCATCATCCGATTCGCCTGGTACTCAACGGCCAGGCGCGTGAACTGCAAGTCTTGCCCTGGACCACGCTGCTGGACCTGCTGCGCGAGCAGCTGGACCTGGTAGGCAGCAAGAAAGGCTGCGACCACGGCCAGTGTGGAGCCTGCACCGTGCTGCGCGACGGTAAGCGGATCAACGCCTGCCTGACCCTGGCGGTGATGTGCGATGGCGCCGAGCTGACCACCATCGAAGGCTTGGCCGGCAATGGCCTGCTGCACCCCATGCAGCAGGCGTTTATCGAACATGACGCCTTTCAGTGCGGCTATTGCACCCCGGGGCAGATCTGTTCGGCGGTGGGACTGGCCAACGAAGGCCGGGCGCGCAATCGTGGGCAGATCAGCGAACTGATGAGCGGCAACCTTTGTCGCTGCGGCGCCTACAACAACATCCGCGACGCCATCGAAGAAGCCTTGCCGCTCTGTCCCCGCCCGGAAAACCAGAGGGACGATCAATGAATCCTTTCCAGTACAGCAAGCCCGACACCGTGCAGGCGGCCATCGACCTGGCGAGCCCGACCTCACGCTTCATCGCCGGCGGCACCAACCTGCTGGACCTGATGAAGGAAAACCTCACCCGCCCCGCACACCTGATCGACATCACTGGCCTGCCACTGGCAGACCTCAGCGAAACCGCTTCCGGCGGGGTGATGATCGGTGCCTTGGTCAGCAATGCCGACCTGGCCTGGCACCCTTGGATCGAGCGCCGTTATCCACTGCTCTCCCAGGCGATTCTGGCAGGCGCATCGCCCCAGTTGCGTAATATGGCGAGCACCGGCGGCAACCTGTTGCAACGCACCCGTTGCTACTACTTCTATGACGCCGGCGCACCCTGCAACAAGCGCCAGCCCGGCAGCGGCTGTCCGGCCCGGAACGGCTTGAACCGGATCCACGCGATTTTCGGCGCCAGTGACCAATGTGTCGCGACGCATCCCTCCGACATGTGTGTCGCCCTTGCCGCGCTGGAAGCGGTGGTGCATGTCCTGGGCCGGGGCGGGGCGCGGACCATCGAGTTCGCCGATTTCCATCGCCTGCCCGGCGAGGCACCGGAGCGGGATAACCAGTTGGCCGACGATGAGCTGATCACCGGGATCGAATTGCCCGCCGCCGGTTTCGCCGGGCATAGCCATTATCTGAAGATCCGGGACCGTGCTTCCTACGCCTTCGCCCTGGTCTCGGTAGCGGTGGCGCTGGAGTTGGACGGGCCGATGATCCGCGAGGCGCGCCTGGTGCTGGGAGGCGTGGCCCACAAGCCCTGGCGCGACCGTGCCGTGGAGAATTGGCTGCGGGGCCAGGCCGTGAGTCGCGAGACCTTCACGGCCGCCGCCGATGCGCTGCTGCAAAACGCCGAGCCGCTGGAACATAACGGCTTCAAGGTCAGACTGGCGCGTCGGGCGGTTGTCCGGGCCCTGAGCGACGCCGCATTGGGAGGGCAAAGCCGATGAACACTTCGAGCAGATCCATGGGGCAACCGCTGGACCGGGTCGACGGCTTGCTCAAGGTCACGGGGCAGGCCCGCTATGCTGGCGAATACCCCGAGGACGGCCTGCTGCATGGCAGCGTCGTCTCTGGTACGATCGCCCGCGGCCGGGTGGTGCGCATCGATGCGTCCCGGGCCTTGGCGCTGCCCGGCGTGGTGGCGGTGATCGACCATACCAACCGCCCGAAGATCGCCAGCTACGACGAGCCCTACCAGGACGCCGATGCGGCGGACGGTTCGCCGTTCCGGCCCCTGTTCAACGATCAGGTCCTGTACAGCGGGCAACCCTTGGCCCTGGTGGTCGCGCAAAACCTGGAACTGGCCCGCTACGCCGGTTCGCTCGTTGAAATCGAATACGAGGCCCAGGAGCATCAGACCGACCTGGCCATCCTGCAAAACGAAGCCCATCCGGCGCCAGCCGAACTGCCCAAGCCCCGTGGGAATTTTCAGGGCGAATATGCGAGTGCAGCCATCAGTGTGGATGTCTCCTACAGCACCCCGGTGGAGCATCACAATCCGATGGAGCCCCATGCTTCCACGGTGCTGTATCAGCCTGACGGCAGCCTGCATATCCACGACAAGACCCAGGGCACGCAGAACTGCCAGGCTTATGTGCAGAAAGTCTTCGGCCTGGAGAAAGAACAGGTGCGGGTGTTCGCCGCCTTTGTCGGTGGCGCTTTCGGCTCCGGATTGCGACCCCAGTATCAATTGCCCCTGGCGGTGATGGCCGCGCTGGCGCTCAAGCGATCGGTGCGGGTCAGCCTGACGCGCCAGCAGATGTTCACCTTTGGCTACCGGCCACGGACCTTCCAGCGCCTGCAGTTGGGCGCCGCGGCCAACGGGCGTTTGCTGGCAGTGGCCCACACCGCCATCGGCCAGACGTCGCGTTTCGAAGACTTCACCGAACACGTGGTGGAATGGAGCGGCATGCTCTACCACTGCGACAACGTGCAGTTGACCTACAAGCTGGCGCCACTGGATGTCTACACGCCACTGGACATGCGCGCTCCCGGTGCGGCCCTGGGTTTGATCGGCCTGGAGTGCGCCATGGATGAACTGGCTTGCGCACTGGCGATCGATCCGGTCCAGTTGCGCTTGATCAATTATGCCGAGCGTAACGAGAACGAAGGCAAGCCGTATTCCAGCAAGCAATTGCGTGAGTGCTACGCCGAAGGTGCTCGCCGGTTCGGCTGGGGCCAACGCAATCCGGAGCCGCGCAGCATGCGCGAAGGCCGGCAACTGGTGGGCTGGGGCATGGCCAGTGGTGTCTGGGAAGCGATGCAACAGAAAGCCAGTGCCCGTGCATCCCTGGACGCCGAGGGCAAATTGACGGTCAGCAGCGCCACCACGGATATCGGTACGGGCACCTATACGGTCATGACCCAGATTGCCGCAGAGACGTCAGGCGTTTCCCTTGAAGATGTCACCTTTGTCCTCGGTGACTCCTCACTGCCGACCGCGCCGTTGCAGGGTGGCTCGTTCACCGTTTCGTCGGTGGGCACCGCGGTGCAACAGGCGTGCGCAGCCTTGAAGGAAAAGCTGCTGGCGGTGGCCCGACAAACCTGTCCGGACTTCAGCGGCGCGACAATCGAGCAAGTGACGTTCGCCGACGGCCAGCTTCGCCTGGGCGAAGCCAGCGTGTCCTTGGCGCAGTTGGCGCGCGACAGTGGCGAGACGCCGCTGCAGGCACAGGTCAGCGCCGAGCCGGATGAAAAACGCCAGGCTTATGCCACCGCGACGCATTCGGCGGTGTTCGTCGAGGTGCTGGTGGATGAAGACCTGGGCACGGTCAAGGTCAACCGGGTGGTGAGTGCCATCGCCGCCGGGCGGGTGATCAACCCGAAGACCGCCCGCAGCCAGATCCTGGGTGGCGTGGTGTGGGGCGTCGGCATGGCCCTGCATGAAGAAACCCTGACCGATCATGCCCTGGGCCGGCCCATGAACCACAACCTGGCCGAGTACCACGTGCCGGTCAATGCCGACATCGGCGACATCGACGTGGTGTTCGTCGATGAGCACGACGAAATCGTCAACGCACTGGGTTCCAAGGGCGTTGGCGAAATCGGCATCGTCGGTGTGGCGGCGGCCGTGGCGAATGCGATCTATCACGCCACCGGCAAGCGGGTGAGGGATTTTCCCATCACGCTGGACAAACTGCTCTAGGCTCAGTAAGCAAAAGGCCTGCGCGACGATCATGCAGCGTTTAAAACCGGCTCGCCTGATCGCCGCCCGGCGACTTTTCGCAGGGCCTAGTCCTTCGGCTCGTGCATCCGGTCGCGGTTGGCCAGGGTCGGGAACAGCTTGATCCACACGCCAGTCACCAGCAGCGTGCCGACCCCGCCCATGGCCACTGCCGGCACGGTGCCGAACCAGTGGGCGGTGAGACCGGACTCGAATTCGCCCAACTGGTTCGAGGCGCCGATGAACAGGCCATTCACCGCACTGACCCGGCCGCGCATTTCATCCGGAGTTTCCAGTTGTACGAAGGAGGCGCGGATCACCATGCTGATCATGTCCGCCGCGCCCAGGACCACCAGCACCGCCAGGGAAAACCAGAAGGAAGTGGAAAGGCCGAATGCGATGGTGGCCACGCCGAACACGCCTACGGCGGTGAACATCACACGGCCGACCTTGCGTTCCACGGCGAACCGCGCCAGCCACAGCGACATCAGCAAGGCGCCCACCGCCGGCGCCGAGCGCAGCAGGCCCAGGCCCCAGGGGCCGGTCAGCAGAATGTCCTTGGCAAACACCGGCAACAAGGCCGTCGCGCCTCCCAGCAGCACCGCGAACAGGTCCAGGGAGATGGCCCCGAGGATGTCCGGGCGGCTGCGAATGAAGCGAATCCCGGCCAACAATGAATCCAGGGTGGCCTTGCCTTTGTTCAATGGCGTCTGGCGGGCGGGCAGGTTGAGCATCAGGCAGCAGGCGATCAGGTAAAGCACCACGGTCGGTACGTAGACCCAGACACTGCCAAAGGCGTAGAGCAAGCCTCCCAGCGCCGGAGCGACGATGGTGGCCGATTGCTGGGCCGATTGTGCGGCGGCCACGGCACGGGGGAAGAGCTCGGCAGGCACGATGCTGGGCAGCAACGCCTGGGTGGTCGGCATTTCGAAAGAGCGGGCGGCCCCCAGCAGGAACGCGAGGATGAAGATCATTTCCCGGGTGACCTGGTCGGTGGCGCTGCCGATGACCAGTGCCAGGGCGATCATCGCCTGCACTGTCTGACAGATCGCCGCGACCTTGCGTCGGTCATAACGGTCGGCCACATGACCGGTGTGAAGCATGAACAGCACCCGTGGCGCGAATTCCACCAAGCCCACGAGCCCAAGGTCCAGGACATTGCCGGTCAGTTGGTAAAGGTTCCAGCCTATGGCGACGGTGAGCATCTGGAAGCCGCTGGCAGTGAAGATCCGGGCCAGCCAGAAGGCGATGAAGGGGCGATGGTGACGGAGCAGCAAGGGCGCTTGGCTGGGCATCTATGACGGGTCCGGTGATGAGGGCATCGAGATTATCACCAAGCTGTAACCGGAAGTTGCGGTTGCCGGAAAAAATAGTTAGCCAAGCATCAATCTTCCACACGCCACCGCTTTCTGTGGGCGAGGGGATTTATCGTGGCGAGGGGATTTATCCCCGTTCGAGTGCTTAGCACTCGCCAACTAGCTGAAATGGATGGGGGCTTTCTCGCAACCCAGCGGGGATAAATCCTCTCGCCACAAGGGACTTCACCATGCCCACAGCTCTGATCGGGCACTGAGACAACCTGTCACGCGACAAAAGACCACGCCGTTCATCGGCAATAATGCGACTACTCTTTGAGCATTGCTTGATCCAGATCAACACCGCTCCGAGGCGTTGGCCTGGAGGCCATCTGGCCAGATACCTGCGTCGTGACGGTTTTAAAAAGAACGATTTGAAAGGCATCGCACTCCATATTCGAGGGGCCGTGATGCAGGCCCCACCCGCAGCCGGTTTTACCTGACAGAGGAAGACTTATGTTCGGTTTGGAGGCGCTCGATCTCGCCCGGATCCAGTTTGCATTCACGATCTCGTTCCACATCCTGTTCCCGGCCATCACGATCGGCCTGGCGAGTTACCTGGCGGTGCTCGAAGGGCTGTGGCTCAAGACCCGCGACGACACCTATCGTGACTTGTACCACTTCTGGTCGAAGATCTTCGCCGTCAACTTCGGCATGGGCGTGGTGTCCGGATTGGTCATGGCGTATCAGTTCGGGACCAACTGGAGCCGGTTCTCGGACTTCGCCGGTGCGGTCACCGGGCCGCTGCTGACCTACGAGGTGCTCACGGCATTCTTCCTCGAAGCGGGCTTCCTCGGCGTGATGCTGTTCGGCTGGAATCGCGTCGGCCGTGGCCTGCATTTCTTTTCCACGGTGATGGTGGCGATCGGCACGCTGATCTCCACCTTCTGGATCCTGTCCTCCAACAGTTGGATGCAGACGCCGCAGGGGTACGAAATCGTCGATGGCCGGGTGATTCCGGTGGACTGGCTGGCGGTGGTGTTCAACCCGTCATTCCCTTACCGCTTGCTGCACATGTCTACGGCGGCGTTTGTCGCCACGGCATTCTTCGTCGGCTCCTCGGCTGCCTGGCACCTGCTGCGCGGTCGCGACAACCCGGCCATCCGCCGCATGCTGTCGATGGCGATGTGGATGGCGTTGCTGGTGGCGCCAATCCAGGCGGTCATCGGTGACTTCCACGGGCTCAACACCCTCAAGCATCAACCGGCGAAGATCGCGGCCATCGAAGGCCACTGGGAGAACGTCGGCAATGAGCCAACCCCGCTGATCCTGTTCGGCTGGCCGGACATGAAGGAAGAACGGACCAGGTTCGCGGTAGAGATTCCCTACCTGGGCAGCTTGATCCTGACCCACAGCCTGGACAAGCAGGTGCCGGCCCTCAAGGAATTCCCGCCCGAGGATCGCCCGAATTCGACCATTGTGTTCTGGTCGTTCCGGATTATGGTGGGCCTGGGGCTGCTGATGATCTTCACCGGTCTGTGCAGCCTCTGGCTGCGTCGTGGCGGCCGGCTCTATCAGTCGCGACCGTTCCTGCACATGGTGCTGTGGATGGGCCCGTCCGGGTTGATCGCGATCCTGGCGGGCTGGTTCACCACCGAAATCGGTCGCCAGCCCTGGGTGGTCTACGGCCTGATGCGCACGGCCGATGCTTCGTCCGGTCACAGCTTCGCCCAGATGAGCATCACCCTGGTGCTGTTCGTGGTGGTGTACTTCGCGCTGTTCGGTGCCGGCCTGAGCTACATGATGCGTCTGGTACGCAAGGGCCCGGTGGCCCACGAAGCCGAGCCGACCGATGGCGGCCCGGGCCAGAAACGCACCCCGGCCCGGCCACTGTCAGCCGCCAACGAAGGTGGCGACGATGTGGACCACAACGACCGCTCGAACAAGGGGAATTGAGTCATGGGTATTGATCTTCCGCTGATCTGGGCCGTGGTCATCATCTTCGGCATCATGATGTACGTGATCATGGACGGCTTCGACTTGGGGATCGGTATTCTCTTCCCCTTCATCAAGGGCGAGCGCGACCGCGATGTGATGATGAACACCGTGGCGCCGGTCTGGGACGGTAACGAAACCTGGCTGGTGCTGGGCGGCGCCGGTCTGTTCGGGGCGTTCCCGCTGGCTTATTCGGTGGTGCTCTCGGCGTTGTACCTGCCGTTGATTCTGATGCTCATCGGCCTGATCTTCCGGGGCGTTGCCTTCGAATTCCGCTTCAAGGCCAAGGCCGACAAGCGCCACCTCTGGGACAAGGCCTTCATCGGCGGCTCGCTGGCGGCCACTTTCTTCCAGGGGGTAGCGCTGGGCGCGTTCATCGACGGCTTCGAGGTAGTCAATCGTCAGTATGCCGGGGGCTCCCTGGACTGGTTCACGCCGTTCACCGTGTTCTGCGGCCTGGCACTGATCGCTGCCTATGCCTTGCTCGGTTGCACCTGGCTGATCATGAAGACCGAAGGCAAGCTGCAGGAACAGATGCACGACCTGGCCCGGCCGCTGGCGTTCGTGGTGCTGGCGGTGATCGGTATCGTCAGCATCTGGACACCGTTGGCCCACGCCGATATCGCGGCCCGCTGGTTCACCCTGCCGAACCTGTTCTGGTTCCTGCCGGTGCCGATCCTGGTGCTGGTAACCATGTACGGGCTGTTCCGGGCGGTGGCCCGCAACGCCAACTACACACCGTTCATCCTGACCCTCGTGCTGATCTTCCTTGGCTACAGCGGCCTGGGGATCAGCCTGTGGCCGAACATCGTGCCGCCTTCCATTTCGATCTGGGATGCGTCTTCACCACCCCAGAGCCAGGGGTTCATGTTGGTCGGGACGCTGTTCATCATTCCGTTGATCCTGGTGTACACCTTCTGGAGCTACTACGTGTTCCGGGGCAAGGTGACCCATGATGACGGTTACCATTGATTGACCTGCGAGGTGTTGCGGATGGCCAAGCCAGAGCTCAAAGACATCGAAGCCGCTGAAAAGAAGCCGCTCTGGCAGCGGCTTGGCTGGCTGGTGGGGATCTGGGCGGGCAGTGTGCTGGCGTTGTTCATCGTCGCCAGCCTGATGCGCATGTTCATGAACGCCGCCGGCCTGACCACCCATTGATCGCCGATGGGAGCGAGTCGGGCTCGCATCCCGCGGTCGCTATTTGCGGGCTTTGAGAATGACGAATTTCGGCGTCGCGGCCACTTGCTCGACGCCCCGGAACAGCCGCGCCAGTTTGCTGTGATAACCCAGGTGCCGGTTGCCGACGATGTACAGCGCGCCGCCGACCACCAACGCCTCGCGAGCCTGCTGGAACATCCGCCAGGCCAGGAAGTCGCCCACCACCTGTTGTTGATGGAAGGGTGGATTGCACAGCACCACGTCCAATGACTGCGCAGCTTGCCCGGCCAGGCCGTCACCGGCCCGCACGGTCATCTCGCGCTCGCCCAGGGCTGCCCGCCAGTTCTCGGCGGCCGATTGCACGGCCATGTAGGATTCATCCACCAGGGTGTAGTGGGCCTGTGGGTTCTGCAGGGCGCTGGCAATGGCCAGCACGCCGTTGCCGCATCCCAGGTCCGCGACTTGGGCGGCCCCCAGGTTCTTCGGCAGATGCGGCAGGAACGCCCGGGTGCCGATGTCCAATCCTTCCCGGCAGAACACGTTGGCGTGATTGAGCAGTTCGATCTTCGGTTCTTCCAGCAGGTAGCGGGTAGGGTAGGGCGATACCGCTGGCGCTCTGTCGGCTGGCGTGGCGATCAGCAAGCGGGCTTTCTTCACCGCCAGCGAGGCCTGCACCGGGCCGATGTAGCGCTCCAGCAGATCACCCGCGGCCCGGGGCAGGTGCTTGACCATGGCTGCGGCGATCACCTGGGCGCCGGGCGCCAACTGACCTTGCAGGCGGATCAGTTGTTCTTCCAGCAGGGCCAGGGTCTTCGGCACTTTGATCAGGACACGGTCGAAGGGCCCGACCAACGGTTCGCTGGCCGGCAATGTAGGCACCGCATCGAAAGCGCGTCCATTGCGCACCAGGTTCTTTTCCAGTGCCTGCAAGGCCAGGAACGAGTCGCTGCTGCTGATCACATCGACCTTGCCGGCCAGGCTGGCGGCCAGGGCACCGAAACCGTCATTGAGCACCAGGACCCGGGTACTCGTGGCCGGTTGCTGCTCGGCCAGATGAGCGAGCAGATATTCATCGGCCGCATCGAAGGCCTGCAGCGGTTCGTTCTGCTGTTCGGGCTGGCGGATCAGGTCGAGCTGGGCGAAGGGGCTGTCAAGCAGGGGCATGGCTGGGGACTCTGGCAATCGACGGATGTCCCGCTGCCCTGGGGCAGGTGTTCGCAGCGGGACCGCCTGAATGAACTGCGTCGCGTGCTAGGCGCGTCATCATTCAAGTGGAGCCGTGAATGGTACGTTTTTTTGCTGTGCAATACTCGTGGGTTTTCAGGCTGACGGTGTGGGTTCGCTCTCAAATCACATGAATGTGGGCCGCCTTGGCGACGGCTGAAATCTTGTTGCTGACGTTCAGTTTGCGCATGCAACTGCACACATGAAAGTTAACGGTGCGTTCGGAAAGGCACAGGATTCTGCCCACTTCCGACGCGGTCTTCCCTTCGGCGGACCACCTGAGCACTTCGATCTCCCTGGGCGATAAATGGCATTTATGCGTGGTTTCGGCGACATCCGACATTTTTTTACTGGCCAGTGCATGCAACCGCTGACTGGCGAAAATGGCGTAGCCGAGATTCCCGTAATGCTCCTCTATATCGATCGGACAATGAGTCCGGGCAAGACTGAACAGGCTGCAATAAACACCGTGATCGTCATGGACGGACTGAGTCCAGCCGTACCTGAGGCCTTGTCGGTTAAGTTCGTGCCATAACTTGGGCGCTTGGGCGAAGAGGTTTTCATCCCAGAGGATTGGAAGGGGTGATTGATTGCAGTGTGCTACTATCGGATCGTTCGAAGCATACCCGTTCTGTTCATATAATCGGTCCCATCCATAGGGATAGTTATTCAGGTTTACCTTGGTGGTATGGTTGCTGGGGCTGCCGAGATAGGCCGCAAATGCGCAAAACTCAAATCCTTGATTGTTAAAGAAATTCAAGACCAGGCGATAGGCGGCCTGGAGGTCTTTTTCGCAAGATAACTTCCTCAACTGTAAGTCCTTCCACTTGTCCATCACACTCTCCTGGGTTGACGTTCAGCTGCGTGGATCCAATCTTGGGGGTGCGAAAGAACAGTGTAGGACTTTTCCTAACTTGTAGTTAGATTTTTTAATGTTGCTTACACGAAGCTACGTTGGATTAAACACTTTGAATAATTGTTACCGTTACAGGCTCGTATATTTGTATAACTTCTGTATACGAGCTGAAGAGCTGGCAATGAGTTTATGACTAAATGCCACTACTCTCTGTCGGTGGTTACGGCGCTCACTTTGCGGGACACTGTGGCCTCTCGTTCCTTTGGAGTGGCTCATGACCGACAGCGCAGAGAAGTTCACCCGCCAGACCTTGCTGGAGGTGCGACCATTGACGCCTCATCTGTTTACCCTGCGGACGTCCCGGGATCGTGGCTTCCGTTTCACGGCAGGTCAATTCGCCCGGCTGGGAGTCGTCAAGGCGGATGGCAGCACCGTCTGGCGCGCCTATTCCATGGTCTCTTCGCCGTTCGACGAGTTTCTCGAATTTTTTTCCATTGTCGTTCCCGGCGGTGAATTCACCAGCGAACTCAGCCGCCTGGAACCGGGTGACAGCCTGCTGGTGGAGCGCCAGGCCTTTGGCTACCTGACATTGGACCGCTTTGTGGACGGCAGGGACTTGTGGCTGTTGTCCACCGGAACAGGGGTCGCGCCGTTTCTTTCGATTCTCCAGGATTTCGAGGTCTGGGAAAGATTCGAGCGGATCGTCCTGGTGTACAGCGTCCGCGAAGCTCGGGAGCTGGCGTATCAGGAGCTGATCGACGGGCTGGCTCGGCGCGATTACCTGGCCGAGCACGCGCACAAGTTTCGTTTCATCGCGACGGTCACCCGCGAGCAGCATCCGGGCACGCTCAATGGGCGCATTACCACGCTGATCGAAAACGGTGAGCTGGAGCGGGCCGCCGGTGTCGCGCTGACCCCGGAGCATTCGCGGGTCATGCTGTGCGGCAACCCGCAAATGATCGACGACACGCGCAAGCTGCTCAAGGCCAGGGGGCTGCAACTGAGCCTTACCCGCCGGCCGGGCCAGGTGGCAGTGGAGAATTACTGGTAGGAACAAGGCGTCGCCAGGACGCCTCGTTCAATGCCGATCGATCAGGGCCGTTCGTTCTGGGCCTTGAGCAGGTCGCGGATTTCACTCAGCAATTGTTCTTCCTTGGTGGGTACCGGCGGCGCGCTGGGTGCCACGGCCTCTTCGCGCTTGAGACGGTTGATCGCCTTGACGCCCAGGAAGATGGCGAAGGCGACTATGATGAAGTCCACGGTGGTCTGGAGGAACTTTCCGTAGGCCAGCACCACGGCCGGGGCGTCGCCCTGTGCGGCCTTGAGGGTGATGGCCAGGTTGCTGAAATCCACGCCGCCGATCAGCAGGCCGATGGGAGGCATGATCACGTCGCCAACAAATGAAGAAACAATCTTGCCGAACGCAGCCCCGATGATGATCCCGACGGCCATGTCGACGACATTGCCTTTGACCGCGAAGGCCTTGAACTCGCTTAGCACGCCCATGAGTGATTCCTTGTGACTGATGAGGTTGGGTGGCAGTGTAATTCAGCCGGATGCGTCTCGCTCGAAACGCCTGCTTACAAAACACTTCGTTATCGACCCGGTTCCGGCCTGAAAGTTTACAAAGTGCCATCAATCGCGCGTGATACGCGCTTTCCCGTCGGTTCCCCATAACGTTTTTTCTATCGGAGCGGTATGGCATTTCTATTTAGGTTTTGCTTTTTCGGGCACTAGCCTCTGACAAGCGCACATGGATGCGCTCTATAACATCAGAGGAAATTCCTATGAATACTTCCCTTGGCGGCGGGGCTCTTTCCCACCGTCGCGCCCTTTTTGCACTGACCGCCGGCCTGCTGTCCCTTTCCGTCAATGCGGCCACCCTGACCCGGGATAACGGGGCGGCAGTTGGCGACAACCAGAACTCGCAGACGGCGGGTCCCAACGGCCCAACCCTGTTGCAAGACGTGCAACTGATCCAGAAACTCCAGCGCTTCGATCGGGAACGCATTCCAGAGCGCGTGGTCCACGCCCGTGGCACGGGTGCCCATGGCACCTTCACAGTGTCCAACGACCTCAGCGACCTGACCAAGGCGAAGGTCTTCGCGGCAGGCCAGACCACGCCGGTATTCGTGCGTTTTTCGGCCGTGGTGCATGGCAACCATTCGCCGGAAACCCTGCGCGACCCCCGTGGCTTCGCCACCAAGTTCTATACGGCCGACGGTAACTGGGACCTGGTGGGGAACAACTTCCCGACCTTTTTCATCCGCGACGCCATCAAGTTTCCCGATATGGTCCATGCGTTCAAACCCGACCCAAGAACCAATCTGGATGACGATTCACGTCGTTTCGACTTCTTCTCCCATGTTCCCGAGGCGACGCGTACCCTGACCGAGCTGTATTCCAACTCCGGCACGCCGGCCAGTTACCGTGAAATGGACGGTAATGGTGTTCATGCTTACAAACTGGTGAATGCCAAGGGTGAAGTTCATTACGTCAAGTTTCATTGGAAAAGTTTGCAAGGTCTGAAAAACCTCGACCCGAAAGAAGTTGTGAAAGTTCAGGGGCAGGATTACAGCCACATGACCAATGACTTGGTCACGCATATTAACAAGGGCGACTTCCCCAAGTGGGACCTGTATGTCCAGGTGCTCAAGCCGCAAGAGTTGTCCAAGTTCGATTTCGATCCGCTGGACGCCACCAAGATCTGGCCGGGAGTGCCGGAGCGTAAAGTCGGGCAGATGGTTTTGAACCGTAACCCGGCGAATGTCTTCCAGGAAACCGAACAGGTGGCCATGGCGCCTGCCAACCTGGTGCCTGGTATCGAACCTTCCGAGGACCGTCTGTTGCAGGGTCGGGTGTTCTCTTATGCCGATACCCAAATGTACCGGGTAGGCGCCAACGCATTGCAGTTGCCCATCAACGCACCCAAGGTTGCAGTGAACAACGGTAACCAGGACGGCGCGATGAACCTTGGCAGCACCAGTACCGGCGTCAACTATCAACCGAGCCGCCTGATGCCTCGCGACGAGCAGCCTTCGGCACGCTACAGCCAGACCGCGCTTGGCGGCAGCACCCAGCAGGCGAAGATCCAGCGTGAGCAGAACTTCAAGCAGGCCGGTGACCTGTACCGCTCGTTCAACCAGAAGGAGCGCAACGACCTGATCGAAAGCTTCGGTGGGTCGCTGGCGACCACCGATGACGAGAGCAAGCACATCATCCTGTCCTTCCTCTACAAGGCTGACCCTGAATATGGCACCGGCGTGGCCCGGGTTGCCAAGGGCGATCTGGCCCGGGTCAAGGCACTGGCGGAAAAACTGACCGACTGATCCACCTGCGCAAAACCTGTGGGAGCGCGTTCGCTCCCACAGTCACAGGCCCAAGGAGTCGCGCCGATGCGTCTGTTTCTCTTATCGCTGCTCGCCGCCTGGTCATTGAACGGGTGGGCCGACCAACCCGTGCCTACCGACCCGGTGGCGGTGCAGGAACAATTGCAGGCTTATTATTTCGACGCCGCCCGGCGGGGTGACGTGCCGATGCTCGAGACCTTCATCGAAGCCGGTTATTCGCTCGATACCCAGGATGAAAAAGGTTACACCGCCCTGATCCTGGCGGCTTATCACGGCCATGGCCCGGCGGTGGAACGGTTGCTGGCCGCTGGCGCCGATGCCTGCGCCCAGGACAAGCGGGGAAATACCGCACTGATGGGCGCCATCTTCAAAGGCGAGGTGCAGATTGCGCGTCGTTTGCTGTCTACCGATTGCAGTCCGGACCAGCGCAACGGCGCGGGGCAGACCGCGGCGATGTACGCCGGCCTGTTCAAGCGCGCTGAATTGCTCGAGGCCTTGAAGGCCAAGGGGGCAGACCTCGAGGCCCGGGACCCTTTGGGCAATACGGCGGCGGATCTGGCCAAGGGTGAAATCAGAATGCCGGCCCCACGTTGACGAACTGGCCGTTCGGGTCGTCGTCTGGGCTATCATCACGGTTTTTACCCGGAGTTCAGATGGCCAAGGCAAAGCGCATGTATGGCTGCACCGAGTGCGGCGCGACCTTTCCCAAATGGGCCGGCCAATGCAGTGAATGCGGTGCCTGGAATACCCTGACCGAAACCATGGTGGAAAGCGGCGGTGCCGCGGCGCCCACAGGGCGTACGGGCTGGGCTGGCCAGCAGGCGCAGATCAAGACCCTGGCCGAAGTCAGTGTCGAGGAAATCCCGCGCTTTTCCACGGCGTCCGGTGAGCTGGACCGCGTATTGGGAGGCGGACTGGTGGACGGTTCCGTGGTGTTGATCGGCGGGGACCCCGGCATCGGTAAATCCACGATCCTGCTGCAAACCCTGTGCAACCTCGCCACCCGCATGCCTGCGTTGTATGTCACCGGTGAGGAATCCCAGCAACAGGTCGCCATGCGGGCCCGACGCCTGGGCCTGCCTCAGGATCAATTGCGGGTCATGACCGAGACCTGCATCGAAACCATCATCGCCACGGCTCGCCTGGAAAAGCCCAAGGTGATGGTGATCGACTCGATCCAGACGATCTTCACCGAACAATTGCAATCGGCACCGGGGGGCGTGTCCCAGGTGCGGGAAAGCGCGGCGCTGCTGGTGCGTTACGCCAAGCAGAGCGGTACGGCGATTTTCCTCGTGGGCCATGTCACCAAGGAGGGCGCGCTGGCGGGGCCGCGCGTGCTGGAGCATATGGTGGATACGGTGTTGTACTTCGAGGGTGAGTCCGATGGGCGGCTGCGTTTGTTGCGGGCGGTGAAGAACCGCTTCGGCGCCGTCAACGAGCTGGGTGTGTTCGGCATGACCGACAGGGGGCTGAAAGAAGTCTCCAACCCTTCGGCGATCTTTCTGACGCGCGCCCAAGAGGAAGTGCCGGGCAGCGTGGTCATGGCGACCTGGGAAGGCACCCGCCCGATGCTGGTGGAAGTGCAGGCGTTGGTGGATGACAGCCATCTGGCGAACCCACGCCGGGTCACCCTGGGCCTGGATCAGAACCGGCTTGCCATGTTGCTGGCTGTCCTGCATCGCCACGGAGGTATTCCTACCCATGACCAGGATGTTTTCCTCAACGTGGTGGGCGGCGTCAAAGTGCTGGAAACCGCTTCCGACCTGGCCTTGATGGCGGCGGTGATGTCCAGCCTGCGCAATCGACCGCTGCCCCACGACCTGCTGGTGTTCGGTGAAGTGGGGCTGTCAGGTGAGGTTCGGCCGGTGCCCAGTGGGCAGGAGCGGCTCAAGGAAGCGGCCAAGCACGGTTTCAAGCGCGCCATCGTGCCCAAGGGCAATGCGCCCAAGGAAGCACCAGCGGGGTTGCAGATCATCGCGGTGACACGCCTGGAACAGGCGCTGGATGCGTTGTTCGAGTAACCCGGGAGGCTTTGCAAGGCCCTTTGTGAAGAGTGGGCTTGTCTGTGCTGAGGGGACTGTGTGTGGTAAGGGGAGTTATCTGTGGCGAGGGGATTTATCCCCGCTGGGCTGCGAAGCAGCTCCCGAATAAGCGACGCCAATCGACCTGAAACACCGGGTTGTCAGGTTTTAGGGCCGCTGCGCAGCCCAACGGGGATAAATCCCCTCGCCACAAGGGATCGGCGCTGATTCAGATATGGATCAGCGCCCCCAGTTCCCGCTCCAGCTCATCATTATCGGCCAGGTTCAGTTCCACCAGCCGGCGCAGATGGGCGATGGAGTCCAGGTCGATATGCTCGCAGACGAAGCCCAGGTGGCCGTGGTCGTCATGCATCAACCGGACTTCCATCTTCACCTTCACCTCGTTGCTCAGGTGAATGTCGGCGGTAAAGGTATGCTCGGGATCTCCCAGCCAGGGTTCGGGCTTTTCGATCAGCAGGCCCTTGAGGGACAGGTCCAGCAGTTCCACCGGCCATTTGTTGGACCCCTGGATCAGTTCGGTCCGGGCATGGAATTCAATTCGTACGAAGCGGCGGCGATCGCTCATTACGCTTTCCCTCTCGAAGATTCATTGACTATAGACGCCAACGGGCGGGGCATCGCCACCGTTCGCCCGCCGGCAGACGAATGTCGGGTATGGCCTTTGTCCGGGTTAGCGCTAAACTCCTGTGGCTGTCTTTCTTGTCCACCCTGGCTGGAATATAAAAATGAAAAACAATAATAGCCCGCTGCGCCATCTGCCCTGGCTACTGCTGGCCGTCGTGGGAGCGTGCGCCCTGGGCGTCGTGGCCTTGCGTCGAGGCGAGGCGATCAACGCCCTCTGGATCGTCGTCGCAGCCGTGGCCATCTACCTGGTCGCCTACCGCTACTACAGCCTTTTCATCGCCAACAACGTGATGCAACTCGACGCGCGCCGGGCCACTCCCGCCGTGCTCAATAACGATGGCCTGGACTATGTCCCGACCAACAAGCACATCCTCTTCGGCCACCACTTCGCGGCGATTGCCGGCGCGGGGCCGCTGGTCGGGCCGGTGCTGGCGGCGCAGATGGGCTACCTGCCCGGCACGCTCTGGCTGATCGCCGGCGTGGTGCTGGCCGGTGCGGTGCAGGATTTCATGGTCCTGTTCCTGTCCACCCGCCGCAACGGTCGCTCCCTGGGCGACATGGTGCGCGAGGAAATGGGCCGTATCCCCGGCACCATCGCGCTGTTCGGCTGCTTTTTGATCATGATCATCATCCTCGCGGTGCTGGCGCTGATCGTCGTCAAGGCCCTGGCCGAGAGCCCGTGGGGGATCTTCACGGTGATGGCGACCATCCCGATCGCGATGTTCATGGGCATCTACATGCGCTACATCCGTCCGGGCCGCATCGGTGAGATTTCCCTCATCGGCGTGCTGTTGCTGCTGGGTTCGATCTGGCTGGGCGGGCAGGTGGCCGCCGATCCGGTCTGGGCCAAGGCCTTCACCTTTACCGGCGTGCAGATCACCTGGATGCTGATCGGCTACGGCTTTGTCGCGGCGGTGCTGCCGGTGTGGCTGATCCTGGCGCCGCGGGACTACCTGTCCACGTTCCTCAAGATCGGTACCATCGTCGCCCTGGCGATCGGCATCCTGATCACCATGCCCGAGCTGAAGATGCCGGCGCTGACCCAGTTCACCGACGGCACCGGCCCGGTGTGGAAGGGAGGGCTGTTCCCGTTCCTGTTCATCACCATCGCCTGTGGCGCGGTGTCGGGCTTCCATGCGCTGATTTCATCGGGCACCACGCCCAAGCTGCTGGATAACGAAGTCAATGCCCGTTACATCGGCTACGGCGGCATGCTCATGGAGTCCTTCGTGGCGATCATGGCCATGGTCGCCGCTTCGGTGATCGAGCCGGGCGTGTACTTTGCCATGAACAGCCCGGCGGCCATCGTCGGGACCGACGTGGTGGCCGTGGCGCAGACCGTCAGCAACTGGGGCTTTGCCATCACGCCGGACGCGTTGCAGGCGGTGGCCAAGGACATCGGCGAAACCACCATCCTGGCCCGCGCCGGCGGTGCGCCGACCCTGGCGGTGGGTATCGCGCAGATCCTGCACTCGGTGCTGCCGGGTGAGAACACCATGGCGTTCTGGTACCACTTCGCGATCCTGTTCGAAGCGCTGTTCATCCTCACCGCGGTGGACGCCGGCACCCGTGCCGGGCGGTTCATGCTGCAGGACCTGCTGGGCTCGTTCGTGCCGGCCCTCAAGCGCACCGAATCCTGGCCCGCCAACCTGATCGCCACCGCCGGTTGCGTGGCACTGTGGGGCTACCTGCTGTACCAGGGCGTGATCGACCCGCTGGGTGGCATCAACACCCTGTGGCCGCTGTTCGGCATCTCCAACCAGATGCTGGCGGGGATCGCCCTGATGCTCGGTACCGTGGTGCTGATCAAGATGAAGCGCCAGCGCTACGTCTGGGTCACGCTGCTGCCGGCGACGTGGCTGCTGATCTGCACCACCACCGCGGGCCTGATCAAGCTGTTCGACGCCAACCCGGCGATCGGCTTCCTGGCCCTGGCGCGCAAGTACAACGATGCCCTGGCCGCCGGCCAGGTCCTGGCCCCGGCCAAGAGCGTGGAGCAGATGCAGCACGTGGTGTTCAACGCCTACACCAACGCCACGCTGACGGTGCTGTTCCTGTTCGTGGTCTTCAGCATCCTGTTCTACGCGCTCAAGGTCGGCATCGCCGCCTGGGGCACGAAAGAGCGCACGGACAAAGAAGCGCCATTCCAGGCCCTGCCGGACGCGTAACCAGAGGATTGCAACGATGTTCAATGACTTGAGTCGCCTCGGTAAATACCTCGGTCAGGCCGCCCGCCTGATGGTCGGCATGCCCGACTACGACAACTACGTCGAGCACATGCAAACCAAGCACCCGGACAAGCCGCTGATGGACTACGAGGCGTTCTTCCGCGAACGCCAGGAAGCCCGCTACGGCGGCAAGGCCGGGCCCAAGTGCTGTTGAACCGCTGATTGCCGGCGGATGATGCAACCCTTGTGGGAGCGAGC
>NZ_FPKK01000017.1:0-103438 GCF_900119645.1 Pseudomonas sp. NFACC43
ATCAACGCCCTCTGGATCGTCGTCGCAGCCGTGGCCATCTACCTGGTCGCCTACCGCTACTACAGCCTTTTCATCGCCAACAACGTGATGCAACTCGACGCGCGCCGGGCCACTCCCGCCGTGCTCAATAACGATGGCCTGGACTATGTCCCGACCAACAAGCACATCCTCTTCGGCCACCACTTCGCGGCGATTGCCGGCGCGGGGCCGCTGGTCGGGCCGGTGCTGGCGGCGCAGATGGGCTACCTGCCCGGCACGCTCTGGCTGATCGCCGGCGTGGTGCTGGCCGGTGCGGTGCAGGATTTCATGGTCCTGTTCCTGTCCACCCGCCGCAACGGTCGCTCCCTGGGCGACATGGTGCGCGAGGAAATGGGCCGTATCCCCGGCACCATCGCGCTGTTCGGCTGCTTTTTGATCATGATCATCATCCTCGCGGTGCTGGCGCTGATCGTCGTCAAGGCCCTGGCCGAGAGCCCGTGGGGGATCTTCACGGTGATGGCGACCATCCCGATCGCGATGTTCATGGGCATCTACATGCGCTACATCCGTCCGGGCCGCATCGGTGAGATTTCCCTCATCGGCGTGCTGTTGCTGCTGGGTTCGATCTGGCTGGGCGGGCAGGTGGCCGCCGATCCGGTCTGGGCCAAGGCCTTCACCTTTACCGGCGTGCAGATCACCTGGATGCTGATCGGCTACGGCTTTGTCGCGGCGGTGCTGCCGGTGTGGCTGATCCTGGCGCCGCGGGACTACCTGTCCACGTTCCTCAAGATCGGTACCATCGTCGCCCTGGCGATCGGCATCCTGATCACCATGCCCGAGCTGAAGATGCCGGCGCTGACCCAGTTCACCGACGGCACCGGCCCGGTGTGGAAGGGAGGGCTGTTCCCGTTCCTGTTCATCACCATCGCCTGTGGCGCGGTGTCGGGCTTCCATGCGCTGATTTCATCGGGCACCACGCCCAAGCTGCTGGATAACGAAGTCAATGCCCGTTACATCGGCTACGGCGGCATGCTCATGGAGTCCTTCGTGGCGATCATGGCCATGGTCGCCGCTTCGGTGATCGAGCCGGGCGTGTACTTTGCCATGAACAGCCCGGCGGCCATCGTCGGGACCGACGTGGTGGCCGTGGCGCAGACCGTCAGCAACTGGGGCTTTGCCATCACGCCGGACGCGTTGCAGGCGGTGGCCAAGGACATCGGCGAAACCACCATCCTGGCCCGCGCCGGCGGTGCGCCGACCCTGGCGGTGGGTATCGCGCAGATCCTGCACTCGGTGCTGCCGGGTGAGAACACCATGGCGTTCTGGTACCACTTCGCGATCCTGTTCGAAGCGCTGTTCATCCTCACCGCGGTGGACGCCGGCACCCGTGCCGGGCGGTTCATGCTGCAGGACCTGCTGGGCTCGTTCGTGCCGGCCCTCAAGCGCACCGAATCCTGGCCCGCCAACCTGATCGCCACCGCCGGTTGCGTGGCACTGTGGGGCTACCTGCTGTACCAGGGCGTGATCGACCCGCTGGGTGGCATCAACACCCTGTGGCCGCTGTTCGGCATCTCCAACCAGATGCTGGCGGGGATCGCCCTGATGCTCGGTACCGTGGTGCTGATCAAGATGAAGCGCCAGCGCTACGTCTGGGTCACGCTGCTGCCGGCGACGTGGCTGCTGATCTGCACCACCACCGCGGGCCTGATCAAGCTGTTCGACGCCAACCCGGCGATCGGCTTCCTGGCCCTGGCGCGCAAGTACAACGATGCCCTGGCCGCCGGCCAGGTCCTGGCCCCGGCCAAGAGCGTGGAGCAGATGCAGCACGTGGTGTTCAACGCCTACACCAACGCCACGCTGACGGTGCTGTTCCTGTTCGTGGTCTTCAGCATCCTGTTCTACGCGCTCAAGGTCGGCATCGCCGCCTGGGGCACGAAAGAGCGCACGGACAAAGAAGCGCCATTCCAGGCCCTGCCGGACGCGTAACCAGAGGATTGCAACGATGTTCAATGACTTGAGTCGCCTCGGTAAATACCTCGGTCAGGCCGCCCGCCTGATGGTCGGCATGCCCGACTACGACAACTACGTCGAGCACATGCAAACCAAGCACCCGGACAAGCCGCTGATGGACTACGAGGCGTTCTTCCGCGAACGCCAGGAAGCCCGCTACGGCGGCAAGGCCGGGCCCAAGTGCTGTTGAACCGCTGATTGCCGGCGGATGATGCAACCCTTGTGGGAGCGAGCTTGCTCGCTCCCACAGTTGTTTCTGGGGGCTCAAGAAGTGCATACACCACAGACCCCTTTTGTGAGGTGACCTCAGGATTTGCTTACGCCACGGATCCCTTGTGGGAGCGCGCTTGCTCGCGATGGCGGAGTGTCAGTTAATGATAATGTCCACTGACCCGATGCCTTCGCGAGCAGGCTCATCCCCAAAAATTGCTTTCCTTTCAGCTATCAAGGAGATTCAGTTTGTCCTCTCCCATCCCGGTCACCATCCTCAGCGGCTTTCTCGGCGCCGGCAAGACCACGCTGTTGCGTCATCTGCTCAAGGCCGAGCACGGCCTGAAAATCGCTGTGATCGAGAACGAATTCAGTGATGCCGGCATTGATACCCAATTGCTGGGCGATGAGCCGGTGCAGGTCATGACCCTGGCCAACGGTTGCGTGTGCTGCACCATCCACACCGACCTGACCAAGGCCCTGTACCTGTTGCTCGAACGGCTGGACAGCGGCGAGATCGCGTTTGACCGGTTGGTGATCGAGTGCACCGGCCTGGCCGATCCGGCGCCGGTGGCCCAGACGTTTTTCATCGATGAGGAACTGCGTGAGCGCTACATTCTCGACGGCATCCTGACCCTGGTGGACGCGGCCCATGCCGACCTGCACCTGGCCCAGGCCATCGCCCAGGCCCAGGTCGGGTTCGCTGACTGTCTGCTGCTCAGCAAGACCGATCTGGTGGACGCTGCGCAAGTGCAAGCGCTTGGTGAACGCCTGACCCGTATCAACCGGCGGGCGCCCATCCGGGTCGTGGAGCACGGCAGGATCGATCTGGCCGAGCTGCTTGATATCCGCGGCTTCAATCTCAATGCCGACCTGGGCGCGGGATTCAGCCTGCGACCGGTCCTCAAGCCGGCCACGGCAGATCGCATCAGCAGCCTGGTATTGCGCACTGACAAACCACTGGACATCGACAGGCTCAGCACCTTCATGAACCAGTTGCTGGAAGACCATGGCAAGCAATTGCTGCGTTACAAGGGTGTGCTGAACATTGCCGGAGAATCCCGGCGCCTGGTGTTCCAGGGCGTGCTCAAGTTATACGGTTTCGATTGGGACACCGAATGGGCACCGGACGAGGCCAGGGAAAGCGTGATCGTTTTCATTGCCGATGAGCTGCCGGAGGAAAAAATCCGCGCAGGTTTCGAAGCCGTCCTGCTTTGATGTTCCCCAGACTGCGGGCGTTGTCCATTCAGGTTTGCTCCGTGCAACGTCCGGCCCGCCTTGCCCGGCCAAGGGGCAAACCCCATGGCGAGGAGACGAATCCCTCGCCATCAGGATCCGCCAGCGTTGACCGTTCGTCATTCTCGTTGCGGGCTCAGGAGCGTTTTTTATCGACGACGCTCAGGATGAAGGTTATCCGGGATTTCTCTTCCGTTTCAGCGAGGTATATATAAGGCGAACCGCGTACTTTCATGCCGCCTATATACTTCTTATTGGCTGTCATCAGTGAAACAGGCAAATGACGCGCGTTGATATCGGCCCGCGTGATGACTGTGTCCTGATGGTCGATCAGCGTGAATGCCGTGGGCGTGTCAATGTTCGGGTCATTTACCCCCAGTACTTCGAGCCAACGGATGCCAATCAACTTATTGTAATGCTCGCCTCGGTTTCTGATGTGCAGCCTGTAGCCATCTGCCGTGGCGCTGAAATGCAGTCTCAGCGGTCGTGGTGCCGCGCCTTCTGCATTGGCTCGCAAGCCCAGCAAACTCGAGTGGTCCAGGGTCTGTGGCCTGCCGGTGAAGAACCCGCCGCTGAAGGAACTGACGGAGGCCAGTGCAGGCTTGCCATGGAGTACTTCCAGCAGGTTTACGTGGTTATCGGGCAGGCGGAGGGTTGCATCAAAAGAAAGATTACTGTCCATGTAATATTCGAATCCTTTGTGAAGTTCACGAGTTGTAGCGTTGTTCGGGGTCGATATTAATGGAATTTCCCAAGGCTATTGCCGGTCGGTGTATTGCAAGGCGTAAAGTGTTAAGGAGTGGAAGTTTCTGAATGGTTTGGAGTTATTTGCCCACTCCAGGGCGGCATTGAATGAAAAAGGCCCGCATCTTTCGATGCGGGCCTTTTTAATGACGGTTGAACGGGCTGATCAGGCGCCGTATACCGGCAGTTTCTTGCAGATGGCCTTGACCTTCTCACGTACGGCGTCGATGACCGCTTCGTTGTTCAGGTCGGCCAGGATGTCGCAGATCCAGCCAGCCAGTTCCTTGCACTCGGCTTCCTTGAAGCCACGAGTGGTCACGGCCGGAGTACCGAAGCGCAGGCCGGAAGTGACGAACGGGGAGCGTGGGTCGTTTGGCACCGAGTTCTTGTTCACGGTGATGAACGCCTTGCCCAGCGCGGCGTCGGCGTCTTTGCCGGAGATGTCCTGCTTGATCAGGGACAACAGGAACAGGTGGTTCTCGGTCCCGCCGGACACCACGTCGAAGCCGCGCTCGATGAACACGCCGGCCATGGCCTTGGCATTCTTCACCACCTGCTGCTGGTAGGCCTTGAACTCAGGCTGCAGCGCTTCCTTGAAGCAGATCGCCTTGGCAGCGATGACGTGTTCCAGGGGGCCGCCCTGGGCGCCCGGGAATACGGCGGAGTTCAGCTTCTTCTCGATGTCGGCGTTGGCGCGCGCCAGGATCAGGCCACCACGTGGACCGCGCAGGGTCTTGTGGGTAGTGGTGGTGACCACGTCGGCGAAAGGCACCGGGTTGGGGTAGACACCAGCGGCGACCAGGCCGGCCACGTGGGCCATGTCCACGAACAGGTAGGCACCGACCTTGTCGGCGATTTCGCGGAAACGGGCGAAATCCAGAACCTGCGAATAGGCGGAGAAGCCGGCCACGATCATTTTCGGCTTGTGTTCGAGGGCCAGACGCTCGACTTCGTCGTAGTCGATCAGGCCGTTGCCGTCGATGCCGTACTGGATGGCGTTGTACAGCTTGCCGGAGGACGAAACGCTGGCGCCGTGGGTCAGGTGACCGCCGTGGGCGAGGCTCATGCCCAGGATGGTGTCACCGGCCGACAGCAGGGCCAGGTAGACGGCTGCGTTGGCCTGGGAGCCGGCGTGGGGCTGGACGTTGGCATAGTCGGCGCCGAACAGTTGCTTGGCGCGGTCGATGGCCAGTTGCTCAACTACGTCTACGTACTCGCAACCACCGTAGTAGCGCTTGCCCGGGTAGCCCTCGGCGTACTTGTTGGTCAGAACCGAGCCTTGAGCTTCCATCACCGCGGGGCTGGTGTAGTTTTCCGAAGCGATCAGCTCAATGTGCTCTTCCTGGCGCTGAGCTTCTTGCTCCATGGCGGCAAAGAGATCGGCGTCGTACTTGGCAATAGTCAAATCACGGCTGAACATGGCGGTCCTCAAGGATCGGGGGCAGAAAAGGGGGGCATTCTAACCCAACCGGTTTTGGAAGGCATATGAAAGGACGTCATGTCGCGGACGAATGGGATTCAAGCGCCATGCTGCGTGGCCTTGGCGGGCCCTATCGCGAACAAGCTCGCTCCCACAGGGTGATAGGCACGCAGGTCAACATGTGGGAGCGAGCTTGCTCGCGATGAGGCCACCACAGGCACCGAAGAACCTCAGTCGAGCATGAACAACGCATCATTGCTGAACTGTGCTTCGAACCGATTGGCCGGCATCGGGCGGCCGAACAGGTAACCCTGGACCTCATCACAGCCATGTTCGCGCAGGAAATCGAGTTGTTCGTGGGTCTCGACCCCTTCGGCGATCACCGCCAGGTTGAGGCTGTGGGCCATGGCGATGATCGCCCGGGCGATCTGGGCGTCCTGTTCGCCGGAGGGCAGGCCATCGACGAAGGTCCGGTCGATCTTCAGCACGTCGATGGGGAATTGCTTGAGGTAGTTGAGCGACGAATAGCCGGTGCCGAAGTCATCCACGGCGATGCTCAGGCCGAGGTTCTTCAATCCGGCCAGGATCTGCATGGCCTCGCTGACCTCACGCATCAGGATACTTTCCGTCAGTTCCAGCTCCAGGCAGGCCGGCGGCAGGCCGGTGCTGCGCAGGATGTTGGCGATGCGCGTGCCGAGCTGGCCGTCGGAGAACTGCCGGGCCGAGATGTTGACCGAGACCTTCGGCACCCGGACCTTGGCCTGGTGCCAGGTCTTGAGCTGCCGGCAGGCCTCGCTGATGACCCAGTCGCCGACATCCACCACCAACCCGAGCTCCTCCAGCACCGGGATGAAGTCCCCTGGCGGCACCAGCCCGCGGCGCGGATGACGCCAGCGCAGCAGGGCCTCGGCGCCGGTCAGGCGTTTGCCGTCGCCGCTGAACTGCGGTTGGTAATACAGCACGAATTCGTTCTGTTCCAGGGCGTGGCGCAAGTCGCTTTCCAGTTCCAGGCGCTCCAGGGCGCTGGCGTTCATATCGGCCTGGTAGAACTGGAAGTTGTTCTTGCCGCGTTCCTTGGCGTGGTACATGGCCGTGTCGGCGTTTTTCATCAATTGGCTCAGTTCGTTGCCGTCCTGTGGGCTCAGGGCGATACCGATACTGGCGGTGACGAAGAATTCCCGGCCTTCGAGGACAAATGGCCGGACCAGGCTGGCAAGGATCTGTTCGGCGACGTTGATCGCCCGGTTCAGCGCCATTTCCCGGCTGGCCCGTGGTTGCAGCAGCAGGGTGAACTCGTCGCCGCCCATGCGGGCCACGGTGTCGTCGTCGGCGACGCAGCCCAGCAGCCGGGTTGCCATCTCCTTGAGCATCCGGTCGCCAGCGGCATGGCCCAGGGAGTCGTTGATCGGCTTGAAACGGTCCAGGTCGAGGAACATTAGCACCACCCAGGTCTTCTGCCGTTCGGCCGATTGCAGCGCGGTATGCAGGCGGTCCTGGAACAGCGTGCGGTTGGGCAGGTGGGTGAGGGCGTCGTAATAGGCCAGGCGATGAATGCGCTGCTCGCTGGCCTTGCGCTCGCTGATGTCGCTGAAGAAACACACGTAGCTGGCCAGGTCGCCTTCGTCGTCCAGCACCGCCGTGATGCCGACCCAGGCCGGATAATGCTCGCCGTTGCGGCGCTTTAGCCAGACTTCGCCTTCCCAGGTGCTGTGCTGTTGCAACTGTTTGAGTACGTAGCGCAGGTGGGCTTCCTGCTGGTCGTCCACGGTCAGCATGTTGGGCAACTGGTCGAGCACCTGCGACACCGCGTAGCCGCTGACACGGCTGAAGGCTTCGTTGGCCTGGACGATATAGCCGGCCGGGTCGGTGATCAGGATCGCCGACGTGGAGTGCTCGAACACCGTGGCGGCCATGCGCAGGTCCTTCTCGGCGCGCCGTTGCTGGCTGATATCGCGGCCGACGCCGAGTACGCCTTCGAATGCGCCCAGATCGTCCCACACCAGCACCAGTCGCAACTCGATAGGGATTTTGCGGCCGTCGGCCCGCAGACAGTCGAACAGGAACAACTGGGTCTGCATCTGGTTGCGCAGCTCGGCCAGTTGCTCGGGCTTGTCGAGGGCCTTGCTCAGGCGGTCCATCAGGGTGTAGATGCCGGTCAGCTGTTGCGGATTGGCGATGGTCGATTGCCAGCCGTTCTGGAAGATCCAGTCAGCGTTATAGCCCAGCACGGCTTGCACTGACGGGCTGACGTAGTTGAGCGAAAGCTTGTTGTCGGTGGAGAAAATCACGTCGCTGATGCTTTCGGCGAGCATCCGGTAGCGCTGCTCGCTGTCGCGCAGCGACTCACTGGCTTCGATCTGTTCGGTGATGTCCTTGGCCACGCCGATGATCCGCGTCACCTGGTCGTGACGGTCCCGGGCCAGGGCCTGTTCGCGGATCTCGAAACGGCGCCACTTGCCATTGCGATGGCGAAAGCGCAACTGGCACTGGAGCAATTGGCTGTAGCCGCCTCGTCGTTGCTCCTGGCGCAGGTCCTGATAATGGTCGGCGTCGTCGCTGTGCAGCAGGATTTCCCAGAAGTACTCGCCCATCTGGTGCAGTTCGGTACGGTCGTACCCCAGGGTCTGGCCCAGGTGGTGGTTGCTGAAGATCATCCGCTGGCTGATGACGTCCTGCACATAGAGGTGGTCCGGCACGGTGCGCACCACGTCGGACCAGAAGCCTTCGCGTTCGAGCAGGGAGAGTTCGATCAGCTTGCGGCTGGTGATGTCGTTGATGCTCAGGATGACGGCGTTGTAGTCCTCCTGTTTTTCCGGCAGGCGCAAAACCAGCCACAGGTGTTGATCGCGCCCATGGGCGTCCTGGAGCTTGATTTCCAATTCCAGTTGCTTGTGGGGATCGAGCAGGGCTTCCAGGAGTTTCGAACCGACGGGGCTGCTGTCCTGGGGGCCGTTGCCCACCAGCAGTTGCCAGGCCTGCCCGCAGGAATCGACATTGAGCAACCGCAACGCCATCTGATTGACTTCGGTGATGCGCACTTCCTGCTGCAACTGCTCGAGTTGGTGCGGGACTTTCATCCAGGTGCGCAGTTGATCGCCGTTATGCAGGCCGGCCTTGGCGAAGAATGACTTGAGCCCCGACAGATCGAGTACGCACAAGGCCACGCCGGTGCCTTCGAAGATGTCTTGATAGCGCCGGCGACCTTCGTGCAACTGCCGTTGACGGCGGCGCATGTTGAGCAGCGCGATCACCGGCAGCATCGAGAAAGCCAGCCCCAGCAGGCACTTGCCGATGAAGGCCGGCAACAGTTGCTCGAGCACCTGCCGGCGGTCGAACAGCCCGCGCAATTGCCAGTCGCTGCTGCTCAGGGGCACGGTCAATACGGTATTGTCCAGATCCTCGGGCGACAGGTGTACCGGGGTGACCGAAGGGTGGCTCTCGTCGCGGCTGATGATCTGCCGGTTGAGGCGGTTCTCCACCAGCCACAATGGACGCAGGCCTGTATCGGCCTGCTTGGTCAACGTGGCGAAGAAGCTTGGGGTCAGGCGCAGGGCCCAGTAGCCGCGAGTACTGCCGGAAGCCTGGTGCAACAACAGGTGCACCACGGAGCCGTCGTCGGCATTGCTGAAATAGTGCGCCTGGGCGTGGCTGCGGCGCACCAGCTCGGTCAGGTAGCTGGCGTCGTGGCTGTCGGCGTCGCTGTCGCTGAGCACCCGGCCGGAGGGGCTGAGCAACGCCAGGCTGCGCAGTTCAGGCAGCGATTGCTGGAGTTTGCGCAACAGGGCCTGCTGTTCGTCGGCCGTTTGCGGTTGTTCGACGATCGGTAGCAGGTTGAGGGCGATCTGCGCATTCAGGGCCATGTTCAGGCTGACTTGCGCGGCCAGGTCGGCGGTGTAGTCGATGGTGTACTGGCGTTGTTGCTGCTGGGTAACACGCAATTGGTCGAGCAACTGCCAGAAGAGCAATCCGAGCAGCAGCAATACCAGCGTGGCCAGGGCGCCCTTCAATGTCCCGCGCAGGGGCGAGCCAGGCACAGCATCCGGTGCACGTGGGGACAGAGTCGGTGTGACGTTGGACAAGCTGTAATCCTGCAGTTTGCTGGACTGGCGCGACGTGCACTATAAGCTGGACGCCCGAAGGGCGGCTAGCATGCCTTGAGTTGTGGCAAAGTGCCAGTCCCTGGCGGCTGGACCTTGACGGACGGTTGAGGTAGCTTTGCCGGTCAAACCAGGCTTTGTAAGAAAGTTCGCCGAACGGCGGTCAGGCAAGCCGCAGGCACCTTTCCTACAAACCCAGGAGCGCACGCTCAGACTCCCAGGCTTTATCTGCCCGCAGGCATTGATGACCGTCAACTGCCGGCGCCGCGCATGGCCCGGCTCGTTCTTTTCACCTGTCACAGACGCTAGGTTCACCATGGCTCAATACGTCTTCACCATGCATCGGCTGAGCAAAGTTGTTCCGCCGAAGCGGGAAATCCTGAAAAACATTTCATTGTCATTTTTCCCCGGCGCCAAGATCGGCGTGCTGGGCCTCAACGGTTCGGGTAAATCCACGCTGCTGAAAATCATGGCCGGCGTCGATAAGGAATTCGATGGCGAAGCCCGCCCGATGCCGGACCTGAACATTGGTTACCTGCCTCAGGAACCGCAACTGGATCCGACCAAGACCGTTCGTGAAGTGGTCGAGGAGGCCGTCAGCGCGATCAAGGACGCCCAGGCACGCCTGGATGAGGTCTATGCCGCCTACGCCGACCCGGACGCCGATTTCGACAAGCTGGCCGCCGAACAGGCCAAGCTGGAGGCGATCCTGCAGGCCAGCGACGGCCACAACCTGGAGCGCCAGCTGGAAGTCGCCGCCGATGCGCTGCGCCTGCCGGCCTGGGACGCGAAGGTCGAACACCTGTCCGGCGGTGAAAAGCGCCGTGTGGCCCTGTGCCGCCTGCTGCTGTCCGCTCCGGACATGCTGCTGCTCGACGAACCGACCAACCACCTGGACGCCGATTCCGTCGCCTGGCTCGAACATTTCCTGCACGACTTCCCGGGCACCGTGGTGGCGATCACCCACGACCGTTACTTCCTGGACAACGTCGCCGGCTGGATCCTGGAACTCGACCGCGGCGCGGGCATTCCTTACGAGGGCAACTATTCGGGCTGGCTGGAAGCCAAGTCCGAGCGTCTGGCCCAGGAATCCAAGCAGCAGTCGGCCCATGAAAAAGCCATGAAGGAAGAGCTGGAGTGGGTGCGCAAAGGCGCCAAGGCCCGCCAGTCCAAATCCAAGGCTCGTCTGCAACGCTTCGAGGAAATGCAGTCCCAGGAATTCCAGAAGCGCAGCGAAACCAACGAGATCTACATCCCGGCCGGTCCGCGCCTGGGTGACAAGGTCATCGAATTCAAGAACGTCACCAAGGGCTACGGCGATCGCGTGCTGATCGACAACCTGTCGTTCTCCATGCCCAAGGGCGCCATTGTCGGCGTGATCGGTGGTAACGGTGCGGGTAAGTCCACGCTGTTCCGCATGCTGATGGGCAAGGAGACGCCGGATTCGGGCACCATCGAAATCGGTGAAACCGTACAACTGGCCTGCGTCGACCAGAGCCGCGAAGACCTGGATGGCAGCAAGACTGTGTTCCAGCAGATCTCCGACGGTTCCGACCAGATCCGCATCGGCAGCTATGAAATTCCGTCGCGCACCTATGTGGGGCGCTTCAACTTCAAGGGTGGCGACCAGCAGAAGTTCGTCAAGGACCTGTCCGGCGGTGAGCGTGGGCGTCTGCACCTGGCGCTGACCCTGAAGGAGGGTGGCAACGTCCTGCTGCTCGACGAACCGTCCAACGACCTCGACGTCGAAACCCTGCGTTCCCTGGAAGAAGCCCTGCTGGACTTCCCGGGCGCCGCCATTGTGATCTCCCACGACCGGTGGTTCCTTGACCGCGTGGCGACTCACATCCTGGCGTACGAAGATGACTCCCAGGCGGTGTTCTTCGAGGGCAACTACACCGAGTACGAAGCCGATCGCAAGAAACGCCTCGGCGAAGCCGCTGCCCAGCCGCATCGTGTACGGCACAAGAAACTGGCCTGATCAGCCTGTGGAACTGTTGTAGGCGTGGCTTGCCTGTGCAGGCGTCGGTTCATTCAACCTCCGTGTTGCCTGTTCCGCCGCCTTCGCGGGCAAGCCCGCCACGATGCTTGCGCTAGCTCATAATGCCGTGTTCGAAAGGGCCTGGCGGAGGCCATGAGGGTTACCCCGGCTCTATTGCCAGCACTTCGATCGCCAGATCCCCCACCGGTCGTTTCCAGACCACTTCTTCTCCGACCCTGGCTCCCAGCAATGCCCGTCCCAGGGGCGAGCCCCAATTGATCAGCCCACTGGCCGCATCGGCCTGGTCTTCGCCCACCAATTGCACCCGCTGCTCGTGATCATGCTCGTCGACAAAGGTCACCCAATGTCCGATCCGCACCTGGTCCGATGACGTTGGCGTCACCACCTGTGCACTTTTCAAGCGCTGGTTGAAATAGCGCAGATCCCGTTCGATATCCGCGATGCGCTGCTTGTCCGCCTGCTCCTGCCTGGCCGTCTGTTGGCTGTGCAGAGCCTGCAACTGGGCGACCCGGGCCTGCAGTTGGGCAAGCCCGGCGGGGGTGACGTAGTTGATCTGCGCGCTGACCTGGCGTTCGACCGGCTGATCGGCCTGGGCCGCGGCGTTGTCTTCGTTGACGAAGGCACGACTCATGGTTTTTCTCCTTTCCTGGAGTTTGGGCCATGCTGGCAGGCTTTTGGTTTCCCCGAATGCCTGTATGCGACTCACTGCGAGCGATAAGCCCGGGCGGCGTCCCGATCCTTTTCCTGCTGCCAGGCCCGCTCGCGCTCGTCCCAGTGCCGTTCGCGGTAGGCATCGCGCTCTTCGCTTTCGCGCATGGCCAGGCATTGGCGCGAGCCATCCTGCCAGCCTTCGGCGTAATAGGCGTCCTTGAGGTAGCGTGGAACGTCCTTCCTGAACTGGCCGGTGATCACGCCGGCTGCCTGACGGCCACTGCTGCAACCATCATCGAAGCCGTCGGCGAACGCTGGAGGAAAGCCCCGTGCGATCAGGTCCTGGTGGGTGGTTTCACAGCCACCGAGCAGCATCAGCACAGCCATTACCGTCACTACGCGCCTCATCGATCGCCCTGCCTTGCCCATTCATGGGAGAAAGTCTAGAAGTCGATTTGTCGGGCCGACGTGAAAGCGTTGTGATGAATCCGTTCACCGAGCGAGCGGTCGTGGGCCGATCAATAGTGGTACCACTTGACCTCCAGCATCACCTCGTTCTCCGGCGAGGCCAGGTGGCTGAACTCGCGCTGTGCACTCAGACGCAGACCAAGGTTGCGGGACAGTTCCCATTGTTGATTCAGGCTCACGCTGCGGCGTACCTCTCCATTGGTGAAGTAGTCGCCCTTGGCTTCCAGGCTCAGGTTGCCCAATGGGTTTTTCCACAGCACGCCGCTGTTGAAGCCGGCGGCCGGGGCGATGAACTGAGCGAAGTCATTGTTGTGTTCCACCCGCACCGTGCCCAGGGCAAACCCGAGCACGTCCTCGCCCAGCGCCCAGGTGCCACCGGCACCGCCATTGACGTGGCTGACCAGGGTTTCATCGTCATGCTTGCCCGGCACTCGCTCCAGGCCTCCCGTGACCTGCCAGGACCACGGCTGTAGCAGCTCGTTGCGCGGGGTCAGGGAGCGAATGGTCGCCAGGTCCAGTTGCTGGACCTGCCAATCGTTGCCTTCGTACTGGCGCAGTTTCAACTGCAGGATCTCGATCTGCGCCCCCAGCGGGAAACTCTCGGCATTGTCATTGAGGTCGTGGTAGGCCATGCGCAAGCCATATTCACCGAACGCCCGATCGCCCCGGGTACCAAGGCCGGCTTGCCAAGTGCGCGATTGATGACCGTCCTCGGGCAGACCCGGCTGCGGGATATCGAGCTCCGGGGCAGGATTGCGGTTGATGGCCCTCAACAGCTCGAAGCTGCGCTGGGCTCGCTGTGGGTCGCGCTCCTGACCATTGGCTCGGTACCGTTCCAGACGATAGGCCGCGTCGACCACCAGGGCCTGGCGCTCGCGAGGCAGTGCCCTGAACCCGGGCGTTTGCAGGTTCTGCTGGTCGGCGCTGACCTTCAGGACCCATTGCTGTTCGTCGTCATCGAGCGGCTCGGCACGGCTGAGCAGTTCCCGCTCGCGGGACGGCCGATACTGGATGCTCTCCACCAGGCCAGCGTCCTTCACGGCCTTGACGGTGTCGGTGGGAATCGCGGTCAGCGGGAACTGTTCGGTCAGGCGCAGGCCGGGGCGAGCCACTTGCAGCAGTTCCAGCAGGCGATAGGAGCAATTTTCGTCGAAGAAAAAGTAGTCAAACCGGATCTGCTTGAGCTCCCAGACATGCTCGACCATCCGCTCGGTTTCCGCCTGGCTCAGGTTGAGGCGGTATTCCCACAGGTCGCGGTTCTCCAGGCTGCGGTATTCAGAGAGCTTTTCCTGGTAGGGCACCAGGGCGAACAGGCCGGGATAGCCTCCCATCAGGCCTTTCCAGGCGTAGAGCAGGCTGTTGTCGGAGCCCTCGATGTAGGCGCCGAAGTTGATCGCGTAGCTGAGCAGGGCGGTCTTGTCGCTCTGCACGTCGGCCTGGTCGATACGCAACAGGGTGTGGCCGAACATCGACGAGGGGCTGTTCAGGTACGCCGCGGGAAAGATCATCACTGCGCTATGAGGAGAGACGTCCTTGAACCATTGGGTGAATTCGCTGCAGTTGACCACCGGCAGGTCCGTCAGGTTGAGCTGCGCCTTGAGCCATCGCGTGCGTGCCGGGTACACGCATTGGGCGTGCTGCTGGCCGGCGTCGGCCGGGCCGTACAGGGCTTGCAGCGTGGCGCTCAACTCGTGGTCGGGGTGTTCGTTGCCGTCAGGGGCAAGGAAGAATTTCTCGTCGTTGATATAGCTGCGCCAGCCGCCCAGCTTGGCGGTTTCGTAGTGGCCCAGGGAAATCCAGAAGGGGTCATTGGCCAGTTGCTGCAAACGTTGGGTGTCGACATGAGGCGCGGCGGACAACGGGGCGCACACACAGAGCGCCAGCCAGGCAAGGCGTTTGAGCATAGTCGGCTACTTGGAAAGTCAAAAAATAAAAAGACCGGAAGGGGGGCCTCGAAAAGAAAACCCGCTCCCCGAAAGGAGCGAGTGGGGTCGAGCTTAAGCTTGAGTAGCGTACTTGGCCAGGCGAGGATCGTTTTTCAGCACGGCCAGAGTGTTGGTATGCACATCTTCTGCGGTCACGTCAGCCTTGCTGAAGATCTGCTGGAAGTGCTCGTGGGTAACGGCGGAGAAGTGGGCACGGTCTTCCGGTGCCACACCCAGTACCACGGCATAGGTGGTCAGCGCTTCGCCCTGCCCCTTGGCCATGTCTTCGGACAGCTCGTTCATCATGCCATTCATGGCCAGCCAGGACTTGCCACCGTAGGTCAGTGCTGCGTTGGTGGAGCAACCATTGGTGCCGGAGGTCATGCCGAAGGTGGCGTTGCCGGAAGTGCCGTTGGTGGTGGATGCCAGGAAGTGAGCCGGGGTGCCACGCTGACCTTCGAACAGCATGTTGCCCCAACCGCAATCCGGACCGCCTGGCGCCTGAGCCATGGCGTTGAGGGATACAGCGGTGAAGAGAGTACCGAGAAGAATCCGTTTCATAGCTATGTTCTCTTTTATGTGCATACCAATCGGACAGGGTCTGGCCCGAAGGGCCAGGCGCCAGTGGGCCGGTTATTCATCCAGCCGCGCAAGTTGGAGTTTAGGCACGATCCGAGGGTTCCGTGACATTTTGCAAAAAACTATCCATAAACCCATGTATTTTCTGGCCCGCGCCCCGGGTGAACGTCTTGACTATGCTTTGGCCTGAGGCGCTCCTTGCCAGTGCGGTGCGGGGGGCGCCAGAATGCCGCTATCTGCCCCGCCTGATGTAAGGAAGCCCGATGCCTGATCCTGTTGCTGCCAGCCTGCGTCTAGCGCCCGAAGCGCTGACTCGTCCGTTTTCCGCTGAACAGTTCAGCTTCTCTACCACCAATGATCTGGAGCCCTTCCGCGGTGTGCTTGGCCAGGAACGTGCGGTCGAAGCCTTGCAGTTCGGCGTGGCCATGCCGCGCCCCGGTTACAACGTCTTTGTCATGGGCGAACCCGGTACCGGCCGGTTTTCGTTCGTCAAGCGCTACCTCAAGGCCGAAGGCAAGCGCATGCAGACCCCGGCCGACTGGGTCTACGTCAACAACTTCGACGAGCCTCGTGAACCCCGGGCCCTGGAGCTGCCTTCGGGAACCGCTGGCGCTTTCATCGCCGATATCAACGGCCTGATCGACAACCTGCTGGCGACTTTTCCTGCGGTCTTCGAACACCCGTCCTACCAGCAGAAAAAAAGTGCCATCGACCGCGCGTTCAACCAGCGCTACGACCGTGCCCTCGATGTGATCGAACGCCTGGCGCTGGAGAAGGATGTCGCGCTGTACCGCGACAGCAGCAACATCGCCTTCACCCCGATGAGCGAAGGCAAGGCCCTGGACGAAGCGGAATTCGCCCAGTTGCCGGAGGCCGAGCGCGAGCGTTTCCATGAAGACATTTCCAGCCTGGAAGAGCGCCTGAACGAGGAACTTGCCAGCCTGCCGCAATGGAAGCGCGAGTCCAACAACCAGTTGCGCCAGCTCAACGAAGAGACCATCACCCTGGCCCTGCAACCCCTGCTGGCGCCGCTTTCGGAGAAATACGCCGAGAACGCGGCCGTCTGCGGTTACCTGCAGGCGATGCAGGTCAACCTGCTCAGGACCGTGGTCGAGCAACTGGTGGACGACAGCAAGACCGACGCCATCGCCCGCAAGTTGCTGGAGGAGCAATACGCCCCGAGCCTGGTCGTAGGGCATCCGGCGAGCGGTGGCGCACCCGTGGTGTTCGAGCCGCACCCGACGTACGACAACCTGTTCGGACGCATCGAGTACAGCACGGACCAGGGCGCGCTCTACACCACCTACCGGCAGTTGCGTCCCGGCGCCTTGCACCGGGCCAATGGCGGCTTCCTGATCCTCGAAGCGGAAAAAATGCTTGGCGAGCCATTCGTGTGGGACGCCCTCAAGCGCGCCCTGCAATCGCGCAAGCTTAAGATGGAATCACCGCTGGGTGAGCTGGGCCGGGTGGCCACGGTGAGCCTGACGCCGCAACACATTCCGTTGCAGGTCAAGGTCGTGATCATCGGCGCTCGTCAGCTGTACTACGCCTTGCAGGACCTGGATTCGGATTTCCAGGAAATGTTTCGCGTGCTGGTGGACTTCGACGAAGACATCCCCATGGGCGACGAGAGCCTGGAGCAGTTCGCCCAGTTGCTCAAGACCCGCACCTCGGAAGAGGGCATGGCGCCTCTGACCGCCGATGCGGTGGCGCGCCTGGCCACCTACAGTGCGCGCCTGGCCGAACACCAGGGGCGCCTGTCGGCGCGCATCGGCGATCTGTTCCAGTTGGTCAGCGAGGCGGACTTCATCCGTCAGTTGGCCGGGGACGAAATGACCGATGCGGGCCACATCGAGCGTGCGCTCAAGGCCAAGGCCACCCGGACCGGGCGCGTTTCGGCGCGGATCCTCGACGATATGCTGGCGGGAATCATCCTGATCGACACCGACGGTGCCGCCGTGGGCAAGTGCAACGGCTTGACGGTGCTGGAGGTAGGCGATTCGGCATTCGGCGTACCGGCGCGGATTTCCGCCACGGTGTACCCGGGCGGCAGCGGCATCGTCGACATCGAGCGGGAGGTCAACCTGGGCCAGCCGATCCACTCCAAGGGTGTGATGATCCTCACCGGTTACCTGGGCAGTCGCTACGCCCAGGAATTTCCCCTGGCGATTTCCGCCAGTATCGCCCTGGAGCAATCCTACGGTTACGTCGACGGCGACAGCGCTTCCCTGGGGGAGGCCTGCACGCTGATCTCGGCCTTGTCGAAGACGCCGCTGAAGCAGTGTTTCGCCATCACCGGGTCGATCAACCAGTTCGGCGAAGTACAGGCGGTGGGCGGGGTCAACGAGAAGATCGAAGGTTTCTTCCGTCTCTGTGAAGCTCGCGGGCTGACCGGCGAGCAGGGGGCGATCATTCCCCAGGCCAACGTCGCCACCCTGATGCTCGATGAAAAAGTGCTGGCGGCCGTGCGGGCAGGGCAGTTCCACGTCTATGCGGTGCGCCAGGCCGACGAAGCGCTGAGCCTGTTGGTCGGCGAACCTGCCGGTGAGCCGGATGAAAACGGCGAGTTTCCCGAGGGCAGCGTCAACGCCCGGGTGGTAGAGCGACTGCGGGTGATTGCGGAAATGGTCAGTGAGGAGGACATCAAGGAGGCGGAGAAAGAGCAGGCGCAACAAGCGCTGGCAGAGACCAAGCCGGCCTGATCGACTGCCGTTCACCTGGGGCTGATCGGGAGTGGGCTGGCTGGCCAAGGTGGTCGTTCGGTGAACATGCCGTTGACTGAAACACCGCCATTGCGAGCCAGCCCGCTCCCGCAATGATTGGGTCAACTCAAGAAAAGCCATCGCTTTGGCGTCAATATTCACACTATGACCATTCGGCGCATTCTGGTCTTGGTGGGCTTGCTGGCGGAACTTTTCTTCTATCCTCAGTTCAAGGATAGCGAGAGATCATCATCGGATCGAAACAGCCTCTCGGGGCTGAACACCGTATCACTGAGGGGCGCCGCCATGTCGCGCAACCTTTGCCTTACCCGTCAATGCCTGGGCCTGGTCACCCGGATCGAATGCGCCATCCGTCCGCTGGCGGGCGACAACGGCATGTGGACCTTGCTCTTTGCCGCCGGAATGGCCGGCGAACAACCTTCCGCTCTCAAGGCCCAAGGGCCTTTCCCAGGCCCGAATGCGGCCGAGTCCATCCTCGATACCATCGTCCAGAGCCTGACATTGCATGGCTACGAACTGGCCGACGACCCTCAGATCTGGTGCCTGCACATGCAAGCCCAGCTGCGTGAAATCAATGGCGGGCGCAGTCGCAACGGCGGCTTCGAGTTCCGTCCACCCCGTTGAGCGCCGGTGCCGGACCGTTTCATTAAGTAAGAATTTGATACAAGGGCAGGGCCCAGGGACGGGCCCGGCGTTTGTGGGGCAGATGGTGGCTGGTATACTCGCCGCCATTTTCAGCCCTGGTGTGAGAATCAATGGAACGCTTTATCGAAAACGCAATGTACGCCTCCCGCTGGCTGCTGGCGCCGATCTACTTCGGGCTGTCCCTGGGTTTGCTGGCGTTGGCGCTGAAATTTTTCCAGGAAGTCTTTCACGTCATCCCCAATGTGTTCTCCATGGCCGAGTCCGACCTGATCCTGGTGCTGCTGTCGCTGATCGACATGGCGCTGGTGGGTGGCCTGCTGGTGATGGTGATGATTTCCGGCTACGAGAACTTCGTCTCGCAACTGGACATCGATTCCGACAAGGAAAAGCTCAACTGGCTCGGCACCATGGACTCCTCGTCGCTGAAGATGAAGGTCGCGGCCTCCATCGTGGCGATCTCGTCCATCCACCTGCTGCGCATCTTCATGGACGCCAAGAACGTCGATCCCGAGCACCTGATGTGGTACGTGATCATTCACATGACCTTCGTGGTGTCGGCCTTTGCCATGGGGTATCTGGACAAGCTGACCAAGCACTGAGGCCAGCCCATCGTCCTGGCGCAGCGCCCGTCTGTCTAAAAAACAGGCGGGCGTTGTCGTTTCTGGCGGGGTATCTTTGATGCAAGGGCACGTCACCCGCCGCGGCATCTGTGCTAGTCTGCTCGCCCTTTTGGTTCCGGGCGCTTCGGGAGGCGCTGTGTCACGCACGGCGATTTCCCGAGCCGTCCGCATAGCGGAGCAGCACCATGTCCGAAGTTAACCTGTCCACCGACGAAACCCGCGTCAGCTACGGCATCGGCCGTCAGCTGGGTGACCAGCTGCGCGACAACCCACCGCCGGGCGTCAGCCTGGACGCGATCCTGGCTGGCCTGACCGACGCTTTCGCCGGCAAGCCGAGCCGTGTGGGCCAGGAAGAAATGTCTGCCAGCTTCAAGGTCATCCGCGAAATCATGCAGGCCGAAGCCGCCGCCAAGGCTGAAGCCGCTGCTGGTGCAGGTCGCGCTTTCCTGGCTGAAAACGCCAAGCGCGATGGCGTCACCACCCTGGCGTCGGGGCTGCAATTCGAAGTGCTGACCCAGGGCGAAGGCGCCAAGCCGACCCGTGAAGACCAGGTGCGCACCCACTATCACGGCACCCTGATCGACGGCACTGTGTTCGACAGCTCCTACGATCGTGGCCAGCCTGCCGAATTCCCGGTGGGTGGTGTGATTC
The DNA here is from genome assembly GCF_900119645.1 of Pseudomonas sp. NFACC43. Taxonomy (NCBI): domain Bacteria; kingdom Pseudomonadati; phylum Pseudomonadota; class Gammaproteobacteria; order Pseudomonadales; family Pseudomonadaceae; genus Pseudomonas; species Pseudomonas sp. NFACC43. The sequence continues at coordinate 19,961 of NZ_FPKK01000017.1, forward strand.
CGGGCTGGACCGAAGCGTTGCAACTGATGAACGCTGGCAGCAAATGGCGCCTGTACGTGCCGAGCGAACTGGCTTACGGCGCTCAAGGCGTTGGCAGCATCCCGCCGCACAGCGTATTGGTGTTCGACGTCGAGCTGCTGGACGTCCTGTAAGACCCTGCCCGGTCTTGCACTGGGCAAATGCATGTGGGAGCCGGCTTGCTCCGGGCCGCGGTCCGATGAAGATGGACTGCCAGGCGACGTTGTCGTTAACGGCCACACGGCCTTCGCGAGCAAACCCGCTCCCCCATGAGCTGCGCATTCATCCGTGCAGCCTGCCATTGAAATCGCCAGTGGGGCGCAACGCCCGGGCGTAGCAGAACAGGAACAGATTGCGCACCAGCTCCTTGAGCACCAGCGGCTCGCTGGAGTTCAGGCTGTTGAGGTCCAGGTCACCCTGGTCCTGCAGTTCGCTCAGGGCTTCTTCCTCAAGTACCGCACAGACTTCCCCGGTTTCCCGATGCAGGATCCTGAGGTAGGGGTGTGGGCGGTCCAGCCAGGCATCGATCAAATAAGTCATGGTTCTCATCTCCTTGATGGGTCTGATGAGAATAATTCCTATTCGCTAAATAGCAAGCGTCTATTTGTATTCCGATTTTTTTTCGGACGATGGGTTGTGGTGGTTCGGATGGCTGGCGTTTGGCCAAGGTGCTAGTAACGGGGCTAAAGCGGGGAGGGGTAGGCACCATCCCACGCAGGGCGCGGGATGGAATACAGAAGGCTCAGACTTTTCTGACGAACTCGGATTTGAGCTTCATCGGGCCGATGCCGTCGATCTTGCAGTCGATGTCGTGGTCGCCGTCGCACAGGCGGATGTTCTTCACCTTGGTGCCTACCTTGACCACCAGGGAAGTGCCCTTGACCTTGAGGTCCTTGATCACGGTGATGGTGTCGCCGTCCTGCAGGACGTTGCCGACCGAATCTTTTTTCACGGTGTCGTCGGCTGCCGCTTCAGCTTCGCCGCTGGCGGACCATTCGTGGGCACACTCCGGGCAGACCAGTTGGGTGCCGTCTTCGTAAGTGTATTCGGAATTGCATTTCGGGCAGGGTGGCAACGTGCTCACTAAGGTTCCTTGGGTATCAGGAGGGCAAAAGGGCGCACATTATATAGGGTTTTGTTGTGGGAGGGTGACGTCGCTGCGTTTGGAGGCCTTTGGCAAGGGGATTTGTCCTCGCTGGGCTGCGTAGCAGCCCCAAGAGCGGTGCTCAACTCCATCTGCCTGGGACACGGGGAATGACTTTTAGGGCTGCTTCGCAGCCCGGCGGGGGAAAACCCCCACGCCAGAAAAAATCCCAGGGATGTTAGTGGGTGCGGGCGACCGCGAACTCGCTCAGTTCCACCAGTGCGTCGCGATATTCGCTGGCCGGCAGGGCATCGAGGCATTTGATGGCGCGGGCGACATAGTCACGGGCCAGTTGCGCGGTGTAATCCAGCGAGCCGGATGCCTCGACGGCCTCGCGGATGCTTTCCAGATCCTCGATGCCGCCTTTCTGGATCGCCTGGCGTACCAGCGCTGCCTGCTCGGGGGTGCCTTCGCGCATGGTATAGATCAGCGGCAGGGTCGGCTTGCCTTCGGCCAGGTCGTCGCCGACGTTCTTGCCCAGGGTCTCGGCGTCGCCCCTGTAGTCCAGCAGGTCGTCCACCAGTTGGAAGGCTACGCCCAAGTGGTCGCCGAAGGTGCGCAGGGCTTCGCTCTGTTCGGCGTTGGCGCCGGCCAGGGCGGCGGCGCTGTGGGTCGAGGCTTCGAAAAGCATAGCGGTCTTGCCGCGGATGACTTCCATGTAGGTTTCTTCCGTGGTGCTGGCGTCGCGTACCTTGGACAGCTGCAGCACTTCGCCTTCGGCGATGATGCGAGTGGCCTGGGACAGGATCTTCATGACCGGCATCGAGCCCAGCTCGACCATCATTTCGAACGAGCGCGAGTACAGGAAGTCGCCCACCAGCACGCTTGGGGCATTGCCCCACATGGCATTGGCGGTGGAGCGGCCGCGGCGCATGCCGGACATGTCCACCACGTCGTCATGCAGCAGGGTAGCGGTGTGCAGGAACTCGATGGTGGCGGCCAGCAGGCGCAGGTCGTCGCCCTCCCGGCCCAGGGCCTTGCCGCACAGGAGCACCAATAAAGGACGCAGGCGCTTGCCTCCGGCCGAGGTGATGTAGTCGCCGATTTTCGATACCAGCGGCACTCGGGAAGTCAGCTGCTTCTTGATGATGCCGTCGACGGCACTAAAATCGTCCGCCACTGCGCGGTAGAAAGCTTGGGGTTGCATCAGCGACAGGCGCTCCAGAAGGGTTGCGCGGCATGCTAGGACCCACACCCAGGCCTGTCAAGGCGTGAAGCTTTGGCGGGATTGGCGGCCACTTGCAAGGCTTCGTCGGCTTGCGTACAATCGCGCACCCTGAACTTCCTGGGCAGCACCTGCCTTACGCAATTGCATCCCGGGCCTTCCAGCCCATGCAGCCATGCCAGCCAATACCTTTTCCTATAAAGCGCTGGGTGAGCAGGATTATCGGAGAAATACCATGTCGTATGCAGTAATCGTTACTGGTGGCAAGCAATACAAGGTCGCCCCAGGTGAATACCTGAAGATCGAAAAACTGGAAGTCGCCACTGGCGAATCCGTGACTTTTGATCGCGTTCTGTTGGTCGCCAATGGCGACGACGTGAATATCGGCGCTCCAGTCGTTGCTGGCGCTACCGTTGTGGCTGAAGTGATCTCCCAAGGTCGTCACGATAAAGTCCGCATCATCAAGTTCCGTCGTCGTAAGCACCACATGAAGCGTATGGGCCACCGCCAGTGGTACACCGAGATCAAAATCACCGGTATTCAGGCTTAATTTCAGCCTAATTCCTCACTAGGAGAATTGAACTCATGGCACACAAAAAAGCTGGTGGTAGTACCCGTAACGGTCGCGACTCAGAAGCCAAACGCCTTGGCGTGAAGATGTATGGCGGCCAGGCTATCAAGGCAGGCAACATCATCGTGCGTCAGCGCGGCACCCAATTCCACGCTGGCTACGGCGTAGGCATGGGCAAGGATCACACTCTCTTCGCTAAAATCGAAGGCGTGATCAAGTTCGAAGTAAAGGGCGCCTTCGGTCGTCGTTACGTAAGCGTTATCGCAGCTTAATAGCGAGATCGCTGGAAAAGCCCTGTCTTGCGACGGGGCTTTTTCGTTTGTGGGGTGAGTCTCTTGCAAAGCTGTTTGTATGGGCTGTCGGCGCTGCAGTTGGGCGTGAATCAGGCCGCTGCGCTCATTTTTGCAAGAGTCTTATGTCTTGTTTTTTTCGGCTCGTCCATATGACGAGAGGCGTGTGTCATGAAGTTTGTTGATGAAGTATCGATTCGAGTGAAGGCTGGTGACGGCGGCAATGGTTGCATGAGTTTCCGTCGGGAAAAGTTCATTGAAAACGGCGGTCCGAACGGCGGTGATGGTGGTGATGGCGGCTCGATCTTCATGGTCGCCGATGAAAACCTCAACACCCTGGTGGATTATCGCTACACCCGGCATTTCGATGCCGAGCGCGGCTCCAACGGCGGCAGCACCGACTGCACTGGCAAGAAAGGCGAGGATCTGGTCCTGCGCGTGCCGGTTGGTACCACGGTGATCGACTCCGCCACTCAGGAAGTGATTGGCGACCTGACCAAGCCGGGCCAGCGCCTGCTGGTGGCTCATGGTGGCTGGCATGGGTTGGGAAACACTCGTTTCAAGTCCAGTACCAACCGTGCGCCGCGCCAGACCACGCCAGGCAAGCCCGGCGAGCAGCGTGATCTGAAGCTGGAAATGAAAGTGCTGGCTGACGTGGGGCTGCTGGGTCTGCCGAACGCGGGCAAGAGTACCTTCATTCGTTCGGTCTCGGCCGCCAAGCCAAAGGTCGCCGATTATCCGTTCACCACCCTGGTGCCTAACCTCGGGGTGGTCAGCGTCGATCGTTGGAAGAGCTTCGTGATTGCGGATATCCCGGGTCTGATCGAAGGTGCTTCCGAGGGTGCCGGCCTGGGGATTCGTTTCCTCAAGCACTTGTCTCGTACCCGTCTGTTGCTGCACCTCGTCGATATGGCGCCGCTGGACGAAAGCTCCCCCGCCGATGCCGCCGAAGTCATCGTCAACGAGCTGGCCAAGTTCAGTCCGGCCCTGGTCGAGCGCGATCGTTGGCTGGTATTGAACAAGTGCGACCAGATCCTTGAGGAAGAGCATGAGGAGCGGGTCAAGGAAATCGTCGATCGCCTGGAGTGGGAAGGTCCGGTCTATGTGATCTCGGCCATTGCCAAAGAGGGCACCGAGCGCTTGTGCCACGACATCATGCGTTACCTGGAAGATCGCGCCGATCGCCTGGCCAATGACCCGGCCTACAAGGAAGAGCTGGCCGAGCTTGATCAGCGTATCGAAGACGAGGCGCGTGCGCAGTTGCAGGCACTGGATGACCAGCGTGCCTTGCGTCGCAGTGGCGTGAAGTCGGTCCATGACATCGGTGACGACGATTGGGACGAAGAAGATGTGGATGATGAAGATGGTCCGGAAATCATCTACGTGCGCGATTGATCTTCTTCCGGTGTCGGTCGTTTGAGGCGGCACTGATGAAATGGCTGGCACGCAGGCGGGTTTAACTGCTTCGGCCGGTGGTATCATCGCTGTCAGCCGGTTTCCAGGGCGCCGCTCATTCGAGCGGCGTTTTGGTGTCTGTAGAACGCAAATACGAATAATCCCATGGGTGGCGCTGGGTCGCGTCGTCCGCTGGCAAAGGTTGAAGATGATGCGGAGCAAGGTGACGGGTGCGCAGCGTTGGGTCGTGAAGATCGGCAGCGCACTGCTGACGGCGGATGGCAAGGGCCTGGATCGCAAGGCGATGGCGGTGTGGGTCGAGCAGATGGTGGCCTTGCATGAGGCTGGCGTCGAGCTGGTATTGGTCTCCTCGGGGGCTGTGGCGGCTGGCATGAGTCGTCTGGGCTGGACATCGCGACCCAGCGCGATGCACGAATTGCAGGCCGCCGCCGCCATCGGCCAGATGGGGCTGGTGCAGGCCTGGGAGTCCAGTTTTGCCGAGCATGACCGCCATACGGCGCAGATCCTGCTCACTCACGACGACCTGTCCGACCGCAAGCGTTACCTCAATGCGCGCAGTACCCTGCGGGCGCTGGTGGAGCTGAAGGTGATTCCGGTGATCAACGAAAACGACACGGTGGTCACCGACGAGATCCGCTTTGGCGATAACGATACCCTGGCGGCCTTGGTGGCGAACCTGGTCGAGGCCGATCTGCTGGTGATCCTCACGGACCGCGACGGCATGTTCGATGCGGATCCGCGCAACAATCCCGATGCCAGATTGATCTACGAGGCTCGTGCCGACGATCCTGCACTGGATGCGGTTGCCGGTGGTACCGGTGGTGCATTGGGGCGCGGTGGCATGCAGACCAAGCTGCGCGCCGCACGCCTTGCGGCGCGTTCCGGAGCGCACACCATCATTGTTGGTGGGCGCCTGGAGCGGGTGCTGGATCGTCTGAAGGCGGGAGAACGCATCGGCACCCTGCTTTCGCCTGAGCGCGGCATGCTGGCCGCTCGCAAGCAGTGGCTGGCGGGCCATCTGCAGACCCGTGGCACACTGGTGTTGGATGCGGGGGCCGTGGCGGCGCTGTCCCAGGGTAATAAAAGTCTGTTGCCGGTGGGCGTAAAGCTGGTCCAGGGCAGTTTCCGTCGTGGCGAAATGGTTGTGTGCGTGGCGCCGGACGGTCGTGAGATCGCCCGCGGCCTGGCCAATTACAGTGCGCTGGAAGCCCAGAAAATCATCGGCCAATCGTCTGATGCGATTGTTGGCCTGCTGGGTTACATGGCTGAGCCCGAGCTGGTTCATCGTGACAACCTGATTCTCGTCTAAGGAAAAATCATGGGTTTGGCTAAAGGATTGATCGGCTTGCTGTTGGCATTGCCGCTGCTGGCTTCGGCCGAGGAAATCGGTCAGGTCTCGACGGTGTTCAAGTTCGTCGGGCCGAACGACCGGATCGTGGTCGAGGCGTTCGATGATCCCAAGGTGGATGGGGTGACCTGCTACCTGTCTCGGGCCAAGACTGGGGGTGTCAAGGGTGGCCTGGGCTTGGCCGAGGACCGTGCCGAGGCGTCCATCGCCTGCCGTCAGGTCGGGCCGATCAGCTTCAAGGGCGAGCTCAAGGATGGGGAAGAGGTGTTCAGGGAGCGCACTTCGCTGGTCTTCAAGACCATGCAGGTGGTGCGATTCCTCGACAAGAAACGCAATACGCTGGTGTATCTGGTCTACAGCGATCGGATCATCGAGGGTAGTCCCCAGAACGCGGTGACGGCAATTCCGATCTTGCCGTGGGCTCACGCTCAATAACCCTGCCCGTCGATCACTCGTGCGGGAGCAAGCCTGCTCCCGCATTTTTGATGTGCCTGTCAAATTGCAGGCAATAAAAAACCGACCCTGGGGTCGGTTTTTTAACGAGCGCGTCGCTTAGGCAGCAGCGGCAACGTTCAAGGCCTTTACGTGGCCATTCAGGCGGCTCTTATGGCGAGCAGCCTTGTTCTTGTGGATGATGCCTTTATCGGCCATACGGTCGATAACAGGCACAGCCAGAACGTAAGCAGCTTGGGCTTTTTCAGCGTCTTTTGCGTCGATGGCCTTAACTACGTTTTTGATGTAGGTACGAACCATGGAACGCAGGCTGGCGTTGTGGCTGCGACGCTTCTCAGCCTGTTTTGCACGTTTTTTGGCGGAAGGTGAGTTGGCCACCGTCGAGCTCCTCGAAAGACTTTTTGGGAAATAGCAAACAAAATAGGCCGCGAATCATGCCGATGAGTTGGGGTCTTGTCAAGGGCGGGTGACGCGTTCCGCTGAATGGCAGGTACATCGCACCGGATGATTTCTTTCCGGCGTGCGACCTGTAAACTCGCGGGCTTTGGCGCAGTGCTGTTGGCGGCGCGGAGTATCGCACAAGTGGGCGCGTTGTTCGCCTGCTGTTTATCGACAGGCAAAAACTCTTTTCATGAATCTGCTCAAATCGTTGGCTGCCGTCAGCTCTATCACGATGCTTTCCCGTGTCCTGGGGTTCGTTCGCGATACGCTGATCGCACGGATATTCGGCGCCGGTATGGCCACCGACGCCTTCTTCATCGCCTTCAAGTTGCCCAACCTGCTGCGGCGGATCTTCGCCGAAGGTGCGTTTTCCCAGGCGTTCGTGCCCATCCTGGCGGAATACAAGAACCAGAAGGGCGATGAAGCGACCCGTACGTTCATTGCCTATGTCAGCGGTTTGCTGACCCTGGTGCTGGCCCTGGTGACTGCGGCCGGCATGCTGGCCGCGCCCTGGATCATCTGGGCCACGGCGCCGGGCTTTACCGATACCCCGGAGAAGTTCCAGCTCACCACCGACCTGCTGCGGGTGACCTTTCCTTATATATTGCTGATTTCCCTGTCATCCCTGGCCGGGGCCATTCTCAATACATGGAACCGTTTCTCGGTGCCGGCCTTCGTGCCGACCCTGCTCAACGTCAGCATGATCGTGTTTGCGGTCTTCCTGACGCCGTATTTCGATCCGCCGGTGATGGCGCTCGGCTGGGCGGTGCTGGTGGGAGGGCTGGCGCAGCTGCTGTATCAACTGCCTTACCTCAAGAAGATCGGCATGCTGGTACTGCCCCGCCTGAACCTGCGCGACAGCGGCGTCTGGCGGGTGCTCAAGCAGATGCTGCCGGCAATCCTGGGGGTTTCGGTGAGTCAGATTTCCCTGATCATCAACACCATCTTCGCCTCGTTCCTGGTGGCCGGTTCGGTGTCCTGGATGTATTACGCCGACCGACTGATGGAGTTACCGTCCGGTGTACTGGGCGTGGCCCTGGGCACGATCCTGTTGCCAACCCTGGCCAAGACCTACGCCAGCCAGGATCGCCAGGAGTACTCGCGGATTCTCGACTGGGGCCTGCGCCTGTGTTTCGTGCTGGTGCTGCCCTGCGCTCTGGCACTGGGGATCCTGGCCGAGCCACTGACCGTTTCGCTGTTCCAGTATGGCCAGTTCAAGGCGTTCGATGCCGCCATGACCCAGCGCGCCCTGGTCGCCTATTCGGTCGGGCTGCTTGGCATCATCCTGATCAAGGTCCTGGCGCCAGGTTTCTATGCTCAGCAGAACATCCGCACGCCGGTGAAGATTGCCATCTTCACCCTGGTGATGACCCAATTGTTCAACCTTCTGCTGATCGGCCCCCTGGCCCATGCCGGCCTGGCCCTGGCGATCAGCATCGGCGCCTGCCTCAACGCCGGGCTGCTGTTCTATCAGCTACGCAAGCAGAAAATGTATCAGCCGCAGCCGGGCTGGGGAAAATTCGGCCTCAAGCTGCTGATCGCCGTGGCGGTGATGTCGGCGGTCCTGCTGGGGGGGATGCATTTCATGCCGGCCTGGGGCGAAGGGCAGATGCCCGAGCGTTTCCTGCGCCTGGGTGTGCTGGTTGTCGCCGGCGTGGTGGCGTATTTCGGCATGTTGCTGCTGCTGGGCTTCCGTCTGCGGGACTTCAATCGCAAGGCCTTGAGCTGAGGCTTGGGCAGCGGTTTTGTCGGTTCGATCACTTTGGGTTACGGTGCTGCCTGTCGTTGACCGCCGGGTGTGGTTATAATCGGCCACTTTATGAGCAAGAAGCGCGTTATGCAGCTGGTTCGAGGCCTTCACAACCTGCGTCCCCGGCATCGGGGCTGTGTCGCCACCATTGGCAACTTCGACGGTGTTCACCGTGGCCACCAGGCTATCCTGGCGCGGCTGCGCGAGCGTGCGCTGGAGCTGGGCGTGCCCAGTTGCGTGGTGATCTTCGAGCCTCAGCCCCGGGAGTTTTTCGCCCCGGACACCGCCCCGGCCCGCCTGGCCAGGCTGCGAGACAAACTGCAGCTGCTGGCGGCCGAAGGCGTCGACCGGGTCCTGTGCCTGGCGTTCAACCAACGCTTGAGCCAGCTCAGCGCAGCCGAGTTCGTCGAGACCATCCTGGTGGATGGCCTGGATGTGAAGCATCTGGAAGTGGGCGACGATTTCCGTTTCGGTTGTGACCGGGCAGGTGATTTCGATTACCTGCAGCGGGCTGGCGCCGTCCATGGTTTTACTGTCGAAGCGGCGCAGACCGTCGAGATGGATGGCCTGCGTGTCAGCAGTACTCAGGTCCGCAATGCCCTGGCGGCCGCCGACTTCGAACTGGCCGAGCGCCTGCTGGGCCGGCCATACCGGATTGCCGGGCGGATCCTGCATGGGCAGAAGCTGGCGCGCCAGTTGGGCACGCCAACGGCCAACGTGCAGCTCAAGCGTCGTCGCGTACCGCTGACCGGGGTGTTCCTGGTGAGTATCGAGATCGACGGCAAGGCCTGGCCCGGCGTCGCCAACATTGGCGTACGACCCACGGTCCAGGGAGATGGCAAGGCCCATCTCGAAGTACATGTTCTGGATTTTGCCGGCGATCTGTATGACCGGCGTTTGACGGTGGTTTTCCACCATAAGCTGCGTGAAGAGCAGCGTTTTGCCTCTCTGGAGGCGCTCAAGGCGGCGATCCATGCCGATATCGCCGCCGCCCGTGCCCTTGTCGCAACCAGCGCCAATCGCTAATGAAGAGCCTTAAATGACCGACTATAAAGCCACGCTAAACCTTCCGGACACCGCCTTCCCTATGAAGGCCGGCCTGCCTCAGCGCGAACCACAGATTCTGCAGCGTTGGGACAGCATTGGCCTGTACGGAAAGTTGCGCGAGATTGGCAAGGACCGCCCGAAGTTCGTCCTGCACGACGGTCCTCCGTACGCCAACGGCACCATTCATATCGGTCACGCGCTGAACAAGATCCTCAAGGACATGATCGTCCGTTCCAAGACCCTGTCGGGTTTTGACGCACCTTATGTCCCAGGCTGGGATTGCCACGGCCTGCCGATCGAGCACAAGGTGGAAGTGACCCACGGCAAGAACCTGGGCGCGGACAAGACCCGCGAACTGTGCCGTGCCTACGCCACCGAGCAGATCGAGGGGCAGAAGTCCGAATTCATCCGCCTCGGCGTGCTGGGCGACTTCGCCAATCCGTACAAGACCATGGACTTCAAGAACGAAGCCGGCGAAATCCGTGCCCTGGCGAAAATCGTCGAGGGTGGTTTCGTGTTCAAGGGCCTCAAGCCCGTGAACTGGTGCTTCGATTGCGGTTCGGCCCTGGCCGAGGCGGAAGTCGAGTACGAAAACAAGAAATCGTCGACCATCGACGTAGCCTTCCCGATCGCCGATGAAGACAAGCTCGCCGCCGCATTCGGCCTGGGCAAGCTGGCCAAGCCGGCCGCCATCGTGATCTGGACCACCACCCCGTGGACCATCCCGGCCAACCAGGCGCTGAACGTCCATCCGGAATTCAACTATGCCTTGGTGGACGTCGGCGACCGGCTGCTGGTTCTGGCCGAAGAGCTGGTCGAGTCCTGCCTGGCCCGCTACAGCCTCGAAGGCTCGGTGATCGCCACCGCGCCAGGCTCGTCACTGGAGCTGATCAACTTCCGCCACCCGTTCTATGACCGCCTGTCGCCGGTATACCTGGCCGACTACGTGGAACTGGGCGCTGGCACCGGCGTCGTTCACTCCGCGCCAGCCTATGGCGTCGACGACTTCGTGACCTGCAAGAAATACGGCATGGTCAACGACGACATCCTCAACCCGGTGCAGAGCAACGGCGTCTATGTGCCGTCCCTGGAGTTCTTTGGCGGCCAGTTCATCTTCAAGGCCAACCCGGCCATCATCGACAAGTTGACCGAAGTCGGCTCTCTGCTGCACACCACCGTCATCGAACACAGCTACATGCACTGCTGGCGGCACAAGACACCGTTGATCTACCGTGCCACCGCGCAGTGGTTCATCGGCATGGACAAGCAGCCCGTCAGTGGCGATACCCTGCGCCAGCGTTCGCTCAAGGCCATCGAAGAGACCAAGTTCGTACCGGCCTGGGGCCAGGCGCGCCTGCACTCGATGATCGCCAACCGGCCGGACTGGTGCATCTCCCGCCAGCGCAACTGGGGCGTGCCGATCCCGTTTTTCCTGAACAAGGAAAGCGGCGAGCTGCACCCGCGCACCGTCGAGCTGATGGAAGAGGTTGCCAAGCGCGTCGAAGTCGAAGGCATCGAAGCCTGGTTCAAGCTGGACGCCGCCGAACTGCTGGGCGACGAGGCGCCGCTGTACGACAAGATCAGCGATACCCTGGACGTGTGGTTCGACTCCGGCACCACCCATTGGCACGTGCTGCGCGGTTCGCACCCGGTGGGCCATGAAAACGGCCCGCGTGCCGACCTGTACCTGGAAGGTTCCGACCAGCATCGCGGCTGGTTCCACTCCTCGCTGCTGACCGGCTGCGCCATCGATAACCACGCACCGTACCGCGAGCTGCTGACCCATGGTTTCACCGTGGACGAGGCCGGGCGCAAGATGTCCAAGTCCCTGGGCAACGTGATCGCGCCGCAGAAGGTCAACGATACCCTGGGCGCCGACATCATGCGCCTGTGGGTGGCCTCCACCGATTATTCCGGCGAGATGGCCGTTTCCGAGCAGATCCTGCAGCGCAGCGCGGACGCCTACCGGCGCATCCGTAACACCGCGCGCTTCCTGCTGTCGAACCTGACCGGTTTCAACCCGGCCACCGACCTGTTGCCGGCCGAGGACATGCTTGCCCTGGACCGTTGGGCCGTGGACCGTACCCTGTTGCTGCAACGCGAGCTGCAGGAGCATTACGGCGAATACCGTTTCTGGAACGTCTACTCCAAGATCCACAACTTCTGCGTGCAGGAGCTGGGCGGTTTCTATCTCGACATCATCAAGGATCGCCAGTACACCACCGGCGCCAACAGCAAGGCACGTCGTTCGTGCCAGACCGCGCTGTTCCACATCAGCGAGGCGCTGGTGCGCTGGATCGCGCCGATCCTGGCATTCACCGCCGACGAGCTGTGGCAGTACCTGCCGGGCGAGCGCAACGAATCGGTGATGCTCAATACCTGGTACGAGGGCCTGACCGAGCTGCCGCAAGGCTTCGAGCTGGACCGTGCCTACTGGGACCGCGTCATGGCGGTCAAGGCGGCGGTGAACAAGGAAATGGAGATCCAGCGTGCGGCCAAGGCCGTCGGTGGCAACCTGCAGGCCGAAGTCACCCTCTACGCCGAGCAAGCCCTGGGCGCCGACCTGGCGAAGCTGGGCAACGAGCTGCGCTTCGTGCTGATCACCTCCACCGCCAGTGTCGCTCCATTGGTGCAGGCGCCGGCCGATGCGGTGGTCACTGAAGTGGCTGGCCTGAAGCTCAAGGTGGTCAAGTCGAGCTTCGTCAAGTGCGCCCGTTGCTGGCACTGCCGCGAAGACGTTGGCGTGAACCCGGAGCATCCGGAGATCTGCGGGCGTTGTGTCGACAACATCAGCGGCACCGGCGAGGTTCGCCACTATGCCTGATGTGGCGCCTAACGCAGCGGGTCGTTTCGGACGGCTGGGCTGGCTCTGGTTGAGCGTGCTGGTACTGGTCATCGACCAGGTCAGCAAGTTCCACTTCGAAAGCTCGTTGACCATGTACCAGCAGATCGTGGTCATCCCCGACTACTTCAGCTGGACCCTGGCCTATAACACCGGCGCGGCGTTCAGCTTCCTGGCCGACAGCTCGGGCTGGCAGCGCTGGCTCTTCGCGCTGATCGCCATCGTGGTCAGCGGCGTGCTGGTGGTCTGGCTCAAGCGCCTGGGCCGCGACGAAACCTGGCTGGCCGTGGCGCTGGCGCTGGTGCTCGGTGGCGCGCTGGGCAATCTGTATGACCGCATTGCCTTGGGCCATGTGATCGATTTCATCCTGGTGCACTGGCAGAACCGTTGGTACTTCCCGGCGTTCAATTTTGCCGACAGCGCCATTACCGTGGGCGCGGTGATGCTCGCCCTGGACATGTTCAAGAGCAAGAAAACCGGAGAAGCCGTCCATGACTGAGCAGCGTATCGCTCAAAATACAGAAGTGAAGCTTCACTTCGCCCTGCATCTGGAAAACGGCGACACCGTTGACAGTACCTTCGACAAGGCCCCTGCCGTGTTCAAGGTCGGCGACGGCAACCTGCTGCCAGGCTTCGAAGCGGCGATCTTCGGTTTCAAGGCCGGCGACAAGCGCACGGTGGTGGTGACGCCAGAGAATGCCTTTGGTCAGCCCAACCCGCAAAACGTGCAGACCATGCCACGCTCCCAGTTCCAGGACATGGAACTGTCGGAGGGGTTGCTGGTGATCTTCAACGACGCGGCCAATACTGAACTGCCGGGCGTGGTGAAGGCCTTCGACGACACCCAGGTGACGGTTGACTTCAATCACCCGCTGGCGGGCAAGACCTTGAATTTCGAAGTGGAAATCATCGACGTCAAGGCGGTTTAGGATTTAACAGGCAGTTCCTGCTGCCACTGATTCTCTGTGGGAGCGAGCTTGCTCGCTTCCACATGGGGTCTCCTTGTTTTCGGGCCTTTCGCTCGATTAACAGGCAAGCATTCAATTCCTTGCGCGCAAGACACGAGGCACAGCATGCAAATCAAACTCGCCAATCCCCGTGGCTTCTGCGCCGGCGTGGACCGGGCGATCGAAATCGTCAACCGCGCCCTGGAGGTCTTCGGGCCGCCGATCTATGTGCGCCATGAAGTGGTCCACAACAAATTCGTCGTCGAGGACCTGCGCAGCCGCGGTGCCATTTTCGTCGAAGAGCTGGACCAAGTGCCGGACGACGTCATCGTGATCTTCAGCGCCCATGGGGTTTCCCAGGCGGTGCGTACTGAAGCCGCCGGTCGCGGCCTGAAAGTATTCGATGCCACCTGTCCCCTGGTGACCAAGGTGCACATCGAAGTGGCGCGCTACAGCCGCGACGGTCGTGAATGCATCCTGATCGGCCATGAAGGACATCCGGAAGTCGAAGGCACCATGGGGCAATACGATGCCAGCAATGGTGGCGCGATCTACCTGGTGGAGGATGAGGACGACGTGGCGGCCTTGCAGGTGCGCAACCCGGAAAAGCTCGCCTTTGTCACCCAGACCACCCTGTCCATGGACGATACCAGTCGTGTGATCGACGCCCTGCGCTCCCGCTTCCCGGCCATCGGTGGGCCACGCAAGGACGACATCTGCTACGCCACCCAGAACCGTCAGGACGCGGTCAAGCAACTGGCCGACGAATGCGATGTGGTGCTGGTGGTTGGCAGCCCGAACAGTTCCAACTCCAACCGCTTGCGTGAGCTGGCCGAACGCATGGGAACGCCGGCCTATCTGATCGACGGTGCCGAGGACATGCAACACAGCTGGTTCGATGGCATCGAGCGCATTGGCATCACCGCCGGCGCTTCGGCTCCCGAAGTCCTGGTGCGTGGCGTGATCCAGCAATTGCAGGCCTGGGGCGCCACCGGTGCCGATGAGCTGGCCGGTCGTGAAGAGAACATTACTTTCTCGATGCCCAAGGAACTACGCGTTCGCTCCCTGCTTTGAGTCTTTTTCGCACAATGCCTGTTCAGTTTTCTCGCTGCGCAGGCTGATGCGTCCGGTGCGCGCCAGCACCACCTGATGGTGGCTGATCGGCTCGCGTTTGCCGCAGACATGCAATGTACCGGCTTGGAAGGCGTCGCTGGGCAGTAACGCTTGCCCTTGGCTGCCAAACCTCACCGAACGCTTCACCGGCCAGTTGCCGACCACTCGCGCGCGGCCGCTGCGCTCCATCACCAATGTCTTCGCCTTGTCGTCCAGCGTGATCCGCCAGCCTCGGCCCCAATCGTCGTCTATTCCTCTGATCACGACGGTCCGGCTGCGCGTGATGGCTTCGCTGCGGGCGTTACGCAAACCACTGGCCAGCAGTTGCGCGGCGTCCTTGCGTTCGGTGGCTTCGACCAGGGCTGTGTAGCTGGCGCTGGCCCACGGTAGAACAATTGCCGCAATCGCCAGTCCCATGAGCAGTTCAATGAGGCTGAAGCCCTGTTGGTGCATGACATCTCCTCCCTGGAGAATGGAAGCGGATTCAAGATCAATGGCCCATTGTGGCGAGGGATAAAACCCCTCGCCACAGGTCGGTATTGGGCACAGGCGGTGGTTTGTTCTAGCGTGTACAAGCAGGTATAGCCGACGGCAACGGAGGGCATCAATGGATCTTCGTACAAAAGGTTTCACGCTGGTGGAGGTGCTGGTGGCCCTCGGTGTGCTGCTGATCCTGATCACCCTGGCGGTGCCTGCCTTCACTGGCTCGATGCAGGGCACCAAGGCCGATACCGAGATCGGCGATCTGCGTCGGGCGCTGAACTTTGCCCGCATGACCGCGATCGACCGTGGCACCACGATACGTATCCGCCCCACGGTGCAGGGCAGCGTCTGGAGCGGCGAGCTGGCGGTGTATGACAGTACTGGCACGCCGGCCAATGTATTGCGGGTTGTTCCAGCGATGAGCAGCGGCGCGACTCTGACGCTAACCTCAGAAGTGACCGGCATCGATTTCAACAACCTGGGCGGCTTGGCGGCACCGACCACGCCGGTGAGTTTCAATTACGTACGAGGGGCGCAGAGCAGGACGCTGAGTGTTTGCCTCAATGGACGAATCGTATTGGGTGGAAGTTGCGGATGAAGGGTTGCAGTAAAAGGACACAGGAGGGCATGACGCTGATCGAGGTGTTGGTGGCGATGCTGATCCTCGGCATAGGCTTGCTGGGCGCGGCGATGATCCAGCTCAATGCACTCAAATACACCGACAGCTCGCGCATGACCAGCCAGGCCAGTTTCATCGCCTACGACATGCTGGATCGTATCCGCGCCAACGCCGGCGCCGACTACACCGTCACGCCACCCACCTCGCCCAATCTCAACGTCGCCCGGGACCAGGATCTCTACGACTTCAAGACCAATATCACCAGTTTCGGCGGCGCCACGGCCACCGGCACCATCGCCCTGAACCAGCGGGTCTACACCATCACCATTTCCTGGGACGATGCCCGGGCCGCCAACACCAGCAACGCTGCCGAGGCACGGCGCAGCTTCGTGCTGACCAGCCGCGTCGCCGTCGACCCGGTGGCGACGCCATGAACAACCGTTGCCGGGGCTTCGGCCTGATCGAACTGATGATCGCGCTGGTGCTCAGCCTGATCATCGTGCTGGGTGTGGTGCAGATTTTCATTGCCGCGAAAAACACCTATGTCAGCCAGAACGCAGCAGCAGTCATGCAGGAAGATGCACGGTTCGCCCTGAGCAAGATGCTCCAGGAGCTGCGCATGGTCGGCATGTTCGGCTGCCTGGGAAGCATTACCGACGCCTCGTCCGCGGGGGATTTCAACGCCAGCCAGGTCACGCCGATCCGTTGGGACAACGCCAATCTCAGGATGACCCTGGTCACGGCGGATGTGGGCAGCAACGCAGGGGTGCCGACCTGGACGGTCGTTTCCGATTGCCGCACCAGCGCGACCGCCTACACCGGAGCCCGGGCGCCTGCGGCCGGGCAACTGGCCTTTCCCATACGCCGGCTGGTCTACAGCTTCAGCAATAACCAGTTGTTGATGGGCACGGGCGCCGGCAACCCGACCCTGGCGGTGCTGGTGGACAACGTGCGGGCGTTCAACGTGACCTTCGGCGTCGCGGGCAGTTCGACCGACATCGCGGCATCGAGCTACACCGGCAACCCGGCGGATCCGGCCCTGATCCGCAGCGTGCGCCTGACCCTGACGCTGTACGACCCGAAGAACAACGTGCGCGACCAGACCTTCAACGTGGTTGCCGCTTTGCGCAATCGGCTTTTGTGAGGGCGGCGAGAATGAATCCGAGATCCAATGGGCACCGTCAGCGTGGCATGGCCCTGCTGGTCAGTCTGGTTTTCCTGCTGCTGCTCACGCTGATCGGCTTGTCGTCGATGCAGAGCGCCACGCTTCAGGAAAAAATGACCAACAGCGTCATGCTGCGCAATCAGTCATTCCAGACGGCCGAGGCGGCGTTGAGGATGGGGGAGAGCGCGGTACAGGCCGAGACGTATTCGCTTGCGGTCTGTACCACTGCCACCCAATGCGCGCCTCCGGCCGAGTCGGCGACGCTCACGGCAGCCGGGCGCAACTCCTCGTCGGGAGTGACCTGGGTCGCCGCCGCTGGTGGGTTCTACGGTGTACAGAACATCGGCACCACCCTCACGGCGGTCAACGTACCGAGCAACACGTCGGCGACGCTGTACCGGATCACGGCGGTGGCCGTGGCGGGAAATAACCAGCGCAGCGTGGTGGAGAGCATCTATGCGAAATATTGAGGCGCTCCGGGGCTGGATGCAGTTGATAGGGGGGGCGCTGCTCAGCCTTTACCTGGCGGCGCCGGCCTATGCGTTCACGCCCTCGGAGTCGCCGCTGTTGAGTGCGGCTGCGGTTACGCCGAACGTGATGCTGCTGATCGACGATTCGGGAAGTATGAACAACATCATCTGGGCGTCGGGGTTCGATCCAACGGCGGCGCAACCGCGCACGTTTGCATGCAACTCCAGCAGCAGTTGCAATGACAGGTACGAGCTGGACCTGGACGATTCGAACATCCTGCTAGTGAGCCTGTTGCGCGGTGGCTGCTCCTCCGGTTGGTACGGCTTCTATCGTTCCACCATCGGCCGGGTCTGTCTCCGGCTCCCGGATCCGGTAGGCGGTGGCAATACCCGCTATACCGCCAGATACCTGGCCTATCTCGTGACCCTGGCCAACGGTTCGAGCCGGGACTTCACCACAGGCTCGATTCCCACCGACTATCGGATAAACGTGGCGCGCGACGTTTCCAATGATCTGGTCGCCGGCAACCGGGCCTTGCGCATCGGCCTTGCCACGTTCAATCCTCCCAACAGCGGCAACTCAGGTCCGGGCGGTTACATCGCCCGGGCCATCAGCGACCTTTCACCCGTCAGCGGCAGCGTCACCCAGACCCAGGCCAATGCCAACTACAGTGCCCTGGTCACCGCCATCAATGCCCTGGGAGCCGTCGCGAATACGCCGTTGGCCGAGAGTTATTACGAGGTCACCCGTTACTTCAGGGGCATGGCGCCGTATTACAACGGCACGCCCAGTACCTATACCAGCCCGATCCAGTACCGCTGCCAGAAAAACTTCGGCGTGGTGATCACCGACGGCTTGCCCACCTATGACCGGACGTTTCCCACCAACGATCCCCTGGGCGGCTCACGCTTGCCGAACTGGGATGGCATCGGCACCAACGATGGCGACAATCCCAGTGGCGACGCCGAGGGCGACACGCTCTACCTGGACGACATCGCCAAGTTCGCCTTCGATATCGACATGCGTGCCACCGGTACCGACGCCACCGGCAAGAGCTGGAACTCGACGGACTTTCCCCGGCAGTACCTCAACACCTATACCGTCGGTTTTGCCGTCAATAACCAGATGCTGTCCGACGCGGCCCGTTATGGCGCGGGCCGGTATTACCCGGCGTCCGATAGCGAGGGTCTGAACTCGGCCCTGTCATCGGCCCTGAGCGATATCACTTCAAAGGCCGGCTCGGGAGGGGGCGGCGCCGCCAACAGCGCCACGTTGTCCAGCACTTCCAGTTTCTACCAGACCACCTACGACCCCAAGGACTGGCGCGGCACCATCCGGGCGTTCGGCTTCACTTCGGCAGGTACCGTCAACACGGCAGCGGTGCAATGGACCACCGATACCGCCATCGTGCCCGGCGCCACCGCCCCGGTCTATCAGTCCTGGAACAGTGCGACCAACACGCCGGTGACCCTGGCCTATGGCAACTTCTCACCGGCCCAGCAGACCAGTCTCAGCCAGAACCTGCCCACGGGCATCACCGGCAACGACCTGGTGGAGTGGAGCAAGGGGGTCAACAAGACCGGCCTGAAGGTGCGCAGCGCGTTGCTGGGGGACATCATCAATTCGCCCCTGGTGCTGGCATCGCCCAATGACCAGACCGCCGCGGACCTGCTGAACGACACCAGCTACAGCAATTACCTGACAACCAAGGCGACGAACATGAACGCCAGCCTGGCGGTGAATGCCAACGACGGCTTCTTCAGTGTCATCAACAGCACCAACGGGACTCGGCGCTACGCCTATATGCCTTCGAGCGTATTGCCGTCCCTGCAATTGATCGCCAATACCGGCTACGTCAACGGTGTCAGCCACAAATTCCTGGTGGACGGGCAGATCGGGGTATTCGATACGCAACTGGGCAGTGCCTGGAAGACCGTCGCCGTGGGAGGGACGGGGGCCGGGGGCAAGGCGTTCTTCGCCGTGCAACTGTTCGACGCGACGGCCGGCAACACGATCCGGGCGTTGTGGGAAATCAGCGCACCGGCCGTCGCCAATACGGCCAACGTCTTCAACGACCTGGGCTATGCCTACGCGCGCCCGGAGGTCGCCCGATTGGCGGATGGTCGCTGGGCCGCGTTCATCTCCAATGGCTACGGCAGCCATTCCGGCGTGGCCGCGCTGTATGTGGTGGATATTCGCGACGGCTCGTTGATCAGGAAGATCGTCATCAACAGCAGCGAGACCGATAACGGCCTGTCTTCGGTCAAGCTCCGGGTCAACTCCCAGAATGTGGTTCAGGCCGCCTACGGCGGCGACCTGAAAGGGCGCATGTGGAAGTTCGACCTCAGCGGCACCTCCCCGACCACCTGGGGCCTGGCGTTCGCCGGCCAGCCGTTGTTCACCGCACCGGGTGGCGCGACCCAGCCGATCACGGTTCAACCCTTGCTGGCGGACAACCCCCAAGGCGGCGTCCAGGTCTTTTTCGGTACCGGCAAGTTCAACGAGGCAGTGGACAAGCTCAACAAGGACCTGCAGGGCTTCTACTCGATCTGGGACGCTCCCGGAGGCTCCGGGCAGGTCACCGTGTCGAACCTGCAGGCCCAATCGATCACCGGGGTTTTTTCAGGCAGCACAGGGGGGCAATTCGTGACCACCAGCCAGACCAACGTGGCTTACCCGGTGCGCAAGGGCTGGTACCTGCCCTTGGTGTACAACAATGCGTTGACGGGGGAGCGAGTGATCAATCCGGCTAACCTGGTACTCGGACGCGTTGTGTTCACCACCGCCGCAGTGGACACCACCGACCCCTGTGCCAGCTTCGGTACTGGCAAATTGATCGAAGTGGATGCTTTCAACGGTAAGATGCTCAACTATGCGGTGCTCGACACCAACGGTGACGGCATGCTCAACAGCCTCGACACGATTTCCGCCGGGGTGGTCTTCACCGGTGGTATCCCGACCTTGAGTGCCGTCGTCAGTGCCAACGGCGCCACCAACATGGTCGTGAACGACTCCGGCGGCGGTATCACCGACCTGCTGGGGAAAGCCGTTGGCGGCAGCCGCCGCATCATGTGGCGGCAAATACAATGAGGGATAGACATGCGCAGAGCCAACCGGGGTTTCACCTTGATCGAAATCATGATCGTGATCGCCATCATCGGTATCGTGATCACCGTCGGTTATCCGAGCCTGACCGAGTACATGAAAAAAGGCCGTCGCGCCGAAATCGCCGGCCTGCTGTCGGAACAGGCGCAGATCCTCGAACGCTACTATTCGAAGAACAATGTGTACACCAATGCCACCGGGCTGAGCAGTGGCAATGATTTCTACACCATCACCCAGACATTGGCGGACCAGAGCTTCACCCTGACCGCCGTACGCAAAAGCGGTTCGTCCATGGCCACGGACAAGTGCGGTGATTTCACGATCAACAACACGGGCGCCAGGGGCATGCTCAACGCCGCTGCCGGGTTGACCGCCAAGGATTGCTGGGGCCGCTGAGTTTTTTATCCGGGCGCTCTGCGGCGCTCCTGTCTTATGAGTCGAATCGGAACATGATCAGGCAACAACAAGTGGTGGTTGTCGGCGGCGGAGTCATTGGCCTGCTGACGGCGTTCAATCTGGCTTCGGAAGGCCAGCGCGTGGTCCTGCTGGACCGTTCCAGTGTCGGCCAGGAGTCGTCCTGGGCTGGTGGCGGTATCGTGTCGCCGCTGTACCCCTGGCGCTACAGCCCGGCGGTTACGGCGCTGGCGCATTGGTCGCAGGATTTTTATCCACAGCTGGGGCAACGCTTGTTCGCGACTACCGGAATCGACCCCCAGGTGCATGTCACTGGCCTGTATTGGCTGGACCTGGACGATCAGGACGAAGCGTTGGCCTGGGCCGGGCGGCAAGGACGTCCGTTGCGGGCTGTGGACATCTGCGCCGTCCATGATGCGGTTCCGGTACTGGGGGCGGGTTTCTCCCGGGCGATCCATATGGCCGACGTAGCCAATGTGCGCAATCCACGGCTGGTTAAATCCCTCAAGGCCGCCTTGCTGGCGTTGCCCAACGTCACCCTGCATGAACAGTGCGAAGTCAGCGGCTTCATTCGTGACGGCGGGCGTGTCGTCGGGGTGGACTGCTCGGCGGGGCAAGTGCGTGGCGACCAAGTGGTGCTGGCCGCCGGTGCCTGGAGCGGTGAGTTGTTGCAGACGCTGGGATTGAAGTTGCCCGTCGAGCCGGTCAAGGGCCAGATGATTCTGTACAAATGTGCGTCGGACTTCCTGTCCAGCATGGTTCTGGCCAGGGGCCGTTATGCAATCCCACGTCGCGACGGGCATATCCTGGTGGGCAGTACGCTGGAGCATGCAGGTTTCGACAAGACTCCCACCGATGTCGCGTTGCAGAGCCTCAAGGCTTCGGCAGAGCAATTGATTCCGGGGCTGGCAGATGCCGAAGTGGTCGGCCACTGGGCCGGGCTGCGGCCTGGGTCGCCGGAGGGGATTCCCTATATCGGTGAAGTCCCGGGGGTTGCCGGCTTGTGGTTGAATTGTGGGCATTACCGCAACGGGTTGGTATTGGCGCCAGCATCGTGTCAGCTGCTGGCGGATGTGATGCTGGGGCGTGAGCCGGTGATTGATCCTGCGCCGTATGCGCCGGCGGGGCGGATGTAGGGGCTTGCGGTTGTACTCCGATCCAATGTGGCAGCGAGCCTGTTCGCGATGGCGTCCTTGCAGTTGGTCAGTTTTTTGACCGAGTACATATCCATTGCTGCGGTAACGGCCACCTATGGTTTCGCCCTTACGGCGACCTACTTTCTTTCAAACGCCAAAGAAAGTAGGCAAAGAACGCTCCGCCCCAGCGTACGGCCCCTCGCCAAGGCTCGGGGTTCCTTCGCTCCGGCATTCATCAGGGGGGCATCGGCTCCGGTCCGCTGCGCTTGACCTCCACTCGATGGGTTCGACTGCGTCGAACGGCGCTGCGCGCCATCCCCCTGATGAACGCCTGCGCTCAGCCTGCCGAAGGGGCGGAAGATCAAAAGCCGCGGCGCCGCTTATAGCTCGACACGGCTCTCGAAAGCGTACACAGACCCATTGTGGGAGCGAGCCCTGCTCGCGATGGCGGTGGATCAGTCGATGCAAATGCTGAATGACAGACCGCTATCGTCGGATCGCCGCCCGGAGCAGGCTCGCTCCCACGAGGATTGACGTTGGCTGAGAAATAACCGGCCGCCGCAGAGTTGTTGTGAACCAGCTGACAGCTGTTCGAGATTTGTGGGAATGGTCGGACAACGTCCAAGCTGAAGCTGATTTTTCCGACGAGCTTTGGCGATTGCCGGGTGGGAAGGCTTATCGCTAACCTTTTTCGGTCGCTGCCAATTCAGCGTCCGGGCGTCGCGGTCTGTCTAAAACTTGGTAATCCATTTTCTTGTTGGAGTACCGCAATGAGTGACAAATCTCAATCACGTTCAGAAACCAACAACGCTTCTCCCTGTTCCAGCCTTAATCCAGAAAAGCTCGATGAAGCCGCCAAGCGCGCCCTCGACTATTACCTGACCCCTGCACCTGAAGTCAAAAAGAAGCCAGCCTCAAACCAATTGTTCACCGTCGTGGAGGGCGTAGACGCCGAATGTCTCCTCGCCAACCTGAGCGAAACCCTGGCATCCGCCAACGCAACGCTAAGCGACCTGGCTTTCGAGCTTGATGGTTCGCGCCGGCATGTTGCCCTGGGTGTGCAGCAACTGATCGAGCTGAGCGAATTGCTGGCTAATCGAGTGTTGGATGAGCGGATGCCGGTGGCAGTGGATTAGAGGAGATGTTGCAGCTCAGTGGAGCTGCAAGGCAACACAAGATCTGTGGCGAGGGGATTCATCCCCTCGCCACAGGGGGCAGCATGGCTCTTGGTTGATCAATCCAACCCCAACTTCTTCAACCGGTACCGCATCGACCGAAACGACAACTTCAACCGCTGCGCCGCCGCCGTGCGATTCCAGCGGGTTTCCTCCAGGGCCTGGAGGATGACTTTGCGTTCGACGTCCTCCAGATAGTCTTCCAGGTTGTCGACCCGCATCAGATCGGGGTTGGTGGTGTCGGTGATTCCATTGCCTTCGGCCAGGCGTAGGTCGCCGGCTTCGATCTGTTGGTGCTCGCAGAGCGTATAGGCCCGTTCGAGCATGTTTTCCAGCTCTCGCACGTTACCGGGGAAGCGGTAGTTTCGAAGGGCCTCGAGGGCTTGGGGATGGAGCCTGGCGGCTGGGTTGCCGGTGGTGGCAGCCAGGCGCTGGAGCATGTGGTTGGCCAGCGGTTCGATGTCTTCGCGGCGTTCGCGTAGGGGCGGGACGCGCAGTTCGATGACGTTCAGTCGATAGTACAGGTCCTGGCGAAAGCGTCCGGCGGCGACTTCGGCGTCCAGGTCCTTATGGGTGGCGCAGAGGATGCGGACATCCACCACTTCCTCCTGCTGTCCGCCAACGGCGCGCACGGCTTTTTCCTGGATCGCCCGCAGCAGTTTGACCTGCATCGCCAGAGGCAGGTCGGCCACTTCATCGAGAAACAGGGTGCCACCATTGGCGGCTTGGAACAGGCCGGGCTTGTCCTCGATGGCGCCGCTGAAGCTGCCTTTTCGATGGCCGAAAAACTCGCTTTCCATCAGTTCTGTCGGAATGGCCCCACAGTTGACTGGTACGAAAGCCTGGCTGGAGCGTGGCCCTTGCTCATGGATCAGGCGCGCCACCAGTTCCTTGCCGCAACCCGATTCCCCGCTGATGTAGACCGGTGCCTGGCTGCGGGCGAGTTTCTCGATCTGTTTGCGCACATTGCGCATTGGCGGAGAGTCCCCCAGCAGGCAGCGTTCGATGGTGGCGGTCGGGGCGGCGACTGTCGGCAGGCGCAGGGCGGTGGCGACCAGTTCCCGCAGCCGGCCCAGGTCCACCGGCTTGGTAAGAAAATCAAAAGCCCCTGCCTTCAAGGCGTCGATGGCTATTTCCAGGCTGCCATAGGCAGTGATCATCGCCACTGGCAATTGGGGATAGCGCTGCTGGATGTGCTGTACCAGCTCCAGGCCCGTGCCGTCGGGCAGGCGCATGTCGGTCAGGCACAAGTCGAAGGCATCGCTCGCCAGCAGGGCACGGGCCTCGGCAAGGTCCCTGGCGCTGCGGGTGTCGAGTTTCATCCGTCCCAGGGTGATGTCCAGGAGTTCGCGGATGTCCGGCTCGTCATCGACGATCAGGATTCGTTGCCGTGAGCGTGTATTCAAATCTGTTTCCGTCCATGAGCAAAAGTGATGCGAAAGCAGCCGCCGCCTTGGCGTGGTTTGAAGTCTAGGCGGGCCTGGTTGCTTTCGCACAGCTCACGGGACAGGTAGAGCCCAAGGCCGGTGCCCTGGCTGCTGGTGGTAAAGAAGGGTTCGAACAGGTGCGCCTGCTGGTCCGGCGTCACGCCGGCGCCGTTATCGATGATGTCCAGGGTGGGCAGGTGGCTGTGAGGGTCGATGAACAGATTCAGCCAGGCCTCGGCCTGTTCATGAAGCTGCGCGCTGTGGCGCCAGGCGTTGCGCAGCAGATTGTCGACCACTTGGGTCAGCTGATCCGGATCCATGAGCGTGGTGTAGTCGCCCGGCTCTATGCTCAGGTGCAATTGCTGGTATGCGGCCGCGCTTTGGCGCGCCTGCTGGACAAACTGGTCGAGCCAGGCGCGAAGATCCAGCCGTTGGGGCGTGGTCTGCTGGCGGCGGGAAAGCTGCAGGACGTTTTCGATGACGCGGTTCATTCGCTGGGAGTGATCTTGAATAATCTGCGTCAGACGCCGGTCTGCGTCGTTCAGTTCCTCGGATTCGCGCAGCAATTGCGCCGCGTGGCTGATGGCCCCCAGGGGATTGCGGATCTCATGGGCAATACCGGCGGTGAGGCGCCCGAGGGAGGCGAGTTTCAGTTGCTGGGCCTGCTGGGCCACCTGGGCCAGGTCTTCGAGGAATACCAGAATCTGATGCTGTTCGTTGTGCCCCAGGGCGATGAAGCTCGGTTGCAGGGTCAGGCCCGTGCCGGCGATGGTCAGGCTTGGCGGACGCAGGCTGGGGTTGTTCTGCCACAGCAGCAGACGCTCGACCAGGGCCGTGGAGTAGTCGTCGATGGGCTGGCCGATCAGGTCGTGCATGCCCAGCAGGTTCAGCGCGCTTTCGTTGGCCAATTGCACCCGCCGCTCACGGTCCAGGACCAGGATGCCGGTGCGCATGCGTTGCAGGATCAGCGCGTTGAGCGCTTCGAGGCCGATGACTTCACTGGCGCGCTGCTCGGCCAGGGTTTCACTGGCTTCCAGGCGCCGGGTCAGGCCCTGCACCAGCAGTGCTGCGGCAAAGCACAGCGCTCCCAGGGTGCCGGCCTGTAGATAACTGCTGGGACGGTTCGAATCGCTCAGGCCGAGAAAAAACGTCGAACTGACGATGCCGAGGGTGGCGACGGCCGCGATCAACAGGCCGATGCGGCCTCGCAGCAGCGTATTGCCGATGGCCACGGAAACGATGAGCAGGTTGCCGACGGCGCTGGGGGCGCCGCCTGCGGCGAAGAACAGCCATGAAAGCAGCAAGACGTCGGTCAGTGCCAGGCCGAACAGCCGGGCAGGGCGCCGAGTGTTTTCAAGAAACACCACCAGCAGGATGTTCAGGACCAGATACAACCAGCTGCCGCTGCGCAGCAGGTCGTCGCTGGCGAACTCCAGCAGGCGGTTATCCATGTTGCTGGTAATCAGTAGCACCAGCGTGATGCCGATGCTCAATCGGTACAGGTGATACAGGCGCAGCAGGCGTTGCGTCTGCTTGACGCGAGGGCTCGCTGTCTCAGTGGTCACGAGGACCTGGGCCTTGCTCGAGATGAGCCTGGCTGCAATACCACTGTTGTTCGAGGGCCAGCGCCCGGTCCCGGGGCAGGTGTACGCCGCAATGGGCGCAACGAACCATGGGGGAAGGGTCCCGATCCTGGGTGGAACGCGACGAGCGGGAGCCGGACTTCATCCCGCGAAAGATCCATATGGCGGCGGCGACAACGGCGAACAAGATCAATAAACGAAGCATGATGGGGAGCTTTCTGGCAAGTGATCCGGCAGTTTAGCCAAAGGACTGGAGCGGCGCACAGCGCAATAAAGTCCAGGCACAAAAAAAGGAGACCCGAGGGTCTCCTTTTTTGCCGGCGCGTTAGCGTCAGTCGAACAGGCCGAAGGTCATGTAGCTGAACCAAGATCGGTCGCTGGACTCGCTTTCGGGCTCTTCTTCCTCGATCACGTCGCCATTTTCGTCCTTGGGCTTGAGCTCGTTCGGGATGGCTTCCTTGGCGTCCTGGAACTGGCGCTGTACGTCCTGGTTGGCGCGGGTTTCGCCCGGCGGCAGGGGCGGACGGGACTCGATCAGGCCCAGTGTCGCCTTGCTCAGCCACGAGCGGTTGTCGGCTTCGTCGACCCGCGGGGTGAACTGGCCGTCGACCAGGGAGGGGTGATCCGGATAGTTGAGCTTGAGGGTTTCCAGGCTGGTGGCTGCCAGTTCGTCCAGGTGCAGGCGCTGGTAGGCTTCGGTCATCACCGCCAGGCCGTCGCCTACCGAGGGGGTTTCCTGGAAGTTTTCCACCACGTAGCGGCCACGGTTGGCGGCGGCGACGTAGGCCTGGCGGGTCAGGTAGTAATCCGCCACATGGATTTCGTAGGCGGCCAGCAGGTTGCGCAGGTAGATCATGCGCTGCTTGGCATCGGGCGAATAACGGCTGTTGGGGAAGCGGCTGGTCAGCTGGGCGAACTCATTGTAGGAGTCGCGCGCGGCGCCCGGGTCACGCTTGGTCATGTCCAGCGGCAGGAAGCGCGCCAGCAGGCCAACGTCCTGGTCGAAGGAGGTCAGGCCCTTGAGGTAGTAGGCGTAGTCGACGTTCGGGTGCTGCGGGTGCAGACGAATGAAACGCTCGGCGGCGGATTTCGCAGCTTCGGGCTCGGCGTTCTTGTAGTTGGCGTAGATCAGCTCCAGCTGGGCCTGGTCGGCGTAGCGGCCGAACGGATACCGCGATTCCAGCGCCTTGAGCTTGGCGGTGGCGCTGGTGTAGCTGTTGTTGTCCAGGTCGTTCTGTGCCTGTTGGTACAGTTCGACTTCGCTCAGGTTTTCGTCTACGACTTCCTTCGATGAGCAAGCGGCGGTCAATGCGAGGATGGCGATCAGCAGCAGGTGTTTCACTTGCATGGCGGCTTGCGTCCCTATGACGGCCGCTGTCTTGGGCGGGGCCGTCCTGTTATGATGAGCGCCCCGTTGAAAGCCTCGGGGCAAAAGACGCCGTATTTAACCACAAGCGCGCAGCCGAAACCAAAGGCTGTGCCGACGCCCAGTCCGAGCATGTCCGATAAAATAGAACTTCGCGCAGAGGTGCCGTCCGAAATGGGCGGTCAACGCCTCGATCAAGTCGCCGCCCAACTCTTCGCCGAGCATTCGCGCTCGCGCCTTTCCGCCTGGATCAAGGACGGCCGCCTGACGGTGGACGGCGCGGTGATCCGCCCGCGCGACATCGTCCATGGTGGCGCCATCCTCGAGCTGACGGCCGAACAGGAAGCCCAGGGAGAATGGGTCGCCCAGGACATCGCCCTGGACATCGTCTACGAAGACGATGACATCCTGGTGATCAACAAGCCTGCGGGCCTGGTGGTACATCCGGCGGCCGGCCACGCCGATGGCACCCTGCTCAACGCCTTGCTGCACCACGTGCCGGATATCATCAACGTACCTCGCGCCGGCATCGTGCACCGTCTCGACAAGGACACCACCGGCCTGATGGTGGTGGCCAAGACCATCCAGGCACAGACACAGCTGGTTGCACAATTGCAAAGCCGCAGCGTCAGCCGTATCTATGAATGCATCGTGATCGGCGTGGTCACTGCCGGTGGCAAGATCAATGCGCCCATCGGTCGTCACGGCCAGCAGCGCCAGCGCATGGCGGTGATGGAAGGTGGCAAGCCCGCAGTCAGCCATTATCGCGTGCTGGAACGCTTCCGCTCCCACACCCATGTACGGGTCAAGCTGGAAACCGGCCGCACCCACCAGATCCGCGTGCATATGGCCCACATCAACTTCCCGTTGGTGGGTGACCCGGCCTATGGCGGTCGTTTCCGCATTCCCCCAGCCGCCAGCATGACGATGGTCGAGTCTTTGAAGAACTTTCCGCGCCAGGCGTTGCACGCGCGTTTCCTGGAGCTGGATCATCCGACCACCGGCAAGCGCATGAGCTGGGAGTCGCCGTTGCCGGATGACTTTGTCTGGCTGCTGACCTTGCTCAAGCAGGACCGCGAGGCGTTCGTCGGATGACCGACTGGCTGATACCCGACTGGCCTGCACCGGCCGGGGTAAAGGCCTGTGTGACCACCCGAGCGGGCGGGGTCAGCCTGGCGCCGTTCGACAGCCTCAACCTGGGCGATCATGTCGGCGACGATCCCGGGGCCGTTGCCGAAAACCGTCGTCGCCTGACCCAGCGCTTCGCCATCGAGCCGGCCTGGTTGCAACAGGTCCATGGCATTGCCGTGGTTGAGGCCGACCCGGCCCAGGTGGCGACCGCCGACGCCAGTTGGACCGCTACGCCGGGTATCGCCTGCGCAGCGATGACTGCGGACTGCCTGCCGGTGCTGTTCTGCGACCGCGCCGGTAGCCGCGTCGCGGCGGCCCATGCCGGTTGGCGCGGGTTGGCGAGCGGCGTGCTGGAAGCCACCCTCGACCGCTTCCAGGAGCCATCCGAGGAAATACTCGCCTGGCTCGGCCCGGCCATCGGTCCACAAGCCTTCGAAGTCGGGCCGGAAGTGCGCGAAGCCTTCGTCGCGCAACTGCCCCAGGCGACGCAGGCTTTCGTGCCCAGCCATAACGCCGGCAAGTTCCTGGCCGACATTTATGAGCTGGCGCGCCTGCGCCTGGCGGCGCGCGGTGTCACGGCGGTCTACGGTGGCGGCCTGTGCACCGTGGGCGATCCACGCTTCTTCTCCTACCGCCGAAATCCGCGCACCGGTCGTTTCGCCTCCCTGGTCTGGCTCGAACGCTAGAATTCTCTGATCTGCATCAACAGCGCACTGCTTGAATCTTCCAGAATCGTCCACATCTATAACGGTATCTGGCAGGTTTCTTCATTCAGGATGTTTTTCGGTCCGGCCTGCTCAAAAGGAAGGTGACCTTATGCGTATTGACCGTTTAACCAGCAAATTACAACTGGCCCTGTCCGATGCCCAATCGTTGGCTGTCGGCATGGACCATCCGGGTATCGAGCCGGCGCACCTGATGCAGGCCATGCTTGAGCAGCAGGGCGGATCCATCAAGCCGCTGTTGATGCAAGTAGGCTTCGACGTCAACAGCCTGCGCAAAGAGCTGGCCAAGGAACTCGACCATCTACCCAAGATCCAGAACCCCACCGGGGACGTGAACATGTCCCAGGACCTGGCACGGCTGCTCAACCAGGCCGACCGCCTGGCGCAGCAGAAGGGTGACCAGTTCATTTCCAGTGAACTGGTGCTGCTCGCCGCCATGGACGAGAACAGCAAGCTGGGTAAATTGTTGCTTGGCCAGGGCGTGAGCAAGAAAGCCCTGGAAAATGCCATCAACAACCTGCGTGGCGGCGAAGCGGTGAACGACGCCAACCACGAGGAATCCCGCCAGGCTCTGGACAAGTACACCGTTGACCTGACCAAGCGTGCCGAGGAAGGCAAGCTCGATCCGGTGATCGGTCGCGACGACGAAATTCGACGCACGATCCAGGTGCTGCAGCGCCGCACCAAGAACAATCCGGTACTGATCGGTGAGCCAGGCGTGGGCAAGACCGCCATCGCCGAGGGCCTGGCCCAGCGCATCATCAACGGTGAAGTGCCCGATGGCCTCCGGGGCAAGCGATTGCTGTCCCTGGACATGGGGGCGTTGATCGCCGGGGCCAAGTACCGGGGCGAGTTCGAGGAGCGGCTCAAGGCTCTGCTCAACGAATTGTCCAAGCAGGAAGGGCAGATCATCCTGTTCATCGACGAATTGCACACCATGGTCGGTGCGGGCAAGGGTGAGGGCTCCATGGATGCCGGCAACATGCTCAAGCCTGCGCTGGCCCGTGGCGAGTTGCACTGCGTCGGTGCGACCACGCTCAACGAGTACCGCCAATATATAGAGAAGGATGCGGCGCTTGAGCGGCGCTTCCAGAAAGTACTGGTGGACGAGCCGAGCGAAGAAGACACCATCGCCATCCTGCGTGGCCTGAAAGAGCGCTATGAGGTCCACCACAAGGTGGCGATTACCGATGGTGCGATCATCGCGGCGGCCAAACTCAGCCACCGCTATATCACCGACCGGCAATTGCCCGACAAGGCCATCGACCTCATCGACGAGGCCGCCAGCCGTATCCGCATGGAGATCGACTCCAAGCCTGAGGTACTGGATCGTCTGGAGCGACGCCTGATCCAGCTCAAGGTCGAATCCCAGGCCCTGAAGAAGGAAAGCGACGAAGCGGCGAAGAAACGCCTGGAAAAGCTGCAGGAAGAAATCGTGCGTCACGAGCGCGAGTATTCCGATCTGGAGGAAATCTGGAACTCGGAAAAAGCCGAGGTCCAGGGTTCTGCGCAGATCCAGCAGAAGATCGAACAATCGCGCCAGGAGCTGGAAGCAGCCCGTCGTAAAGGCGACCTCAACCGCATGGCCGAGCTGCAATACGGGGTGATCCCGGATCTGGAGCGCAGCCTGCAGATGGTCGACCAGCACGGCAAGAGTGAGAACCAGTTGTTGCGCAGCAAGGTCACCGAGGAAGAGATTGCCGAAGTGGTTTCCAAGTGGACCGGCATCCCCGTGTCGAAAATGCTCGAAGGCGAGCGCGACAAACTGCTGAAGATGGAAAGCCTGCTGCACCAGCGCGTGATTGGTCAGGAAGAGGCCGTGGTGGCGGTGTCCAACGCGGTGCGCCGGTCTCGTGCGGGGCTTTCGGACCCCAATCGTCCCAGTGGTTCGTTCATGTTCCTCGGCCCGACCGGTGTCGGTAAGACCGAGTTGTGCAAGGCGCTGGCCGAGTTTCTCTTCGATACCGAAGAGGCGATGGTGCGCATCGACATGTCCGAGTTCATGGAGAAACATTCCGTGGCGCGACTGATCGGCGCGCCGCCGGGCTATGTGGGTTACGAGGAGGGTGGCTACCTGACCGAGGCCGTGCGGCGTAAGCCGTACTCGGTGATCCTGCTCGATGAAGTCGAGAAGGCTCACCCGGATGTCTTCAACATCCTGCTGCAGGTACTGGAAGATGGCCGCCTGACCGACAGCCACGGGCGCACGGTGGATTTCCGCAATACCGTGATCGTGATGACCTCCAACCTGGGGTCGACGCAGATCCAGGAGCTGGTGGGCGACCGCGAGGCCCAGCGCGCCGCGGTGATGGACGCGATCTCCACGCACTTCCGGCCGGAGTTCATCAACCGTGTCGACGAAGTGGTGATCTTCGAGCCATTGGCCCGCGACCAGATCGCCGGTATCACCGAGATCCAGCTGGGCCGGCTGCGCAGCCGCCTCACCGAGCGCGAACTGAAGCTGCAACTGAGCGACGAGGCCTTGGACAAGCTGATCGCCGTGGGCTACGACCCGGTCTATGGCGCACGCCCACTCAAGCGTGCGATCCAGCGCTGGATCGAAAACCCGCTGGCGCAGTTGATTCTCTCCGGTCGGTTCATGCCCGGCGAAACCGTCACCGGCACGGTGGAAAACGACGAAATCGTCTTCAACTGAAAGCCAGCAAGTCCCTGTGATCGAATGGCCTCGCATTGCGAGGCCATTTTTTTCATCAGGCCGTTGAACTCAAAGGAAAAGGCTTGTAAAGTGCGCCCCGCAGTCAGTCACCCACGGGTTACTTCTCCCTGAGAAGCAATCCAAAATAAGTTGCAAATCATTGTCTTGAAAGCAATTTAGGGGGTTGACAGCGGTTTTGAAGATTGTAGAATAGCGCGCCTCAGACACACGAACGCAGAGATGCAGACGAGTAGAAGAGGTTGAAGCTGGATACAATCGGTTTCAATGCAGTAACTTGAAATATCAGTTCCGTGATAGCTCAGTCGGTAGAGCAAATGACTGTTAATCATTGGGTCCCAGGTTCGAGTCCTGGTCACGGAGCCATTTCAATCGGGGTATAGCGCAGTCCGGTAGCGCGCCTGCTTTGGGAGCAGGATGTCAGGAGTTCGAATCCCCTTACCCCGACCATATTGAAAATCCTCGTATCGAAAGATACGGGGATTTTTTTCGCCTGCGGAAAAGTAAATCACTTCAAGTCATCATACAACTTGCCGATAACCCGCCGACGGGGCCATGGGATGATCGCCCCCTTTTCAGGCCGATAACAAAAAAAGGCAACCGCTATGTTTCTTCGCCAATTGAATATCGCCCCTCGTGCGGCGCTGGGTTTTGCCCTGATCGCTGTGCTGGTGGCATTGCTCGGAGTGTTTGCGCTGGGGCAGATGTCGAGCATCCGCGACAGTGAGGTCGCGGTGGAAACCCAATGGTTGCCCAGTATTCGCGGCGGTGACGAGATCCGCGAACTGATGTTGCGCATCCGCACCATTTCCCTGCGCATGGCCCTGGACGAGGATCCGAAGAACATTGCGGTGTACCGGGGACAGATGGACACCCGTGACAAGGAACTGAGCGAAAAAATCGCCAGTTACGACAGGCTGGTCGTCACGCCTGAAGGCAAGGCCCTCTATGAGCAATTCAAGCAGACCTTCGCCGCCTATCGCTCGGGGATCGCTCAATCGTTCACCCTGGCGGAACAGGGGCGGCGCGATGAACTGATCAAGCTGTTGCTGGTGGACATGAAAACTGTCGTGGACGGCTCGGGCAAGCAACTCAACGACCTGGCGGAGCTGTTTTCCAAGCAGGTCTCCATCGAAAGCCAGAAATCCCAGGAGCACTACGCCAATTCCCGGATGATCGTCAGCCTGTTCATCGTGCTGGCGGCATTGGCTACGGTCGCCTTGGCCATGCTGCTTACCCGCAGCATCGTCAAACCCCTTGGCGAGGCATTGAGCGCCGCACAGAGCGTGGCTCGTGGCGACCTCACCCGTCCCATCGAAACCCATGGCAACGACGAGGTGAGTCGCCTGCTGGAAGCATTGGCGACCATGCAGCGGAACCTGCGCGAGACATTGCAGGGTATCAGCGGTTCGGCCACGCAGCTGGCGACCGCCGCCGACGAGCTGAATGCGGTAACCCTCGACAGCACCTACAGCCTGCAACAGCAGAACGACGAAATCGAACAGGCCGCCACCGCTGTCACCGAGATGACCACGGCGGTGGAGGAAGTAGCACGTAATGCTGTCTCCACCTCAGATGCCACCCGCCAGTCCAGTGAGTCGGCGGTGCTCGGGCAGGAGCGGGTCAGCGATACCGTGGACGCCATTGGCGCGCTTGCCAGCGATGTGCAGATCACCGGCGGCCTGGTGCAATCCCTGGCGAATCAGTCACAAGACATCGGCAAGGTCCTGGACGTGATCCGGGCCATTGCCGAGCAGACCAACCTGCTGGCCCTCAACGCCGCTATCGAAGCGGCGAGAGCGGGGGAAAGCGGGCGCGGATTTGCCGTAGTGGCCGATGAAGTGCGGGCACTGGCCTATCGTACCCAGCAATCGACCCTGGAAATCGAACAAATGGTCCAGGGCATGCGCAACGGCGCCGCCCAGGCACTGGACTCCATGCAGACCAGCTCCAGTCGCGCGGCCAGTACCCTGGCATTGGCGGAGCGGGCGGGGGAAGCGCTGCAGACCATCACGAGTTCGGTGAACGAGATCCACGAACGTAACCTGGTGATTGCCAGTGCCGCAGAGGAACAGGCGCAGGTGGCCCGTGAGGTGGATCGCAACCTGGTGAACATCCGGGATTTGTCCGCTCGGTCGGCGAGCGGAGCGGACCAGACCAGCGCCTCCAGCCATGAGTTGTCGCAACTGGCCAATTCGTTGCGCACGATGGTTCAGCGGTTCCAGGTGTGATGCAGGGACAGTGTCGCCTGTGTTGCCGTCATCGAGAGCAGGGCTCGTTTGCACAGGGACCGTATCCACTTGAGGACACTTGGCCACTGTGAAGACGAGCCTGCTTGCGACAGTGGTGTATCGGCTCAGTGCAACTTGAGCCTGGGCTCGGTTCCGCGTCCGATCTTGCTGCCCAGCATCAGCATCGCTGTACGGAACATCCCGTACAGCGCCATCTGGTGCATGCGGTACAGCGACACGTAGAACATCCGTGCCAGCCAGCCTTCGAGCATTACGCTGCCGGTGAGGTTGCCCATCAGGTTACCTACCGCCGAAAAACGCGACAGGGAAATCAGCGAGCCGTAATCCGTGTATTTATAGTGCGGCAGCGCTTTGCCTTCGATCCGCAG
Source organism: Pseudomonas sp. NFACC43 (assembly GCF_900119645.1). Taxonomy (NCBI): domain Bacteria; kingdom Pseudomonadati; phylum Pseudomonadota; class Gammaproteobacteria; order Pseudomonadales; family Pseudomonadaceae; genus Pseudomonas; species Pseudomonas sp. NFACC43. Next base: position 54,600 of record NZ_FPKK01000017.1, read on the forward strand.
TTTCAGGGATTTGGCCAGCAGTGAAGCCTGCTGGTGCGCAGCCTGGGCGCGAGGCGGCACGTTGCGATCCGAGCCCGGTTGCGGACAGGCGGCGCAATCGCCGAAGGCGAAAATGTTCTCGTCACGGGTGGTCTGCAGGGTCGGCAGAACCAGCAATTGATTGATCCGGTTGGTTTCCAGTCCGTCGATTTCCTTGAGGAACTCCGGGGCGCGGATCCCGGCGGCCCAGACCTTCAGGCTCGCATTGATCACTTTGCCGTCGACGGTGACCAGGCTGTCGGCCGTGACCTGGCCGACGGCGGCGTTGGTCATGACATTGACGCCGAGTTTCTCCAGGGTCTTGTGCACGGGCCCGCCGATGCGCTCGGGCAGTGCTGGCAACACCCTTGGCCCGGCCTCGATCAGGGTGATATGCATGTTTTCCGGCTTGATCCTATCCAGGCCATAGGCCGCGAGTTCATGGGCCGCATTGTGCAGCTCGGCGGCCAGTTCGACGCCGGTGGCCCCGGCTCCGACGATGGCGACGCTGATTCGCTCTTCCGTGTCGGTCTGGCCGGCGTGGGCGCGCAGGTAATGATTGAGCAACTGCTGGTGGAAGCGCTCGGCCTGTTTGCGGGTGTCGAGGAACAGGCAATGTTGCGCCGCACCCTCGGTGCCGAAGTCATTGGTAGTGCTGCCGACCGCAATCACCAGGGTGTCATAGCTCAGTTCGCGGGCCGGCAGCAGTTCCAGGCCGGCCTCGTCGTAGGTGGCGGCCAGTTGGATACGCTTGCGTTCGCGGTCCAGGGCACTCATGCGCCCTAGCTGGAACTGGAAGTGGTTCCATTTCGCCTGGGCGACGTAGTTGAGTTCGTCTTCGGAAGAGTTCAGAGAGCCGGCCGCCACTTCGTGCAGCAGCGGCTTCCAGATGTGGGTCAGGTTCGCGTCGACCAGCATTACACTGGCCGTGCCACGCTTGCCCAGAGTCTTACCCAGGCGGGTAGCCAACTCCAGACCGCCGGCTCCGCCGCCAACGATGACAATACGATGGGTCATGGGGATATCTCGCAAGGCTAAAGGAAATCGGTGCCGTTACCCGAGCGAGCGCCGGTGTCGTATCCCTCGATACCAGGCTGCTCATAGCGTCAGGTAACTGATCAATCGGCTCAACAGGCCCAGGCCGATGGTCACGGCCAGTACCACCACCAGGAGCATCCACGGCCGGAAGGGCCGGCGCTCGACTCGGTGCTGGGACAGTTGCAGGTACTCTTCGACATGCTTCTGGTCTTCGGGGTTCAGGCGGCTGGTCATAAAGGCCTCGTCAGGTAGACGTTGCAGAACGGGTAGACGTTACAGGAGCGCCGGTCGTCCAGGCGAATGGACGGGTTGTAACATCCCTGTGGTGCCGACACCACGGTTGTGTGCGGCGCCGGCGTGTTTTCACAGGCTGATCCCGACATCGAAGACGATGCTGCGTCCCAGGTTGCTGCGCAGGAAGTCCGGTGCGTCGGGATGGGCGAACAGCACCCGGGCGAAGGTCGGCCCCACCAGCGATAACGAGCGCCAGCCCTGGCGCAGATATTCGGTGGGTGGCGGGAAATGGCTGTTGAGGTCCAGCACTTCGCGCTTGAGGCTGGCGAAGGCGATGATGTCCAGCTCCCCCAGGTCCATGCCTCGTTCGGTGTAGTTGTGGGCTTTCTTGCGCAGGGTGGGCGCCAGTCGCAGCAGGAATTCGTTGGCCGGGATCCGCCGGGGCTTGGCCTCGCGGCGCACCAGTTGGCTGAGGGAAAAAGCGCTGCGGCGGCGTTGCAGCTCATCGCGCCATTCGTCATTGAGGCGACGGCCTTCGTCGAGGACAAAAAACACCTCGAAGTTCGCATCGCGAAACAAGACGTCCGGTGGTTCCCCGGCGGGGGCGAACTCATCGGCGCGATAGGGCACGTTCAACCCTTGCAGCAGCCGTTGGCAGACCCAACGCTCACGCTCCCATTTGCGGGCATTGGAGAGAAAGGCGTTGGCTTGCTCGGCCGCGATGGTGAGCAGGCGTAAATAATCGGAGTCATCCATGAGCCCAAGCTTAGCGTTCAATTGCGACAAGCTGGAAGCCTTGCGTTGATTAATACGCGTCGGCCGGGGTGTAGACTGCCGGCTTGAATTCGAAGGCGATGACGGAGTCTGTGATGCCAGGGCAAGCGAAAGGAGGAGTCCCATGATCGGTGCCGAGCTGCTCTCTTCGCAGACCCTCACGGCGGGTTGGCTGATCTATGTGCCGGTGCTCGCCTGGGCGGTCTGGCGCGCGCCCTGGGTCGAGCTGTTCACCGACAGTCGACGCCAGCATCTGCTGTTCGGGACGGTGCTCGCGTTGTTCATGTTGTGGCTGGTGCGCCGGGATTTCGAGACCGGCGTGTCGTATCACTTCATCGGCATGACCGCCGTGACGCTGCTGCTGGACTGGCCCCTGGCGATCCTCGGCGGCTTTCTGGCCCAGCTGGCGCTGGTCCTGCTCGGGCGCCAGGACATGGTGGCGGTGGGCGTCAACGGTATGCTGCTGGTCCTGCTGCCGGTGTGGGTCACCGAATGCTGCGCGATTCTGGTGGAGCGAGCCCAGCCACGCAACCTGTTCGTATACATATTCTGTTCGGGGTTCCTGGCCGCTGCGCTGTCGGCGCTGCTGTGCCTGCTGCTGGGGCTCGGTCTGCTGTGGTATGACGGTGTATTCGCCATGCCTTACTGGCTGAGCGACTTTGTCGGCTATCTCTGGCTGGTCATTTTCCCCGAGGCCTTCATCAACGGCATGGTGATCAGTGCGCTGGTGGTGTTCAGCCCCGAATGGCTGGAGACATTCAACCGCACGCGGTATCTGTCGGCTCCCTGGAAGGACAACGACAAGCCTTGATTCACATCAAGGCTGCGCGGGCGAGCGCCCGGCATGCTCTGCAAAAATTTCGGGAGCACAACCATGAGTGTTTATGAGTGGGCGAGACAGGAGATCAGGCGCAGCCAGGACGCGGCCATGGAAATAGGCTTCGATCCGGGACTGAGCCTGCGGGCCTTGCTCAGTGCGGTGGTGCAGCAGAGCAAGGCCGTGCGCAGTGTCGAGGACCTGGCCGACGAATTGGGTTTCCTGGCGGAAAACCTCGACGACAGCCAGGACTACGGTTTCATGCGCCCTTAATGATGTGAGCGGGGGTTGAAGTCTTCGCTGAACAACTCGTCCTCGGCCTCAGGGCTGACCGGAATCTTGTGTTCCTCCGACGCCCAGGCGCCCAGGTCGATCAGTTTGCAGCGATCGGAGCAGAAGGGCCGGAATTTGCTCTCCGGGCTCCATTCGACGGGGGCGCCACAGGTCGGGCAATCAACGGTTGGGTTCTGGCTCATGACTGGCCTCCACGCAAGGTAAGGTAAAAATGATGCAGGCGTTCGACCTCGCTGTGCAGCCAGGCGAGGTCGCGGTCGTTGACCACCACGTCGTCCGCATGGCTCAGGCGATCCTGACGGCTTGACTGTGCCTTGAGGATGGCCTGGACCTGTTGTTCGCTGGTCTGGTCGCGCTGCAAGGTACGTTCGATCTGCATTCGTTCCGGAGCATCGATCACCAGGATGCGCTGGGTCATGGCGTACTGTCCCGACTCGATCAGCAGTGGCGAGACCAGGATCGCATAGGGCGATTGTGCCAGTGCCAGATGATGGGCGATTTCGTCGGCGATCAACGGATGCAGCAATGCCTCGAGCCAGCGACGCTCCTCGGCATTTTCAAAGATGAGTTTTCGCAGCGCCCCTCGATCGAGGCTGCCGTCGGCCTGCACCACGCCAGGGCCGAAATGCCTGGCGATTTGCGCCAGGGCCGGGCGTCCGGGTTCGACGACCCAGCGTGCGGCGTGATCGGCGTCGACCACGTGCACGCCCAGGTCGATGAAGTGCTGGGCCGCCGCGCTTTTACCGCTGCCGATACCGCCGGTCAGGCCGAGAATCCAGGGTTTTTCCACAGGGGTATTCATTAGAAACCGACAGACTGCCAATAGAAGTCGGTTATTTGACCACCCCAGAGCAGCGCAATCCAGCCGGCAATGGCCAGATAAGGCCCAAAGGGGATTTGCGTCGACGCCGGAGCGTCACGCATGCGCAGTACAACCACGCCGACGACTGCGCCTACCAGGGACGACAGCAGCAGCGTCAACGGCAGGATCTGCCAGCCGCCCCAGGCGCCCAGCATCGCCAATAGCTTGAAATCCCCATAGCCCATGCCTTCCTTGCCGGTGATCAGCTTGAACGCCCAGAACACCGACCACAGCGCCAGATAGCCGGCCACAGCGCCCCACATGGCCTCGTTCAGCGAAGCGAACAATCCAAAGCTGTTGACGATCAGGCCCAGCCACAACAAAGGCAGTACCAGCGTATCGGGCAGCAATTGGTGCTCGGCATCGATCAGGCTCATGCCCAGCAGGCCCCAGCTCAGGACCATCACCATTGCCGCCTGCCAGCCGAAGCCGAAATGCCAGGCGACGAACGCCGATAACACCCCACAGGCCAGTTCAGTCAGGGGGTAGCGCCTGCCGATGGGAGTGGCGCAACTGGAACAGCGGCCGCGCAGCGCCAGGTAGCTCAACACCGGGATATTTTCCCAGGCCCGGATGCGGTGGCCGCAATGGGGGCACTGGGAATGGGGCAGTATCAGGTTATAGGCCGGGCCGGGCGTTTCGGCGGGCAGGCCCAGCAAGTCATGGGCCTGCAGTCGCCATTCCCGGCTCAGCATCCTGGGCAGGCGCCACACCAGGACATTGAGAAAGCTGCCGACGATCAGCCCGAGCAATAACGCCGTCAGCACGAAGGCCAGGGGATAAAGCGCGAAGAATTCGGTCAGGGGCATGTCAGATCGCAGAGCCGAGTTGAAAGATGGGCAGGTACATGGCAACCACCAGGCCGCCGACGACCACCCCCAGTACCACCATGATGAACGGCTCCATCAGGCTGGTGAGATTGTCCACCAGATTGTCCACTTCGGCCTCATAAAAACTCGCCACCTTGTCCAGCATATCGTCCAGCGCGCCGGACTCCTCGCCGATGGCGGTCATCTGGATCGCCAGGTTCGGAAAGATGCCTGACGCGCGCATGGAGAAATTCAGCTGCATGCCCGTCGAGACATCCTGTCGGATGCGTTGCACCGCTCGTTTGAATACCACGTTGCCGGTAGCGCCGGACACCGAATCCAGCGCTTCCACCAGCGGCACGCCGGCGGCGAAGGTGGTGGAAAGCGTGCGGGCGAAGCGGGCCACGGCGGATTTGTACATCAGGGCACCGATCAGCGGCAGCTTGAGCAGCCACTTGTCGCGCCAGTCACGAAAGCCCTGGGAGCGCTTGAGGGCATATCTCACCCCGAAAAAACCGCCGACCAGCGCACCCAGCAGCAGCCACCACCATTGCTGCATGAACTCCGACAGGCCAATGACCATCACCGTGAACCCCGGCAGCTCCGCGCCGAACCCGGCGAACACCGATTCGAACTGCGGCACCACCTTGACCAGCAGGATGCCCGTGACCACCGCCGCAACCAGTATCACGGCTGTCGGGTAGGTCATGGCCTTCTTGATCTTGGCCTTGAGGGCCTCGCTCTTTTCCTTGTAGGTGGCGACCCGGTCCAGCAAGGTATCCAGGGCGCCAGCCTGTTCCCCGGCGTCCACCAGGTTGCAATACAGCTCGTCGAAGTACTGCGGGCATTTGCGCAACGACGCGGCGAAGCTGTTACCGGCTGCGACTTCCTGCTTTACCTCGTCGATCAGCTTGCGCATGTTGGCGTTGTCGAAGCCTTCGCCGATGATGTCGAAGGCCTGGAGCAGGGGCACGCCGGCCTTGAGCATCGTTGCCATCTGACGTGTGAAGAGGGCGATATCCAGGGGCTTGATGCGCTTGCCCTTGCTGAATATCGAGGTGGACTTCTTGCGCACCCTGTCCGGGTTGATCCCTTGCTTGCGCAACTGTGCCTTGACCAGCGCCGGGCTCTGGCCGGTCAGCTCGCCGGACATTTTCGTGCCCTTGCGGTCCTTGCCTTCCCAAGTGTAGGTATCGGTTTTTACTGCCTTGACCGCCATGCTCAGTCCTTGGTGACCCGGTTGATTTCTTCGAGGCTGGTCACGCCTTGCATCACTTTGAGCAGCCCGGAGGCGCGCAGGTCGTTGAAGCCGTCCTTGCGCATCTGCAGGTCGATTTCCAGCGAGTTGCCCTCGGCCATGATCAGGCGTTGCAGCTCGGGAGTGTTCTTGACCACTTCGTAAATCCCCACGCGGCCCTTGTAGCCGTTGTTGCACTGTTCGCAACCGACCGGCTCATAGATCGTGAACGAGCCGATGCGTTCCCGAGGGAAACCTTCCTTGAGCAGGGTTTCCTCTGGAATCTCGATGGCCTTCTTGCAATGAGTGCACAACTTGCGCGCCAGTCGCTGGGCGATGATCAGGTGCACGGCCGTGGCGATGTTGAAGCCGGGAATGCCCATGTTCTGCAGGCGGATGAGGGTTTCGGCGGCGCTGTTGGTGTGCAGTGTGGACAGCACCATGTGCCCGGTCTGCGCAGCCTTGATGGCGATCTCGGCCGTTTCCAGGTCGCGGATCTCGCCAACCATGATCACGTCCGGGTCCTGGCGCAGGAATGAGCGCAGGGCTTGTGCGAAGTCCAGCCCCTGGCGCGGGTTCACGTTGACCTGGTTGATCCCCTCCATGTTGATTTCAACCGGGTCTTCGGCGGTGGAAATATTGATGTCCACCGTATTGAGGATGTTCAACCCCGTATACAGCGAGACGGTCTTGCCCGAGCCGGTCGGCCCGGTCACCAGGATCAGCCCTTGGGGTTGCTTGAGCGCCGCCAGGTACAGTTCTTTCTGGTCCGGCTCATAGCCCAGGGCGTCGATGCCCATTTGCGCGCTGGAGGGGTCGAGGATCCGGATCACCACCTTTTCGCCCCAGAGGGTTGGCAGGGTGTTGACCCTGAAATCGATGGACTTGGTCTTCGACAGTCGCATTTTCAGCCGCCCGTCCTGGGGTTTGCGCCGTTCGGAAATATCCAGGTTCGCCATGACCTTCAGGCGCGCCGCGATGCGGGTCGCCAACTGGATAGGCGGCTTGGCCACTTCCCGCAACATGCCATCGGTGCGCACCCGTACCCGGTAGGATTTTTCATAGGGCTCGAAATGCAGGTCGGATGAGCCGCCCTTGATCGCATCCAGCAGCATCTTGTTGACGAAGCGCACCACCGGCGCATCGTCGGCGTCCAGCCCGGCGATAGTGTCCTGCTTGCGGTCGTCGCCTGATTCGATGTCGAGGCCGTCGAGGTCGACATCGCCCATGCCCTCCAGCCCCGTGGTACTGGACTCGAAGAATTTCTCGATGGCATCGCTGAGCTTGTCGTCCTCCACCAGGATGGCTTCAGTGGTCAGGCCTGTGCTGAACTGGATGTCGTTGATGGCCTGGTGATTGGTGGGGTCGGAAATGCCCACGAACAGCTTGTTGCCGCGTCGCCACAATGGCAGCGCGTGATGCTGGCGTACCAGCTTTTCGCTGACCAGCCCCGTGGGCTGGATGTCCTTGTCGAGGCTGTTGAGGTCCAGCAGGGCGACACCGAAATGTTCCGAGGCGATCTCGGCAACACGGCGGCTCTGGACCAGTTTGTTCTGCACCAGATAACTGACCAGGGGGATGCGATTGCGCTGGGCCTGCTGGTGCGCCTGTTGGGCATTTTGCTCGGTGATCAGTTCGGCCAGTACCAGTTGCTTGGTCAGTCCACTGAGGGCGATGTCAGTCATGGGGATCCCGGATACGGCAATTCATGACCTATAGCCTAGTCAAGCCTCGACGCCCTACCAGCGGGGCGGGGTGACAAAAAATGTCAGATAGTGCGGTTGTTGGGGTAGGCCGTAGTGCTTTGACGGGCTGCAAGGCCTTGCCCGCGCGGCTCGGGGCGGTTGGCATGTGCCGTGCAATGACTGCTCCAACCATGAGATTTCGCCTCATGTATGGAGATGTCTATGAACAAGCAGAATGGCTTTACGCTGATCGAGCTGCTGATCGTCGTGGCGATCATCGGCATTCTGGCGACCTTTGCGTTGCCGCAATATTCCAAATACCAGGCGCGAGCCAAGGTGACCGCGGGCCTGGCGGAGATCACCGCATTGAAAGTGCCGTTCGAAGACACGATCAACTCGGGTACCAACCCGACCCTCGAGCTTATCGGCGGGACGGCAACCACCAGTAACTGCACCACCACTGCCTCGGGTGTTGCCTCTACAGGGGTCGGCACCATCGGCTGCACGATCCTCAATGCACCGGGCCCGGTGGTGGGCAAGACGATCACGCTGAGTCGTTCGGGAACCGGCGTATGGACCTGTGCCACCACGGCTGAACAGGAATACGCTCCCAAGGGCTGCACCGGTGCTGCCGCTGCAGGTAGTTGAGGCATACAGGTTGATCTGACCGGCCCCGCTTTTAGCGGGGTTTTTTGCGTGTAGGAAATGCCCGGCAATTCAGTGGCTTAAGTCGTCGTAAAAAAACCGCAACTTGCATGTACAAAATCGGAGGGTCATGCATTTTGCATGATTCTGCAAATCGCCGTTTCGCTTAACTCATTGATTTAAAAGAAATTATTTGAATTTCTAAAACTGGCACAGCCTTCGCACTACTCCTGACAACCCTGCCGGAATGCATTACCCCGGCAGTTTCTGAGAAAAACAGGAGTTACTCGTATGAAGAAGTTCGCTATCACTGCCGCTGCAGCCACCGCACTGACCCTGACCATGGCTAGCGCTTTCGCCGAGACCACTCAAGCAACTCAGGCTCCAATGATGCTGGCTGCGGGCGAAGTGACAGAGGCCAAGGAAGCCACCTCCGATACCTGGATCACCACCAAGGTCAAGGCTGACCTGGTCACCGAAAAAGGTATTCCAGGCACCGATATCAAAGTAGAAACCAACAAAGGCGTCGTGTCCCTGTCTTCCACTGTTGCCGTGACCGAGGCTCAGAAAGACACAGCAGTAGCAATCGCCAAGAAAATCAAAGGCGTCAAGGCTGTATCGGCTGATGGCCTGAAGGCCGAATAAGGCCAAGACTTCTCCGCCTGAACCGGGAGAAGGCACGGCAAGCGGGCCTAGTCATACGTTTGCCGTTGCTTAGGGTTCATGCGAAAGGCCACATGGATGTGGCCGTCCCAGGCCCTCGGCGTTTGCCGGGGGCCTGTCTATTTTGGGCAGGGTGTTGATCGATCAGATGGGCTAGCGCCCGCGTTTGCTGGTGATCTGCACCAGGCGATTGCCTTCGAAGCGCAGGTACTGATACATGCCGCTGTTGGGGCCGTAAGTCCATTCCTCTACCGGATATTCTTCGCGGCGATTGACACTGCGCTTGTAGCCCAGGTCGTCTCGAGCCGTGGGTTGTCCGCATTTGTGCAGCACTTCACTGGAACGATCGCCAACGCTGATCAGCTGGCTGCCGCAGCGCAACGTGTCGGCCGCCAACGCCGGGCCGGCAACCAGCAGCAATCCCAGGGAGAGCCATTGGAAGCGGTTCATGTTATTCGGCATCCAGGTGCATGGGGGTGATCACGCGTCCATCGCTTTCGGCTTGGCCGAGGGTCGCGTCGATGAAATACACCCGTTCGTCAGCCAGTTGGCCCTTGTCCACCAGGAAGTCCTTGATGCTGCTGGCTCTCTCCTGCCCCAGTTCACGCAGCAGAACGTCACTGCCGCTCCAGAACTTGATGACCCCTTCACGCAGCTTCTCGATACGAGCCTTTTTATCCAGTTGCGACCATTCGGCCGGTGGCTGGGTCTTGAGGCGGGTGCGGTAGATGCCTTCCAGCAGCGGGGCCTTCTCGTCCTCCGGTACCTGCAGCAACAAAGCCTTGGCCGGGACCTTGTCGCCCCTGCGTTGCAGCATCTTGTAGTAGTTGTACTGGTATTCGCGTTCCAGGCGCTGGGCGGCGAGTAACGGGCCGTCGCTACTTTCGGCGGCGGTGCCTTCGATTTCCAGGCGCAGTTCGGGACGTTTGCCCAGGGCTTCGGACAGCTTGAGCAGTACGCCCTGGTTCTCCTGGCTCAGCTCGCTGGAGCCCGGTGCGAACGACACGCTGCCCAGGTCTTGCGAGCCGCCTCCGGCCACTAGCCCACCGATGAGCTTGAACGGTGCCTGGGCCGCTCGTACCACCAGGTTGCGCAAGGTTTGCCAGACAATCGGCATGACGCTGAATTGCGGGTCGTTGAGATTGCCGGACACCGGCAGTTCGATGGAAATCCTGCCTTCGGAGTCCTTCAGCAACGCGACGGCCAGCTTGAGCGGCAGGCTGACGGCGTCCGGGCTGTCGACTTTTTCCCCCAGTTGCAGTTGCTCCACCACCACCTTGTTGTCGGCCTGGAGCTGGCCTTGGGTGATGCGGTAATGCAGGTCCAGGTTGAGCCGGCCCTTGCGGATGCGGTAGCCGGCGAATTTACCGGAGTAGGGTGTCAGGGTCGTCAGTTCGACACGCTTGAAGCTGGTGGCGATATCAAGGCTGGCCATCGGATCGAACGGGTTGAGTGCTCCCTTGATCGTGACAGGTGCGTAGCGGTCGACCTTGCCCTTGATGTCGACGCTGGCCGGTTTGGCCTGGCGACTGTCGATGGTGCCGATCTGGCCGTTGAGCTGCTGGATGGCGGTGGCGAAGTTCGGTGTCAGGCTGAAGTCGGCGAAATTGGCCGAGCCGTCATTGATGGCAATCGCGCCGATGTGGATGCCCAGGGGTTTTTCCTTGGAAGCCGGTATTGCCGCAGTGTTCTTCGGGCCGCTGTCGGCCGGTTGCGGAATGAGCAGGTCATCGACGTTGGTGGTGCGATCGTCGTTGATCATGAAGCGCGCATAAGGCTGGAGCAGGTTGACCTTGTCGATGGACAGGCTGTCGCCGTGCTGATAACTGAGGCCTTCTAGCACCAGGCGCTGCCATTTGACGAAGTCGCGGGTCTTGAGGGTATCCAGGGTGTGCAACTGATCGACCTGGGCGCGACCGGTGATTGCGAAAGCCAGCGGCTCGGTGCTCTTGAGATCCACTGCCAGGTCGCTGCCGAGCATGCCTGAACGCAGCTCCAGGCGAATGAACGGGTTGATATAGGCCTGGGCCACACGCAGGTCGATGTCCTGGGTCTTGACCTTGAGCCTGGCCGTGACGGGGCTCAGGTTGACCTCGCCGTCGGCGAGGATCTTGCCCTGTTTACCCAATCCGGTGTCCAGTTTGAGGGTAAAGGGTGAGCCGTTGAGGGTGTCGAAGTTCTGCAGGTCGAGATTCAGCGGGCCGACCTCCAGTGCCACGGCAGGCTGTGCCTGGCGGTCGGCCAGGTGCACCCGGTAATCGCGCAATTGAACGTCCTTCAACAGCATCTGCCAAGGCTTGCCGGGGGCTTGCGGGGCTGGCTTGGGCGAATCGGCCGCCGCCGGGGCCGATGCAGGCTCTACCTTCACCTGGGGTTTTGCCGGCTGGCTGGCGAAGAGCTTCTGCCAGTCCAGTTGTCCGTCCGCCTCGCGGGCGGCCCAGGTCTCCAGCTTCTGGCTACGGACTTTGCCTACCAACACTTGCTGCTTGGCCAGGTCCACCGTCGTTTCGCTGACATCCAGGCGCTCGAGCTTCGCCAGCGGTCGACCGTCGGGCGCCTTGATGGCGAAGGGCGCGACGCTGACGGCCGCGTTGCTGAGCAACAGTTCGGTGCCCTTGGCCAGGTTGAGCTTGTAGTCGGTGCTCAGGTTGAGCACGCCATTTTCCAGCACCAGGGGCACCGCGTCGCGTACGTAGGGCCACCAGGCTTTCATCTGGCCGTCAGTGATCTTGAGTTTGCCTTGCGAAGCGATGGGCGAAAGGCTGAAATTGCCGGTCCAGTCGACCTGTCCACCTTCAGGGCCGACGGCGACCAGGGTCATGTCGGCGCTGTCGTCAGGCAGGGTACTCAGGTTCTTCAGTTCGAAATCAAGCGTGTCGTAGAGGAACTCGATGGGTTCGCTGGGCCGGAGATCCTGGAAATGCACATAGCCGGTGGCCAGTTTGATCCGGTCGACGCGCAGGGGGAACGGCTTGGCGTCCGGATCGGCCGGGGTCGGTTCGCTGGGCGGCAGCTTGAACAGGCCCAGCAGGTTCAACTGCCCGTCCTTGGCGAACACGATCTCGGTCTTGGGCTTGTCCAGCTCGATATCGGCCAGGTGCAGGGCACCTGACCAGAGACTGTCGACCTGCAGGTTGGCGTACAGGCGTTCGAAGCCGACCTGTTCCTTGCCCGGTTCGCCCACATTCAGTCCCCACAGGGTGACTTCGAGGCTGAAAGGATTGAGTTCGATACGCTGCAACTGAGCCGGAACCGTGGCAAGGCTGGCCAGTTGCTGGTTGGCGATCCGCAAGGCGATGCCCGGCAATATCAGAAACCCCAGCAGGCTATAGAGGGCCAGTGCGATAAGCAGTGCGGCGAAAGCGCGTTTCAATCCTTTGGACATGTGTGGCTTCGTCTGGTGTGAATCGGAGTGCCTTGGAGTATGGCATGCGTTTACGGTTCCGAAACCACTGAGATTTATCGGATTTGTCCGTTTTTTGCGTAGGTGTGCGGAGGTTGGCTCAGAAGTGCAGGACCAGTGTCTTGAGCGGTGGATTGCCATCCTTGGAGGGAAAGTCATCGCCGGGCATCAGCACGCTCCATTCCCGCACCGGTCGACCGGCTTTGCTTGCGCAGCGCAACACCTGTTCGCGCCAGTCGTCCATGGAGACTTTCGCCAGGTTGTTGCAGCAGATCAGCACTCCGTCGTCGGCTGTGCTGAGCAACGCAGGCTTGAGCAGGCTCTGGTAATCGCGCAACAGGTCGACGGTGCCGAAGGCGCTCTTCGCCCACGCCGGTGGATCGAGCAACACCAGGTCGTACTGGCGTTGTTCCAGGCGCACATAGCCGGGCAGTTTCTGCCCGCGTCGCTGGCTGACGGGCAGGCCGGCCAGTTGCCGGATCGCCGGGAAATAATCCGATTGCACGAATTCCATGGCCGGCAGGCCGGGGTTGAGCAGGCCGTTCTCCTGTCCCACCGCGAGGTTGCCTTCGGCAAAGTCCAGGTTACACACCTCCCGCGCGCCGCCGGCCGCGGCGCTCAGGCCGACACCGCAGGTATAGGCGAACAGGTTCAGCACGCTTTTGTTGCGGCTGTTTGCCTTGACCCAGCCACGGGCATTGCGCAGGTCCAGGAACAGAAGAGGGTCTTGTCCGGCGTGGCGCCCGCGAACGCGATAGTTCAGCCCCCATTCGTGGCCGACGAGATCCTGCAGGGCGGCCTCTTCGGCCTGATAGACGCTGTCCTGGCGGTCGATCCGCGAATTGCCCCGCGCACGGTCGTTGTAGACCAGCAGGGTGTCCAGGCCCAGGCGTTCGTTGACGATGCCGTGCAGTTGCAACAAGGCTTCGCGCTCCAGTGACTGGTGAAAGCTCTGCACCATCAGTTGCGGGCCGTAGCGATCGACGGTGAGTCCGGGAGCGCCTTCCTGGCTGCCATGGAACAGGCGATAGCAATCGGTGCCTTGCTGCTCCAGGTCGTCAAGCAGGTCCCGACGCTGATCGAGGGCGGCGCGCAGCGCCTGATTCAAGGAAGACATGCCAAGCGCGCCTTAAGGAAATGAGGCGCGAGAGTTTAACAGTTATGCAAACCCGGGTTGGGGATTGCATACGGATTCGAGGTCGGGCACCGACCTGTGGCGAGGGTGGCATTTGTGGCGAGGAGATTTATCCCCTCGCCACAGAAGATGCTCCTGCCACAGACGGGGCCGGGCTTCTGGGTGGCCAGGCCGGCTGACTCAGCGATTCAGGCGCTTGTCGATCAGCCCCTCCACCACGCTTGGGTCAGCCAGGGTCGAGGTATCGCCGAGGCTGTCCAGTTCGTTGCAGGCGATCTTGCGCAGGATGCGTCGCATGATCTTGCCCGACCGGGTCTTGGGCAGCGCCGGCGCCCATTGGATCAGTTCGGGCTTGGCGAAGCTGCCGATTTCCTTGCTGACATGGGCCAGCAGTTCCTTCTTCAGATCGTCGTTGGCTTCGACGCCGTTCATTGGCGTGACAAAGGCATAGATGCCCTGGCCCTTGAGGTCGTGGGGATAACCGACGACGGCCGCTTCGGCGATGCTGTCGTGCAGCACCAGGGCGCTTTCCACTTCGGCGGTGCCGATGCGGTGCCCGGAAACGTTGATGACGTCATCGATGCGTCCGGTGATCCAGTAATCGCCGTCTTCGTCGCGACGGGCGCCATCGCCGGTGAAGTAATAGCCGGGGTAGGGCTTGAAGTAGGTGTCGACCATGCGCTGATGGTCCCTGTAGACGCTGCGGATCTGGCCAGGCCAGCTGGACTTGATGGCCAGCACGCCACTGCCCGGGCCATTGATCTCCTTGCCCGCTTCATCCAGCAGCACCGGTTGGACCCCGAACAGTGGCCGGGTCGCGCAGCCTGGCTTGAGTTTCTGTTGGCTCACCAGCGGGCTGAGCATGATGCCGCCGGTTTCGGTCTGCCACCAGGTATCGACAATCGGGCAACGTTGCTCGCCGACCTTGTTGAAATACCATTCCCACGCTTCCGGGTTGATCGGCTCACCGACGCTGCCGAGCAATCGCAAACTCTTGCGGGAAGTTTTCTGTAAGGGTTCGGCACCTTCGCGCATTAACGCGCGCAGAGCGGTGGGGGCGGTGTAGAAGATATTGACCTGATGCTTGTCGATCACCTGCCAGAAGCGCGAGCTGTCGGGGTAGCTCGGCACGCCTTCGAAGATCAGGGTGGTCGCGCCATTGGCCAGGGGGCCGTAGACGATATAACTGTGGCCGGTGACCCAGCCGACATCGGCGGTGCACCAGAACACCTCGTTGTCGCGGTAGTCCAGCACGTACCTGAAGGTCATGGCTGCTTGCAGCAGATAACCACCAGTGGTGTGCAGCACGCCCTTGGGTTTGCCGGTGCTGCCGGAGGTGTAGAGGATGAACAGCGGGTCTTCGGCATCCATCGGTTCGGGCGGGCAATCGTCGCTGGCATCGTGCATGGCCTGGTGGTACCAGATGTCGCGGCCATCGACCCAGCTTATCTCGGCCTGGGTGCGTTCGATCACCAGGACCGCGCTGACGTCGGGGCAGCTTTCCAGGGCTTTGTCGACATTGCGCTTGAGCGGTATGGCACGTCCTCCGCGCACGCCCTCGTCGGCGGTGATCACCGTGCGGCAATCGGCATCGAGTATCCGGTCGCGCAGCGAGTCCGGCGAAAAACCACCGAACACCACCGAGTGCACCGCGCCAATACGGGTGCAGGCGAGCATGGCATAGGCGGCCTCCGGGATCATCGGCATGTAAATGCACACCCTATCGCCTTTCTTCACGCCTCGGCTTTTCAACACATTGGCCAGGCGGCACACGTGATGATGGAGTTTTCGGTAGCTGATCTGCGCTGATTCGGCGGGGTTGTCGCCCTCCCAGATGATTGCAGTCTGGTCGGCACGGTGTTCAAGGTGACGGTCGATGCAGTTGGCGCTGACGTTCAGCTTGCCGCCAGCGAACCAGGTGGCGTCGCCGGCCTTGAGGTCGTAGCGCTGGACAGTCTGCCAAGGAGCCATCCAATCGAGGAAGCGGGTGGCCTGTTCAGCCCAGAAAGTGCTGGGGTGTTCGATGGATTCCTTGTAGAGCCGCTTGTATTGGTCCTGACTCAGTTGCGCAGCCTGGCGGACGGCATCGGCTTGAGGGAACTGGCTGATATCGAGCATGGCGGTTCCTTATTCTTGTTTTGCGACAAGTCATAAAGATGCGCCCAGTAGCCGGAGGGTTCAAGTCATGCACAAATGACTGTGGGAGCGAGTCTGCTCGCGATGGTAGATCAATCAACCTTCCATTGACTGACACACCGCCATCGCGAACAGGCTCGCTCCCACAGAGGGTAATGCAGGTCAACGACTCAGCCGCGGTGACGTCCGCGGAAGTAGCTGATCAGGCCTTGGGTCGAGGCATCCTCGGCCGGGCTTTCTTCGCTGCCCACCAAGCGGTTGTAGACGCCTTTGCCCAGTTCCTTGCCCAGTTCCACGCCCCACTGGTCGAAGGCATTGATGCCCCAGACCACGCTTTGCACGAACACCTTGTGTTCATACAGCGCCACCAGCGCGCCAAGGCGACGGGGGCTGATGCGTTCGACCACCAGGGTGTTGCTCGGACGGTTGCCCGGGATGACCTTGTGGGAGGCCAGTTTCTGCACTTCCTCTTCACTCGCACCCTTGTCCCGCAATTCGGCTTCTGCCTCGGCGCGGGTCTTGCCCAGCATCAGCGCCTGGCTCTGGGACAGGCAGTTGGCGTACAGCCACTGGTGATGGTCGGCCACCGGGTTGAAGCTGACCACCGGCACGATGAAGTCGGCCGGGATCAACTGGGTGCCCTGGTGCAGCAACTGGTGATAGGCGTGCTGGCCGTTGCAACCGACGCCACCCCAGATGACCGGGCCAGTGTCGGTGGACGCCGGCGTGCCGTCCTGGCGTACGCTCTTGCCGTTGGACTCCATGTCCAGTTGCTGCAGGTGTTTGGTGATGTTGCGCAAGTAGTGGTCGTACGGCAGGATCGCGTGGCTTTGCGCGCCCCAGAAATTGCCGTACCACACGCCGAGCAACGCCAGCAGGACCGGCATGTTCTGCTCGAACGGGGCGCTCTGGAAGTGCTGGTCCATGGAGTAGGCACCGGACAGCAGTTCCTTGAAGTTCGACATGCCGATGGCCAGGGCGATGGGCAAGCCGATGGCCGACCACAGCGAGTAGCGCCCGCCGACCCAGTCCCACATCGGGAAGATATTCTCTTCACGGATACCGAAGGCCACGGCGGCCGCGTTGTTGCTCGATACCGCGATAAAGTGCCGATACAGCTCGGCTTCGGAGCCTCCCTGGGCCAGGTACCAGGCACGGGCGGCCTGGGCGTTCTTCAGGGTCTCGAGGGTGTTGAAGGACTTCGACGAGACGATGAACAGGGTGGTCTCGGCGCGCAGCTTCATGGTCAGCTCATGGAATTCGCTGCCATCGATGTTCGCCAGGTAGTGGCAGCGAACGCCCTTCTGCGCGTAGGACAACAGCGCTTCGGATACCAGTTCCGGGCCGAGGAACGAACCGCCGATGCCAATGTTCACCACGTCGGTGATCGGTTTTTCGGTGTAGCCACGCCACAGCCCGTCGTGAATGCGGCCCACCAGGTCGGTGATCTGGTTGAGCACCTTGTGCACGTCAGGCATCACGTTGACGCCGTTCACCAGCAGTTTATCGCCCACCGGCCGGCGCAGGGCCGTGTGCAGGGCCGGGCGGTTTTCGGAGGCATTGACGATTTCGCCTTCGAACAGCGCCTTGATCGCGCCCTTGAGGTCGACTTCGTTGGCCAGGTTCACCAGCAGGTCGCGGGTCTGGGCGTTGATCAGGTTCTTCGAATAATCGAGAAACAGGCCGCAGCTCGACAGGGTGAATTGATTGAAACGCTGCGGATCGGCGTTGAACGCTTCGCGCATGCTGAAATCCTGCATGGCTTTGCGGTGGTCATTCAGCGCTTGCCAGGCGGGCAGAGCGGTCACGTCATGAGGGTTTCGGTAATACGCCATCGCTGCGGGTTTCCTTTTACTTGAACGACCTTTTGTACACTAAAAACTCCGGCAAGGCCCGAGGCGGGCGTCCGGACAACTGCGTCGACACGATCTCTGGGCGCAGGGCGACTACAGTAAACCTCGCGTTGCGATCTGTCTTGACTTTGTCTGACAGGATCCCGGTACTTTTTTATACAGCCAGGGTGGGAATTGGCCGACAGACGGAAGCGCGATGGGCGCTTCCTGGTGCTCTGGCTATCGAGGGGGCGGGATTGACGCTATCGCGAGCGAGCCCGTTCCCACAGGCAAGTCCATCGGTCAGGCGACCTGGACCGGGATGGCGTTGCTGGTGTGGCTCAGTTCGTTGCCCGGCGCCATATACAACATGCGCGGTTTGAAATTGACCAGTTCGGCTTCGCTGTAGTGAGCATAGGCGCAGATGATGACGCGGTCACCGACCTTGGCCTTGTGCGCCGCGGCGCCGTTGACCGAAATCATCCGCGAGCCTTCCTCGCCACGAATGGCGTAGGTGGTGAAGCGCTCGCCATTGTCGACGTTGTAGATCTGGATCTGTTCGTATTCGCGGATTCCCGACAGGTCCAGCCATTCACCATCGATGGCGCAGGAGCCTTCGTAATCGAGCACGGCGTGAGTGACTTCGGCGCGGTGCAGCTTGGCCTTGAGCATGATGGTGTGCATGGAGTTTCCTAGAGTCCGAACGGCGGGCAGTTTGCCCGAAGGCCACCGAGGCGGCAATAACGCTGGAAGGCCCCGTGGGAGCGGGTTTGCTCGCGGCAAGGCCGGCATCCTTCACGTTGATGTGACAGACATCGCATTGGCGGACAAGCTCGTTCCCACAGGGCGTGCGTTAGGGGTCAGATGGGGGCATCGAGGTCCAGGTGCAGGTTATCGATCAACCGTGTGCTGCCCAGGAATGCCGCTACCAGGATCACCAGGTCGCGATCCTCCCTCGACGCCGGGCGCAACGTCTTGGCGTGGCGCACTTCCAGGTAGTCGGGGCGCAGGCCGGCGGCTTCGAGTTGCTTGAGCTGCTCGGCGATCAACGCCGGGAAATCCCGCTGCCCCTGGCGGATCGCCTCGGCAATGTGGCTCAGGCTGCGGTAGACCACTGGCGCCACGACGCGTTGCTCGGGGCTGAGGAAGCCGTTGCGCGATGAAAGCGCCAGGCCGTCTTCGGCCCGGACGGTCGGCTCGCCGATGATCTGGATCGGCATGTTCAGGTCGTGGACCAGCGCCCGGATCACCGCCAACTGCTGGAAGTCCTTCTGGCCGAATACCGCCAGGTCAGGCTGGACCATGTTGAACAGCTTGCTGACCACTGTCGCCACACCTTCGAAATGCCCGGGACGGCTGGCACCGCACAGGCCTTCGGACAATTGCGGAACGCTGACCCGGGTCTGTCCGGCCATGCCGTCGGGATACATCTCTTCCACGCTGGGAGCAAACAGCAAATGGCAGCCGGCCTGCAGCAGCTTCTCCTGGTCTGCCGCCAGGGTGCGGGGATATTTGTCCAGGTCTTCGCCGGCACCGAATTGCAGCGGGTTGACGAAAATGCTCGCCACCACGAAATCGGCCCGCTGCGCCGCCTTGGTCACCAGTGCCATGTGGCCACTGTGCAGGTTGCCCATGGTGGGCACGAAGGCGATGCGTTTGCCTTCGCCGCGGGCACGGGCCACGGCGGCCCGCAGTTCACGTACGGTCTTGACGGTGTTCATGCGGAGAATCCGTGTTCGGCCCCAGGGAAGGTCGCGGCCTTGACTTGCGCCACGTAGTCAGCCAAGGCGGCCTGCACGCTGGTTTGCCCGACCATGAAGTTCTTCACGAACTTGGGCACGCGACCGGTGATCGACAGCCCGAGCATGTCGTGCAGCACCAGCACCTGGCCATCGGTGGCATTGCCGGCGCCGATGCCGATCACCGGGATCTTCACTGCCTGGGTAATCTCTTCGGCCAGCTCGCTGGGCACGCATTCGAGCAGCAACATCGCGGCGCCGGCCTGCTCCAGCGCAATGGCATCGGCACGCATCTGCCGCGCCTGGTTCTCGTTGCGACCCTGGACCTTGTAGCCACCGAGCACATTCACCGACTGCGGTGTCAGCCCCAGGTGTGCGCAGACCGGAATGCCTCGTTCGGCCAGCAGCCGGATCGACTCGGCCAGCCACAATGCACCTTCGACTTTCACCATGTGGGCGCCGGCCTGCATCAGCTGGGCGCTGTTGGTCATGGTCTGTTCCAGGGTGGCATAGGCCATGAACGGCAGGTCGGCGAGGATCAGCGCATCGGTGTTACCGCGTTTGACGCAAGCGACATGATAAGCCATGTCGGCGGTGGTGGCCGGCAGTGTGCTGTCGTGGCCTTGCAACACCATGCCGAGGGAATCGCCCACCAGTAGCACTTCGACACCGGCCTCGTTACAGGCGTGGGCGAACGTTGCGTCATAGCAGGTCAGCATGGCGATCTTTTCACCTTTTTGCTTGAGACCTTGCAGCGTGGTCAGGGTAATAGCTGGCATGAAAAAGTCCTCATTAGGCGCTCGATACAGGCGCACCCTCTATGCGTGGTGCTTGTAAGGCCTGGATTGCGCCCCTCAACGCCGCATTGGCGGCAACGGGACGCCTATAGTCGTGAGGAGCACCGGGGAAGTCAATTGGATGTGTTACCGCCAGGTGTTACCGGGGTTACTGATGCGTTTCAGCGTAGAGGTGTGTTTCGAATCTGACCGCCTGGTCCCGATCTTGTGGGGTAGCGAGCAGTCTCGCTCCCACTTGCAAGGTCTTCGTCAGGCAGGTGGCAGGCGCTCCAGGCCAACGAATGGGCACGCTGCGAGCAGGTCCGCGAGCAGGCGTCCATCGGCCAGCCGCAGATCGGCGGGAGCCAGTTCCGCCAGCGGATACAGGACGAAGGCCCGGGCATGCATATGGTAATGGGGGACCTTGAGACGCGGCTGGTCGATCAACTGGTCGCCATACAAGAGAATGTCCAGGTCCAGGGTCCGCGGGCCCCAGCGTTCCAGGCGCTCGCGGCCCTGGCCGGTTTCGATGGCTTGCAGCGCGTCGAGCAGCTCCAGCGGCGCGAGCGGGCTGTCCAGCGCCGCTACGGCGTTGGTGTAGCGCGGTTGGCCGGGTAGCAGGGAATCGCTCTGATAGAACGCCGAAACGCCCGCCAGTCGGGTGCCGGGCAATTGCGCCAGCGCCTGGACGGCACTGCGCAGTTGTTCGGCGGGTTCGGCCAGGTTGCTACCCATGCCGATATAGATGCGTTCCATCGATCAATCGCCCGATGCGCTCGGCACACCGGCGCGCTTGCGCTTGGCGCCGCTGCTGCGACGACGTTTGCGTGGGCCGCTGGCGCCGTCATCCTTGCCGCTGAGCTCACGAATCATATCGCGGCGCTCGCTGTCGTTGGCGTCCTGGTAGTCGGTCCACCATTCGCCCAGGCCATCGGTTTGCTCGCCCGCGCTTTCACGCAGCAGCAGGAAATCGTAGCCGGCGCGGAAGCGCGGGTTGTCCAGCAACAGGTCGGCGCGTTTGCCGCTGCGCCGTGGCAGGCGTTCCTGCATGTCCCAGATTTCGCGGATCGGCATTGTGAAACGCTTGGGAATCGCGATGCGCTGGCACTGTTCGCTGATGAGCTCGTGGGCGGCCTCCTGCATGGCCGGGATCGGTGGCATGCCCCGCTCCTGCAGACGCAGCACCCGGGCCGGGAGGGCCGGCCAGAGCAGCGCGGCGAACAGGAAGGCCGGGGTCACCGGTTTGTTCTGCTTGATGCGCAGGTCGGTGTTGATCAGTGCTTCGCTGATCAAGGTGTGGGTGTAGGTCGGATTGTGCTCCAGCGCCTCGGCACTGGCCGGGAACAGCGGATCGAACAGTTGCAGGTCCACCAGCATCTCGAAGGTGTCCGCCGCGTTGCCCGACAGAAACAGCTTGAGCACTTCCTCGAACAGGCGCGCCGAAGGAATTTCCCGCAGCATCGGCGCCAGGTCGCGAATCGGCACGGCACTGTGTTTTTCGATACCGAAATCCAGCTTGGCCGCGAAACGCACTGCCCGCAACATCCGCACCGGATCTTCCTGGTAACGCTGCCGAGGATCGCCAATCAGGCGGATCAGGCGATTGCGGATGTCGTGTACGCCATTGGCGTAGTCGAGGATGCGCTCGCTGACCGGGTCGTAATACAAGGCGTTGATGGTGAAGTCGCGACGTTGCGCGTCTTCTTCCAGCGTGCCGTAGACGTTATCGCGCAGGATGCGCCCGCTCTCGTTGCGGGAAGACTGGTTGCTGTCCTCTTCCTCTTCGTTTTGCGGGTGATTGGCGCGAAAAGTCGCGACTTCGATGATTTCACGACCGAAATGGATATGGACCAGCTTGAAGCGCCGGCCAATGATGCGCGCGTTACGAAACTCGGCCCGGATCTGTTCCGGCGTGGCGCTGGTCGCCACGTCGAAATCCTTCGGGGTGATGTTGAGCAGCATGTCGCGCACGCACCCGCCAACCAGGTAAGCCTGGTAGCCGGCGCCCTGCAGGCGTTCGACGATGTTCACCGCATAACGGCTGAACTGGGCCTTTTGCAGCGAGTGCTGGCTGCTGTTGAGCACTTCAGGCGTGCTGCGAATGTGTTGCGTACGACGCAAGGGAGAACGGAATGACTGGAACAGCTTCTTCAGCATGGGATGCACTGTTTGAAGGAATATTCGACCAAAAACGAAGAATGGCCGCATGATGGGCGGGGATTCTAGCATTTAGTCGGAGGATGGTGTAGGACACAGCAGTTTTGAGCTGCAAGCTGCAAGTGGCAAGCCCTGTAGGCTTCATGGAAGGGGAATGTCAGAAACCACAAGGGGAGCCGAAGCTCCCCCAGAATTAGTTGCGTGCTCTGTTTTTATTATGGTTTTCGGGCTTCTTGTTTTTGTGAGTGCCCTCGCCACGAGGTTTCCCTTCGTGACCCTCCCAATCGGGAGCCAAGAGCAAACGGATTGCTTTGGTCGCTGAGTTGCAGTGATCGATCGATCCAACCAGTTCAGGCAGCTGTCTTGAGACAGTTTTTATTGTTCTCGGCCTGGTTGTGGGGCAAGCCCCAAATACAACGCCTCTCCAAAAGAATCAGTTAGCTGCGCCTCTCGCCGTCTTGTTTTTATTGTGCGTGAGTCGATTCGTCTTATTTTTATTGTCTTGTGCATTGCTTGTTATTGTTCTTGTACCAAAGCTATAGCAGGGTGCGTGCCAACTTTTGTGAGGCCCAGGAAAACCGGGAGGTTGAAGGGCTAGGCCATTTTTTCAAGACGAAAAAAAGCCGGGATTTCGTTACCGTAAACCCCGGCTTCTGTTACGTGAAAAAGCTGAGGTAACAGTTTTTTCACATAGGTATACCTTTCAGCTTCCGCTGTGGGAGCTGGCTCAGCTCTCGCTGGCCACGCCGGTCTTGCGCCGTGGAATGCCCAGGCGCTGGCGCCGTTCCCACAGGCACTTGCGGCTCACACCCAGCTTGCGAGCCAGTTCGGTCTCGGTCATATGGTCCTGGTGCTCCAGGACGAAATGCTGGAAATAGTCTTCCAGGGAAAGGTCCTCGGTGGGCTCATGGCTGGTATTGTTGGCAGCGTTACCCTGTTGCGGGGCCAGGCCGATGAATTCTTCGTCGTCCATATCGCTGAGCTCGATGTCGATGCCCAGCAGGTCGGCGGAGATTTCCGGGCTTTCGCACAGGATCACCGCCCGCTCCACTGCGTTTTCCAATTCTCGAACGTTACCCGGCCAGGCGTAATGACGAATGGCCTGTTCGGCGTCCGGGGCGAACTTCAAGTCGGTGCGGTTGACTCGCGCACTTTGGCGGGCGAGGAAGGCATTGGCGATTTCGTTGACGTCCGCGCCCCGTTCGCGCAGAGCCGGCAGTTTCAGCGCGATGACATGCAAGCGGTAATACAGGTCTTCACGGAACTGGCCGATCTTTGCCAGGCTCTTGAGGTCCCGGTGGGTCGCTGCGATCAGGCGTACATCGACTTTCTGCGACTGCACCGACCCGACCCGACGGATCTCGCCTTCCTGAAGCACCCGCAGCAAACGTGCCTGGGCTTCCAAAGGCAGTTCGCCGATTTCATCGAGGAACAGTGTGCCGCCATCCGCGGCTTCCACCAGGCCGGCGCGTCCGGCGCTGGCGCCAGTGAATGCACCTTTCTCGTGCCCGAACAACTCGGACTCGATCAGGCTTTCCGGGATTGCCGCGCAGTTCACCGAGATCATCGGTGCCTTGGCCCGGCGAGACAGGTTGTGCAGGGCGCGGGCCACCAACTCCTTGCCGGTACCGGATTCGCCCTGGATCAGGACGTTGGAGTCGGTCGGCGCCACTTTGCGGATCTTGACGTATAGGTCCTGCATTGGAGGGCAGGAGCCGATGATGCCGATTTCACCGTTGGCATTGCCGGCGACCGTTTTCGCAGAAGTCGCGGCTTTACCGTTCGTCGGCTCTGCCGGATTGTTGGCCGCCGTCTGTCGGTCACGCAGGATCCGGGCCACGGCCTGGAGCATTTCATCGTGGTCGAACGGCTTGGCGATGTAGTCCACCGCACCCATTTTCATGGAATCGACCGCCGAGCGCAGGCTGGCGTAGCTGGTCATGATCAGCACCGGAGTGCCCTGGCCGAGCTTGATCAGTTCGGTGCCGGGGGCGCCGGGCAGGCGCAGGTCGCTGACGATCAGGTCAAACGTGGGAATGCTGAAACGCTCTTGTGCTTCCTGCACGGAACCGGCTTCGCTGACCTGGTACTGGTTGCGTTCCAGCAGGCGGCGCAAGGCGGAGCGGATAATTGTTTCGTCTTCGACGATCAAAATGTGCGGCATTGATTCGATTCTCTCGACGGTCTCAGTTCACAGCGGACGTCGCTTCGACATGACGCGGCAAGGTTACCCGAATACGGGTGCCGCGCTGGCTTTGAACATCGGCCGGGCTGTCGATGGTGATTTGTCCATAATGCTCTTCAACGATGGAATAGACCAGTGCGAGGCCCAGTCCGGTGCCTTCGCCAGGATCCTTGGTGGTGAAGAAGGGTTCGAACAATCGATCCATGATGTTCTGTGGGATACCGCTGCCTTCGTCTTCGACGATCAGATCGATCGTGTGTTCGCTGGCTTCGCTCTTGACTCGCACGGCGCTGCCGGCAGGCGAGGCGTCGCGCGCGTTGGACAACAGGTTGATCAGCACCTGGGCGAGCCGCTGGGGATCGCCGTCGACCCAGTGGTCCGGGTCGCACAGGTTGAAGAACTGCACTTCGAAATTGCGCCGGTTGAGGGCCAGCAGACCAATCGCATCCTGGGCCACTTCGGCCAGGCAGACGGGCTCATCGTTGTGCTGGTGGCCGCCGGCATGGGCGAAGCTCATCAGCGATTGGACGATACGCGACACGCGTCGGGTCTGTTCGAGGATCTGGCTGCTGATTTCCGTGAGTTCGGCATCGTCCTCGCGCTCTTCGCGCAGGTTCTGCGCCAGGCAGGCGATGCCGGTGATCGGGTTGCCGATTTCGTGCGCCACGCCGGCGGCGAGCCGGCCGATGCTTGCCAGTCGCTCGGAGTGGACCAGCTTGTCTTCGAGCATCTGGGTATCGGTCAGGTCTTCGACCAGTAACACCAGGCCGCTGTTGCCGGGCGCCAGCGGCTCATCGATGGCGGCTTTGTGAAGGTTCAACCAGCGGGTCTGGCCATCGAGGGCCAGGTGCTGCTTGTGCAAGTGTTCGTCCGGAAGGTCGATGAAACCCTGCAACAGGCCTTTCCAGGGTTCGCCCAGGGTGCTCAGCCGCGAACCGACCACGCGCTGGGCGGCGATCCCGGTCAGTTCTTCCATGGCCTTGTTCCACATCAGGATTTCCTGGTCCTTGGCCAGGGAACACACGCCCATCGGCAGTTCCTGCAGGGTCTGGCGGTGATAACGACGCAGGGCGTCCAGTTCGGCGGCAAGGCCCGTCAGGCGCGAGTGGTAGTCTTCGAGGCGGCTTTCAATGAAGTGGATGTCCTCGGTGACATAGTTTTCCCCGCCCGCCTTGTAGGGCAGGAAGGTCTCGACCATGTCCTGGGCCACGCTGGGGCCCATCAGGCCGGACAGGTTGGCTTCGATGCGGTCGCGCAGGCGGCGCAGGGCATAGGGGCGGCGTTCGTCGAAGGGCAGGTACAGGTCGCGCAGGGCTTGTTCGACTTCCTTCTGAGCAGCCTTGGCACCCAGGGGCTTGGCCAGTTGCGTGGCGAACTCCTGGGGCGAGGCGGCGTGCAGTTCGCGGCGCTGTGGGCGGCGGACGTTATCCACGGCGCAGGCTTCGGCGGCGCTGGCCTCTTCGCTGCTGGCGTTGGTGAACAGGGAGATCAAGGTGAACATCAGTACGTTCGCCGCCAGCGAGGCGATGGCCGCCATGTGCCAGCTGGTGTCGTCGAGCACGTAGATCATGTTCAGCAGGGGGATGTAGAAACCCTGCAAATTGCCCAGCAACGGCAGCAGCATGGCGACCAGCCAGACCAGGATGCCCGCCAGCAGGCCGGCGATGAAGCCGCGACGGTTGGCGGTGGGCCAATACAGCACCGACAGCACACCCGGCAGGAACTGCAGGGTGGCGACGAAGGCGACGATGCCCAGGTTGGCCAGGTCCTGTCCGTCCCCCAGCATCAGGTAGAACCCGTAGCCGGCCATGATGATCGCCACGATCAGTGCCCGCCGGGTCCATTTCAGCCAGCGATAGATATTGCCTTCGGCCGGCGGCTGGTAAAGCGGCAGCACCAGATGGTTGAGGGCCATCCCCGACAGTGCCAGGGTGGTCACGATGATCAGCCCGCTGGCCGCCGACAACCCGCCGATATACGCCAGCAAGGCCAGGGCCGGGCTGTTGGCGGCGATGCCGATGCCCAGGGTGAAGTACTCGGGATTGGTGCTGGCTCCCAGTTTCAATCCGGCCCAGAGAATCAGCGGCACTGCCAGGCTCATCAACAGCAGGAACAGTGGCAGGCCCCAGCTTGCGCTTACCAGTGAGCGCGGGTTGAGGTTCTCGGTGAAGGTCATGTGGTACATGTGCGGCATCACGATCGCCGAGGCGAAGAACACCAGCAGCAGCGTGCGCCATGGACCTTCCTGCAAGGGCGTGTGCAGCGCGGCGAGGGCAGTCTGGTTCTGCAGCAGCCAGAGTTCGAGCTGTTGCGGGCCATCGAACACGCCGTACAGGGCATAGAGGCCGACCCCGCCGATGGCGATCAGCTTGATCACCGACTCGAAGGCGATGGCGAACACCAGGCCTTCGTGCTTTTCCCGGGTGGCGATATGCCGGGAGCCGAAGAAAATGGTGAACAGGATGATCAGGACACAGAAGCTCAACGCTACCCGGTGCTGCACCGGCTCGTGGGTAAGGATGCTGATGGAATCGGCCACGGCCTGCATCTGCAGGGCCAGCAAGGGCAGCACGCCCACCAGCATGAAGATCGTGGTGAGCGCGCCGGCCCAGGTACTGCGGAATCGAAAGGCGAACAGGTCGGCCAGGGACGACAGTTGGTAGGTGCGGGTGATCTTCAGGATCGGATAAAGCAGCACCGGCGCCAGCAGGAACGCGCCCGACACACCAAGGTAGCTCGACAGGAAGCCGTAGCCGTACTGGTAGGCCAGCCCGACCGTGCCATAGAACGCCCATGCACTGGCGTAGACGCCCAGCGACAGGGTGTAGGTCAGCGGGTGGCGGATGATCGCCCGGGGAATCATGCCCCGTTCACTGATCCAGGCCACGCCGAACAGCACCGCCAGGTAGGCTGCGCTGATCAGGATCATCTGGGTCAGGCTAAAGCTCATCGGCATCTTTTTGGCTCTGCAGGATGAAGGTCACGACGATCAGGATCAGCCAGAGCAGATAAGGCCGATACCAGGCGCCCGTGGCATCGATCCACCAATCCATGATGGCCGGGGAGAAAAGGTAGATCCCCACTACCAGGAGCAGGACCAAGCGATAGATGTACATCCCGGCCTCTCTTTTTTAAGCGCGTGCCCGAAAACGTGCGGCGATGGTAACGGATGGGTGCCAGGCTGCAAGAGCCGTCAGCGTATTTGCGCTTCGGGCAGGGTCAGTGTGCGCGGGATCTTGCCTGCGTCCCAGTGGCCAATGCCCCAATCCAGCAGTTCCCGGGGCCTGGCGTCGACCAGTTCCGCGGGCGGTTGTTGACCTAGCGCCCGCAACGCCCGCAGCAGCAGCGGCGCGGCCTGGTCCGCCGCCAGCGGTGGCGAACGATAGGATTTGCCGAGCTTGTGCCCGTCCGGCTGAGTGATCAACGGCACGTGCAGGTAACGCGGCTGCGGCAGTCCGAGCAATTCCTGCAGGTATAGCTGGCGTGGCGTGGAATCCAGCAGGTCGGCGCCACGCACGATGTCGGTCACCCCTTGCCAGGCATCGTCCAGGACCACCGCCAATTGATAAGCGTGGAGCCCGTCGCGACGACGGATCACGAAATCCCCCACCTCGCGGCCCAGGTGCTGGCGGAACGGACCTTGTACCCGGTCGGTGAAATGATATTCGAGCTCCGGCACCCGCAAGCGGATCGCGGCATCGGCGGTGTCGTGCCCGGCGTTGCGGCACAACCCCGGATAAACACCCTGATAAGCCTCCAGTTTTTTGCGCGAGCAGGTGCAGGCATAGGCGAGGCCCTGGCTGAACAGGCGATTGATGACCTGATCGTAGGCTTCATGGCGTTCGCTCTGGCGAACCATCTCGCCGTCCCATTCGAAACCGTAGGCCTCCAGGGCCTTGAGAATTGCTGCCTGTGCGCCAGGCTCTTCCCTGGGCGGGTCGAGGTCTTCCATGCGCAACAGCCAGCGCCCACCCACGGACCGGGCGTCCAGGTAAGAAGCCAGCGCAGCGACCAGCGAACCGAAATGCAGATGGCCACTCGGGGTAGGGGCGAAGCGGCCAATGTAGGCAGAGGTGGCGGTCATGGGAATGGTTACTGTTGTTTAAGTCAGGCATGGCGTTGTTGCGAGGGGATTTTATCCCCGTTGGGTCGCGAAGCGGCCCCATCCAGACGGCACGGCCTTCTCGGTTTCGGGTTTCAGGGCTGTTTCGCAGCCCAACGGGGATAAAATCCCTCGCCACAAAATGCCAGGCCTCGTTATCCCGTATTCAAGCCAGAAACAAAAAACGGAGCGTGTGGACGCTCCGTTTTCATGACAGCCCGGGCAATTACTTGCCGACCTGTTTTTCCTTGATTTCCGCCAGGGTCTTGCAGTCGATGCACAGGTCGGCGGTCGGGCGGGCTTCCAGTCGGCGGATGCCGATTTCGATGCCGCAGGACTCGCACCAGCCGTATTCTTCGTCCTCGATCAGTTGCAGCGTCTTGTCGATCTTCTTGATCAACTTGCGTTCACGATCACGGGCGCGCAGTTCGAGGCTGAATTCTTCTTCCTGGCTGGCACGGTCGGCCGGGTCGGGGAAGTTGGCCGCTTCGTCTTTCATATGGTCCACGGTGCGGTCGACTTCCTGCATCAGGTCCTGTTTCCACTTGTTCAGGATCCTGGTGAAGTGCGCGCGCATGGGAGCGCCCATGTACTCTTCGCCCTCTTTAGGGACATAAGGCTCAAACCCGCTGAGCGACTGGTTCTGATTTTGCTTTGCTTGGGTGGGCATGAATGGACCGCCTCTACTCTTGTAATCCACTACGCAGGATTGCTCCATCACCGACACCTGCCGGCCCTGCGGCTGCAAGCGGGCGAACTTACCAGATCGAATCGGGCCGCGCTACTCCCGGTTGTCGAGCCTGCGGTGCGTGGGGCTTGCAGGAACTGGCCGGGGGCGGTGCGGTGAAGTGGTAATCCTGCTCAATGCTTGATTCTAGTCAAGCCTGGGTCAATCGCCGGACTCATTTCTTGCGACAGGGCTCTGACAGCTTTGGGTTCGCGCTCGTTCCCGGCTTGGGTAGAATCGGTTCTTTTTCCTTTGCAAGGAAGGCCAATGGCTCAGCCCTACAGTGCGCGTAGCCGCGCCATCGAACCGTTCCACGTCATGGCACTGCTGGCCCGGGCCAACGAACTGCAGGCCAGCGGCCACGATGTCATCCACCTGGAGATTGGCGAGCCGGATTTCACCACCGCCGAGCCGATCATCCAGGCTGGCCAGGCCGCGCTGGCGGCGGGCAAGACCCGCTACACCGCGGCCCGTGGGATCCCCGAGCTGCGCGAAGCCATCGCCGGTTTCTATGGGCAGCGCTATGGCGTACAGATCGATCCCCGGCGCATCCTGGTCACCCCGGGCGGCTCCGGCGCATTGTTGCTGGCCAGTGCCTTGCTGGTGGATCCGGGCAAGCATTGGCTGCTGGCCGATCCCGGCTATCCCTGCAATCGTCATTTCCTGCGGTTGGTGGAGGGGGCGGCGCAGTTGGTTCCGGTGGGGCCGGAGGTGCGGTACCAGCTGACGCCTGACCTGGTGAACCGTCACTGGGACCAGGACAGTGTCGGCGCACTGGTGGCCTCGCCGGCCAACCCTACCGGGACGATCCTCACCCGGGACGAGCTGGCCGGACTGTCCAGGGCCATCAAGGGGCACAATGGTCATTTGGTGGTGGACGAGATCTACCACGGCCTGACCTACGGCACCGATGCCGCCAGCGTGCTGGAAGTCGACGACGAGGCCTTTGTCCTGAACAGTTTTTCCAAGTATTTCGGCATGACCGGCTGGCGACTTGGCTGGCTGGTGGCTCCTCTGGCCGCTATCGGGGAGCTGGAAAAGCTCGCGCAGAATCTCTACATCAGCGCACCAAGCATGGCCCAGCACGCCGCCCTGGCCTGTTTCGAGCCGGCCACCATCGAGATTTTCGAGCAGCGCCGGGCCGAGTTCGCACTGCGTCGCGACTTTCTGCTGCCGGCCTTGCGTGAGCTGGGCTTCGGCATCGCGGTCGAGCCGCAGGGCGCGTTCTACCTCTACGCCGATATCAGCGCATTCGGTGGCGATGCCTTTGCTTTCTGCCAGCATTTCCTGGAAACCGAACACGTGGCGTTTACGCCGGGGCTGGATTTCGGCCGCCATCAGGCCGGGCACCATGTGCGTTTCGCCTACACCCAGAGCTTGCCGCGCTTGCAGGAAGCGGTGGAGCGTATCGCGCGCGGGCTTCGGAGCTGGCAAGGCTGATGCGTTTTTCTCCTGCACTCGAAGAAGGCCGGTTGATCCGACGTTACAAGCGTTTTCTCGCTGATATCGAAACCGCCGACGGCGAGCAATTGACCATTCACTGTCCCAACACCGGTTCGATGCTCAACTGCATGGCACCAGGCGCGCGCGTCTGGTTCAGCCGTTCCAGCGACCCCAAGCGCAAGTTGCCCGGCACCTGGGAAATCGGCGAAACCCCTCAGGGCAGGCTGGCCTGCATCAATACGGCACGGGCCAATGCCTTGGTCGAAGAAGCGCTGCGCGCCGGCGTGATCAGTGAGCTGAACGGCTTTGTCGGGTTGAAACGTGAAGTGGCTTACGGTGTGGAGAACAGCCGCATCGATTTTCGCCTGGACTATGAGCTCGGCTCGGCCTGGGTCGAAGTCAAGAGTGTCACCTTGGGGTTCGATGGAACGGATGTCGCCGCGTTTCCCGATGCGGTGACCCAGCGCGGGGCACGACACCTGCGAGAACTGGCGGGCCTGGCCCGGCAGGGCGTGCGTGCGGTGCAGCTGTATTGTGTGAACCTGAGTGGCATCCAGGCCGTGCGTCCTGCGGGGGAGATCGACCCGCTATACGCGGCCGCGCTGCGCGAGGCCGTGGCGGCGGGAGTGGAGGTGTTGGCTTATGGGGTCACGTTGACGCCCGAGCAGATGTGGGTGGATCGTCCGCTGCCGGTGCTGCTCGAGCCGCTACAGCTTGACCCAGATGCCTTGCTCGTCCTCCCGGCACTCTAGAGCGACCAGGAACTGGCCGGCACAAGGGCCGGCCACGCACTCGCCGCTTTCGATCAGAAACAGGGCGCCATGGGTGGCGCATTGGATCAGGCTGGCGCTGGGGTCGAGGAACTGGTCGGGTTGCCATTCCAGTGGCACGCCGCGATGCGGGCAGCGGTTGAAATACGCATGGACCTGGCCCGCGCGACGTACCGCTAGCACCTTTCGCCCATCAATGTCGAAACCGCGACTACTGTTGTCAGGTAATTCGACGGCGCTGCAAAGAAACTTCATAGGTGTCCTGATATTTCATGGCGAATAGAACCTGTCTTGAACGCGAGTCTCGGAGCGCTTGACGGTCAAATGAAAACAATTATCAAATGGCGCTTCCTTCGCAGCAGTGAGGATACTTGGCCTGACGGGTCTGTGCCCGCACCTGCGAACAACTTCTTTGAGGAAGCTGCCTGATGCGCCTGAATATCCGCGTTGCCGTACTGTTTGCTGCGTTACTGGCCAGCCAGTGGGCCAGTGCGGCGCAGGCGCCACAGCGCTGGGTCAGTGCCGGTGGCGCATTGTCTGAGTGGGTGAGTGCGCTGGGAGGGGAGTCGAAGCTGGTTGGCGTGGACACCACCAGCCAGCACCCCGAATCCCTGCGCGCGCTGCCCAGCATCGGCTACCAGCGGCAGTTATCGGCAGAGGGTGTGCTGAGCCTGCGGCCACAGATCCTGGTGGGCACCGAGGAAATGGGCCCGCCGCCTGTATTGGCACAGATTCGCAGCGCCGGGGTGCAGGTCGAACTGTTCTCGGCAACCCCTGACGTCCCGACCCTCAAGGAAAACCTGTCACATCTGGGCCGTTTGCTGGGCGCCGAGGCCAAGGCTGAGCAGCTGTTCCAGCATTATCAAGAACAGCTTGCGGCGCAAAAAGAGCGAGTGTCCCAGGCTCAACTCAAGCAAAAGGCGCCCGGCGTGCTGCTGTTGGTGGGGCACTCGGGAGGCAAGCCATTGGTCGCTGGCAAAGACACTGCTGCCGATTGGCTGTTGCAACAGGCCGGAGGCCAGAACCTGGCGACCCACAGCGGTTACAAGCCGTTTTCGGTGGAGACCCTGGCCAGTCTGAATCCTGAAGTATTGGTGTTCGCCGATCGAGTGCTCAGTGGCGAAGAAGCCCGTGTGGCGCTGTTCAAGGAAAATCCGATTCTCGCCTCGACCCGTGCCGCCAGGGACGGGCGTGTGATCGAGCTCGACCCGACCTTGCTGGTCGGCGGGTTGGGCCCACGCTTGCCGCAAAGCCTGGCAGCCCTGGCCGCCAGGTTCTATCCCGGGCTGGTCGAGACACAATGAGGCCGCAGGTCCAGCCGCGCGTCCTGTTCATCGGCCTGAGTCTGTTGTGTCTATTGGCGATCTGGCTGTCACTGGCCCTGGGGCCGGTAAGCCTGCCGTTGCTCGATACCGGGCGTGCCGCCTTGCATCTGATGGGGTTGCCGGTGGCTGCCGACAACCTGGAGCAGGCTGAACTGATCCTTGGCCAGATCCGTTTGCCGCGCACGTTGCTGGGCCTGGCGACAGGGGGTGTACTGGCCTTGTCCGGCGTGGCGATGCAGGGGTTGTTCCGCAACCCGCTGGCGGACCCGGGACTGGTCGGAGTGTCCAGCGGCGCGGCGCTGGGCGCTGCATTCGCCATTGTCGGCGGGGCCGTGATGGGCGGGCTGCCCGAAGCGTTCGGCCCCTATGTATTGTCGCTGTGTGCGTTTCTCGGTGGGCTTGGTGTCACAGCACTGGTCTATCGCCTGGGCCGACGCAACGGCCAGACTCACGTCGCTACGATGCTGCTGGCCGGCATTGCCCTGACCGCGCTATCGGCTTCGGCCGTCGGCCTGTTCACCTACCTGGCGGATGACGCGACCCTGCGCACCCTGACCTTCTGGAACCTGGGCAGCCTCAATGGTGCCAGTTATGCGCGGTTATGGCCGTTGTTGCTGGTCTGCGCTGGCGTTGTGGCCTGGCTGCCACGTCGGGCCCGGGCCCTCAATGCCCTGTTGCTGGGAGAGTCCGAGGCTGCTCACCTGGGGATCGACGTCGAGCGACTCAAGCGCGAACTGGTGTTCTGCACCGCCCTGGGCGTTGGCGCGGCAGTGGCGGCAGCGGGCATGATCGGTTTTGTCGGGCTCGTGGTACCGCACCTGGTGCGCCTGATAGCCGGCCCTGATCATCGCATCCTGCTGCCGGCCTCAGTGCTGGCGGGTGGCAGCCTGCTGCTGTTGGCCGATCTGGTGGCGCGCCTGGCACTGGCTCCGGCGGAATTGCCGATCGGCATTGTCACGGCGTTCATCGGCGCGCCGTTCTTCCTTTATCTATTGGTGCGAGGGCGTGCCTGATGCTGCGCGCGCAGAACCTGCACATTCATCGTGGCCGGAAAACCGTATTGGCCGGCGTTGACCTGGCGCTTGAGCGCGGCGAGGTGCTTGGGGTACTCGGCCCCAATGGCGCGGGCAAAAGCACGTTGCTGGCGGGCCTGTGTGGCGAATTGCGTCCCAGCCAGGGGCAGGTCTGGCTCGATGAAAGGCCCCTGTCCCAGTGGGACGGCTCCGAACGTGCCCGTCGCCTGGCGGTATTGCCGCAGTCGTCGACCCTGGATTTCGCGTTCCGGGTGGAAGAGGTGGTCGGCATGGGCCGCTTGCCGCATCGCAGCGGTCGGGTGCGCGATGGACAAATCGTGGCCTCGGCGCTGCAAGCCGCCGACGCCGCGCATCTGCATGGCCGCAGTTACCTGGCATTGTCCGGGGGCGAGCGCCAGCGGGTGCATCTGGCGCGGGTGCTTGCGCAGTTGTGGCCCGGAGAGGCGGGGCAAACCTTGCTGCTGGACGAACCGACCTCGATGCTCGATCCGCTGCACCAGCATACGATCCTGCAGGCGGTGCGTGAATTCGCCGATCGCGGCGCTGCCGTGCTGGTGATTCTGCATGACCTGAATCTGGCGGCGCGTTACTGTGATCGCCTGTTGTTGCTTGCGTCCGGCCGTCCGGTGGCGCTGGATACACCGCAACATGTGCTGCGCCCGGAAACGCTCAAGGCGGTATTCGGCCTGGAAGTGCTGGTACAACCCCATCCGGAGCGCGGGCACCCATTGATCATCGCCCGCTGAAGGGCTCAATGAGGATGCAGCTTGTGCGCCTGATCCTGATTCTATTGCTGAGTGTATTGTCAGCCTGCCAAAGCATCTCGCCACCCCCGGTCGCCGGGCGTATTCGCGATCTGCACACAGGCCAGGCCGTCACGCCCCAGGCGTTGGTCGAACAGTTGGCGATGGCACCGCGGTTGATCGTGGGGGAGCGACACGACAATCAGGATCACCACGCCTTGCAAGAATGGTTGCTCCAGGCCCTCGGCGCACAACGGCCTCAAGGCAGCCTGTTGCTGGAAATGCTGACACCGGAACAACAGCCGCGGGTCAATGCGGTGCGCAAGTCATCGGTATTGCCTGAGGATTTGCCAGCCGCGCTGGGTTGGTCGCCCGGCTGGGACTGGAATCTGTATGGACCGGTAGTGACGTTTGCGCTGGCTCAACCCTATCCACTGCTGGCCGCCAACCTGGACACCGTCGAAATCCAGCGCTTTTACAAGCAGGCACCGGGCCTCACTGGGCCTCGCTCCAACGCGGCGGTTGTGAAAGACGAACTGCTGGGACAGATCAGGGAATCCCATTGTGGCTTGTTGCCGGAGTCGCAGATGCCGGCGATGCTGGCTGTCCAGCAGCAACGTGACAGGCGCATGGCCGAGCGATTGCTGCAGGCGCCGACGCCTGC
Source organism: Pseudomonas sp. NFACC43 (assembly GCF_900119645.1). Taxonomy (NCBI): domain Bacteria; kingdom Pseudomonadati; phylum Pseudomonadota; class Gammaproteobacteria; order Pseudomonadales; family Pseudomonadaceae; genus Pseudomonas; species Pseudomonas sp. NFACC43. Next base: position 89,847 of record NZ_FPKK01000017.1, read on the forward strand.
ATTATTGCTGGCTGGCGCCTGGCATGGCCGCAAGGACGTCGGCGTGCCGCTGCACACGCTGGATCTCGGCGCGGCAGAGGCGCCGCGGGTGCTGATGCTGGCCGAGGAGGGCAGCGAGGTGACGTCGGCCATGGCGGATTACGTTTGGTACACACCCGCCACGCCACCGGTGGACTATTGCGCGCAGATGCGCGGAGAGTCGTAGGCGCGAGCGCCTGTTTCCGGCAGGCAAAAAAAGACCCGGCAAGAGCCGGGTCGAATAACCGTGATTAGCCTGATGAGGAGATATCTGAGAGTCCGAACCAAGGGCTGTTCAAATATCGACCAGTCTCGCGACCGGATGTGGTAATCATAGCGATTCTCATTACCAAGTCAAACTTTCTTTTCCTGAACCTTCGAAATAATCCGAGCGACATGCCGGGTGCCGTCAGCCAAGTGGTTCGATCAGGCTTTGTGACGTGTCGAAATAGCATCCAGCTGTTGGTTCAGGGCCTCCTTGCGTTCGGCGGGGATGTCGTTCCAGTGCACATCCATCAAGGCCCCCTCGATGGCGTACAGCAATACCTTCGAGGCTCGGAATCCACGAGTGCGCACGGCGCGGTAGGCATCGACCGCGCCGAGCCGACGCAGATCGGAAGCACTGTGGATACCCACGGCGTGCAGCCACTGGGCCGATGTCTTGCCCAGATTTTTCAGATGTTGCAGTTCATCATTCATCGAGCCTCCTTGCGACGGCCGACTGGTGCAGTGGGCAAGTTTCTCAGGAGTGTAGCGCTCAGTAGGAAAAGCGTAATTCTTTGGTCGGAATCGGCGCAAAAGCTTCTAATGCATAACGCACGATGCAGCAGGGCACGCGACGACGTGCCTGCCTCCAGCGCGAGCAGGGGCTCTGGAGGCGATGGCGCTTGAGTGTCACATCCTCAGCGAGTGCGATAACGCAGTCGGGTACCGAAATTCATCGACATGAGGATCTCGTCGGCGGACAGCTCCGGCGGAAAATAGGCACCGGAGATCTGGGCGTGGGCCAGGCTTGCGCCCTCCAGTTTCGATTTGCGGAAATCGACGCCGCGCAAATCGGCGGAACGGAAATACGCATCGGTAAAATCGACGTCGTCCACGTTCAATTCCCGCAGATCGAGACCACGGAAGTCGCCGCCACGCATGTCGACCGGACCTTGAGGGCGCTCGCTGTTGAAGCCTGCGATGTCATCCTTGCGCAGCAAGTCATAAAGCGGAGTGTTGAGAAGCTTGGGATGGCTCATGTCATCGCACCTGTTGGTTTTATGACGCCAGTATAGTGCCACCAGTTGACGGTCGTGAAGCCGAGCGTCGCTTCACGACCGAAATAGTTGTTTACAGATTTGGCAGGCGCTGGCGAATTTGCGCGACGACCTCATCGAGCGAGGCGCTTTCATTGGTCTGGACCGGCTTGCTGCACAGGATTTCCTCCGGCGTCAGGGGCTCGCGGCTGGCCTGCTGGGCAGCGATCACGGCGAGGTTCGCGTCGGACGGATCCTTGTGGTCGGCCTGACGCTGCGCCAGGCGGCTTTCGATGACTGCCTGCGGCGCATCGCAGTCCAGGATCAGGAACGGCGCGCCCGTTGCTTCGGCGATCTTCGCGGCTGCGTTGCGTTGATCATGTTTGAGATAGGTCGCGTCGATGATCACCGGGAGCCCGGCGTGCAGTATGGCCCCTGCGACGTCATGCAGGCGGGCATAGGTGGTAGCGCTGGCGTCACTGCTGTAAATGCCGGCTTGTGGATCGTTCTGAACCTGTTGCTCGCCGAACAGGCGCTTGCGTTCCACATCCGAACGCAGGCGAATCGCGCCCAGTGCTTCCACCAGGCGCATCGCGACATGGCTTTTGCCCACTGCCGAAACACCGTGGGTTATGGCCAGGAAAGGAGATGGGATGGTGCTGTAGCTTTCAGCCAGGTTGGCGTAGTTGCGGTATTGGCGCAGGGTAGTGGCACGCTGTACGGGGTCTTCGGCCGACATGCTGAACAGCGCGACCTTGGCCCGTACCAGCGCACGGTAGGCCTTGTAGAAGTTCAGCAGTTCCAGGCCCTGGTAATCGCCGGTCAGCTCCAGGTACTGGCTGACGAAGCGCCGGGCCAGCGACTTGAGGCCGCGGTCTTCCAGGTCCATGGCCAGGAATCCGGTGTCGGCATAGACGTCGGTGAAGCGGAATGGCTCGTTGAACTCGATGCAATCGAAAATCATCACCTTGCCGTCGATCACGGTGGCGTTACCCAGGTGGATGTCGCCGTGGCATTCACGGATGAAGCCTTCGGTCTTGCGTTGGGTAAACAGAGGCTTGAGGCGTTCGAAGCTGCTTTCGGCCCAGGCCTGCAGGGCCTCGAGCTGCGCCAGGTCGACCTTGTCACTGAGGAAGGGGCGGATCTGTTCGAAGTTCTGCCGCACCGGAGCCATCACGCTGTCGGGAGTGCCCGCCTGGTTTTCGGCAGGGACCTTGGGCGTGGAAAGGTGGAACCTGGCGATCTGTTCAGCCATTTCATCGATGTGTGCGGTCGTCAGTTCGCCATTGGCCTGCAATGTACTGAGCAGTTGGCTCTGGGGAAATTGACGCATCTTCAAGGCATATTCGATGGCTGGGCCGTCGCCTCCCAGCTGTGGTGCTTCGACGCTGCCGGTAATCGGGAGCACCTCCAGGTAGAGATCCTGGGTCAATCGCTGGTTCAGGCGCAGCTCTTCGCCGCAGAAATGCTTGCGGGACTCGAGGTCGGTGAAATCGAGGAAGCCGAAATTGACCGGCTTCTTGAACTTGTAGGCGTACGGGCCGGTAAGCAAGACCCAGGAAATATGGGTTTCGATGACCTGGAACCCTTCGACGGGATGCGGGTAGAGGGCCGGGTTTTGCAGGGCAGCGATCAGGGACTGGCTCACAGGCGATCCTTCAGAGTCTGGAAATCAAGGTCGTCATTATGGCGGCAAGCCGCGCTAACGCAAACCGGATGGTCCCGTTCTGTCAGGCGGGTTTGCGGGCTCATGTTGAACCGCCGCAAAGTGCGTATAATCCGCCGCCATGACTCGTACCCGATCCCCCCGTACCCCCAAGAAACCACCCGCCAGCCGCCTGCGGCCCTGGTTGGGCTGGGCCCTTAAACTCAGCCTGGTGGGCCTCGTCGTGCTCGCCGGTTTTGCCGTCTACCTCGATGCCGTGGTCCAGGAGAAGTTCTCCGGCAAGCGCTGGATGATTCCGGCCAAGGTCTACGCGCGTCCGCTGGAGTTGTTCGTCGGCCAGAAACTGAGCCGCGATGATTTCCTCACCGAACTCGATGCCCTGGGCTACCGCCGTGAGAGCGTGGCCAACGGGCCGGGGGCGGCTTCCGTCAATGGCAATACCGTTGAACTCAATACCCGGGGGTTCCAGTTCTATGAAGGCATGGAGCAGGCGCAACCGGTGCGGGTGCGGTTTTCGGGCGACTATGTGGCCGCGCTGACCGGTGCCAAGAATGCGAATCTATCGGTGGTGCGCCTCGAGCCCCTGTTGATCGGTGGGCTATATCCCAAGAACCTGGAAGACCGGATCCTGATCAAGATCGACCAGGTACCGCCGTTCCTGATCGACACGCTGATCGCCGTCGAGGACCGGGACTTCTATCATCACTTCGGCGTTTCACCCAAGTCGATAGCCCGCGCTGTCTGGGTCAACACGTCCTCGGGCCACATGCGCCAGGGCGGCAGTACCCTGACCCAACAGTTGGTCAAGAACTTCTACCTGACCAACGAGCGCAGCCTCTCTCGCAAGCTCACCGAAGCCATGATGGCCTTGCTGTTGGAGCTGCATTACGACAAGCAGGAAATCCTCGAGGCTTACCTCAACGAGGTCTTCATCGGCCAGGATGGCCAGCGGGCGGTGCACGGTTTCGGCCTTGCCAGCCAGTTCTTCTTCAGCCAGCCACTGTCCGAGCTCAAGCTGCACCAGGTGGCGTTGCTGGTGGGCATGGTCAAGGGGCCGTCTTCCTATAATCCGCGTCGCAATCCCGAACGCGCCCTCGAACGACGCAACCTGGTGCTGGATCTGTTGCAGCAACAGGGCGTGGCGACGGCCGAGCAGGTCGAGGCGGCGAAAAAAATGCCACTGGGCGTGACCAAGCGCGGCAGTCTGGCGGACAGTTCGTTCCCCGGTTTTCTTGACCTGGTCAAGCGTCAACTGCGTGAGGACTACCGCGACGAAGACTTGACCGAAGAAGGCCTGCGCATCTTTACCAGTTTTGATCCGATCCTGCAGATGAAGGCCGAGGCCTCGGTCGAAGACACGTTCAAGCGACTGGGCGGGCGCAAGGGCGCCGATGAAGTCGAGGCTGCCATGGTGGTGACCAATCCGGAAACCGGTGAAGTCCAGGCCATGATCGGCAGTCGCCAGGCCAGTTTTGCCGGATTCAACCGGGCCTTGGATGCGGTGCGTCCGATCGGCTCGCTGATCAAGCCGGCGGTGTACCTCACGGCCTTGGAGAAACCGAGCCAGTACACCTTGACCAGTTGGTTGTCCGACGAGGCCTTCTCGGTCAAGGGGGCGGATGGCCAGGTCTGGAAGCCGCAGAACTATGATCGCCGCACCCACGGTACGGTGTTCCTGTACCAGGGGCTGGCGCATTCCTACAACCTGTCCACGGCGCGCCTTGGCATGGAAGTCGGTGTGCCGAACGTGCTCAAGACCCTGGCGCGCCTGGGGGTCAACCGTGAACTCCCGGCGTTCCCATCGATGTTGCTGGGCGCCGGTGGTCTCACGCCGATCGAAGTAGCGGCCATGTACCAGACGCTGGCCAACGGTGGCTTCAATACACCGATGCGCGGGATCCGCAGCGTGCTCACCGCCGACGGCGAGCCTCTCAAGCGCTACCCGTTCCAGATCCAGCAGCGTTTCGATCCGGCCTCCATCTATCTGATCCAGAGCGCCATGCAGCGGGTCATGCGTGAAGGTACCGGCAGTTCGGTTTATAACGTGCTGCCCCGGACCCTGACTCTGGCGGGCAAGACCGGTACCAGTAACGATTCGCGCGATAGCTGGTTCGCCGGTTTCAGCCAGGATCTGTTGGCAGTGGTCTGGCTTGGTCGTGATGACAACGGCAAGACGCCATTCACCGGTGCCACTGGCGCGCTGCAAGTCTGGACCAGTTTCATGCGCAAGGCTGATCCGTTGCCGCTGGATATGCCGCAACCGGACAACATCGTCCAGGCCTGGGTCGATTCCCGTACCGGACAGGGCTCCGACGCCAATTGTCCGGGGGCGGTACAGATGCCGTATATTCGCGGCAGCGAACCGCCACCCGGTGCCGCCTGTGGCGGTACGAATCCCGCCGAATCGGTGATGGACTGGGTCAAGGACTGGATGAATTAAGCAAAGAGGGTTTCAAGTGAACAAGTGGTTGATTCCAGCGGTGACTGCCGTGGCTTTGCTCAGTGGTTGCTCCACCGTACAACGTGGTTCTATTCCGGTGGTCGATGCCGGCACGGCGGTTTCCAACAGCGAGCGGGTCTCGGCCAGCGGCGGTTTCCGTCAGACGACAGTGAAGCGCCCGGTGCAAGGGCAGGCCCAGGCTATTCCCCAGGGTGACTCCGGTGTCGTGGTCATGGTACCGGGCGGTGGTGCGGCCACTTCGGCTCCGATCAGCAGCCAGCCGATCACGCCGGGTCCGGTCACGTCTGGCCCGATCACGCCAGGGCCTGTCAACGGTTCGCCGATCGACCAGGGCAGCTACAGCATGCCGTCGACGTCGGGTAGCATTGCGCCGTCCAACAGCGGTGGCTTGTCCGCCGATGAACAGCTGGACGGGCCGGTACTGGCCCTGTTGACCACGGCCCAGCAGCAACAGGCCGGCGGTGACTTGAATGGTGCTTCCTCCAGCCTGGAGCGCGCTCAACGCGTTGCGCCACGTGAACCCCAGGTTCTTTATCGCCTGGCCCAGGTGCGTCTGGCCCAAGGCGATGCGCCGCAAGCCGAGCAACTGGCTCGTCGTGGCCTGACATTTACTAGTGGTCGTCCGGCACTTCAGGCCAGCCTGTGGGAATTGATCGCCCAGGCCCGTGAGAAGCAGGGCGATTCTGCTGGCGCGGCGCTGGCCCGCCAGAAGGCCAAGGTTTCGCTCTGATGGACGGTCGCTTCCCTCGGATCGCCGACCAGTTGCTGCTGATCGAGCGAGAGCTGCGGGTTCAGGGTTGGTGGAGCAGCGTTTCGCCTTCGGCCGAAGCGCTGGCCAGTGTCGAGCCATTCGCGGTCGATACCCTGGACTTTGAACAATGGCTGCAGTGGATCTTCCTGCCTCGCATGAAAGCCATCCTGGAAAACGACCTGCCATTGCCCAATGCCTCGGGCATCCTGGCCATGGCCGAAATGGTCTATGCCCAGCGCCCGGGACAGGGCGTCGAGCTGCAACGGTTGCTGGCGCAGTTCGACCAGTTGATCAGCGAGGCCAGCTGACCGTCGTCACTGGCAGTGCTCTTCGATCTGCTGGCGCGTTTCGTCGATACGCTGACGCCGCTCTTCATCCGTGAGGCGGCGTATTTCCCCTTCCACTTCCTCGCGCAGCCTCGGGTTGTTCTGCAGTTGCGCCAGGTTGGTCCGGGCCTGTTCGCAGAAAGCCTTGAGCTGGGCCTCCTGCTCGGCGACCTGTTTCTTCACCTCCTGATCGATGACCTTCTGGTCACCAATGGCACCGCCGGTGGGGGGCGCTGGCGGCTTGCCGGCAGGCGATGGAGCGGATTTGATCACGGTGGTGGCTTCTGCGCCTTGTGGCGGCTGGGAACCGAAATGGGTAACGCCCTGGGCGTCCACCCACTTGTAGACCTGGCCGGCCATGCACATTGGGCTCAGGCCAGCCAGCAGGCTGGCGGTCAGGAGGATCATTCGCATGCTGTTTCCTTGTCATGGGTTGCGCAATTGAAGCTAACACAGTAGCCGTTTAAAGGTTTTTTCTTGCGTTCTCATGCGCTTACTTCAATAAAGCACATAGACGACTTGACTTGCAGAAGGCGAAACAGAAGAATCCAAAGTCCGCTGTAGAGGGACTGCCAGAAGCAGACCCACTCGGCAGATCATGAGGCGCATATCCGCGTCGACCTGTTACACCCGCAACGCGTTACCTCGCGCTGGGTGGGAAAGGCCCGCAACACTTGGGACGATCCCAATACTTGCTCAGTCAGTGCTGACGTAGTCGGCGACCACCGTCGCTCATGCTCTGCCGAGAAGTAAACCTATTAAGACCCGTCCCCTTGTCGAGGGTCGGTATTCTGGCGTTTTAGAGGTGAACAACGTGGAGCTTTTATCTGGCGGTGAGATGCTCGTCCGCTTCTTGCGTGACGAAGGCGTCAAATATATCTACGGGTACCCGGGTGGTGCTCTTCTTCATGTCTATGATGCCCTGTTCAAAGAGCCGGAAGTGACCCACATCCTGGTTCGTCACGAGCAGGCGGCGACCCACATGGCTGACGGCTATGCCCGCGCCACCGGCAAGGCCGGCGTGGTACTTGTAACTTCCGGCCCTGGCGCCACGAACGCCATCACCGGTATCGCCACCGCCTACATGGACTCCATTCCGATGGTGATCATCTCCGGCCAGGTGCCTAGCACCATGGTCGGCACCGATGCGTTCCAGGAAACCGACATGATCGGTATCTCCCGGCCGATCGTGAAGCACAGCTTCATGATCAAGCACGCCTCGGAAATCCCGGAGGTCATGAAGAAGGCCTTCTACCTGGCCGAATCCGGCCGTCCCGGCCCGGTGGTGGTCGATGTCCCGAAAGACATGACCAACCCGGCCGAGAAATTCGAATACGTCTTTCCGAAAAAAGCCAAGCTGCGCTCCTACAGTCCAGCTGTACGCGGTCACTCAGGGCAAATCCGCAAGGCGGCAGAAATGCTGCTGGCGGCCAAGCGTCCCGTGCTGTATTCCGGCGGCGGCGTGATCCTGGGGGGCGGCTCCGCGCCGCTGACTGAACTGGCGAAGATGCTTAACCTGCCGGTAACCAATACGCTGATGGGCCTGGGCGCGTTTCCGGGTACCGACCGTCAGTTCATCGGCATGCTCGGCATGCACGGCAGCTACACCGCCAACCTGGCGATGCACCATGCGGACGTGATCCTGGCCGTCGGTGCGCGTTTCGATGATCGGGTCATCAACGGCCCGGCGAAATTCTGCCCGAACGCCAAGATCATCCATATCGACATCGACCCTGCGTCCATTTCCAAGACCATCAAGGCAGACGTGCCGATTGTCGGGCCGGTGGAAAGCGTATTGACCGAGATGGTCGCTATCCTCAAGGAGATCGGCGAGACGCCGAACAAGGACGCTGTCGCCAGCTGGTGGAAGCAGGTGGATGAATGGCGTGGCGACCGTGGCCTGTTCCCTTATGACAAGGGCGACGGCAGCGTGATCAAGCCGCAGACAGTGATCGAAACCCTGTGCGAAGTGACCAAGGGCGATGCCTTCATCACCTCGGACGTGGGCCAGCACCAGATGTTTGCCGCGCAATACTACAAGTTCAACAAACCCAACCGCTGGATCAACTCCGGTGGCCTGGGCACCATGGGCTTCGGTTTCCCCGCGGCCATGGGCGTCAAGCTGAGCTTTCCGGATAACGATGTCGCCTGCGTCACGGGCGAAGGCAGTATCCAGATGAACATCCAGGAGCTGTCCACCTGCCTGCAGTACGGTTTGCCGGTGAAGATCGTCAATCTGAACAACGGCGTGCTGGGTATGGTTCGCCAATGGCAGGACATGAGCTATGGCAGCCGTCATTCGCATTCCTACATGGAATCGCTGCCGGACTTCGTCAAGCTGGTCGAAGCCTATGGTCACGTGGGGATTCGCATCACCGAGCTTAAAGACCTGAAGTCCGGGCTCGAGGAGGCTTTCGCCATGAAGGATCGCCTGGTATTCCTCGATATCCAGGTCGATACCAGCGAACACGTCTATCCGATGCAGATCAAAGACGGTTCCATGCGCGATATGTGGCTGAGCAAGACGGAGCGTACCTAATCATGCGGCATATTATTTCCCTGCTTCTGGAAAACGAACCGGGTGCTCTGTCTCGTGTAGTAGGCCTGTTCTCGCAGCGCAACTACAACATCGAAAGCCTGACCGTGGCGCCTACCGAGGACCCGACCCTGTCGCGTCTGACGCTGACTACGGTGGGGCATGATGAAATCATCGAGCAGATCACCAAAAACCTGAACAAGCTGATCGAGGTGGTCAAGCTCGTGGACCTGTCGGAGAGCGCTCACATCGAGCGCGAACTGATGCTGGTCAAGGTCAAGGCCACCGGCGCCCAGCGCGCCGAGATCAAGCGCACCACCGATATTTATCGTGGGCAGATCGTTGATGTCAGCGCCAGCGTCTATACCGTTCAGTTGACCGGTACCAGCGACAAGCTCGACAGCTTCATTCAATCGATCGGCACCGCCTCGATTCTGGAAACCGTACGCAGTGGCGTTACCGGCATTGCCCGTGGCGACAAAGTACTGAGCATCTAAACCAAATTAGCGAATGGCCTGAACGGCCGGATATAGGGGAAATTCATGAAAGTTTTCTACGATAAAGATTGCGACCTGTCGATCATCCAGAGCAAGAAAGTCGCCATTATCGGTTACGGTTCCCAAGGCCACGCCCAGGCGTGCAACCTGAAAGATTCCGGTGTCGACGTGACCGTCGGCCTGCGTAAAGGCTCGGCCACCGTTGCCAAGGCGGAAGCCCACGGTCTGAAAGTGGCTGATGTGGCTTCCGCCGTTGCCGCTGCCGATCTGGTCATGATCCTGACTCCGGACGAGTTCCAGGGCGCTCTGTATCGCGACGAAATCGAACCGAACATCAAGAAGGGCGCGACCCTGGCTTTCTCCCACGGTTTTTCGATCCATTACAACCAGGTCGTGCCGCGTGCTGACCTCGACGTGATCATGATCGCACCGAAGGCCCCGGGCCACACCGTGCGTTCCGAATTCGTCAAGGGTGGCGGTATCCCTGACCTGATCGCTATCTACCAGGATGCCTCGGGCAACGCCAAGAATGTGGCACTGTCCTACGCCGCCGGTGTGGGCGGTGGCCGTACCGGCATCATCGAAACCACTTTCAAGGACGAGACCGAAACCGACCTGTTTGGTGAACAGGCTGTTCTGTGCGGTGGTACCGTGGAGCTGGTCAAGGCTGGTTTCGAAACCCTGGTTGAAGCCGGCTATGCGCCAGAAATGGCTTACTTCGAATGCCTGCACGAGCTGAAGCTGATCGTTGACCTCATGTACGAAGGCGGTATCGCCAACATGAACTACTCGATCTCCAACAACGCCGAATACGGCGAGTACGTGACTGGCCCGGAAGTGATCAACGCCGAGTCCCGCCAGGCCATGCGCAACGCCCTGAAACGCATTCAGGACGGCGAGTACGCCAAGATGTTCATCAGTGAAGGCGCCACCGGCTACCCTTCGATGACTGCCAAGCGTCGCAACAACGCTGCCCACGGTATCGAGATCATTGGTGAGCAACTGCGCTCGATGATGCCTTGGATCAGCGCCAACAAGATCGTCGACAAAGCCAAGAACTGAGTCGCGAGCTTGATCGAAAAACGCGGCCATGGCCGCGTTTTTTCGTTTGGACGGCTGCTTCTGGTATAAAGCTGCATCGTTTGCGGCCGAACCGTCGTCCCAGACACCTGTCGAATTTTTTCACACCGTTGCAAGGTACTGTCCATGAGCGAACGTCCCGACGAGCCAAACCAGGCTCCTGACGCCGAAAGCATGCTGCCCATCGATGAGCACGTCGAAGAAGGTCATGACGCTGAAGGCCGCAAGGTCCGGCATCGTGGCATCTATCTGCTGCCGAATCTGTTCACCACCGCCAACCTGTTCGCCGGTTTCTATTCCATCATCAGCTCCATGAGTGCCCAGGCTGCGTTGAGCGCTGGCGATGCTGCCGGGGCGAGCCGTTATTTCGCGTTCGCGGCCATCGCGATCTTTGTCGCCATGGTGCTCGATGGCCTGGACGGGCGCGTGGCTCGCATGACCAATACCCAGAGCGCTTTCGGCGCCGAGTACGACTCCCTGTCAGACATGGTCGCCTTTGGTGTGGCCCCGGCCTTGCTGGCATTCGGTTGGGCGCTGGGGGATATGGGCAAGGTCGGCTGGATGGTCGCTTTCATCTATGTGGCGGGCGCGGCCTTGCGGCTGGCGCGTTTCAATACGCAGGTGGGCAAGGCTGACAAGCGTTACTTCATCGGCCTGGCGAGTCCGGCTGCGGCAGGCGTCGTGGCGGGGGTTGTGTGGGCGTTCAGCGACTATGGCATCCAGGGGTCGAAAATGTCCTTCCTGGTGGCGCTGCTGGTAGCGGCGGCCGGTATGCTGATGGTCAGTAACATCAAGTACAACAGCTTCAAGGAACTGGATCTGAAGGGGCGCGTGCCGTTCGTTGCGATCCTGGCGGTGGTATTGGTATTCGCGGTTGTCTTCAGCGATCCGCCGCGTATCCTGCTGCTGGTATTCCTCGCCTATGCCGCTTCCGGGCCAGCGCAGTATCTGTTGCGTCTTCGCCGAGGCTAAACGTTGCCTTAATGTAATTTCCCCCATACTCCGCAGTCTATTGGTGCATCTGCCCTCCAATGCTGCGGAGTTGTCATGTTGATCAAAGTCTCCAAGTCGTCCGACTGCCGTGAATCGGATGTCACGCCTGAATCCCTCTATCTTTCTCGTCGCCAGATACTGGCGGCTACCGTGGTGGCTGGCGTTGCCATGAGTGGCGTTTCCCGTTGGGCGAGTGCTGCTGATGCCGCACGTTATCCCGATGTGGAGCCTGGCATGGCGCCTGCCTGGTTCACCGAGAAACTGCCATCCGCCCAGTGGGGCGCCGTCACGGTCAAGAATGAGTCAATCACGCCATTCAAGGACGCGACCCATTACAACAACTTCTATGAGTTCGGAACCGACAAGGGGGACCCGGCGGCCAATGCCGGCGCCTTGAAAACCGAGCCTTGGAGCGTGGTAGTGGATGGCGAGGTGGGCAAGCCGGGGCGCTATGCGCTGGAAGATTTCATGAAGCCTTATCAATTGGAGGAGCGCATCTATCGCTTGCGCTGCGTTGAGGCCTGGTCGATGGTCATTCCATGGATCGGCTTTCCCCTTTCCGCGTTGCTCAAGCAGGTCGAGCCGACCTCAAAGGCCCGATACATCCGCTTCGAAACGTTGCAGGATCCAAAGATGATGCCCGGGCAGCGCTCTGGGTTTGCCTTGATCGATTGGCCTTATGTGGAGGGTTTGCGGCTGGATGAGGCGATGAACCCGTTGGCGATCCTGGCTGTCGGCATGTATGGGCGAGAGCTGCCAAACCAGAATGGCGCACCTTTGCGGCTGGTTGTTCCATGGAAGTACGGTTTCAAGAGCGTGAAGTCCATTGTGCGCATCAGCCTGGTCAGCGAGCAGCCTAAAACCACCTGGCAAAGCATTGCCTCGGACGAGTACGGTTTCTATGCCAACGTCAACCCGACGGTAGACCATCCGCGCTGGACCCAGGCGCGCGAGCGTCGCTTGCCGAGCGGGTTATTCAGTCCAAACGTCCGCGATACATTGATGTTCAATGGTTACCAGGATGAAGTGGCCTCTCTTTATGCAGGGATGGACCTGAGGAAGGATTACTGATGCATTTTCCAGTGTGGCGGATCGGCGTCTTCATGGCGGTGGCAGTCTGGCCGCTGCTCTGGCTTTATGAGGCGTTGATGAGTGCGTTGGGGCCTGATCCGGGCAAGGTACTGGTGGATAGGCTTGGGCTGGGAGCACTGATTCTGCTGCTACTGACCTTGAGCATGACGCCAATGCAGAAATTGACGGGATGGGCGGGGTGGATTGCGGTAAGGCGCCAGCTCGGGTTGTGGTGCTTTGCTTATGTGGTGTTGCACTTGAGCAGCTACCTGGTATTCATTCTGGGCTTCGACTGGTCGCAGTTAGGTGTCGAGTTGAGCAAGCGGCCATACATTATTGTCGGGGTTATGGGGTTTCTCGGTTTATTGCCTTTGGCAATCACTTCCAATCGGTATAGCCAGCGTCGATTGGGCTCGCGCTGGAAGAAACTGCATCGTCTGGTTTATCCGATCCTTGGCCTTGGATTGCTGCATATGTTGTGGATCGTGAGGGCTGATCTCAAGGAGTGGTCGATCTATGCGGCCATAGGCCTTTTTTTGTTGATGTTGAGGATTCCACCGGTGTTGCGCCGTATCCCGCGATTAATGGGGCGCAAGGTTCCTTTTTCAACAAAAGCGTAATCAGGGGTTGACGGCAGATTCTGAGTCTCTATAATTCGCCCCACTTCCGGCGCAGTCGAAACGGAAAACTTCTTGAGATTCAATAAGTTATGAAGTTTTCGGGTGTGCAGGGCTTCAAATCATCGAAGTCCGGAAGGGGTCGACAGGGTTGCAGTCAAGTCCCGTCGGCACTTCGATCTTCACGATCGAAGACGCTGGAAAAGAGGTGTTGACAGCAGCGGCTAACGCTGTAGAATTCGCCTCCCGCTGACGAGAGATCGAAAGCGCAAGTGGTTGAAGTTGCAAAGGAAACTTTGAAAGCTTCTGAAAATAACCACTTGACAGATGTACGG
>NZ_FPKK01000041.1:0-2534 GCF_900119645.1 Pseudomonas sp. NFACC43
TTGCGGTGCTCGATCATCACGCCCTTGGGCAGACCGGTGGAGCCGGAGGTGTAGATCACATAGGCCAGGTGCGACGAGGTCAGTTCCGGAACCTGGGGATTGGGAGCCGCCTCATCCTGCCAGGTGCCCTTGTCGAGGTCGATCAACGGCACCCTCGTCTCGCCCAGCAAGCGGCGCGTGGCCCCTTGCACCAGGATCGCCGCCGGTGTGCTGTCCTCCAGCATGTAGACGATCCGTTCCGTCGGATAAGCCGGATCCAGCGGTACGTAACCGCCCCCTGCCTTGAGGATCGCCAACAGGCCCACCACCATGTCAAGGCCGCGCTCGACGCAGATCGCGACTCGGGAATCGGGCTGCACCCCCTGCTTGCGCAGGTGATGGGCCAGACGATTGGCGAGCCCGTTGAGCTCACGGTAGTTGAGACGCTGCTGGCCATGGCGCACCGCCAGGGCATCCGGCGTGCGCCGTACCTGCTCTTCGAACAATCCATGGATCGTCTGCTGCGCAGGATATTCAGCCGCGGTGACATTGAAGGTCACCAGCAGTCGCTCGCGTTCGTCGACCGGCACGATGGGCACGTCACGCAATGCCGAGTCGGGGGCCTGTTCCAGGGCGCTCACCAGTCCTTCCAGCGCGGTGTGCATGTAGTCGCAGACACGTCGGGCGCCCACCTGGGCCACCGCCTGGGCCGTGAGCATGAAGCCCTCGCCCAGGTCATCCACCGACAGCATCAATGGATAGTTGGTCCGCTCTTCCATGCTCAGGGTCTGGATGCCATGCCAGGCCGCGATGGCCGGCTCGGACGGCGTTTCAGCCGCGCTGTGCCGGTAGTTCAGCAAGGCGCTGAACAGCGGCAGCGAGGCCGGGACGCCACTGCAGCGCTGGGCCAGGGACAAGGACGCATGCTCATGGCCCAACAGGGCCGATAGCCGTGCGTGAGTCGCCTTGACCCCGGCACGCACGCCCTGGGCGCCCACGCTGATGCGCAACGGCAAGGTATTGATGAACATGCCCAGGGCGCGGTCGGCCCCTTCGCCGCCCTGCATCCGGCCCATCAGGACGGTACCGAACACCACCTCTTCGCGGCCCGAGACACGCCCCACCACCTGGGCCCAGGCCAGGTGGACCAGGCTCGCCGCGCTCACACCGAGCTGACGGGCCTGGGTCCGCAGGCGCCGGGCCAGCGCCGCTTCCACGTGCTGCTGCCCTTCTTCGATGCCACTGCCATCGCCCTGCACATCCTGCAGGCCGAACGGCAGCGTCGGCTCGTCGATGTCCCCCAGCATGTCATGGAAGAACGCTTCGTGTTGCTCGCGACTCACACCCAGACGGGCCTGTGCCACGTGATTGCGATACGGCACGGCCGCCGCCAGTTGCTCCGACTGGCCCAGCAGGCTGGCCTGCATTTCGTGCACCACCACCTCAAGGGCGGTGTGGTCCAGGGCCATGTGGTGGAACAGCAGCATGCCCACCCAGCGCTGGTTCGCCAGGTCCTGGGCATAGGCCACTCGCATCAACGGCGCCTGAGCGATGTCGAGACGGTAATGCCGAGGGTCGAAACGCGCCTGCAACTGCTGCACGACGTCGCCCGAAGCCGGGTCCACCTCGACCTCTTCGAGGGCCAGGGTAGCGTGTCGCCAGACCACTTGCACCGGGGCCGGCAGGCCTTGCCAGAGCACGCTGGTACGCAGGATATCGTTGCGCGACACCACGCTTTGCAAGGCATGGGCAAAGGCTTGCAAGCGCTCGCGGTTGTCGAAGCCGAACATCACCTGCAACACGTAGGGATCGCCCTGCTCCGCGGCCAGGTGATGGTAAAGAATGCCTTCCTGCAACGGCGCCAGGGCGTAGATGTCCTGCACGTTGGCCACGCCTCCCGGCACCGTCGCCACGATGCGGTCGATGGCCTCCTGGTCCAGGTCGGCCAGGGGCAGCATGTCCGGGGTGATGCGGGTGCAGTTCTGCGCGATCAGGTTGGCCGGCACCACGATCTGCCGAGCATCGCTCACGGCAGCAGCCAGGGCCGCCAGGGTCGGTTGGCCGAACAGCACGCGCACATCGGCCGCCAGTTCAATCTGGCGCATGCGCTCGATCAGTTTCACCGCCAGCAGGGAATGGCCCCCCAGTTCGAAGAAATGGTCGTGACGCCCCACTTGTTCGACCTTGAGCAGGTCCTGCCAGATCCGGGCGATGGCGATCTCCACTTCACCTTGCGGGGCCTCGTATTCGCGACTGATCAGGGCCGAGCGATCCGGCGCCGGCAACGCCTTGCGGTCGAGCTTGCCGTTGGTGGTCAACGGGAAGGCATCGAGCATCACGAAGGCGCCTGGCACCATGTAGTCCGCCAAGGAGCCCAGCAGTGCGGCGCGCAACCCGGCTGCCGTGGGCGACTCGCCTTCTTCGGCGATCACATAGGCCACCAGGCGCTTGTCCCCCGGTTCGTCCTCGCGCGCGATGACCACCGCTTCGCGGACGCCTTGGCACGCGGCCAGCCTGGCCTCGATCTCCCCCAGTTCGATGCGGAAGCCACGGAT
>NZ_FPKK01000018.1:0-96888 GCF_900119645.1 Pseudomonas sp. NFACC43
GCTAGCAAACAAACTGGCGCGAATCGTGTGGGCGGTACTGGCCAAAGGCGGCCAGTACGACCCACATCCGAACGCTTGAATGCACAGCGTTACCACCGGCTTTTGCGACGTCACTGACTGATGACAGTAAACGGCAAACGGCCCGACTGAGAACCTGGCAATAAAATCAGCTTTAGAAGCTGAGGGTTTTTTCAGGACAGTCGGGAGCGGCTACTCATCGAGGGCCGAGCGTTGTTGCAGCAACGCTCACAACGAGCCCGGATACATTAGCGCAAGCCAGCTTTACCGAAAACAGCCCATGAGGTTGCAGGAGAAGGGCTGACCATACATTTTATTGCAGTTGAAGCTTACTTCACAGCGCCTGGAGCAGAGGACTCGGCCGCTGCAATCTGCGCCGCCGCGATCTGCTCGTCATCTTCACGTACTTCGGAGATGCCACGACCACCGGAAGCCAGTTCGGTCTGCAGCTGGTCTTCGTCCAGTTCCTTCACCCACTTGGCAACCACGACGGTGGCAACGGCATTGCCCACCAGGTTGGTCAGGGCGCGGGCTTCGGACATGAAGCGGTCGATACCCAGGATCAGCGCCAGGCCGGCCACCGGCAGGTGACCCACGGCCGACAGGGTGGCCGCCAGTACGATGAAGCCGCTACCGGTCACGCCAGCCGCCCCCTTGGACGACAACAGCAACACCAGCAGCAGGGTGATCTGGTGGGTCAGGTCCATCGGGGTGTCGGTGGCCTGGGCGATGAACACTGCCGCCATGGTCAGGTAGATCGAGGTACCGTCGAGGTTGAAGGAGTAGCCAGTCGGGATCACCAGGCCTACGACAGATTTCTTGGCGCCCAGGCGCTCCATCTTGATCAGCATGCGTGGCAGGGCCGATTCCGAGGAGGAAGTACCCAGTACGATCAACAGCTCTTCACGGATGTAGCGAATCAGCTTGATGACACTGAAACCGTGGGCGCGGCAGATGGCGCCCAGCACCACCAGGACGAACACGACGCAAGTGATGTAGAAGCAGATCATCAGCTGGCCCAGTTGCACCAGCGAGCCGACACCGTAGGCACCGATGGTGAACGCCATGGCACCGAAGGCACCGATGGGAGCCAGTTTCATGATCATGTTGATGATGATGAACATCACGTGGGCGAAACGATCGATGAAGTCCAGCACCGGCTTGCCATAGGCACCCAGGCGATGCAGGGCGAAACCGAAGAGCACCGAGAACATCAGCACTTGCAGGATGTCGCCGTTGGCGAACGCACCGACGATGGTGTTCGGGATCACGTTGAGGATGAAGGCAACGATGCTCTGGTCTTTACCAGCGCTGATGAAACCGGCGATCTTGCTGGTGTCCAGGGTCGACACGTCGATGTGCATGCCGTTGCCCGGTTGCACGACGTTGACCACGACCAGGCCGATCAGCAAGGCGATGGTGGAGACGATTTCAAAGTACAGCAGCGCATAACCGCCGGTCTTGCCGACCGACTTCATGTTCTGCATGCCGCCGATGCCGCTGACAACGGTACAGAAGATGATCGGGGCGATGACCATTTTGATCAGTTTGATGAACCCGTCACCGAACGGCTTGAGGGCTACACCAGTCTGCGGGTAGAAGTGGCCGAGCAAAATACCGATGGCAATGGCTACGATCACCTGGAAATACAGGGATTTGTACAAGGGCTGACGAGTCGTCATGGCAAACTTTCCTCAAGCGTCCCGCGTGACAACATCCACCTGTCGCCCACGAAACCTCAACTTTGCGAACCCTCCTGCACTGGAGGGATTTGTTTTGTCGGCTGCACGCTGCAGACCTACCCAATGCATCGCAAGGCGCGTGCCATTTTTGCGAAATGCCCTACAGCCAGCATGGCAGACGGGTTTCATGAATATTCGAAAACTAAACGACGCCGTTTAAGGTGGCGGATTTCCGCCCACCGGCCAGCTGACGTTCCGGGATTTGGCGGATATCCGCCTTGTCGAGCCGGATCGCCCTGCTACCATCGAGCGCCTGACAAACGGATGGATGCCATGCGCCAACGCACGATCGCCAGCCATTTCGCCCGCGCCGCCCTGGGGGGCGCGCGCCGACAAGGGTTCGACTATTTCCCCCTGCTGCAACAACTGGGTATCAGTCCCGAGCTTCTGGACGAGCCGCGGGCGCGCCTCGCGCCAGAGCAGTTCGCTCGCCTGCTGCAGGCGCTGTGGCTGGCGATGGGCGATGAATACCTGGGTTTCGGCAAGGCTCGCAGCAAGCCCGGGACCTTCGCCATGATGTGTCATGCGTTGATCCACTGCCGTAACCTGGGCAGCGCCCTGCAGCGCGGCCTGCTGTTCTACAGCCTGTTCCCGGATGCGCCGGGCCTGACCTTGCTGGCGGAAGGTGAACGGGTGCGCCTGGTGCTGGACGACTCGACCCTTTGGGACCCGGACCACTTCCTCACCGAGAGCCTGCTGGTGGTCTGGCACCGCCTTGGCAGTTGGCTGATCGGCCAGCGGATCGGCCTGGAACAGGCCACCTTCGGCTACCCCAGGCCTGCCCATGGGGCCGAGTACGATTTGCTGTTCCCTTGTCCCGTGGTGTTCGACGCACCTCACAGCAGCCTGTCGTTCCACAGCCGCTACCTGGACATGCCGCTGCTCCAGGATGAACGGACTCTCAAGCGCTTTCTCGAACGTTCCCCTGCCGACCTGCTGTCGCGCCCGGACGACGGACACAGCTTGAGCAGCCAACTGCGTCGCCTGCTCAGCCGCGACACCGCTCGCTGGCCGGACCTGGACACCGTAGCCGCTCATCTGCACATCAGCCCCCAGACACTGCGTCGGCACTTGCGCGAGGAAGGCACCAGCTTCCAGGAGCTCAAGGACCACCTGCGGCGGGATATCGCCATCTACCATCTGGGCCGCGCGGACCTGTCGTTGCAGCAGATCGCCGAGCAGTTGGGTTTTTCCGAACCGTCGGCGTTTCACCGGGCTTTCAAGAAGTGGACGGGGGTGACGCCGGGGGCCTATCGGGAACAGGACAATTGAACAGGACAGATGGGCGGCGGCAGCAACCACGCCCAGCCCCAGTCAAACCACCGGGAAATGAATCCGGAACGCCGCCCCGCCCAGTTCCGAATCCCCTAGGGTCAGGCGCGCGTTGTAGCTTTCGATGATGTCCTTGACCACCGCCAGACCGATCCCCTGCCCCGGATGCTGGCGGTCCAGCCGCTCGCCACGCTGGAGAATCCGTGCACGTTGATCCGGCGGCACACCCGGTCCGTCGTCCTCGACACACAGCTCCATGCCGCCGAGGACCTGGTGCACGCTGACACGCACCTGCTCCAGGCATAGCCGATAAGCGTTCTCCAGAAGGTTGCCAAGCATCTCCAGCAAGGCTCCCTGCTCGATCGGCACATGGCACTGTTCCGGCAGGTCGAACGCGACATTGACCCGCTTGTCGCGGTAGACCTTGTCCAGGGTGTCGCACAGGCTTTGCAACACCGGGCGCAGGCGCACCTGGTGGCGTACCAGCCCGCTCTTGCGCAAGCTGGCGCGCTGCAACTGGTAGCCGATCTGCTGGCTCATGCGCTCGATCTGGGTCTGCAGCACCCAGGCCTGGCCACGGTCTTCCGGGCGCCGGGCCATGTCTTCGCTGAC
Organism: Pseudomonas sp. NFACC43; assembly: GCF_900119645.1. NCBI lineage: Bacteria > Pseudomonadati > Pseudomonadota > Gammaproteobacteria > Pseudomonadales > Pseudomonadaceae > Pseudomonas > Pseudomonas sp. NFACC43. Next base: position 3,645 of record NZ_FPKK01000018.1, read on the forward strand.
GCCCTGCAACACCGCCAGGGGGGTCTTGAGGCTGTGGGCCAGGTCGTCGAGGGAGTCACGGTAACGGCTGCGCTGCTCCCGTTCGCTGTGCAACAGGCGGTTGAGGGAGCCCGTCAGGCGCAGCAGTTCCCGAGGGTGTTCGGTACTGAGGCTTTCCCGCGCCCCGCTTTCGATTTCGTCCAGTTCCTGGCTCAGGCGTCGCAGCGCCCGCAGGCCCCAGGTCAGGCCGATCCACAACAGTGCCAGCAGCACCAGCAGCGCGGCACCGAAGCCCAGGTAGAGGTTGTCCCGCAGCCCCTGCAGGGTCACCTCGTAATCACGAACCGGTTGCAGGGTAACGATGCTGAACGCCGCGTTCTGGCCACCGAGCAGCTTGATCTCGACGTCATAGACGAAGAACTCCTGGCCGTCGTTTTCGCGGATACGCGCGAACTGGTTGCCCTGGCCGTCGTAGCGTGGCGCGTAGTTGATGTTTTCCTCGCGGGTGGCCTTCGACCGCCAGACCAGCCGCCCGTCGCGGTCGTAGATGTAGCCCAGCAGGCGGGCGTCGGCGAGGTTGAAGCGTTCGTCCGGCAGTTGTTCCGGCATCTTCAATCGATTGTTTTCCACTCGGGCGGCGGAAATCAGCGTGGTCACGTCCGAGGCCAGGCGTTGCTCGATGGACTCCTGCAAGGCCAGGCTGAACGCGCCTTGCATGGCCGGCAGCAGCGCCAGCATGAACAGCACCGCCAGGGTCATGGCGGCCAGCATCAAGCGCAGTCGAAGCGAACGAATCACTGGCAGCGCTCGTTGAACAGGTAGCCCAGGCCACGCACCGTGTCGATTGGCTTGAAGCCGGCGGGCGCCTCCAGCTTGCGGCGCAGCCGCCCCACCAGCACCTCGATGACATTGGGATCGCGTTCGCCATCATCGGGATAAAGCTGCTCCATCAGGCGATCCTTGGCCACCACCTGCTGGTGATGGCGCATCAGGTATTCCAGGATGCGGTACTCATAGGCGGTCAATGCCAGCGGCTCATCCCCCAGGGACGCCTGCTTGCGATTGAGGTCGAGCAACAGCGGACCGGCGGTGATGGTCGACTGGGTAAAGCCGCTGGAACGACGCAACAGGGCGTTCAAGCGAGCCTCCAGCTCCTCGAACTGGAACGGCTTGACCACGTAGTCATCCGCCCCGGCGGCCAGGCCTTCGACCTTGTCCTGCCAGTTACCGCGAGCCGTGAGGATCAGGACAGGGAATGTCTTGTCCTGGGCGCGCAACCGGCGGATCAGCTCCAGGCCGCTGATGCCCGGCAGACCCAGGTCGATCACCGCCAGGTCATGATTGAATTCACGGACCTGGTACAGCGCCTCTTCGGCATTGACCACGGCCTGCACCACATGGCCGCTGTCGGTCAGGCGGGTATGCAGGTGGTGACGCAATAACGCTTCGTCTTCGACGACCAGTAATTTCATGGAGCCTTTCCCCAGGCAGAATCAAACAATCCAGCGCGACACACCTCGACGAGGCGCCGGATCGTCTTCGCTCGATCCGGCGGCGCACGATCCTCGCCCGCTTAGAACGTGTAGTTGGCCGACAGGTAGGTCTGGGCGCTGCTGGTCAGGTCCAGCGACCCCACCTTGTCGCCACCGTGCGGGCTCATCTCGGTGCTGGCGTTGCTGCGCAGGTAACGGTAACCCAGTTCCACCGAAGCGTTCTTCGAAACCTGCTGCAAGACGCCCGCCTGCAAGCCTACTGCGTAGCCGATGTCGCTGTCGCGGCTGAAACCGGGAGAATCCTGGGTCAGCTTGGTCAGGCCCGCCGTGCCGCCACCGAACAGTTTGGTACTGCCGGTGACTGGATAGAACACATCGTAGCTGCCCAGCAGGTTTTCCTGGCGCAATTTGATGCCGTTGTGGGTGCCCGAGACATTGTCATAGGTGGCGTAGTAGCGACCCTGGTCGTTCTGCTTGCCCAGGCGCAGGCCATAGGTGGTGTCCTTGCCGATCACGCCGTCGGCGTTCGGATTGTTCAGGGCCTGGTCCAGGGCACTGGACTTCTTGACCTTGTCGCTGGTCTGGCCGAGGGTCAGGCTGGCGAAGTTATCGTCGGCATGGGCCATGGCGCTGGCGCCCAGGACGGTAAAAGCCAGCAGCAGTTTTTTCATCCGGATCATGTTCAGGTTCCTCTGGAACGTGGTGTGTGGTGAAGTCGAAGCCACGTTAACCAACGGTCCCTGAACACCCCTTGAACGTTCTCTGAACCAGTGCTGAACGAATCGGCTAGAGTGTCCAGTCTCACTGTCGTGCAAACCCACCTTTCATGGAGATCCGTCATGCGCAGGTTACTTGCTGTCTTACTTCTGGCTTTCAGCGGGGCGAGCCACGCCGCCATCCAGACCCAGGAGATTCCCTACACCAGTGCCGACGGCACGAAGCTGATCGGCTATTACGCCTACGACGACGCCATCAAGGGGCCGCGCCCGGGAGTGGTGGTGGTGCACGAATGGTGGGGGCTGAACGATTACGCCAAGCGCCGTGCCCGTGACCTGGCGGGCCTGGGCTACAGCGCCCTGGCCATCGACATGTATGGCGACGGCAAGAATACCGAGCATCCCAAGGATGCCATGGCCTTCATGCAGGCGGCGCTCAAGGACGGCAAGGCGGCCAGTGCGCGCTTCCAGGCCGGTCTGGACCTGTTGAAGAAACAACCCCAGACCGATCCGGATAAACTCGCCGCCATCGGCTACTGCTTCGGCGGCAAGGTGGTACTGGATGCGGCGCGCCAAGGCGTGCCACTGGCCGGTGTGGTGAGTTTCCACGGCGCGCTGGTGACCAACACCCCGGCCACGCCCGGCAGCGTCAAGGCCAAGGTCCTGGTGGAGCACGGCGCCCTGGACAGCATGGTCACCGAAGACAACGTCGCCGCGTTCAAGACCGAAATGGACAAGGCCGGTGCCGACTACCAATTCGTCAGCCTCAAAGGCGCCAAGCATGGCTTCAGCAACCCGGACGCCGACCGTCTGAGCCACGGCGAGCACGGCGGTCCGGATATCGGCTACAACAAGGAGGCCGATGAAAAGTCCTGGGCGGACATGCAGTCGTTCTTCAAGAAAATCTTTGGCTGACATACACACTTTGTGGCGAGGGGGATTTCCCCCCTCGCCACAAAAGCCCTGCCCGCTCAGGACACTGCCCTGTTCCTACTACCCAGCGTGCGGCCAACCCGGCAAAATGCCCGGCATGAACCGACTCCCCGCCCTGCCCGCCTGCTGCTCGCCTCTGGATGACCGGTGGCTGCTGCCCGACATCCTGCCCGACACCTTCTTGCTGAGCACCTGCTTCGACCCGTTGCTGCTGGCTAGTGACGATTTCCGCAGCAGCGCCATCGAGCCACCCGCGAGCATCCAGCGCTCCGTGCCCAAGCGCCAGGCCGAATTCCTTGCCGGGCGAATCTGCGCCCGGGCCGCCCTGCACCGCCTGGATGGCCAGCCTTGCGTGCCGGCCATCGGCGAAGACCGCGCCCCTGTGTGGCCGGCCCATGTCAGCGGCTCGATCACCCACAGCACCGGCCGGGCGGCGGCCATCGTCGCTCGCAAGGAACACTGGCAGGGCCTGGGCATGGACCTGGAAAACCTCCTCGACCCCGAGCGCGCCGAGCGCCTGGCCGGCGAAATCCTCACGCCGCCCGAGCTGCTGCGCCTGGCCAACACCCCGCAGGATGACCGCGCATTGCTGGTGACCCTGACCTTTTCGGTCAAGGAAAGCCTGTTCAAGGCGCTGTATCCGATCGTCGGGAAGCGCTTTTATTTCGAGCATGCCGAGGTGCTGGAGTGGACACAGGATGGGCAGGTGCGACTACGGTTACTGACCGACCTGTCGGAGCAGTGGCGTCATGGCAGCGAGCTGCAGGCACAGTTTGGGGTGAAGGATTCGCAGTTGTTGAGCCTGGTGGGCATCAGGGCCTGAGCCTTGCGCAGTGTCCGCGACAGCGGCCCACCTCAGCCACACCCTTCAAGACCGGTCCTGATGCCTCGGCCAGCTCAGGCTGAAACAGGCGCCACCCAGGCTCTTGCTCTTGCCGATCAGCGCCCGGCCGTCATGCCAATGGATGATCCGCCGCACGATCGACAGCCCCAGCCCATGGCCACCCGAAGCACGGGCACGACTGTCGTCCAAACGCAGGAACGGCTTGAACACTCGCTCCCATGCCGCCTCAGGCACGCCGGGACCGTCGTCCTCGACATCCACCCGACAGCGCAACTGCCCCACCTGGTAACTCACCGTCACCCGTGACCGGGCATGGCGCATGGCATTGCTCACCAGGTTCTGCAAGGCGCGGTGCAGGAACCGCGGCTCGGCCTCGACCCAGGCGCCATCGCAATCGGCGGCAGAGAGGCAGAGTCCCCGCTCCACCGTGACACCCGGCCTGAGCGGGCCCAGTTCCTCGATCACCTGATTGACCAGGGCATCGAGGTCCACGCGCTGGAAATTCAGTGCCGGCGAACCCTGCTCCAGTCGCGCATAGGTCAACATCTCGTCCACCAACCGGTCCAGGTCCTCGATGTCGTGGTCCATGCCCGCCAGGTATTTTTCCCGGGCCTGGGCGGTGGTGGCACTGCCGAGCATTTCCAGGCCGAAGCGCAGGCGCGCCACCGGGGTACGCAGTTCATGGGACACCGCTCGCACCAGCTCGCGCTGGATTGCCAACAACTGTTGCAGGTGCTCGGCCATGCCGTTGAACGCCGCGGCCAGTCGCCCCACCGAGTCGGCGCCCCGGGCCGGCACTCGGGTTTCCAGGCTGCCTTGGGCGATCTGGGTGGCGGCCGACTCCAGGCCCCGCAGGCGTCGCTCCAATTGGCGCACCAGCAGATAGACAATCAACCCGATCAGGCTCAACCCCAACGCCGCGATCAAGACCAGCCATTGCGGTGGATATGGGTTCATCTGGTACAGCGGACCGATCTCCAGCACCCAGGGCGTGCCGACCATGCCGGCGAATACCCGGATCGAATCGCCGTCCTTGCCCAGGGCCATCACCGTATCGCCTTCGGTGACACGACGACGCTGGTCTTCGTCCATGTCCACCTGGTCGACGCTCATCAGTCGAAGATCGAAACCGAACCCCTTGTCCTGCTTGAGCTGGGCAAGCCGTTCGGGCTGCTCGGCCACGGGGTAGCGCACCAGTTCGTCGGCCAGCAGATAAATGGTGGCCCGGGCCAGTTGCTCGCTGATCTGGCGGACCTCGCCCATCAGCATCAGTTGCTCACCATCACTGACCAGCCGATAGACCTTAGCCGCATGGGGCCCGGTCTGTTCCACCAGTACCTGTCCACGCAACACACGGGTGCGCTGGCCAAGGTCGAGGTCGGTCTCGGCGAAGGTCCGCAGTGCCAGGGGAATGCCCAGCAGGCGCCCCCACAGCATCAGGGCGCGATGGCGTTCGGTATCGTTCATCGGCCGCAGATTGTCGGCCATCAGGGAAAACGTGCCGTGGGCCAGGCGCTCGCGATATTGTTCGGCGCGGGTCTGGTTGAGCAGGTGCAGGGCCAGTACCCCTAGCACCGCCACCAGCACCAGCGCCGCGCACATGCCGCCATAGATGCGCAGGAAAATCGAGTTCACGGCGCCGGGTCTACGCAGGCTTCGGGAACGAACAGGTAGCCTTTGCTGCGGATGGTCTTGATCAGCCGGGGATGCTCCGGATCGTCACCGATCTTGGGGCGGATCCGCGAGATTCGCACATCAATGGAGCGGTCCTGGCCGTCATAGCCGATACCGCGCAAGGCGGTGAAGATTTCTTCCCGGGACAGGATGCGCCCGGCATTGGACACCAACAGCCACAGCAGATCGAATTCGGCGCTGGTCAGTTCGATACCGCTGCCCTGCAACCAGGCCTCGCGCAAGGCACTGTCCACCACCAGCGGACCGAACTGCAGGCGCCGCGATTTCTGCGGGTTCGGCTCCACGGGCTCGCTGCGCCGCAACAGCGCCTGGATGCGTGCCAGCAACACCCGCGGGCGCACCGGCTTGCAGACATAGTCGTCCGCCCCCAGGTCCAGCCCCTGGATCTGATCGGTGTCGTCGGTACGGGCGGTGAGCATCAGGATCGGCCCGTCGTACTGCTCGCGCACCTTGCGACAGATGCTCAAGCCATCTTCGCCCGGCAGCATCAGGTCGAGGATCACAAGGTCCGGTTGCTCGGCGATGATCCGCCGCGCCGCCACCGCACCGTCGCCCTCGATGGCGACCCGCAGCCCATTGCTCTCCAGGTAGTCACGGGTCAGCTCGGCGAGACGCTGGTCATCCTCGACAATCAATACCTGCCAGGCTTCTTGTTCCACTGGGGCCTCGTCTTGCAGCGAATAGGAAGGGACGTGCACGCTTGCGTGGCGACAACGCTTGCCACAGGGCATGTATGTCCACTTATGGATCGTCGGGGCCGTCCTCTCTTTATTGTCATCCTGGACGAGGACAATCGCACCGATACATGGCCCGATTGTATAAACGGCGTCCCGCTAGAAAACAAGCGGACAAATGCGTTCGGCCGGATGGAATGGCTGTGGTATGGTCCGCGCCCGCAAAATTTTCGAACAGTTTTTCAGTGCTCGAAATTGTTGAAAAAGCGCTCGCTCCAGCAAGCTCGCGGCCTACAGAGCAGCTCCACGTTTCGCACACAAATTACGCACAGGCTTATCCACAGGTAGTACGTTGATTCATCCCCCAAAACGCATTATCTTGTAGCCCGCCACGAAAAAAACCCTACATGTAGGGGTTCAGGCCAAAAACCAAACACAAGTCGGACAGAGAATTCAAGCGCTTTTCGTGCCTCTGTCCAGCTGAAACATCGCATCCCCAAGACCCATCCGCGCCGCGCGAAGGGCAATGGCTTCAAAGGTTGAGAAAACGACCGGAACGGTACGGGTGTTGCAGTACTTAGCTGCGCCCCTTCAGTTCGGTCACGAGCCCAGGCTCGCAACCCGGAACTTCGGATGGAGGCGGCCTCCCGGCCCAGCCTCCTACTGTCCCGAAGTGGTTATGCCCGACGCCAGTCGGTTGTAGTGCTTCAGGACGGAACGGTGGGCCCCGCGAGGGAGCCCAAACAAACATAGAGAACGTGGAGACACCCATGCACACCGACACAACTCGCGAGAACCCGCAGGGCACCGCGCCGCTGGCCGCCGATTCGAGCCCGGATCTGTCTGCCACCGCGCCCGGCCAACTGCGTGTGATCAAGCGTAACGGCACTGTCGTTCCTTACACCGATGACAAGATCACCGTCGCCATCACCAAAGCGTTTCTCGCAGTTGAGGGCGGTACCGCTGCCGCCTCGTCGCGAATCCACGACACCGTGGCCCGCCTGACCGAACAGGTCACCGCGACCTTCAAGCGTCGCATGCCCTCGGGCGGCACCATCCACATCGAAGAGATCCAGGACCAGGTCGAACTGGCCCTGATGCGTGCCGGCGAGCAGAAAGTGGCCCGCGACTACGTGATCTACCGTGACTCCCGTGCCAAGGAGCGTGCCACCCGCGCGCCAGCCGACGCACCGGTCCAGGCCCACCCATCGATCCGCATCGCCCGCGCCGACGGCACGCTGGCGCCTCTGGACATGGGTCGCCTGAACACCATCGTTACCGAAGCCTGCGAAGGCCTGGAAGAAGTCGACGGCGAACTGATCCAGCGCGAAACCCTGAAGAATCTCTATGACGGCGTCGCCCTCAAGGACGTCAACACCGCCCTGGTGATGACCGCGCGGACCCTGGTGGAGCGCGAGCCGAACTACTCCTTCGTCACCGCCCGCCTGCTGATGGACACCCTGCGCGCCGAAGGCCTGAGCTTCCTGGAAGTCGCCGAGAGCGCGACCCACCATGAAATGGTCGACCTGTACGCCAAGGCGTTGCCGGCCTACATCGCCAAGGGTATCGAATACGAACTGCTGAACCCGGTCCTGGCTTCCTTCGACCTGGAAAAACTCGGCAAGGCGATCGATCACGAGCGCGACCAGCAGTTCACCTACCTGGGCCTGCAGACCCTGTACGACCGTTACTTCATCCACAAGGACGGCGTGCGTTTCGAACTGCCGCAGATCTTCTTCATGCGCGTGGCCATGGGCCTGGCGATCGAAGAGAAGCAGCGCGAAGACCGTGCCATCGAGTTCTACAACCTGCTGTCGTCCTTCGACTACATGGCCTCGACCCCGACCCTGTTCAACGCCGGTACCCTGCGGCCACAGCTGTCGAGCTGCTACCTGACCACCGTGCCGGACGACCTGTCGGGCATCTACGGCGCGATCCACGACAACGCCATGCTGTCCAAATTCGCCGGCGGCCTGGGCAACGACTGGACCCCGGTTCGCGCATTGGGCTCGTACATCAAGGGTACCAACGGCAAGTCCCAGGGCGTCGTGCCGTTCCTCAAGGTGGTCAACGACACCGCCGTGGCGGTCAACCAGGGCGGCAAGCGCAAGGGCGCGGTCTGTGCCTACCTGGAAACCTGGCACATGGACATCGAAGAGTTCATCGAGCTGCGCAAGAACACCGGTGACGACCGTCGTCGTACCCACGACATGAACACCGCCAACTGGATCCCCGACCTGTTCATGAAGCGTGTCTTCGACGACGGCAAGTGGACCCTGTTCTCGCCATCCGAAGTGCCGGACCTGCACGACCTGACCGGCAAGGCCTTCGAAGAGCGCTACGAGTACTACGAAGCCCTGACCGAGTACAACAAGATCAAGTTGTTCAAGGTCGTCCAGGCCAAGGACCTGTGGCGCAAGATGCTGTCGATGCTGTTCGAGACCGGCCACCCATGGCTGACCTTCAAGGACCCGTGCAACCTGCGCAGCCCGCAGCAGCACGTGGGCGTGGTCCACAGTTCGAACCTGTGCACCGAGATCACCCTGAACACCAACAAGGACGAGATCGCGGTCTGCAACCTGGGCTCGATCAACCTGCCGAACCACATCGTCGACGGCAAGCTGGACACCGCCAAGCTGCAGCGCACCGTGAACACCGCCGTGCGCATGCTCGACAACGTGATCGACATCAACTACTACTCGGTGCCACAGGCGAAGAACTCCAACTTCAAACACCGTCCAGTGGGCCTGGGCATCATGGGCTTCCAGGACGCGCTGTACCTGCAGCACATCCCGTATGGTTCGGACGCTGCCGTCGAGTTCGCCGACAAGTCCATGGAAGCGGTCAGCTACTACGCGATCCAGGCTTCCTGCGACCTGGCCGACGAGCGCGGTGCCTACGAGACGTTCCAGGGCTCGCTGTGGTCCAAGGGCATCCTGCCGCTGGATTCGCAACAGATCCTGATCGAGTCCCGTGGCGAGAAATACATCGACGTCGACCTGACCGAAAGCCTGGACTGGGCCCCGGTTCGTGCCCGCGTACAGAAAGGCATCCGCAACTCCAACATCATGGCCATCGCACCGACCGCCACCATCGCCAACATTACCGGCGTGTCGCAGTCGATCGAACCGACCTACCAGAACCTCTATGTGAAATCGAACCTGTCGGGCGAGTTCACCGTGATCAACCCGTACCTGGTCCGCGACCTCAAGGCCCGCGGCCTGTGGGATTCGGTGATGATCAACGACCTGAAGTACTACGACGGTTCGGTACAACAGATCGAGCGCATCCCGCAGGAGCTCAAGGAGCTCTATGCCACCGCGTTCGAAGTGGAGGCCCGTTGGATCGTCGACGCCGCCAGCCGTCGCCAGAAGTGGATCGACCAGGCTCAATCGCTGAACCTGTACATCGCCGGCGCTTCGGGCAAGAAGCTGGACGTGACCTACCGCATGGCCTGGTACCGTGGTCTGAAGACCACCTACTACCTCCGTGCCCTGGCCGCCACCAGCACCGAGAAGTCCACCATCAACACCGGTAAGCTGAACGCGGTTTCCGCTGGCGGCAACCACGGTGACGATTCGGTCCTGGCTGCTCCAGCGGGTCCGGCGCCAGTGCCAAAGGCCTGCGCGATCGATGAGCCGGATTGCGAAGCTTGCCAATAAGCTGAGCCAGTGGGCGCGTAAAAGCGCCAGCTGAAAGAAGCCCCCGATAGACCGCTGGTTTATCGGGGGTTTTCTTTTGCCTGGAAAACGACAGTACTCGTTCGCGACAGCTGCGGGCCAACCTGCATCCAGGTTCAGGGTGACACTCATTGTGGCGAGGGGATTTATCCCCTCGCCACAAAGGGAACCTGGCATGAGGACAAGCTCTGGCGGGTATGAAAAAGCCCCTCTTGCGAGGGGCTTCTTGTGCAGCCTTCAAGCCAACAGCGTCATCAAGTCATCTGAATGATGGTCTGCATGATGGTGCTCTGGGTGGAGATGGTCTTGGCGTTCGCCTGGTAGTTGCTTTGCGCCTTGATCAGCTCGACCAGTTCGTTGGTCAGGTTGACGTTGGACTCTTCCAGGGAGTTGGAGACGATCGAACCCAGGGTGCCGGTTTGCGGAGCATCGTAGCCTGGGATGCCCGAAGCGAAGGTTTCCTTCCAGCTGGTACCGCCTACTGGCTGCAGGCCTTGCTCGTTGGTGAAGCTGGCAAGGGAGATCTGGCCGATGGGCTTGGTCTGGTTGTTGCTGAAGTTGGCCAGCAATACACCGCTGCCGTCGATGGTCAGGTTGGTGATCTGGCCGGTGGCGTAACCGTTCTGGGTCGGGATCGACCGTGCGGTGTCGGCGTTGAACTGGGTGGTGTTGGCCATGGAGACCGTAATAGTCGACGAACCGGCGCCGTTCGCGGTCCACACACCGTTGGTCACGGTACCGGGCACCCAGCCTGTGAGTACCAGATCGCTGTTGATGGTCGCGGGCGGAGTGCTGACCTGGACCAGCTTGCCACTCGAATCGAAGGTCATCGTCGAAGGAACCGGAGCGTTGGGAGCGACCGGCGCGCTGCCATTCAGGTTACGACCATCGATCAGGGTATAGACGTCCCAGGTATTGGCACCCGTTTTGACCATGTACTGATCCATGGAGTGCTGGTTACCCTGAGTGTCGTAGACCGGTGTAGTGAACTGTTTCGTAAACGTGGCCGTATCGGTCGGATCGAACTCCAAGGCCGGGTTGGTCTGGTCAATCGGCGTGGCCGTCGAATTCAGGTTGATCGTCGACGAAACCAGGCTGGTGGCCTGCGGCGGCAGGTTCGAGGTGTCGATGCGCAGGTCGGTCAGGATACCGTTAAGGATCTTGCCGTTGGCGTCCACGCCATAGCCTTGCAGGCGTGCAGTGCCATCGCTGTTGGTGATGTAGCCTTCCTTGTCGGTCTTGAAGGTACCGGCACGGGTGTAGCTCAGGGAACCGTCGTTGCTCAGGACAAAGAAGCCCTGGCCCTGGATACCCATGTCCAGCACGTTGCCGGTGTTGTTCACATCACCCTGGCCGAACTGCTGGGAGACGTTGGCCAGACGCACGCCGTTGCCGACGGTCTTGGTGCCCGAACCCAGCTTGGTGGCCGAGTAGACGTCTTCGAATTCCGCGCGGGACGATTTGAAACCGGTGGTCGCGACGTTGGCGATGTTGTTGCCGGTCACGTCCAGCTGTTTGTTGGCTGCATAGAGACCGCTAAGGCCGATGTTGAAAGACATGTTGACTCCTTTTGCCGGTTAGTCGGCTCTACATACCAATAGTTTGTACTTTGGACAGGGCAATGCTGCCCAGCCCGGCCAGGTTGAGCATCAGCTCACCGCCCGTCTGGCTGATGGTCACGCTGCTGACCGTGGCCGGCAGGTTGGTGATCAGCGACGTGGCCTTGCCGTCGATGGTGGTCGAGGCCGCAAAGGTATACGTGCCCGACTCGACCGTCGTGCCGGCGTCGTTCTTGCCATCCCAGATGAACGCCGAGTTGCCGGCCTTCTGGCTGCCCAGGTCGATGGTGCGGACAGTCTTGCCGTCCTTGTCCATGATCTTGACGGTGAGGGAGGACACTGCCGCCGGTACCACCACCGTGCCGTTGAGGCTCTTGGAGGTGTCGACCACAGCCTTGTCACCGGGCGCGATCACCGAACGCCCCACCAGGGACGAAGCCTGCAGCGCCTGGGACGAGTTGTAGTTGCCGGCGATACCGCTCACGGTTTCGTTGAGCGTGGTGATACCTTCCAGGCTGCTGAACTGCGCCAATTGGGCAACGAACTCACCGTTGTCCTGGGGCTCCAGCGGGTTCTGGTTCTTCAGCTGGGTAACGAGCAACTGCAGGAACGCATCCTTGCCCAGCTCCTTGTTGCCGGTCGCTGCCTGGGTCGCGCCGCCGAGACCATCGGAGGTGTTGTTGGTCTTGACCGAGGAGTTGGCCAGAATCTCGTTGAGGCTCAAACCGCTGGTAGTGTTGGTGACGCTCATGTGACTCGCCCCTTATCACTGACCGAGGGTCAGGACCTTCTGCATCATGGTTTTGGCGGTGTTCATCATTTCGGCGTTGGTCTGGAACGAACGACTGGCGGAAATCATGTCGGCCATTTCTTCGACGACGTTGACGTTCGGGTAGTAGACATAACCCTTGGCGTCCGCGGCCGGATGGTTTGGCTCATAACGTGCTTCGAGGTTGCTCTGGTCTTCGACTACGCCAAGTACCTGTACGCCCTGGCCCGCTGCGTCCTGGTCCTGGAACAGCGAGTCGCTGCCGCCGGACTGGCCGCCCTGGAACATGGTGGCGAACACCGGGTGACGGGCACGGTAGGTCTGGTCGATGCTCGACGAGACGGTCTCGGCGTTGGCGATGTTACTGGCGACGGTGTTCAGGCGAGTGGTCTGGGCACTCATGGCACTGCCGGCAATGTTGAATACGCTGGCGATCGACATGGATTACTCTCCGCGCAGGGCCGATACCAGCCCTTTGAACTTACTGTTGAGCAAGGTGAAGCTGGCCTGGAAATTCACGGAGTTCTCCGCGTAGTTGGACTGTTCCAGTTGAGCATCCACGGTGTTCTGGTCGATCGAAGGCTGCATCGGCGTGCGATACATCAGCGACTCGTCGCCGCTGCTCAAGCCTTCGGCTTCGATATGACGGCTGTTGGTCATGTTCAAGGCGAAGTGGCCGTTCTTGGCCTTTTCGTTCTGCTCGGCGAGCACCTTGGAGAAGTCCAGGTCACGCGCCTTGTAGTTCGGGGTGTCGGCGTTGGCAATGTTATTGGCCAGGACTTCGGCACGCTGGGCGCGGAAGCTCAGGGCCTTTTCATGGATACCGAGCGCTTTATCGAAGCTGATGCTCATGTCGGAAACCTTTGGGTGACCAGAATGTACGTACGAATGGATATAGCAAGCGTCGTGCCACTTTCCAAAAGCCCATAAACCGGGGCTTTGCGGGCAGCGGCAAAGCGGCAATGCCAGAAAAGCGGCAATCGGCTTCCGCTTTTCTGCCGCTTTTCTGCCGCTTTCATCAGGCGACGCGAGTCAAGATGTGGGGGCGAGCTCGCTCCCATAGGGGGATGGCGCCGGCTGGCCGGCAAAAAAAAACGGGAGCCCCTAGGGACTCCCGTTTTTTTGACAACCCAAGCCAATCATTTCGCCTGGTAGATGATACCCGGGCTGCACTGGACCATCTGGTAATGATCCGGCAAGCCATTCAACGCTTCGGAAGCGCCGAGGAACAGGTAGCCGCCGGGCTTGAGGGTACCGTGGATACGCAGCAGGATGTCTTTCTTCACCTCGGCGGAGAAATAGATCAGCACGTTGCGGCAGAAGACCACGTCGAACTTGCCGAGGCTGGCATAGCTGTCCAGCAGGTTGAACGAGCGGAACTCCACCCGATTCTTGATCGGCGCCTTGACCACCCAGCGGCCCGGCCCCTTCGTGTCGAAATAGCGTTGCAGGCGATCCGGCGACAGGCCGCGGCCGATGGCCAGGCTGTCGTATTCGCCGGTCTTGCAGTTGTTGAGCATGGTCCCGGACAGATCGGTGGCGACGATTTGCACGCCGCCCTTCAACTGGCCGATGTTGGTCCGCTCGAATTCGTCGATGGACATCGAGATCGAATACGGCTCCTGGCCCGACGAACAGGCCGCCGACCAGATCCGCAGGCGTTGGCCCGGGCTGGCCTTGATGGCCGCCGGCAAGACCTTGCTCTTCAACACCTCGAAGGGATAGGTATCGCGAAACCACAGGGTTTCGTTGGTGGTCATGGCGTCCACCACCATTTCGCGCAAACCGCTGCGCGGTTGGGTCTGGATACGTTGCACCAGCTCACCCAACGACTTGAGGCCCTGTTGCTCCATCAATTTGTTGAGACGGCTCGACACCAGGTATTGCTTGTTTTCACCAAGCAAGATGCCACAGGCTTTTTCCAGGAAGACCCGGAACTGTTCGAAATCCAAATTACCCGTAGACAAGATACCGCCTCTTTCATTGTGTTGATTTGCCGGGCGCAAGACGCGCCCGACCTTTATTCCGCGGCCTTGATCCGGTCGACCACCCTGGAAGCCAGGTCATCGGGCCGGAACTTGGCGAGAAAATCGTCGGCGCCGACTTTCTTGACCATCGCCTGGTTGAACACCCCGGACAACGACGTATGCAGGATGATGTGCAGTTTCTGCATGCGCGGATCGCTGCGGATTTCCGACGTCAGCGTGTAGCCGTCCATCTCTGGCATTTCGATGTCGGAAATCATCATCAGGAACTCTTCTTCCGGCTTCTTACCATCGTCGACCAGGCTGCGCAGGTAGTCCAGCGCTTGCCGGCCGTCGTTCAATGCCACGACCTCGACACCGACGGTCTGCAGGCAACGGGTCACCTGCTTGCGCGCCACCGATGAGTCATCGACGGTCAGCACGCGCATCGAGATGGCCTTGTGCTGGGTTTCGGCATCCACCACGCCCACGGAGATGGTCTCCGGCGTCGGGGCCACTTCGGCGAGGATTTTCTCCACGTCGATGATTTCCACCAACTGGTTGTCGACCCGGGTCACCGCCGTCAGGTAGTGATCACGGCCCGTGCCCTTGGGCGGCGGATGGATCTCCTCCCAGTTCATGTTGACGATGCGTTCCACCGAGCGCACCAGGAAACCCTGGGTCTTGGTGTTGTACTCGGTGATGATCACAAACGGATTGCTCTGATCCAGCAGCGCACCGGCACCAGTGGCCATCGCCAGATCGAGAATCGGGATGGTCGCTCCCCGGATATTCGCCACACCGCACACGACGGGACTGGATTTTGGCATCAACGTCAGCTTGGGGCATTGCAGCACCTCACGGACCTTGAACACGTTAATCCCATACAACTGTTGGCCATCGAGACGGAACAACAACAGCTCCAGGCGATTCTGACCGACCAGCTGCGTGCGCTGGTTTACCGAATCCATCACTCCCGCCATGCCCTGACTCCTACCTAACGCTAATGTGTCCGACGCGCATTCATCACTAAACGGCACGGGGCTTGCTATTCAACCGGCATGAACGCACAAACGACATTTTCTCGACGCTTGACCACTCATTGCCGCCACTGGCTAGGTGCGCTGCTGGCTGTCTGCCTGTTCGCCTCGGGCGGCCGTGCCCTCGCCGATGCTCCGGTTACCTTGCCTGATCTCCTTATCGGCGTCACTCAGGGCTTTCTTGAATTCACCGTAGAAGACTACCTGGCCTCCAGTCAAACCGAAGGTCGTTATGAAATCGAAGTCAACCAGCTCGATCCCCGCCTGCGCATGCCAATGTGCGACAAGGAATTGACTGCCTCGCTGGAGAGCCCGGCCAGGCCCCTGGGGCGGGTCACGGTAAAGGTTCGTTGCGACAGCGCCGCGCCGTGGACGGTGTTCGTGCCAGCCCAGGTGCGCCTGTACCGCGAGATCGTCACCACGACCCGCCCACTCAAGCGGGCCGGCATCGTCGAGCCACAGGACGTGACGCTGCGTGAACGCGACGTCAGCCAGATCACCCAAGGCTTCCTGACCTCCGTCGACGAAGCCATCGGTCAGAAACTTGTCCGACCAATGGTAGCCGATCAGGTGGTAACCCTCGTGCACCTGGAACAGGCCGAAGTGGTTCGCAAGGGCGATCAGGTCGTCATCACCGCCCGTAGCGGCACCCTGGCCGTAAGAATGCCGGGCGAGGCGCTGTCCAACGGCGGCATGCGTGAGCAGATCCGAGTGAAAAACCTCAACTCCCAACGCGTCATCAAGGCGCAAGTGATGGCCCCAGGCCAAGTGGAAGTGGCTATGTAGCGATCCGGTAGAGACGGGTAGAAAGCTGGCGCTTGCCCCCGCCGTTCCCTAGACTGTGCCTTATGCCAAGGCAAGCGCAGACGTGCGCACGTTCATTGAATAAATGAGCCTAAAGTTTTTTTGGGAATGGCCGAGAACATGGCAAGCGTCCAAATACCCAGAGGTTTTTTACCATGGTCATCGATTTCAATCGTTTAAACAGCTCTTCACCCCTGACAGGCACCACGCGCACCAACGCCAGCAAGGAAACCGAAAAATCCTCGCCGGTCGAGCAAGCCACCACTGTCAGCAATGGGGAGTCGGTACACCTCAGCGATGAGGCTCAACAGTTGCAGAAGGTCACTGACAAGCTGCGCGATCTACCTGTTGTCGACAAAGGCCGCGTGGCCGAGTTGAAGGCAGCAATCGCCGATGGCAGCTACAAAGTCGACAGCAACCGTGTAGCCAGCAAACTGCTCAACTTCGAAGCCCAGCGCTAGGCAGCCGCCTGCGCCAGGCTTTTGGACGCTTAAGACCCAAGGCCAGCCATGCACGACACTACTTTATTGCAACTGATCATCGACGACTTCGTTCCAGTCCAGCAGTTACTGGAACTTTTGCAGACCGAATCCCTGGCGCTGCACGGTCGCGACATGCCGCTGCTGGAAAATATTCTGGCGCAGAAACAGGCATTGATCATTTTGCTCGATCAGCATGGCCGCAAGCGCAGCGAGATTCTCGCCAGCCTCAACCTGCCCACCAACCAGGGTGGACTGGAGCAACTGGCGAGCCAGTCGCCCATCGGCGATCAATTGTTGTCCCAAAGCGCGGCGCTCAACGACCTGCTCGCCCAATGCCAGGCCGCCAACGCCAAGAACGGCCAGTCGATCCAGGTCCAGCAGGCCGCTACCGCCAACCAGTTGCGCATCCTCAATGGCGGTGAAATCCCGACGCTTTACGATGCTCGCGGCTCGACCGCAAAAATGGTCAAGCATCGCCCGCTCAGCCAGGCATGAAACGAACGATGCCTGCGCTCTATCAACGTGCGATACATGCTGGCAAAATGCTGGCTATTCGTAGTCGTATTTAGCCTGGAGATTGACCCCCGTGTTCAATGCCTCAAACGCGGATGATGCTCCGCAGCCCCCCAAGGTTCTCACCACGCCTCTGGAAATCTCCGGCAACCTGAGGATGCTGCAAGAAAGCCATGATCCGCTGATCATCACCTTCCATGAACGCAGCCAGCGCTTCCAGAGTTACCTGGTCGATGTCGACCGCGAGAAGAACGCCCTCGCCCTGGACGAAATGATCCCCCGCGACGGAGAACGCTTCCTGCTGGCAGGCGAGCCGTTCCGGGTCGAGGGTTTCCATGATGGCGTGCGCATCGCATGGGAAGGCAACGGGCCGTTGACCATCGAAGACTCCAGCGACGGTCGCTGCTATCGCGGCGCCCTGCCCGAGGAAGTGGTCTACCACCAGCGTCGCAATGCCTTCCGTGCCGCCTTGAAACTGGCGCAACTGGTGAGCATCGAACTGGGTGGCGAGAAGCTCAAGTCACCGGTGGACGGCAAGCTGCTGGATATTTCCGCTACCGGCTGCAAGCTGCGCTTCGAGGGCGACATTACCGAACGCCTGCAATTG
Source organism: Pseudomonas sp. NFACC43 (assembly GCF_900119645.1). Lineage (NCBI taxonomy): Bacteria > Pseudomonadati > Pseudomonadota > Gammaproteobacteria > Pseudomonadales > Pseudomonadaceae > Pseudomonas > Pseudomonas sp. NFACC43. Next base: position 21,397 of record NZ_FPKK01000018.1, read on the forward strand.
GGCCAGGTCTACGAACGCTTCATCGCCGCCCTGCCGTTCGGCAACATGACCGCACCGGTCGAACTGCGCTACCTGCATTTTGAAGAAAGGATCAACACCACCTTCGCCGGCGTGCGCTTCCACAATATCAGTGGCCTGGTGCAGCGCCAGGTCGAGCGCTTCGTCTATCAGCTACAGCGCGAAGCCCGTCGTTTCGATAAAGACGATCTCTGATCATCCGGGCATAAAAAACGGGCAGCCTCCACAGGGGCTGCCCGTTTTTTTATGCCGTTTAGATCCGAATGCTACTGCGTCTGGGCCGACCTCATCGCGAGCAGGGCTCGCCTCCCAGCGTGTCCACCACCAATCCCGATGGGAGCGAGCCTGCTCGCGATGAGAACACCACGGTCTACTTGACCGGCTCCTCCACCGACGCTTCAGCGGCCGGTTCCTGCTCCGTCGCCGGCGTCTGCATCTGTTCCTGTACCACCTGCTCATCGACTCGCGGATCGAGACATGCCACCAACGGCGAACTGGACATGCTGTCCGGCATCGCCACGTGATGCAGCGGCGCGTCGTCGACCTGATGCAGGTTGGTCACCGCTTTGGGCCGGATGCGCCATACCAGAATCAACGCGAAGAACGCAAAGAAGCCATACAGCATATGGCTGCCGAACGTCTTCATCAGCACGCCGGCCACCAACGGCCCGATACTGGCGCCGACACCATAGGTCACCAGCAGCATCGCCGTCAGCGAGACCCGGCGATCGCCTTCGACATGGTCGTTGGAAAATGCCACCGCCAGTGGATACAGGCAGAACTGAACCAGCGAACAGAGAAAGCCGGCGACGAACAGCATCTCAAGGGGCACCTTGGGCAGAATTGCCAGCGGCAACGCGCAGATCGCCAGGACCAGCGCAAAGCAACGGATCAGCAGCGCCCGGTCATAACGGTCGGACAACCAGCCCAGCGGCCACTGCACCAGCAACCCGGCAAAAATGCAGCTACCCATGAACAGACCGACCTGCTCGGTGGAAAGCCCCTGCTGAGAGGCGTACAACGGCGCCAGGCCATAGAACGAGCCGGCGATCAGCCCGGAACCCAGCACCGTGCTCAATGACTGTGGCACGCGCTTGATGAAGAAACGCGGTTCCATGGGAGCCGGACGCATCGGTGCCGGGTGAATCCGCCGGGTCAGCGCCACCGGCACCAGGCAGAGGGCGAAGCACAAGGCCACCAGCATCAGCAGCTCCGGCCCCAGGGCCGGATGCATGACCAGGATCAACTGGCCGAGCACCAGGCCCAGGTACGAAGCGATCATGTAGCCACTGAACACTACCCCGCGCTGCGAGGCTTCGGCCTGCTCGTTGAGCCAGCTCTCGATGACCATGTACTGGCACATCATCCCCAGGCCGACGATCATCCGCAGCACGATCCAGGCCGGCAGCCAGTCCACCAGGCCATGGCCCAGCACCGCTGCGCCCACCAGCCCGGCACAGGCCGAATAGGCACGGATATGCCCGACGCGGGCGATCAGCCGGTGACCGATCTTGCCGCCCAGCACCAGGCCGAAATAGTTGGCGGCCATCAGGGCACCGACCCACAGGCTGTCCACGTTATCGGCAGCCAGGCGCAAGGCCAGGTAAGTACTCAAGAGGCCCGAGCCGATGAGCATCATCAGCGAGGCGAAATAAAGCGCTCGAAAGGGTTTCCAGATTTGGCGCATCGGCGTTCCGAGCGGCTCCTTGAGGTGAGTAAGGGCTATCGCTGAAGATAGCCCGAAGCGGGGGTTTGGTTATGCCTGGGCCGCAAGGACCCGCCGTTCCCAAGGCGTGATTTCGTCAAGGAAACTGGTCAGTTCCAGGTTTTTCGAAGCGATGTAGCCTTCGATGAACTCAACTCCGAACAGTTCCTTCGCCAGGGGGCTACGCTTCAGACGCTCCAGGGCAGCATGCAAGGTACATGGCAGGGAGAGATTGTCCGGCACCTGGAATTCGCCCTGGATCGCGGCACTTGGCTCCAGCCGGTTTTCGATACCATGCAATCCCGCCGCCAGGCTGGCGGCAATCGCCAGGTAAGGGTTGGCATCGGCCCCGGGCAAGCGGTTCTCGACCCGCCGGGCCACAGGGGAACTGGCGGGTATCCGCAGTCCGGCCGAACGGTTGTCATAGGACCAGCAGGCATTGTTCGGCGAGGCGAACGGATGGCACAGGCGCTGGTAGGAATTGACGTTCGGTGCGAACAGCGCCGTGAAATCCGCCATGCCCGCCTGTTGTCCGCCAATGAAATGCCGGAACGCGGCCGTCGGTTCGCCCGCCGCGTCGCTGAAGACGTTGCGACCACTGTCCAGCTCGACGACGCTCTGGTGGATATGCATCGAACTGCCCGGCGTATGGGCCAGGGGCTTGGCCATGCAGACCACGGTCAAGCCATGCTTGAGGGCCACTTCCTTGAGCAGGTGCTTGAACAGGAAGGTCTGGTCGGCCAACAGCAGCGCGTCGCCATGGAGCAGATTGATCTCGAACTGACTCACGCCCATTTCATGCATGAAGGTGTCTCGAGGCAGGCCTAACGCCGCCATGCATTGGTACACCTCATTGAAGAAGGGTCGCAGGCCATTGTTGGAACTGACGCTGAAGGCCGAATGGCCGTCTTCGCGGCGCCCATCCAGGCCCACCGGGGGCTGGAACGGCCGGGCCGGGTCCGGGTTGGGTGCGAAGACGAAAAACTCCAGCTCGGTCGCCACCACCGGCGCCAGGCCATGGGCGGCATACCGGGCGATCACGGCCTTGAGCTGGCCGCGAGTCGAGAGTCGGGAGCTTTCGCCGGTCAGTTCATCGGCATCGCAGATCGCCAGGGCGCGAGGATGCTGGCTCCAGGGCAGGCGATGAATCTGTTGCGGATCGGCCACCAGCGCCAGGTCGCCATCGTCGCTGCCATAGAAACGCGCCGGCGGATAACCGCCCATGATGCACTGCAGCAGCACCCCGCGGGCCATCTGCAACCGCCGTCCCTCGAGGAACCCCGCGGCCGCCATCACCTTGCCTCGCGGCACGCCATTCAAATCCGGTGTGACACACTCAATCTCATCAATGCCCGTCAATCGCTGCGCGAGTGAACGCTGGCCATCGGTCGTCATGACGCAATCCTTGTTATGTGCGAGCCGCGAACGGCAACCCGTACAAAATAGGCTTCGGCTGTTCGGAATATCAAGCAGCCGGAGGCAATTAAAATCTCATGCGATACGGCTGTGGGAGCGAGCTGGCTCGCGATAGCGTCGGTCCAGCCCATATTGAGCTGGCTGATACACCGCTATGGCGAGCCAGCTCGCTCCCGCAGGGGATTTGTGAGGATTTATGGAGGGGGCCTGTTCAGGGCAGATAGAGCCGGAACACCCCGCCACCCAGCACGCCGCCATTGCCGATCTCGGTACGTCCGCAGACCCCGCCGCGCTGATGCAGCTCGGCGATCCGCGCGGCGAAATACAGGCCCAGCCCGGTGCTGCCACTGCTGTGGTTGATGCCCTGCACGTAGTCGGCCTGGCGCTCGATCATCTCCGGCGGATAGCCCTCGCCATCGTCGTTGATGGTCAGGACCAGTTGCCCGGCCTCGTCGCTCACGCTGATCAACAAGGCCTGGCGTGCGTGACGAATGGCATTGTTGATGCAGTTGTCGAGCACAGAGGCCACCAGCTCGCGGTCGAAAAAGCCCAGGGGGCTCAGCGGGTCGACTTCGTAGGTGGCCATGATCCCGCGACTGCGGAATACGTCCTGATGACCGGCCAACTGCGCCTCGATGAAATCGTCCAGCTCATGGTAGGCCGGGTGCAGTGGCAGCTGGTTGACGCCCAGCTTGTACAGCCCCAGCAATTGCACCAGCAGGCCGTTGAGGCGGGCGAACTCGAACTCCATCACCCCCTGCTCCGAGGCTTGCCGGGCAGGCTCGGGCAGACGCTCGAGCCATTGCGTATGAGCCTGCATGAGCAGGGTCAGGGAGTTCTTCATGTCGTGCACGGTCGATGCGATCACCGTGGAAAAATCGAGTGCCTGTTCGCTGTCATTCATCGCCAAATGCCTTGCTTCGCAGTTTCTGATAGCGCGCATAACGCGCATCGGTGTCGGGCATCATGCCCACCAGTTTCAGGCAGGCGCGGCATTCCTCCAACAGCTCCGACTCCACACTGGTGTCGGTGCCATGCAGCAGGGACTGCGCCATGTTCAGGGCAATACTGATGTTTTTCGGTTGCATCTTCAGGGCCCGACGGAACAACTCCCGGGCCTCGGGCAGCGCGCCAGTCTTGTAGACGCGCACGCCTTCGCGGTTCAGCTCGGCGGCGGCATTGCCCTGATTGAGGATGTTCGGATCATCGGTGAGCTTGGCGATCCCTTGCATCACCGCCGGGTCATCGCCATAGATTTCCGCGCAGTTCTTGAGCATCGATTCGCCGGCACTGGTCTGGCCGAGCATCTGCAACTGCTTGGCCACCAGCAGCGCGGCTTCGGCACTCATGAACTGCTCCATGCCGTCGAGGCGCTGCAAGGCCTGTTCGGTGAGTTTTTCCGCGGTTTCGGCGTCGTTGAGCAGCAGGCTGGTGGCCTTCATCAGCCGCGCCCGCACCTGCAGCCCTGGGTCGTTGAGGTTTTCCTTGGCCACTGCGCTCAGCGTGGTATTGATTTCCAGGCGGGTGCGGGTGTCCAGGCCTTTCTCGCTGCCCTTGCTGATCAGTGCATGGGCCAGGCCGAGGTTGCTTTCCGGGTCCTTGAAGCGTGACTGCGCGCCCTGCCCGACCGCCTGGCGGTAAGCCCGGGACGCGGTCTCGTAGTCTTCGTTGGTCATCGCCAGCTTGCCCAGCAGCGACTGCCGACGCACCGCCAACGGGGACAGGCGAACCGCCTCTTCCAATACGCTCTGCGCCTGCTTCGTGTCGCCTTCGGCCATCAGCACATCGGCCATGCCATCGTACAAGGCCGGCATCATCGGGAAGGTTTTCAAGGCCTTTTCATAGACCGCCTTGGCCTGCCCCACCTGGCCGCGCTTGAACAGCAACTTGCCCAGGCCCGCATAGGCCCACGGCAACGGACGATCCGCCAGGATGGTGTTGTACAGCCGTTCCAGGGCTTCGTTCTGGTTCAGGTCGCGCAGCGCATCGGCCCGATAGCGCAGGCACAACGGCCCGTAGCGCGGATCCTGCTTGCACAGGGCGATACAGGCATTGAGCACTTCCATTGGCTTGCCACGATCCAGGGCCTGGAGGATCGGCTTGAGCAAGGTCTTGCGCTGCTCCAGCCGCTCCAGCCGCTGGGCCAGGCCTGAGCGGTTGAACGGCTTGGTCAGGTACGCGTCCGGCTCGTGCTCCAGGGCACTGAGCACCATGGCCTGACTGGTCTCGGCGGTCACCATGAGGAACACACTTTCATGGCTGATCAGCTTCTCGACCATCAGGTCTTCAAGCACCTGCTGGCCGTTCTTGCGGCCGTCACCGAGGTGGTAGTCCTGCAGGATGAAGTCATAGCGCTTCTGCGAGCACATGCGCAGCGCGACCTCACCGGTGTCTGCGGTGTCCACGTCCTTGACACCCAGCTCACGCAACATCGACCGGATAGAACTGCGGAAATCCGAGAAATCATCGACGATCAGAAAACTTTTTTGGTGGTACGCCAGCATCGAGGATGTCCAGGCAAGTAAGAAAATAACCCAATGGCATAACAACGAAACGCCGTGTCACAGCCCCGAGGCGCGCAGATGATAGCCACCAGCCGGCAACGTACAAGAGATTTCAGCAACCGCTTGGCCTGGCTGTGTCGTGACGCACATTGCGAGCCGAAACGTTGGAGGCAACCGGGCTCATCGGGTTATCGGCAGCAGATGGCGTTCCGTTAAGGGCAACGTGTGGGAGAAACCGAGCACAGGGGATCGGCTACACAAAAAAGGATGATGGCAGGCTTTCTCCCTTCGGCAACCGACACGAAGCACGTTCAGCCACGACAGCCCAATAAATTCGCCCAGAAACCCGCTTCGCTCGCCAAACCGCCGTAGCATTCAGATTGCCACAAGGAGGTTTCGCGACAGCTGAGTGCGTTTTATACAGGGTCGAAAAATAGGCATGTTGGGCATGGATCCACAGCCTGGGCCGCAAGGCGGCGGCTCAGGCCAATCGATCCGGGAGATACAAGGAGGGAGCAGTACGCTGGTGGGGGAGATCGTCGATACCCGACCCACTGATATAAATGGTGTCCCAGGGCAGGTTCGAACTGCCAACCTTCCCCTTAGGAGGGGGATGCTCTATCCAATTGAGCTACTGAGACACAGGTCGACCACTAGAAATGCGGTGCGATGGACGGCGTGCATGTTAACGGGCAGCCTTGCGTTTGTCATGTCGTGAGTAGTTTTTTAAGTGTAGGCAAATACTGCCGCTCCCCCGCCTGTCGCGGGGTGTCACGGGGTAACGGGACACCGCTCATCCATCGCATGCGCCCCTCCGCTAGTAAATCGGCCAATTGCCACTATCCTATACCCTACAAGGACAGCATCGGCTTGTGCCCCCGTTTCGGTTATCCGCCGGACGGTATGGCACATCGACACGATGCGGTGGTCACACCATGCGGACCTGTTGGATTTTCAAACCAGTCCGCATTTTTTGATCAAGGGTGCTGGCATAACGCCTTTACCCGGATCAGAATTTGTCACAGAATTGGCGCCAATGATCTGGCCATTTTGAGGCATGATGCGGGCCTCTTAACAATTCAGGTTGAACATTTGGCAACAGCGCTTGTCCTATCGACATCCTGCGGCCAATCCCGAGAACCGCTCCCCTGAACTAACCGGTTAAATATATGCGCCCATTGAAACAGGCAATTTATTCCAGCCGTACGGCTGACAAGTTCGTCGTACGCTTGCCCGACGGAATGCGTGAACGCATTGCCGAGGTGGCTCGCAATCATCATCGCAGCATGAACTCTGAAATCATCGCGCGCCTTGAGCAAAGCCTTATCCAGGAAGGCGCGTTGGGTGAAGAACTGAGCATGCGCCTGGACAGCCCGGAGCTGTCCTTGCATGAACGCGAGCTGCTTCAGCGCTTCCGACAACTCTCTCATCGCCAGCAGAACGCTCTCGTTTCGCTGATTGCCCATGATGCAGAAATGGCCGCAGACGCGTCCTGATCGCAGCAGCAGCACCCAAGCCAGCCTTGCGCTGGCTTTTTTTTGCCTTTTTTTATGGCAAGGAGCAATCGGCTCGCTCAGCAGGGAAGCCTGCGAGACGATCGTATGACTGCAATGTATTCAAAGGCGGGAAGCGAGGGCGGCTGCGCCGTGACGGGAGCACGCTCCCTCGCCATGAAACGGGTCAGAGCAGGAAGATCGTCGCCAACCCCAGGAATATGAAGAACCCACCACTGTCGGTCATGGCGGTGATCATGACACTGGCCCCCATCGCCGGGTCGCGCCCCAGCCGGGCCAGGGTCATGGGGATCAATACCCCCATCAAGGCTGCCAGCAGCAGGTTGAGCGTCATCGCGGCCGTCATCACGACGCCCAGCGACCAGCTGCCATAAAGCAGATACGCCACCACGCCGATCACTCCGCCCCAAAGCACGCCGTTGATGAGGGCCACAGCCAGTTCCTTGCGCATCAGGCGCGACGTATTACCCGTGCTGACCTGGTCCAGGGCCATGGCACGGACGATCATGGTAATGGTCTGGTTGCCGGAGTTGCCGCCGATACCGGCGACAATAGGCATCAAGGCCGCAAGTGCCACCAGCTTCTCGATGGAACCCTCGAACAAACCGATGACCCGAGACGCGACAAAAGCCGTGATCAGGTTGATTGCCAGCCAGGCCCAACGGTTGCGCAGGGATTTCCAGACCGAGGCGAAGATGTCTTCCTCTTCCCGCAGACCGGCCATGCTGAGGACTTCGTTTTCGCTCTCTTCACGAATCAGGTCGACCATTTCATCGATGGTCAGACGGCCGATCAGTTTGCCGTTCTTGTCGACCACCGGCGCGGAAATCAAGTCATAACGCTCGAACGCCTGGGCTGCATCGTAAGCGTCTTCGTCCGGCTGGAAACTCACCGGATCGCTGGCCATGACCTCGGCCACCTGTTTTTCCGGATCATTGACCAGCAACCGCTTGATTGGCAGCACGCCCTTGAGCACACCGTCATAATCGACGACAAACAGCTTGTCGGTATGCCCCGGCAACTCCTTGAGACGACGCAGGTAACGCAACACCACTTCAAGGCTGACGTCCTCGCGGATCGTCACCATCTCGAAGTCCATCAGTGCACCGACCTGCTCCTCATCGTAGGACAACGCCGAACGCACGCGCTCACGTTGCTGGGCGTCAAGAGACTCCATCAGCTCGTGGACAACGTCCCGCGGCAGTTCGGGTGCAAGGTCGGCGAGTTCGTCGGCGTCCATCTCCTTGGCCGCCGCCAGCAACTCATGATCATCCATGTCGGCGATCAGGGTTTCACGAACCGAGTCGGACACTTCCAACAGGATGTCGCCATCGCGATCAGCCTGGACCAGTTGCCAGACCGTCAGACGCTCTTCCAGCGGCAAGGCTTCGAGGATATAGGCGACGTCGGCGGAGTGCAGGTCATCGAGCTTGCGCTGCAACTCGACGAGGTTCTGCCGGTGGACCAGGTTCTCGACCCGGTCGTGATGAGGACCTTCCTGGCGGTGCGTCAGGTCTTCCACGACCCGCTGGCGATGCAGCAGCTCAACGACTTGAGCAAGACGGTCCTGGAGGCTTTCCTGTGTTTTCTTTACTTCTACTTCGGTCATAGGCGAACTCCACTCCCAGCAGTGGGCACGCCGGAAGGATCAATCGGTCAATTCATGATTGGTAAAACGCGATATTGAGTAACTACTGGGTAAGTCCATGGATATGTTCCAAAGCCCCGGCGGGGCTGACGGGCGCAATCATACACCGCTTGGCGTTTTGAAGCGTTAAAAAATCATGGCAAGAACAAGCGCTTGCGAGACAAACCTGAACGCAGGCTGAACCTGTAGGCATATGACGACGCATCCTGAAAAGAAAACACGCGCCCGGGCAAAAATGGAGCGACTACCCTTGCCTTTTCACCGTCAAGGAAGACGTCCGGATGCCCATTTGTCGTTATCTTTTTTTACTTTTCTGCCTGCCCTTGTGCGCCAGCGGACAGACTGTGCATCGCTGCGAAGACGCCGCCGGCCACATCACCTTCACCACCTTGAGCTGCAAACCGCAAGAGAGCCTGTCGCTGCAGCAGATCCACTCATTCACCCCGGGTACGAGCGAACCACTGCTGCCCGAAACCGAACACCGCTCCCTACCCCTCCCCAAGACCAGGCGCCAGGAACCGACAATTGTCGGTCAGTTCGAAGACAGTTGCGCCAATGTGATCAGCGCCAGGCAACGCCGGGAAGCGATCATGAACAAGCGAATCGTCGCCGGAATGAGCCAGCAGGACGTAGAAAGCGCTCTCGGCAAACCGGATTCGATCAAGATTCGTAATTCCACCACCCGCTTCACCTACAAAGTGAAGAACGGCCGTGGTGCAGAGATCGTGTTTGACGAGAAAGGCTGTGTGAAGGGTAAATCGTAGGCAACAAAAAGCCCGCGTTAAACGCGGGCTTCTTGATGTATGGTGCACTCGACAGGATTCGAACCTGTGACCGCTCGGTTCGTAGCCGAGTACTCTATCCAGCTGAGCTACGAGTGCATTTGTTGCCGCGCATTATAGGTCGTCGAATCTTTTTGTAAAGCGCTTTTTCCAGTAATTTCAAGCACTTACCGATCAAGCCAGATTACAACGCACTACATGAATAATGGCGGAGAACGGGGGATTCGAACCCCCGACACCCTTTTGAGGTGTACTCCCTTAGCAGGGGAGCGCCTTCGGCCACTCGGCCAGCTCTCCGCAACACGGGGCGTATATTAACCACCTTCCTCCCCGTTTGCAAACATAAAAATCGATAAAAATTAATGGCTTGGTTCGTCGTCCTTCTCTTTCTTGATACGCAGGTAAATTTCTTCCCGGTGTACCGCGACCTCTTTCGGGGCGTTGACACCGATACGCACCTGGTTTCCTTTGACGCCGAGCACGGTCACGGTGATTTCGCCATCGCCAATAATCAGGCTTTCCGCGCACCGACGAGTCAGAATCAGCATACCTTTCTCCTCACGCAATTCAGTTCAGGGACCACAGTCTGCAAAAAAAGGGCGTTAGGCCTACAACCGAAACGGTCGCAGCCTACAGGCCTAAGTATTGACCAGCGCGGGCAAAAGAACAGTTTTGAAACGCGCCATTCAGAAAACAAAGGGCGCGGCCAAGCCGCGCCCTCGGGACAACGCCTTATTCGCCCTGTCGGGCAGCCGCGTCGAGTTCGAAAGCCGTGTGCAGGGCGCGCACGGCCAGTTCCAGGTACTTCTCTTCGATCACCACGGAAACCTTGATTTCCGACGTCGAGATCATCTGGATGTTGATGCTTTCCTTGGCCAGTGATTCGAACATGCGGCTGGCCACGCCAGCATGGGAACGCATGCCGACGCCGACGATCGAGACCTTGGCAATCTTGGTGTCACCCACCACTTCCCGGGCACCGATCTCGGACGCAGTCTTCTTCAGGACGGCCTCGGCAGCCTGGTAGTCGTTGCGATGCACAGTGAAGGTGAAGTCGGTGGTGTTATCGTGCGAAACGTTCTGCACGATCATGTCGACTTCGATGTTCGCGGCACTGATCGGGCCGAGAATCTTGAATGCCACGCCGGGGGTGTCTGGCACGCCACGGATGGTCAGCTTGGCTTCATCGCGGTTGAAGGCGATGCCGGAAATGATCGGCTGTTCCATGGATTCCTCTTCATCGATAGTAATGAGGGTACCCGGACCCTCTTTGAAGCTGTGCAGGACGCGCAGCGGAACGTTGTACTTGCCGGCGAATTCGACTGCCCGGATCTGCAATACCTTCGAACCGAGGCTGGCCATTTCCAGCATCTCTTCGAACGTGATCTTGTCCAGGCGCTGAGCCACGGGAACCACCCGCGGGTCGGTGGTGTAGACGCCATCCACATCGGTGTAGATCTGGCATTCGTCAGCCTTCAGGGCCGCCGCCAGCGCAACGCCGGTGGTATCGGAACCGCCACGACCCAGGGTGGTGATGTTGCCGTGCTCGTCCACGCCCTGGAAACCGGCGACGACCACGACCCGGCCCGCCTTCAGGTCGCCCCGGATCTTCTGGTCGTCGATCTGCAGGATACGCGCCTTGTTGTGCGCGCTGTCCGTCAGGATGCGCACCTGGTTACCGGTGTAGGACACCGCCGGCACGCCACGCTTGATCAGCGCCATGGCCAGCAAGGCAATGGTCACTTGCTCACCGGTGGAGACGATCACGTCCAGTTCACGGGGAACCGGCTGCTGATCACCACTGATTTGCTTGGCCAGATCGATCAGACGGTTGGTTTCGCCGCTCATTGCCGACAGCACAACCACCAGGTCATCGCCCGCTTCACGGAATTTCTTAACCTTGTCGGCGACTTGTTCGATTCTCTCGACAGTGCCGACCGAGGTGCCTCCAAATTTCTGTACGATCAAAGCCATTTCAAAGCCGCCTCTGCCCACGAAGGGCGCCCAATAATCACAACAGCGGCCGGGCTCGCGACTAGACCACGAACCCGGGGCGCTGCCTTAAATACCCTGCTCTACAAATGCAACGGTCAGGGCCAGTGCCGCGTCCAGCGCGCCGGCGTCGGTACCGCCGCCTTGCGCCATGTCCGGACGACCACCGCCCTTGCCGCCCACTGCCGCAGCGGCCTGCTTCATCAAATCACCGGCTTTGAGTTGGCCGGTCAGGTCTTTGGTCACGCCTGCGACGAGAACGACCTTTTCCTCATGGACACCGCCGAGCAGGATCACTGCGCGGCCGAGTTTGTTTTTCAGCTGATCGACCAGCCCCAGCAGGGCCTTGCCGTCCTGGCCGTCCAGGCGTACGGCCAGCACTTTGACGCCCTTGACGTCCACGGCCTGTGCCGACAGATCGTCGCCCGCGGCGCTGGCGGCCTTGGCCTGCAGCTGTTCAACCTGCTTTTCCAGCAGGCGATTGCGCTCCAGCACGGCCGACAGCTTGTCGATCAGGTTGTCACGGTTGCCCTTGATCAGGCTCGCCGCTTCCTTGAGTTGTTCTTCGGCAGCGTTGAGGTACGCCAGTGCCGCAGCACCGGTGACCGCCTCGATCCGGCGCACGCCGGAGGCCACGCCGCTTTCGCTGACGATCTTGAGCAGGCCGATGTCGCCGGTCCGGTTGGCGTGGATACCGCCGCACAATTCTACGGAGAAGTCGCCCATGCTCAGGACGCGCACGCTGTCGCCGTATTTTTCGCCGAACAGAGCCATCGCGCCTTTTTTCTTCGCGGTGTCGATATCGGTTTCTTCGGTCTCCACCGGGGAGTTCTTGCGGATTTCGGTGTTGACGATGTCTTCCAGGGCCTTGAGCTGCTCCGGCTTGACGGCCTCGAAGTGGCTGAAGTCAAAGCGCAGGCGCTGGCTATCCACCAACGAGCCCTTCTGCTGGACGTGCTCGCCCAGTACCTGGCGCAATGCTGCGTGCAACAGGTGCGTGGCGGAGTGATTGAGCGAAGTGGCGTGGCGAACCTCGGCGTCGACATGGGCGGCCACCGGGGCGGCGATCATCAGGCTGCCCGAGGTAAGCACACCGTGGTGCAGGAATGCACCGCCGGTCTTGGTGGTGTCCCGCACGTCGAAACGCGAGTTGCCGGCCTGCAGGTAGCCGCTGTCACCGATCTGACCGCCGGATTCGGCATAGAACGGCGTCGTGTCCAGCACGATCACCCCTTCCTGGCCTTCGCTCAGGATGTCGACCGATTGCCCGTCCTTATAAATAGCGACAATCTTGGCCGAACCGGTGGTGCCGCCATAGCCGGTGAATTCGGTAGCCACATCGACCTTGACCAGGCTGTTGTAGTCCATGCCGAAGGCGCTGGCCGAACGGGCACGCACACGCTGTGCCTCCATCTCGCGCTCGAAACCTTCCTCATCGAGGGTCAGGTTGCGCTCGCGGGCGATGTCGCCGGTCAGGTCCATCGGAAAACCGTAGGTGTCGTACAGCTTGAACACCACGTCGCCCGGTACCACGTTGCCCTTGAGCTCGGCCAGGTCCTGCTCGAGGATCTTCAGCCCCTGCTCCAGGGTCTTGGCGAACTGCTCTTCTTCACCTTTGAGCACGCGCTCGATATGAGCCTGCTGGGATTTCAGCTCTGGGAAAGCCTCGCCCATTTCCGCCACCAGCGCCGCGACGATCTGGTAGAAGAAGCTGCCCTTGGCACCCAGCTTGTTACCGTGACGGCAGGCGCGACGGATGATCCGGCGCAGTACATAGCCACGACCTTCGTTGGACGGCAATACGCCGTCGGCGATCAGGAAACCGCACGAGCGGATGTGGTCTGCCACCACTTTCAGCGAAGCCTGGTTGTCGTTGGTGCAGCCAATGGCCTTGGCCGATGCATTCAGCAGGCTCTGGAACAGGTCGATTTCGTAGTTGGAGTGAACGTGCTGCAACACCGCACTGATCCGCTCCAGGCCCATGCCGGTATCGACCGACGGCGCCGGCAGCGGATGCAGTACGCCATCGGCGGTGCGGTTGAACTGCATGAACACGTTGTTCCAGATCTCGATGTAGCGGTCGCCGTCTTCTTCCGGCGAGCCAGGCGGGCCGCCCCAGATATCGGCGCCGTGATCGTAGAAGATCTCGGTGCAAGGGCCACAAGGGCCGGTGTCGCCCATGGTCCAGAAGTTGTCGGAAGCGTAAGGCGCTCCCTTGTTGTCGCCGATGCGTACCATGCGCTCCGGCGGGACACCGACCTCTTTGGTCCAGATGTCATAGGCTTCGTCATCGGTGGCATAGACCGTTACCCAGAGCTTCTCCTTGGGCAGGTTCAGCCACTTCTCGGAGGTCAGGAAGGTCCAGGCGAAGGTGATGGCGTCGCGCTTGAAATAGTCGCCGAAGCTGAAGTTACCCAGCATTTCGAAGAAGGTGTGGTGACGAGCGGTATAGCCGACGTTTTCCAGGTCGTTGTGCTTGCCACCGGCACGCACGCATTTCTGGCTGCTTACCGCACGGGTGTAGGCACGTTTTTCCTGGCCCAGGAAGCAATCCTTGAACTGGTTCATCCCCGCGTTGGTGAACAGCAGGGTCGGGTCATTGCCCGGGATCAAAGAGCTGGAGGCTACTCGGGTGTGGCCTTGCTCTTCGAAGAAGCGAAGGAAGGCTTCACGGATTTCTGCGCTTTTCATTAGGTTCTTCCACGGAGGCTGCGGCCAAAGGCCTGTGCAAAACGTCAACAGACGAAGCAACGGCAAAGGGCCGCATTATATCGGCCCTTCGCGTGGGGTACAGCGTGTTTATGCGATAGAAACCTTCAATTACGTCGCCTGGCTGCTCAGCGGCGGGAAAAATCGACGAAAGTGGCGATCACCTGATCGATTTGCCCGGCGTTGACGTCCAGATGCGTCACCATCCGCAAGCGTGGCGCGGCACTGAGCCGGATGCCACGCTCGGCGGCAAACGCCTTGATGGCCTCGGCCCGCTCGCCCATTTGCACGTACACCATGTTGGTCTGCACAGGCTCGACCTCGTAACCCGCCGCCCGCAACCCGTCGGCCAGCCGCTGGGCATTGGCGTGGTCCTCGGCCAGGCGCTGGACGTGGTGGTCCAACGCATACAGCCCCGCCGCCGCGAGAATGCCGGCCTGACGCATGCCACCACCGACCATCTTGCGCAGGCGTCGAGCCTTGTCGATCAGTTCGATGCTGCCACACAGCACCGAGCCGACAGGCGCGCCGAGGCCTTTGGACAGGCACACCGAGACGGAGTCGAAATATTGGGTGATTTCCCGGGCATCGACCTCCAGCTTCACCGCAGCGTTGTACAGTCGCGCGCCATCCAGGTGCAGGGCCAGGCCATGGTCCTGGGTGAAGCGGCGGGCGCGGGCCAGGTACTCCAGCGGCAGCACCTTGCCTTGCATGGTGTTTTCCAGGGCCAGCAGGCGAGTACGGGCAAAATGAAAATCATCGGGCTTGATCGCCGCGGCGACCTGCGCCAGGTCCAGGGAACCATCCGCCTGCACTTCGAGCGGCTGTGGCTGGATCGAACCGAGCACCGCCGCACCACCACCTTCGTATTTATAGGTATGGGCCTGCTGGCCGACGATGTATTCGTCGCCACGTTCGCAATGGGCCATCAGGCCCAGCAGGTTGCTCATGGTGCCACTGGGTACGAACAGCGCCGCGGCGAACCCCAGGCGTGCGGCCAGTTCGGCTTCAAGACGGTTGACGGTCGGGTCTTCGCCATACACATCGTCGCCGGTGGGCGCAGTGGCCATGGCATCCAGCATGGCGGCGGAAGGTTGAGTGACCGTGTCGCTGCGAAGATCAATAACGCTCATGAATCTGGCCTCGAGTTCAGATGGGGGAATTCCCTGTCGAAGGGCAATTACTGCGGGCATGGCGGGGAATAATCAAGGCTGGCCGCAGGAAAACACCCTCCTGTAAATGAAGATTAATCAAAACATTTGTGGGAGCGAGCTAGCTCGCGATGGCGACAGTGCATCCAGCATCAACGCAAGCCGAACCACCACTATCGCGAGCAAGCTCGCCCCCACAGTAGGTTATGTGTTAAAAATCCGCCGCTGCCCCAAACCATGGCGGCAAAAACGTTCTCAGGGCGGGGTGCAATTCCCCACCGGCGGTAATTGCACGCAAGGTGCATAGCCCGCGAGCGCTTGGCGATGCACGGTTTTTCACGCGGTGCAGCGGCAAGGTCAGCAGACCCGGTGTGATTCCGGGGCCGACGGTCATAGTCCGGATGAAGAGAGAACGGGATTGTTACCCAAGGGCCGCCTGCGCCTGTCTGCGCGCGGCGCACCCTCGAATCCCCTTCGATTCATGACGCCCTGTTTTTCACACAAACAGGAACCAGAACATGCAACCCACTGCAATCGATAGCAAGACCAAACTCAATCCGGGCGAGCGCGTCGCGTTCATCCAGGCCTGCTGGCACAAGGAAATCGTCGACCAGAGCCGCAAGGGGTTCCTTGCCGAGATGATCAATCAGGGTTATCAGGAGAGCGACATCGACTTTTTCGAAGTCGGTGGCGCCTTCGAAATCCCGTTGCATGCCAAGCTGCTGGCCAGGACAGGCCGCTACGCCGGGATCGTCGCCGCAGGTCTGGTAGTGGATGGCGGCATCTACCGCCACGAGTTCGTCGCGCAATCGGTCATCAGCGGCCTGATGCAGGTCCAACTGGATACCGAAGTACCGGTGTTCTCGGTGGTGCTCACGCCACATCACTTCCATGCCGGGGAAGAGCACCAGAAGTTCTTTTTCGAGCATTTCGTGCACAAGGGCCAGGAAGCGGCGAAGACCTGCGCCGACACCCTGCACAAGACCCGGGTGCTGCGCCGCAGTGAGCAACGGGCGGTAGCGAGCTAACAGCCACTCAACAACCTGTGGGAGCGAGTTTGCTCGCGATGACGGAGTATCAGTCACCTTCAACATTGACTGGCACACCGTTATCGCGAGCAAGCTCGCTCCCACAATGGTTTGGCGTGGGTTTCAGATCAGGTTTTCGTCAGTCGCCGGCACGATCAGGATACCGGCCCGCAAGCCATTCTTGACCTTTGGGTTCGGGAAAATGATCCGGGCCCCCTCCTCTTCGATCACCCAGCGGGTCTGGGCAATGTCCTCGGCCAGCACATAGCCCTTTTCCAGTTCAGAAAAGTTCTCGATATCCGCTGGCAGGTTCAGGCGGAAGCTGTCGCTGTGCTTGATGACCTCCCGCGCCACGCTGAACAGCTGGAGGCCGTCCAGCCCTTCATCCAGTTCAGGCTCGTTGCCTTCGATGATCTGCTTCAGGCGGATTTCCAGGAGGCTGACATCGACGCCTTCGTTCTGTCCGAACGGACGGGCCTTGCCCAGCTCCAGGGTAAAGGACTCCGCACCAAGCTGATCGTAGGTGTAGGCGCTGAACACGATGGATGGCTTGTTCTGCAGCAGCACCGCCTCCATGCCGGCAGCACGCAGGCGCGCCAGTTCACGCCGGGAGTGCTGACGGCCTTCTTTCCATGGATACAGGGCGAATTGCTCGATCTTCGAGCCACGGATGGCCGTGTGCAGATCGTAATGCAGGCGAGCGCGCTCCGGCCGACTGAAGAAACTGGCGGCCAGCCGCTCCAGCTCGCAGGCACGCAAGGCTTCGGGACCGCCGCTCAACTCATGACGACCATTGAACAGCCGGTTGACGTCCTGTTCGACGAAACGCTCGCCGCGCCGGATGGCCTCGGGATTGCCGAACAGAAACAGAATGCGGGCCCGCGGCTTTATATCGCCGCGGGCGATATCGTGCAGCAGGCGGTCGAGCAATTCGATCGGGGCGGTTTCGTTGCCATGGATACCGGCCGATAGCAGCAGGTCCAGGCCGTTGTCCCGGGCTTCGGGCGGCTTGACCTCCAGCGCGCCCTCGCTCAACCAGCGCATCCGCACGCCTTCGACAGTCAGTTGAGTCTTCTCCGCCGGTTCACGGCCAGCGAGGGTCAGTTCAAGCAGTTTGCCGAGGGCGAGCATAGCGCGGGTTCCTTAATGGTCGTGGCCGCAATCCGGGCCATGGACATGGTCATCGTCGCCGAGGTCGGCCGGTTCCATTTCCAGTTGCAGGCTGACCAGGTTGGTTGCCAATGGGCGCAGCAGCAGGTTGGCGTACTCCTCATCCCCCTCCTCCACGTCCACGCCGATCAGCAACTGACCGCGGCCATCCTGCTGGATCCACAACTCCTTGCCCTGCCACATCACCGCGACGCGGGTGCAGGAGGTCTGCAGTTGGGTGCCATCGGTGTCTTCAAGAATCAGTTGCAGGGAATCGCTCATGTCTTTTACGTTCTCGTCCGGGGGTAAGGCCACGCGCCCTGTGTTGACTGTAGTCAGGTCGCGCGCGCTTTCAATTGATCTGGAATGGATAGACCGAGCCCAGTTTAAGGATTTGCGTCAATTCATCCAGTGCCGACCGGCATTCGAGCAGCAATTGCGGATCGGCCAGATCGTTTTCGGTCATGCGGTCGCGGTAATGCCGCTCGACCCACTGGGTCAGCGAATCGTACAACGACGCGGTCATGATAACCCCTGGGTTGACCGCCGCCAGTTCGGTTTCGTTGAGCGCCACGCGCAACCTCAGGCAAGCTGGGCCACCACCGTTCTGCATGCTCTGCTTGAGGTCGAAGACCTTCACTTCGCGGATGATCCCGCCAGAGCTCGTCAGGCCTTGCAGGTATTGCCAGACGCGGGCGTTGCTGCGGCACTCCTCCGGCACGATCAAGAGCATCGAGCCATCGGGACGCGACAGCAGCTGGCTATTGAACAGGTAGGAACGAACCGCATCATCCACGGTGACCGCAGAACGCGGTACGCACACCGATTGAAATTTCCCACCGACCCTGGCGAGCTTGCCACTCAACTCCGCCAGCATGCTTTCGGTCTCGAGGAAGGCGTCCTCGTGATAGAACAGCACTTCGCCGTTACCCACTGCGATCACATCGTTATGGAACACGCCCTGGTCAATCACGGACGGATTCTGCTGGGCATACACCACGCCTTCCTCCCGCAGGCCATGCAGGCGGGCAACGGCGCGGGACGCCTCGAGGGTCTGGCGCGCCGGATACTTCTGTGGCGCCGGATAACGCGCGTCGAAGGCGCTACGACCGAACACGAAGAACTCGACACCGGTCTCGCCGTAGGTCCGGCAGAAACGGGTGTGGTTGGCCGCACCCTCGTCGCCGAACTGCGCCACCGCCGGCAACGCGGCGTGATGAGCGAAGTGCTGCTGATCGGCAAACATCGCCCCCAGCACCCGACTGGTGGTGGGATGCTCGATGCTGCGGTGGTATTTGCAGTTGAGGTTGGCCGCGGTGAAGTGCACACGACCGTCAGCGGTGTCGGCGCTCGGGCTGACGGTGGCGGCGTTGGCCACCCACATGCTGGAGGCCGAGCAACTGGCAACCAGCAACGGCATCGCTTCCTTCGCCGCCTGCTGGATGACCTGGGCATCGCTGCCGGCAAAGCCCAACCGGCGCAGGGCCGCCACGTCGGGGCGCTCCTGCGGCGCCAGCACGCCCTGCTGGAAGCCCATGTCCATCAGCGCTTTCATTTTCGCCAGACCTTGCAACGCCGCTTCCTTGGGGTTCGAGGATTGCTGGCTGTTGCTCTGGGACGCGACATTGCCGTACGAGAGCCCGCCGTAGTTATGGGTCGGCCCCACTAGACCGTCAAAGTTGACTTCAAAGGATTTCATCAGCGAGGCTCCACGAGAATCTGTTTTTATAGGCATCAAATAACAACTGCGGCGCGGCTATCGCGAGCAAGCTCGCTCCCACAGGGTCTTGCACTGTCCTTGTGGGAGCGAGCTTGCTCGCGATCGAGGTTCACGCCATTCGCACGCCAGGGGTCAGGGCAGCCGGCATGACAAGGCTTGGCGTCTCCAGGGACGCCACTGGATACGCGCAATAATCGGCCGCGTAATAAGCGCTGGCGCGATGGTTGCCCGAGGCGCCGACACCGCCGAACGGCGCGCTGCTGGCCGCACCGGTCAGTTGCTTGTTCCAGTTGACGATGCCCGCGCGGCTTTGCAGCCAGAACTGCTGGTAGCGCTCCTGGGAATCCGACAGCAGGCCAGCGGCCAGACCATATTGAGTATTGTTGGCCTCGGCGATGGCCGCTGGGAAATCCACGTAGCGAATCACTTGCAGCAACGGCCCGAACAGTTCTTCGTCGGGACGCTCGGCCACCGCGGTCACGTCGAGGATCCCAGGCGTCAGCAGTGCAGCCTGGGGCAATGGCTGGGTCATGGCCAGCAACGGCACGGCCCCAAGACCCAACAGATGGTTCTGGGCATCCATCAATGCTTTCGCCGCGCCCAGGGAAATCACCGAACCCATGAACGGCGCTGGCTGCTGGTCGAATGCCCCCACTTCCAGGGTCGCGCTGACCGCCACCAGGCGCGCCAGCAAGGCATCGCCCCAGGCGCCTTCCGGCACCAACAGACGGCGGGCGCAAGTGCAGCGCTGGCCCGCGGAAATGAATGCCGACTGGATGATGGTGTAGACGGCCGCATCCACGTCGGCCACTTCGTCTACCACCAGCGGATTGTTACCGCCCATTTCCAGGGCCAGGATCTTGTCCGGGCGACCGGAGAACTGTTGATGCAACAGGTTGCCGGTCCGACTGGAGCCGGTGAAGAACAGGCCGTCGATGCCCGGGTTCGCCGCCAGGGCGATGCCGGTTTCCCGGGCGCCTTGCAGCAGATTGAGCACACCCGCCGGCAGACCGGCCTCGACCCAGCACTGGACCGTCAGCTCGGCGACTTTCGGCGTCAGCTCGCTCGGCTTGAACAGTACGCAGTTGCCGGCCAGCAGCGCCGGCACGATATGACCGTTCGGCAAGTGGCCCGGGAAGTTATACGGACCGAACACCGCCACCACGCCGTGGGGCTTGTGGCGCAGCACGGCGGTGGCATCGCCCAGGGGGCCGCTCTTTTCGCCGGTCCGCTCCCGGTAGCTCTGAACCGAGATGGCGACCTTGTTGATCATGCTGGTGACTTCGGTGGCCGCTTCCCACAATGGCTTACCGGTTTCCTCACCGATGCAGCGGGCCAGCTCGTCTGCGCGACGCTTCAGGGCGGCGGCAAAGGCTTCCAGCACCTGGATCCGCTCCTCCAGCGGGCGCCGGGCCCAGTCCGGGAACGCCTGGCGCGCCGCCTGCGCCGCCGACTCCACTTGAGCCGCCGTGGCGCCCTTGCCCGACCACAGCACTTGCTGGGTAACCGGGTTCAACGACTCGAACGCGTCGCCCTGGCCTTCCAGCCAGCTTCCCGCAATGTACAGCGAATTCATTATTTCGACTCCCGAGCAGCAGACAACGCGACGGCGCGAACCTGATCGCCAGCGTTGAGTTGAAGACGTTTGGCGGTCAGCGGATCGACCACCAGGGTCCCCGAGGCGAAACGCGCCGGGGCGGCCGTGATACGGCAATCCAGGCATTTGCGGTTATGGATGAGGAACGGCGTGGCGTCGTCTCCCGGCGTGCCGATCGCCAGGACCAGCGCCTGGCTTTCGCGGATTGCGCGGATCTTGCCGGTTTCGCACTCCACGGCCGGGCCGGCGTCGAAGATATCGACGTAGCCCTGGTAGCTGAACCCTTCGCTCTTGAGCATCGACAACGCAGGCTCGGTGTCCGGATGGACCTGGCCGATGACGGCCCGGGCATCTTCGGACAGGAAGCAGGTGTACAGCGGGAACTTGGGCATCAGTTCGGCGATGAACGCCTTGTTGCCCACGCCGGTCAGGTAATCGGCCTGGCTGAATTCCATCTTGAAGAAATGCCGGCCCAGGCTTTCCCAGAATGGCGAACGCCCGGTTTCATCGGACATGCCCCGCATTTCGGCGATGATCTTGTTGCCGAACAGCTTCGGGAACTCGGCGATGAACAACAACCGGGCCTTGGCCAGCATGCGTCCGTTGAGGCCATTGCGGTAATCGGCGTGCAGGAACAGCGAGCACAGCTCGGAGTTGCCGGTCAGGTCGTTGGCCAGGAACAGCGTCGGGATTTCCCGGTAGATGTTCAACTCCTGGGATGCGCTGACCGTCAGGCCGACGCGGAAGTTGTACCAGGGCTCCCGCAGCCCCACGGCACCGGCGATGGCGGAAATGCCCACCACCCGGCCATCGTCGTCTTCGAGCACGAACAGGTAATCCGCATCGCCACGCCCGGCTTCGCCGCGAAAGGTCTTCTCCGCCCAGCCGACCCGATGGGCCAGGCGCTCTTCATTGGCCGGCAGGGTGGTCAGGCCGGTGCCGGTGCTGCGGGCCAGGGCGATCAGGGCGGGTAAATCGCTGCTGCGTACGGGACGAACGATCATGCTATCTCCTCAAACGGGCTGCTCACGCACCCCGCGAAACTCATTAAACCGCCACCAGGCGCACGCTGGCGCCTTCGCCGACGCCCAGGGCCTCGGCTGCTTCCATGTCCAGGGTCACCGGCTTGCCCGGCGCATAGTCGAGCTCGAGCAACACGGCGCGGTAATCCTGCAACTGGGCGTTGGCCACCAGGTATTGGCGACCGGCTCCCTTGACGGCTTCGCCGATCCTCACCGGCACCACGCGGCTCTGGGCAATCGAGCGAATCCCCGAAACCCGGGCGTGCAGCGTCGGGCCGCCGTCGAAGATGTCGATGTAATGATCGGTCTCGAAGCCTTCGCGCATCAGGATGTCGAAGGTGATCTGCGCACGCGGGTGGACCTGGCCCATGGCCTCCTGCGCCGCGTCCGGCAGCAACGGCACGTAGATCGGGTAATGGGGCATCAGCTCGGCAAGGAAAGTGCGACTTTTCAGCCCGCACAAGCGCTCGGCGGCGGCGTAATTGAGGTCGAAGAAGTTGCGACCGATGGCGTCCCAGAACGGCGAGTCGCCATTTTCATCGCTGTAGCCGACGATCTCGGTCACCACCGAATCGGCGAAGCGCTCCGGATGGCTGGCGACGAACAGCAGGCGTCCACGGGAATTGAGCTCGGCCCAGGGCGACCCCACCAGCTCCGGAATCACGTAGAAACTGGTCAACAGGCTGTTGCCCGTCAGGTCGTGGCACTGGGAAAGGACATGGATCTTGTTATGGATCTTCAACTCACGGGACGCGTGGACGAAGGTCTCGTTGCGAAAGCTGTAGAACGGTTCGGAATAACCGGCCGACGCCACGATGGCCGAACAGCCCGCCAGCTTGCCGGTGGCAGTGTCTTCCAGGACGAAGAAATAGCTTTCCTCGCCGTTGAAGCTGACTTCGGCGGCAAACGAGGCTTCGCTCGCGGCAATCTTGTCGCTCAGGCGTTCCACGTCATCGGGCAGGGAAGTGACACCGATCGGACTGTCCGCAGCCAGACGCTGTACCTCGCCCAGGTCAGCCATTTGCGCGGGGCGCATCACCAGCATGGTGTCACTCCTTAACTTGAAATAAACGGTTCGACCGGGAGGTCGAGATTCGGAGAAAAAATACCGGGCTCACTGCCTGCCTGGAGGCCACCACCACACCCTGTGGGCGCGAGCTTGCTCGCGATGGCGGTGGCACATCCAACCTTGACGCAAGCCGAATCACCGCTTTCGCGAGCAGGCTCGCTCCCACAGTAGCCCCGGTTCAATTGAAATGAATCAGGCCTGGGTCAACTTCGCCACGGCCCGTTCGAAACGGTCCAGACCTGCGTCGATGTCGGCATCTTCCACCACCAGGCTCGGGGCGAAACGGACCACGTCCGGGCCAGCCTGCAGAATCATCAGGCCTTCCTGTTCGGCAGCGTTGAAGATGTCCTTGGCCTTGCCTTTCCAGGCATCGTTCAACACACAGCCGAGCAGCAAGCCGAGGCCACGCACCTGGGTGAAGAGGCCGTACTTCTCGCCGATCTGCTCCAGGCGAGCCTTGAACTTGTGGTGCTTGGCCTTGACGCCGCCCAGCACCTCAGGGGTGTTGACCACATCGATCACCGCCTCGGCCACCGCACATGCCAGTGGGTTGCCGCCGTAGGTGGTGCCATGGGTGCCGACCACCAGGTGCTTGGCCAGCGCCTCGGTGGTGAGCATCGCCGCGATCGGGAAACCACCGCCCAGGCTCTTGGCACTGGTGAGGATGTCCGGGACCACGCCGTAATGCATGTAGGCGAACAGCTCGCCGCTGCGACCCATGCCGGTCTGCACTTCGTCGAATACCAGCAGCGCGTCATGGGCGTCGCACAGGTCGCGAGCGCCTTGCAGATAAGCCACTTCAGCCGGCAATACGCCGCCCTCGCCCTGGATCGGCTCCAGCACCACGGCACAGGTCTTGTCCGAAATGGCTGCCTTCAGCGCTGCCAGGTCGTTGTAGGGCACGTGGGTGATGCCGGCGATCTTGGGACCGAAACCATCGGAGTACTTCGCCTGTCCGCCAACGTTGACGGTGAACAGGGTGCGACCGTGGAAGCTGTTGAGCGCGGCGATGATTTCGTATTTCTCGCTACCGAAACGATCGAACCCGACTCGACGGGCCAGCTTGAAGGCGGCCTCGTTGGCTTCGGCACCGGAGTTGCAGAAGAATGCCCGCTCGGCAAAGGTCGCGTTGACCAGCTTATGGGCCAGGCGCAGCGCCGGCTCGTTGGTAAAAACGTTGGACACGTGCCACAACTTGTTGGCCTGCTCGGTCAATGCGCCGACCAGCGCGGGATGGGCATGCCCCAGCACATTGACCGCGATGCCGCCGGCGAAATCGATCAACTCGCGACCGGACTGGTCCCACACGCGGGAACCGGCGCCACGCACAGGTATGAAGGCAGCAGGTGCATAGTTGGGGACCATCACCTGGTCGAAATCGGCGCGTTGTACCGCGGCTTGCTCAACGGACATCGGAGTCTCCTGAAGAGGAACACTCGCCTGGAACTGGCGAGTGATGGGGGGATTGTAAGGACAGTTTTCGGCCTGACCTTGTCGCCAAGCGACAACTTCTTATAGCGCCAACCCACGTTTTGCGCGGGTTTACGGCAATGCGACAAATAGCGTCGCAAAGGCGCAGTTTAAACGTTGGCGCAGGCTTTGAGGCAGAGACACTCACATTTCCCTTGCTTGCTGGAATGCCCTCGCCACAGGGTGTCGTGTCAGCCACAGATGCTGTACCAGCCCTGGCCACAGGATGGTGTGCCAGCCCCCAACCACAGATGCTGTAGCAGTTGGTGTGCCAGCCCTAGCCGCGCTCGGAGGGCACCGAAGACAGCTCGAACGGATTGCTGCTGCGCCGCTGGTTACGATCTTCCCGCGGCGTGGCACCGAAGAAGTTGCGATAGGCGCTGGAGAAATGCGGCCCCGAGGAAAAACCGCAGGACAAGCCGATCTGGATGATGGATTTGCTGGTCTGCATCAGCATCTGCCGGGCCTTGTTCAGGCGCAGCTCCAGGTAATACTGACTCGGCACGCGATTGAGGTATTGCTTGAAGATCCGCTCCAGTTGCCGGCGGGATACGCAGACATGCTGGGCGATTTCGTCGGTGGTCAACGGCTCTTCGATATTGGCTTCCATCAGCAGCACGGCCTGGGTGAGCTTCGGATGGCTGGAGCCGAGGCGGTTCTGCAACGGGATGCGCTGACGCTCGCCACCTTCGCGAATACGCTCGACCACCAGTTCTTCCGACACCGCGCCAGAGAGCTCGGCACCGTGATCCCGGGCCAGCACCGCCAGCAACAGGTCGAGCACCGACATGCCGCCACACGCGGTCAGTCGGTCGCGATCCCAGTCGAACAGGTGACTGGTGGCGATGACCTTGGGGAAACGCTCGGAAAAATCGTCCTGCCAGCGCCAATGCACCGCTGCACGATAACCGTCGAGCAGACCCAACTGGGCCAGGGGATAAACGCCAGCGGACAACCCGCCGATCACGCAGCCGGCACGCACCAATTGCTTGAGGGCGCTGCTCAGGTTCGAGGCCAGTGCGGTCGGCGGCTCATCGGCCAGCAGGAAAAGCTTCTGCAGGCCTTCAAGCTTGCCCGCCCAGGGTTCACCCGGCAATTGCCACGTGCCCTCCACCGGCGGCTCGGCCTGCAGGAACGAGAGTTCGTAGGCCACCTCCGGATGCACCCGCTGAGCAACACGCAAGGCCTCCTCCGCCAGCGCCAGCGTCAGGGCTTTAGTGCTGGGCCAAATCAGGAAACCAATTCGATGGGCAGTCATGTCGGGCAATCCGAAGCGAAAACAGTGTTAAAGCCAAAAGCGGCTGCAACCAAATTAGACCATCTGGCACTTGGTGCTCAGCATGACCCAAATCAGCGGCGTAACGGGAGCGATTACTTGAGGCTGCCCGAAAGAAATTGTTGCAGGCGCTCCGATTGCGGGTTGACCAGCACTTCCCGTGGGTTGCCGCTTTCTTCGACGATCCCCTTGTGCAGGAACACCAGCTGGTTCGACACCTCACGGGCGAAACCCATCTCATGGGTCACCACCACCATGGTCCGACCCTCCAGGGCCAGGGCCTGCATCACCTTGAGCACGTCGCCCACCAGTTCCGGGTCGAGGGCCGAGGTCGGCTCGTCGAACAGCATGACTTCCGGCTCCATCGCCAACGCGCGGGCGATCGCCACGCGCTGCTGCTCGCCGCCGGACATGTGGCCCGGATAGGCGTCCTTGCGATGGGCCACGCCGACCTTGTTCAGGTAATGCTCGGCTTTCTCCCGGGCCTCGGCCTTGGGCACGCCCAGCACATGCACGGGTGCCTCGATGATGTTTTCCAGCGCAGTCATATGGGACCACAGGTTGAAATGCTGGAACACCATCGACAACCGCGAACGCATGCGTTGCAGCTGCTTGGGGTCAGCGGCCTTCAAGGCGCCATCCTTGCCAGCTACCAGCTTCAGCTCTTCGTTGTTGAGCAGGATCTTGCCGGCGTGAGGCTGCTCGAGCAGGTTGATGCAACGCAGGAATGTACTCTTGCCGGAGCCACTGGAGCCGATGATGCTGATGACATCCCCGGCGGCGGCCTTCAGGGACACGCCCTTGAGCACTTCGTGACTGCCATAGCGTTTATGCAGGTCTTGGACTTCAAGCTTGTACATGCGGTCGGTTCTCACAAAACGTCAGTCGTTGAGCAGTCGAGCGGGTCGATGCGTTATCAGTGCTTGCGCGGGGCCAGGTAACTCAGCCAGCGACGCTCGGCCAGCTTGAACAGGCGCACCAGGATGAAGGTCAGGCACAGGTAGAAGGCACCGGCCGTGATGTAAGCCTCGAAGGGCAGGTAATACTGGGCGTTCACCGTGCGCGCGGCGCCGGTGATGTCGATCAGGGTCACGATGGACGCCAGGCTGGTGGTCTGCAGCATCATGATCACCTCGTTGCTGTATTGCGGCAGCGCCCGACGCAGGGCCGACGGCAGCAGGATCCGGCGATACAGTTTGTAGCGTGACATGCCCATGGCCTTGGCCGCTTCGATCTCGCCGTTGGGCGTGGCCCGCAGGCTGCCGGCGATGATCTCGGCGGTGTAGGCACTGGTATTGATGGCGAATGCCAGG
The DNA here is from genome assembly GCF_900119645.1 of Pseudomonas sp. NFACC43. Taxonomy (NCBI): domain Bacteria; kingdom Pseudomonadati; phylum Pseudomonadota; class Gammaproteobacteria; order Pseudomonadales; family Pseudomonadaceae; genus Pseudomonas; species Pseudomonas sp. NFACC43. Next base: position 48,480 of record NZ_FPKK01000018.1, read on the forward strand.
CATGCACAGAAGGTCGCACTGGACAGCCACGGCCAGAGGAAGCTTTCGCGTACGATCTCGAACTGCGCCAGCCCGTAGTAGATCAGGAACAGCTGCACCAGCATCGGGGTGCCGCGAATCACATAGGTGTAGAGCCAGGCCGTCATATTGACGATGGGCTGCTTGGACACCCGCATCAGCCCCAGGGGCAACGCCGCCAGCAGGCCGAAGAACAACGACAGGGCCAGCAGCTTGAGCGTGGTCAGCAGGCCACTGAAGTACAGCGGCAAGGCATCGAAGATGACGTTGTAATCGAAGATCATAGATCAGCCGCCCTTACGCCTACCGAGTAGCGCTTCTCGAGGTGACGCAATGCCAGCAACGAGACACTGGTGATCACCAGATACATCGCCGCCACTGCCAGGAAGAAGGTAAAAGGCTCGCGAGTGGCATCCGCCGCCTGCTTGGCCTTGAACATCATGTCTTGCAGGCCCACCACCGAGATCAGTGCGGTAGCCTTGGTCAACACCAGCCAATTGTTGGTGAAGCCCGGAATCGCCAGGCGAATCATCTGCGGCACCAGCACCCGGAAAAACACCTGGACGCCGCTCATGCCATACGCCATGCCCGCCTCGGCCTGGCCCTTGGGAATCGCCATGAACGCACCACGAAAGGTTTCCGACAGGTACGCACCGAAGATGAAGCCCAGGGTGCCGATGCCGGCCGCCAGCGGGTTCAGGTCGATGTAGTCGTCATACCCGAGCAGCGGCGCGACACGGTTGAGCAGATCCTGGCCACCGTAGAAGATCAGCAGGATCAGCACCAGGTCGGGGATACCCCGGATGACCGTGGAATACAGGTCGCCCAGCCAAGCCAGCCAGCGCACCGGCGAGAGCCGCAACGCGACGCCGATCAGCCCCAGGACGATGGCCAGAGCCATGGACGACAAGGCGAGCTGAAGCGTCAACCATGCGCCATCGAGGATGACAGCCCCGTAGCCTTTCAACATGATTCAGGTCCTCGAAAGTGGGATGAAAAAATGGCGCAAACCGCAGGGAGCCTGTTGCTTGCGCCATTTCGCCCGAGTAGCGGGACGGTATTACTTGCCGTAGATGTCGAAGGCGAAGTACTTGTCCTGGATTTGCTTGTACTTGCCATTTTCGCGAATGGCAGCGATCGCGCCATTGATCTTGTCTTTCAGCGCATCACCCTTGCGAACCGCGATGCCGATACCGTCGCCGAAGTATTTCTCGTCGGTGAAGGCCGGGCCCACGAAGGCGAACCCCTTGCCGGCGTCGGTCTTGAGGAAACCGTCATCCAGCAGGGTGGCATCGGCCACGGTACCGTCGAGACGACCTGCGGAAACATCCAGGTAGATCTCGTTCTGCGAGCCGTACGGCTTGATCTCGGCACCCAGCGGGGCCAGGACTTCGCGAGCGAAACGCTCGTGGATCGAGCCGCGCTGCACGCCAATGTTCTTGCCCTTGAGCTCGGCCAGGCTTTCGCTGACCTGGGTACCGGACTTCATCACCAGGCGAGCCGGAGTGTTGTAGTACTTGTTGGTGAAGTCGACGGACTTCTTGCGATCTTCAGTGATGGACATGGAGGACAGGATCGCGTCGATCTTGCGCACCTTCAAGGCGGGAATCAGGCCATCGAACTCCTGCTCGACCCACACACACTTGACCTTCATCTCTTCGCACAGCGCATTGCCGATGTCGTAGTCGAAACCGACGATGCTGCCGTCCGGGGCTTTCGAGGCGAACGGAGGATAAGCCGCCTCGATACCGATCTTCAGCGGTTTCTCATCGGCGAACGACGACAGGGACAGCACGGACAGTGCCAGGGCGCCAAGCAGCACAAGTTTCTTCATCTTGGGACTCCATCGGTAAAGGGCAAAACGGCAGAGTGAGCAACAGCCCAATATGCGAATGGGTAAAACGAACTCAGGTGCTGCGTCCTAGGAAGCCCACGTTTTATTCAACGCAGGCCACGACGAGCGAGTGATCGGCATTCTAACGACAGGTCGGAAGCCGATATTTCTTCAATGCGACAACAAATTACAGAAGCACCGAGAAAGCTGTTTGAGCACATTGACAGCTCCGCAAATTCATGCAAGAGCAAAAGAAGGGGAACCGATCCATGCTGCAAATTGCGGGCCCATTATTGGCAAACCCTTCTAATCCGGCAAGCACAGCGTGTCGCCTTATTTTACAAGACGCCCGAAGCCGCCCTATGACGGGGCTTCACGTTTCACATCGCCCCGTTGTGGCGCCTTTGGTTACACATTTCAAAACACCGGTAACGCTCAGACACCTCCTGCTTCAAACGCCGATATTTATTCATTCGCCGAACCTGTGGCGAGGGAGCTTGCTCCTGCGGGCTGCGAAGCAGCCCCAAAGCCAGGCACCGCAGTCACTCGAACACCTGACCTGTGGCGAGGGCGCGCGCCAGCCCCACGAAAAAGCCCCGCTCGGCAAAACCGGGCGGGGCTTTTCGGTGTTACGGATTACCGTCAGGCGACGTTCATGGTCTTGTGGGTCTCGATCAGGTGCGCCACTACGCTCGGATCGGCCAGGGTGGAGATATCACCCAGGCTGTCGTATTCGGCCGTAGCGATCTTGCGCAGGATACGGCGCATGATCTTGCCCGAACGGGTTTTCGGCAGCCCCGGCGCCCACTGGATTACATCCGGCGACGCAATCGGGCCGATCTCCTTGCGCACCCAGTTCTTCAGTTCCAGGCGCAGGGCCTCGCTGGTTTCCTCGCCGGCATTCAGGGTGACGTAGACATAGATGCCCTGCCCCTTGATGTCGTGCGGCACACCGACCACCGCCGCTTCGGCGACTTTCGGGTGGGCGACCATGGCGCTTTCGATCTCGGCGGTGCCCATGCGGTGGCCGGATACGTTGAGCACGTCGTCCACCCGACCGGTGATCCAGTAGTACCCATCCTCATCACGACGCGCACCGTCACCGGTGAAGTACATGCCGCTGAAGGTCTTGAAGTAGGTATCGACGAAACGGTCATGGTCGCCGTACAGCGTCCGCGCCTGGCCTGGCCACGAATCGAGGATCACCAGGTTGCCTTCGGCGGCGCCTTCGATCAGGTTGCCGAGGTTGTCCACCAACGCCGGTACCACGCCGAAGAATGGCCGCGTGGCCGAACCCGGCTTCAAGGCTGTGGCACCTGGCAACGGGCTGATCAGCACGCCACCGGTTTCGGTCTGCCACCAGGTGTCGACGATCGGGCAACGCTCCTTGCCCACGTTCTTGTAGTACCAGTCCCAGGCTTCCGGGTTGATCGGCTCGCCCACCGACCCCAACAGGCGCAGGCTGCTGCCATCGGCACCGTCGACAGCGGCGGTACCCGAAGCCATCATCGCGCGGATGGCGGTCGGCGCGGTGTAGAGGATATTGACCTTGTGCTTGTCGATGACCTGCGCGACGCGGGTGATGTCCGGATAGTTCGGCACGCCTTCGAACAGCAAGGTGGTCGCGCCATTGGCCAGCGGGCCATAGACGATGTAGCTGTGGCCGGTGACCCAGCCGACGTCGGCGGTGCACCAGTAGATCTCGCCCGGCTTGTAGTCGAACACGCGCTCGTGGGTCAGGGCCGCATACAGCAAGTAGCCGGCGGTGGTGTGCTGCACCCCCTTGGGCTTGCCGGTGGAACCGGAGGTATAGAGGATGAACAGCGCCTCTTCGGCACCCATCTCCTTCGGCGCGCAAACGGTACCCGCCACCTTCATCAAGTCTTCGTACCAGATGTCGCGGTGCTGGTTCCACTTGATGTTGCCAGCGGTGCGCTTGCACACGATGACTTTCTGGATGCTGCTGGTTTCCGGGTTGGTCAGCGCATCGTCGACGTTGGCCTTGAGGGGGATCTTCTTGCCGGCACGAATGCCTTCGTCGGCGGTGATCACCACTTTGGACCTGCAGTCGATGATCCGGCCGGCCAGCGCCTCGGGGGAGAAGCCACCGAACACCACCGAGTGGATCGCGCCGATCCGGGCACAGGCCAGCATGGCGACCACGGCCTCGGGAATCATCGGCATGTAGATCGTCACTACGTCGCCGCGGTGCACGTCCTGGCCACGCAGCGCGTTGGCGAACTTGCACACTTCTTCATGCAGCTCGCGATAAGTGATCTTGCGGCTCTCGGCAGGGTCGTCGCCCTCCCAGATGATCGCCACCTGGTCACCGCGCTCGGCCAGATGGCGGTCGAGGCAGTTGTAGGACACGTTCAGGGTGCCATCGGCGAACCACTTGATGTCGACGTGGTGATCGTCGAAGGATGTCTGCTTCACCGTGGTGAACGGCTTGATCCAGTCGAGGCGCTTGGCCTGCTCGCGCCAGAAACCATCCGGGTTGACCACCGACTGCTGGTACATGGCCTTGTAGGTCGCCTCGTCAGTCAGCGTACTGGCCGCTACCTCGGGACGAACGGGATACAGGGAAGCCGCACTCATCTTTCTTACCTCGGTGACAATAGTTGTTTTTGTATGGGTCCGTTGTAGCTCGGCGCGGGCCTATGGAACCATTCGACGATGGTAGTAACAAGTCCCTACAAAGTGTCGGTAATCCCTCCCGAGGCCCGTTTTCAGAGCACTTCCCTATGACAACGGGCGTGCTCGCCACAGCGTCGGTGATCCAGACCATTGGCCGCAGACAGCGCCCCGTTCCCGGCGATTATTACCAAATCAACCAAAAGTGTTTATCAAAACCCGGTCTGTTTGCGTCCGGCCCGGCTCCCTAGAATCCATCTCGCCAACCGGCAAACACGATTAACGCAACACAGCCCCCACGAAGGCCGTTAATCCAACTTCCAAAGCCAGCTCCACACGCAACCCCAAAAAGGTTGCGTGAACCCACTCGACCTCAAGAAAGGTGAATCAGATGAAAGCTCTATGGGTCCTGGTCCTCGGCAGTCTTTGCGCCAGCGCAATGGCAGACGAGGTCCCGACCGATGTCGCACAGCAACAACCGGCCATCGAGGAGTACACCTACTCCACCCACCTGGACATCGCCAAAGTCATTTACATGAGCGAGATTCCGAACGTCTGCGAAGTGGTCCCGGCGAAGATGGAATACGAAGATTCGAAGGGCCAGCTCCACATCCTTCGCTACAGCATCATGGGCAACGGTTGCTCCAACGGCTGACCGACGTGTGAACGAACCAGGAGCAACCACCATGAAAAGCAAACTGTTCTGCGCCTTGACCCTGTCCGTACTGGCCAGCCATGGCTTCGCCGCCGACGGCTTCGATCACACCGGTTCCGCCGTCGCTATCGATCGCTACAACCTCTCGAACAGCGCCACGGTCGCCACCAATGCCAACGACCACACCGCTTCGACGAGCGTCGCTGCCGATGGCAGCGACCGCACCGATTCGGCGCGCATCGATTGATCATTATTGGCAGTTTCCAAGGCCCGACTCCGGTCGGGCCGGGTTGTGTCTGGGACCGCCGAAAACCCTCGACAAACACAACATGTAGTGCAAAACCGCAAAAATAGATCGTTTTTTGATCAAAACCTCTCGCCATTCGACCCATGCAAAAAAAATCTTCAGTGGTCCTTTCCTGACGCAAGCCTTGTAAACTCTCGCTCCGACGCGGATATGCCACCCCGCCACCTCCTCCGTGGGCGATTTCGCCGCACCACGTAGGCAAAAAAGTCCTTATAATGCCGCCTTAAACGGGCCTGCAATATTCCCTTACAGGGGATCAAGCCAGCCTGAAGCCTACGCAAAGGCACATTGCCTCTTCGCGTTCACAGCCGCTTCGGCATGACCCGTACATTTTTCTGTTTATTGCCTGCGTCAGCTGCTGCAACAAACGATTTTCCAAGATCCACCGCGGCCAGTAGGCCTTCACCGGGCATCTGGCCCTCACGCAGGAGACGACACGTCATGCTGAGCTGGGACGAATTCGACAAAGAAGACGGCGAAGTTGCTGTAAAAAGCACCAACGCCGGCCACGCTTCTGAAGCCAACATGGACCGCCTCGACAGTGCCGGCGGTGCCGCCGCACTGGAAGCGCGCGCCGTGACGGCCAGCGACTCGGCGGCGATCATTCGCGCCAAGGCCGCCCTCGACAAACTCGACATCGCCGAAGGCCTCGCCGAACTTGAAGGCGCCTCCGCCCGCGTCGCCGTCGATGAAAAGCGCATGATCAACTGCCGCGCCGACCTCAACCAGCTCGTGCCTTTCAAGTACGACTGGGCCTGGCAGAAGTACCTGGACGGTTGCGCAAACCACTGGATGCCGCAAGAAGTCAACATGACCGCCGACATCGCCCTCTGGAAAAACCCGGAAGGCCTGACCGACGACGAACGCCGCATCGTGATGCGCAACCTGGGCTTCTTCTCCACCGCCGACTCCCTGGTGGCCAACAACCTGGTCCTGGCCGTGTATCGCCTGATCACCAACCCGGAATGCCGCCAGTACATCCTGCGCCAGGCGTTCGAAGAGGCGATCCACACCCACGCCTACCAGTACTGCATCGAATCGCTGGCCATGGATGAAGGCGAGATCTTCAACATGTACCACGAGATCCCATCGGTGGCGAAAAAAGCCGCCTGGGGCCTGAAATACACCCGCTCCATCTCCGACCCGACGTTCCAGACCGGCACCCCGGAAACCGACAAGGAGCTGCTGCGCAACCTGATCGCCTACTACTGCGTCCTGGAAGGCATCTTCTTCTACTGCGGCTTCACCCAGATCCTCTCCATGGGCCGGCGCAACAAAATGACCGGCGTCGCCGAGCAGTTCCAATACATCCTGCGCGACGAATCCATGCACCTGAACTTCGGCATCGACGTGATCAACCAGATCAAGATCGAAAACCCGCACCTGTGGGATGCCGAGATGAAGGAAGAAGCGACCCAGATGATCCTGCAGGGTACGCAGCTGGAGATCGAATACGCCCGCGACACCATGCCTCGCGGCGTGTTGGGCATGAACGCGGCGATGATGGAAGACTATCTGAAGTTCATCGCCAACCGTCGCCTGTCGCAGATTGGTCTGAAAGAAGAGTATCCAGGCACGACTAACCCGTTCCCTTGGATGAGCGAGATCATGGACTTGAAGAAAGAGAAGAATTTCTTTGAGACTCGGGTGATTGAATACCAAACCGGCGGCGCGCTTAGCTGGGACTGAGTTCTCTCACGACAAAACAAAGGGCTGCCATTAGGCAGCCCTTTTTCATTGGGTCAGAAAGCACCGTTGGATGTAGGCGCGTGAAGGACTTCTTGCACCTGGCATCGGGATTGCTCCGCAAGCCAGCGAAAGCACAGTCTCTCGCCACAGGTTGCCAGGCGAGTCGGGGGACACCGGCTTACTGCCGTGTTTGCAAAACAATCAGTGCATCTCACCCCACCACTCGCTATTAATATCCTTTTGTTCTCAAGGACCCGAGCCCGTCATGAAATTCGACCTCGCCTACTGCCTCAGCCTCGACGACAAGTTATCGATCTATGACGTGCGCGATTTGAATTTCGACGAGACCATGGACTTCGACTCCGCCAAGGAGCATTTCCAGTGCCCCAACGATGTTTGTCGAATAGCGTTCGACGCGACGAATGTATTGGGGACATTCAATGCCAAGAACGTGAACTATGTACGCACGCCGCACTTCAAGAACATCCCCAGTACGCGACATATCGAGGGTTGCCCCTATGCCAGTCTAAAGACCCCGGCGTCTGGCCTGGAGGCGGATGGTGAGGAATCGGATGACGCTCGGGAAGAGCATTTTCCTTCGGAGCTATTGCTGGCTCGGCGCGAGTATGTGCGCAAGCCGTCCAGCCCGACGGTGACGACCGATGGAATACGCGAAGAACGCGCGCCTTCCCTCGCCAGTGATGGCGAGCACCCGGGCCGCGGTTCGGCACCGGACAGGACCCATGTCTTCGCTCATCCGGTGGAGTGTTTCGTATCGAACTTCGCGGACAAGGCGTTGCTCAAGCGCATGCCCCTGAAGATCGGCGAGCATACGGCACCCTACGCCTCGTTCTTCAAGAAGATCGAGTACCTGCTGGACAACAGGGGATTGATCTACTGGGGCAGGATCAAGGAGATCAAGGACTACACGCAGAGTTTTCGCATCGACTTCGAACAGAAGGTCTGGTTCAAGCAACCGGATGAGACAAAGAAGAAGCCTTACTCGGTCAATGTCTACCTGAGCAAGAAACTGATCGACAACTACCGCAAGCGCAAAGCGTTCCTGGAAGAAATCAAGCACGCCGTGGACAGCGACGCGCCGTTGTACTGCTTCTTTTATGGGGTGACGCCGGAGTTGAAACAGGTGCCGAGCAAGAAAAACCCCGACCAGACGTTCGGAGTATTCAGCGCCAATATCGAGAACCTGGATCACTTCATCATCCGGGAAGCACCGGGGCTGGCCGACCAATAACCCCCTACCCCGACAACATTGCGCCCATCACCATCATCAGCAGCCCGACATATACCCGCGCATGCAGTCGATCCGGTATCCGCCCGACCCATGGCATTGCCAGGCGGATGCCCAGTACCGCACCGAGCGTGAGTACAGCGAACGCCAGCAGGTCCACATATCCGACGAACCACGGCCCGAGGTCAGCTCCGGTGAGGCCGGCCAAAGCCCTGTAGGTAACGGTACCAGCCAAAGCGACAGGCAAGCTCAGTGGATTTGCCATCGATGTAGCCTGGGACATGCTCAAGCCACACCGGCGAAGCAGCGGCACAGTCATGACACTGCCACCGACACCCAGGAACGTGGCGATGATTCCGACAGCAGTACCTCCCAACGTCGTCTCCAGTGTCGACAGGGAGCGAGGGACGACGTCGCTCTGGCGTGTAAGAAAACCTCGCCGTAGCAAGCAATCCAGAATGGTCAGGGCCAGGTAGGCGCTGAAGACGTAGCGAATGATTTCGCCGCTCATCCAGGTGGCAGTCATCGCACCGAGGGCCGCGCCCAGGGCGATGAAGGCACCGAACGGCCACAGGTAATGAGCAAGCAACTGACCGGCGCGTTGGTGTTTTCGGGTCGCGACCAGAGCGTTGACGATCATGGCGCAGGTGGAGGTCGCCACGGCGATGTGCATCGCCGACTCACCGATGGCGTCATTAGCGTGACGTGCCATCAGCAAGCGGTAGATCAGCGGTACGACGACAAAGCCGCCGCCAAACCCGAACAGCACGGCGGTCACGCCGCTCAGGCAGCCGAAACAGGCGAGCAATAGGTAGGACATCAGAGAAATCCACTGCCGGAGAAAGGTGTCGACGATAGGTAAACGAGACATGGCCCGCTGTAGCAAACTGGCCAATAATCTTTGCGTTTACGCCAAAACGAGGCTTTCGATGCGCAATGGTTCGATCGATGTATTGGATGCGACGCCCCGGGCTGTGGTCGCCATCGGCACCGACTATCCCCATGGATACCTGTTGCCGCTACACCGCCATCGCCGTGCGCAGTTGCTCTACGGTGCAACAGGGGTGATGAAGGTCAGCACACAGGACGGTAACTGGGTGGTGCCGCCGCAACAGGCGGTATGGATTCCGCCAGGGGTCGCCCATGAAGTGTTGATGCTGGGCGTCAGCACGCGCAGCCTGTACCTTGAACCAGCTGTCATCACAGGCATGGACAGCCGTTGCCAGGTCATCGGCGTGTCGCCCCTGATGCGCCAGCTTCTGATAGAGGCCGTGGAGCTTGTACCGAACTACGACGAAGCCGGACGCGATGGTGCGCTGGTCCAACTGCTCTTGCATGAGCTGCTGCGCAGCGCCCCTTTGCCATTGCACCTTCCATTGCCCAAGGAGCCCCGCTTGCTGGGCCTGTGCCAGATCTTCCTGGCAAAACCCGACGCCCATGCGTCGCCTGTGCAATGGGCCGCGCAGTTGCACGTCAGCCTGCGATCGTTCAATCGCCTGTTCAGGCAGCATACCTCGCTGAGTTTCAGCCAATGGCGACAACAGGCCTGCGTCCTGTCGGCATTGTCTCGATTGGCTGTAGGAGATTCAGTGACCAGGATTGCCCTTGATCTGGGCTATGACAGTCCCGCGGCGTTCTCCACGATGTTTCGAAGGATCCTGGGCCAGGCCCCGAGCGCCTGGCTGGAGAAAACCACCGGTCATCCATCAAAAAAATGAGATTGATCCGGGCTCAAAACAACTGTACAAAAACACAGTATTTTTTGAACCCACCGCTTTGGAGAACCCCCATGGCCTCTCTCGCAATCAAAACCACCCTGGAACGCATCGCTGTCTACCAGTTCACCCCCGCCCACAGTGCCCAGGCCCGAGCCATGCTGGGCTGGAGTGTCGAGGAATTGTCCCGCCAGTCCGGTGTTTCAGTCCCGGCCATACGGCGCTTCGAAGCCGGCGGGGAGTTGCGCGACGTGACGCGCCTGGCCCTGGCCTTTCGACTGGAAGCCGAGGGCCTGGTGTTCTTCCCTGGCTTCGCACCGGGGCGCGGCATGAACATCAAGGGCGCCACGCCGGATCCCATGGAGCGGGCCGATTACGCGATGATCGAATGACCCTGCGGGTGTGACACGGTATCAGGCCATACCGGTCTGGTTCTGGTAGGCCGACGCCTCCACATCCAGCCACCAGGCCCGGCCACGTTGCGGTTGCGTAAGGCTGAAGGCTTCGCCCATCCGCGGCGTGGTGATGAGAACGTTACGCTCCCAGGCCAGGGCCAGGATTCGGTCGAAGGGTTCGTACCAGGCATGCATCGACAGGTCGAACGTCCCGTTATGGATCGGCAGCAGCCAACGGCCCCTGAGATCGATATGCGCCTGGAGGGTCTGTTCGGGCTGCATGTGGATCAGGGGCCATTCGACGTTGTAGGCACCGGTTTCCATCAGGGTCAGGTCAAAGGGGCCGTAGCGATTGCCGATGCGTTTGAAGCCATCGAAATAACCGGTATCGCCGCTGAAGAAAATCCGGGTGTCACCGTCGATCATCACCCACGAGGCCCACAACGTGCTGTTGCCGTCGAACAGGCCCCGACCGGAAAAATGCTGGGAGGGGGTGGCGATGAACTCGATACCGTCCACCTCGGTGCCCTGCCACCAGTCCAGCTGACGCACCTTGCTGGCGTCGACGCCCCATTTGACCAGGGTATCGCCCACTCCAAGTGGCGTCAGGAAATGCTCGGTCCTGTCGGCAAGCTGGATGATGGCCTGGTGATCGAGATGGTCGTAATGATCGTGGGAAAGAATCACCGCCTCGATGGGCGGCAGCTCTTCCAGGCTGATGGGCGGTTGGTGAAAGCGTTTAGGGCCGGCCCACTGCACCGGGGAGGCACGCTCGGAAAAAACCGGGTCGGTCAGCCAGAATTTGTCCCGAAGCTTGAGCAGTACGGTGGAATGGCCCAGGCGAAAGACACTGCCATTGGGCGCCGCCAGCAGCTCGGCACGGGTCAACGGCCGGACCGGGACGGCGCCCTTAGGGCGGGTGTCGCGGGGCTTGTGGAAGACCATGTTCCACAGAATGCGCAAGGCCTTGCCGACCCCTTCCCGAGGCGTCGAGGCGTGGTTGCGATACTTTCCTTGCTCCCGTCGAGACGCGGGATGAATAGATGAGCTGTCGGACGAAATAGAGGGATGGGTCATGATGCGATAACTCCAAGGGCGTCACTGGCATTGCGCTTCGCCGTTGTTGAACGCTAAATGGCCGTTGCATGCACGCTCAGCCGTTCGCTTGATGGTAAAACTACACCGACCGGTGTAGGTTGCAGACTGCATCACTGCCGACAACAAGTAAACCACTGAGTGTAACTTATCTTTTCTGGACTATTTTTACACATGACCGTACCGCAGCGCCTCACCGACCGAAAACGCGAAGCCATCCTGGAGGCCGCCATTGCCGAATTTCGCAGCAGTGGTTTCGATATCACCAGCATGGACAAGATCGCGGCAACGGCCGGTGTGTCGAAGCGCACGGTGTATAACCACTTTCCGAGCAAGGAAGAACTTTTCGCTGAGATCCTGAACCGGTTATGGAACAGCGTGACGGCAGAGCAGGAAACCGCCTACGACCCCGACAGGCCTCTGCGCGAGCAGCTTCGTCGATTGCTGCAAGCCAAACTGCACATGCTGGCGGACGATAACTTCCTCGACCTGGCGCGCATCGCCATCGCCGCAACGATCCATTCTCCCGAGCGGGCACAGAACATGGTTGCGCGCATGGGACAGCGTGAAGAAGGCCTGACGGCCTGGATTCGCCAGGCCCAGGCCGATGGCCGGTTGAAAGCTGTGGAGCCGGCCTTTGCCGCCCAGCAGATGCACGGGCTGATCAAGACGTTCGCCTTCTGGCCGCAGATTTCCATGGGCCAACCTGGCCTGACCGCTGAGCAACAGACCCAGGTGGTTGAATCGGCCCTCGACATGTTCCTGGCCCATTACCAGCGTTGATACTCAACGCAGCCGCACGCTACGCCCCAGTTCATCGAACAACGTCACCACCGAGCGCAAGGCCCGGCAGTCTGGCCGGGTCAGGAGCCAAAGCGCCGTGTCGTAGCCAGCCAACGGTTCACCCAAGGACGTGAGGCCCTGGGCGTCGTCGACCAGGAAGTCCGGCAGCGCCGCGATGCCCAGGCCGGCGCGCACCAGCTCGGTGACCGAGAGCATGCTGTTGCAGCAATAAGCCGGTATCACGCCGGGAAAATGCTGGCGGCGCCAGGTCACGGTGGGGTGGTCGGGCAGGAAGTCGTCGGGCGCGATCCAGGTCATTGCTGCCAGGTCATCCGAAGTCACAGCGCACAGGTAAGACGGGCTCGCACATACCCGGAAGGTCACATCACCCAGATGTCGGCCGACCAGGTGCTCCGGTGGCGTGCGGGTCAATCGCAATGCGATATCAGCGTCGCGGCGACTCAGGTTGGCGAAGTCGTTGGACGTACTCAGTTCCAGGTGCAACGCCGGATAGGCGGGCATGAACCTCGCCAGAGCAGGCAGTAACAGCGCTTGCAGGACCGAGTCGGTACAGGTCAACCGCACCGTGCCGCTGACCACCTCCCCGCCCTGCTCCACGCCGATACGCGCAGCTTCCAGGGCTTGCTCGGCACGCTCGGCCTGTTCGGACAATGCCTGTGCCAGGCTCGTGGGCAAATACCCGGCACGGCTCTTCTCGAACAGTGGCTGTCCCAGCGACGCCTCAAGCCGACGCACCGAACGAAACACCGTCGATACGTCCACCTGCAACAGCCGTGCGGCCCGAGCCAGGGAGCCGCCACGCACCAGCGCCAGAATCAGGGACAGGTCGGGATAGTCCAGGCGATATTGCGTCGATGCATTGAGCACTTGGGTAAACGCCAATATTGATTGCGTGAACGCCAATCTATAGTGGCGGCCAGGAATCAACAAGCGGCAGGCCTCCCCATGGAAAAACAGCGTCCTTCGCACATCGCCCTTGTCGGCGATCATGACCCGCAGATAATCGCCCACCGGGCCATTCCCCTGGCCCTGGAGATGATTGGCCAGCAAACCGGCCAGCTCGTGAGTTTCCAATGGCTGGCAACGGAATCCATCAGTCATGGGAGCGTTCTGGAAGGCTTCGACGGCATCTGGTGCGTGCCCGGCAGTCCTTACCGAAACGAAACCGGGGCCTTGGACGCCATTCGTTTTGCCCGCGAACAGGGTCGCCCTTTCCTGGGCACCTGCGGCGGTTTCCAACATGCGATGCTGGAATATGCCCGCAACGTCATGGGCTGGGCCGATGCCGTCCATGGCGAAACCGCCCCGCAAGCCGAACGCATCCTGCTGACACCGCTGAGCTGTGCTCTGATCGAAACCATCGACAGCCTTGGGCTCGTAGCGGACTCATTTACGGCCAAGGCTTATGGTCGCCAGACGGTGTTCGAAGGGTATCGGTGCCGCTTCGGCGTCAATCCGCAGTTCGAGAAGGAGCTATTGGACGGACCGCTGTACGCCGTCGCCAGGGATCCGGCCGGCGAGCTGCGCGCCGTGGAACTGCGGGGGCATCCGTTCTTTGTCGCCACGCTGTTCCAGCCTGAGCGCGCGGCCTTGGAAAACCGCATCCCGCCGCTGGTCAATGCATTTGTCGAAGCCTGCCGGAGCGTAGCCCCGTGAGTGAACATTATTACGCCGTTATCTTCACTTCCCTGCGCACCGATGCAGACCAAGACTACGCCGAAGCCGCCGAGCGCATGCTGGCGCTGGCCAGGGAACAGCCGGGTTTTCTCGGCGTCGAATCGGCCCGTGGCGAGGACGGCCTGGGCATCACGGTTTCCTACTGGAGCAGCGAAGCGGCGATCCAGAGCTGGAAGCGGCATCCTGAACATCGTGCAATCCAGGAGCGCGGTCGCGTCACCTGGTACACCCATTTCCACACGCGGGTGTGCAAGGTCGAACGGGAATATGCGTTCCAGCGCCAGGTCTGAGCGCGCTTCTTGCCCCCGTGGTGAGGGACCTGCCCAACACCACGCGATTGCCGATATCCGCCCGGTTCAGCCGTTCACCAACTGACGCACCGCCATGATCTCCGGCAGGTCACTACGTGCCATGTACACCCGCAGGGGTTCGGTAAGGTTGATCCGATCGTCGATGTTCTGGTCCAGCAGCAACTGGATCCGCTCGCGCTTCAGGATCATGGTGCCTTGGGCGGCAGGGGCCCAGACGAATTCGCTGGTGGGGATAATGCCGTCGTCGGCCACGTCCATGCCGAAGGCGTCTTCGCTGAAACGCACGATGTACTGGCCGGTCTTGCGGTTCAGGCCGACAAAACCCTGGAGCTGATCGGCGGCCTGGCAGATGAAGGTCGAAGTGGTGCGCATGGTAAACCTCATGGATGCGTCCCGTGGGACGTCTGATCGATGGTTTACACGCAGGGCAAGCGATTGTGTTCAGGTCTCCCTCTGCCGGGGAAACTGTTGCCGCCAAGAGTACTGCAAAGCCGCCTGAAAAGCCGTGGGAAAAATCTGCTTTACGCAGCTTTGTGTCGGTCTGGCGATAGCGTTCGGCGCATCGAGTTGTTAAAAGATAGGTTTTTGCGAACCTACGAAAGGAACTCGAGCATGCCTGTTACCTTCACCCGCAGCGCCTTGATGTTGAGCCTGTTGCTCGGCTTCGGTCAGACACACGCAGCCGAGGCCTCGACTCCCAAGGCATTGGCGACCCTCCAGGGCATCCCCCATCCGGCAGTGATCGCCCACCGTGGCGCTTCATTCGACGCGCCGGAATCCACCGCCGCGGCCTACAAGCTGGCCCGCGACCTGGGCGCCGATTACCTGGAGCTGGATCTGCAACGCAGCAAGGACGGTGTGCTCTTCGTCCTGCATGATGACAGCCTGCTGCGCACCACGGACGTCGCGACCAGGTTTCCCGAACGCAAGGACAGCCCCGCCAATGCGTTCACCATGGCGGAACTCAAAACCCTCGACGCTGGCAGTTGGTTCAATGCCGCCTACCCGGATCGGGCGCGCCCTGCGTTCGCAGGGCTGAAAATCCTGACCCTCGATGAAGTCATCAACATCGCCGAAGGCAATCCGGCCCAGAAGCCCGGGCTGTACATCGAAACCAAGGAGCCGAAACTGTTCCCGGGTATCGAACGCGACCTGAAGGACAAGCTGCAGGACCGTGGCTGGCTGAGCCCGGCCGGGTCCAAGCTGGCCAAGAGCGCGACCGGCGTGGGCCAGGGCAAGGGCAAGGTGGTCTTGCAGACCTTCGAGAAGAGCAGCCTGGAACTGCTGCACAAAGAAATGCCGAAAGTGCCCAAGGTCCTGTTGCTGTGGGTAGGCGAAGGCAATATCGAGCCAAAATCCAAGGTGACGTTCGCCGAGTCCGGCGAAACGGACAAGGCGGTCTATTACGCCAGGCAGGAGCCCAAGGACCGAGCCGAATTCGAGAAATGGGTACGTTACGCCAAGGACCAGGGCGCCATCGGCACAGGCCCTTCCGCGGCGTTGACCCATGGGGGCAGCCAGAGCTATGCGGACCTGGTACAACCCTGGATGAACCAGTACACCCATGACCAGGGCTTGCTGGTGCACGTCTACACCGTGGACGAAGCCGTGGATTTCAAGAAGGTGATGGATGCCGGCGTGGATGGCATCTTTACCAACCGCGCCAGTGAACTGCTCAAGTACTTCAAGCGTCCTGAGACTGGCAGCGTCGTGCAGTTGCTGGAGAAGAACGGTTACTAAACTACGTCAGCCTATGGGTTGAACACATTGGGCCCATAGGCCTTGTTCTGCGCTTTTCTTGATTCTTTTGAAATTAAGGGTGAATTAAGTTGCCAGAGTTAGCCTGAGCCCACTTAAACAACACACCCTTTCGATGACACCAAGGAAAGAACTTATGAAAACTTTGACTGCCCTGTTCACCGCCGCCGCCCTGACCCTCACCGCTGGCCTGGCCCAAGCGGACGTACGCATCGACCAGGTTCCACAACTGGTCAAGGAAGGCAAGATCAAATCCCTGGAGTCGATGAATGAGGAAGCCCTGAAACTGCACCCGGGCGCCACCATCACCGACACTGACCTGGATAACCACTTCAATGGTTACGAATATGAAGTGGAACTGAAAACCGCCGACGGCAAAGAGTTCGATGTCGACTTCGATGCGACAACCGGCAAAGTCCTCAGCAACAAGCAAGACAGATAATTCGCAGGCAAGACAATAAAAGCCGCACAACTTTCGAGTTGTGCGGCTTTGTTTTTTCCAGGTGAAAGAACTTGTAACTCCATTGCGCAACCCGGCTCTTTCAGGCCATACCCTTGCCGTCCAACTGTCACACAACCATCAAGAAAGCTTGCGATGATGGCCTCAAGTGAACCTGTGGATGCCACAGGCACTTCCCGCCAGCGAGACCTCATGAACCACAGCCTCGACCAAAGCCATCGCGACCCGGACCTGTTCGGCCTGCTCTATGGATTTCGTTTCAAACCCGGCGAACGCGGGCGGGAGATCGACTCGGCGCAGGCCCTGCAATATCTGCAGCAATCGCAAGACGACAATGCATTCCTCTGGCTGCACCTGAACCTGGCCCACGCGGCGTGCGAACGCTGGATGAAAAGCCATCTGCGCCTGCCACAGGAATTTTTCGAAGCCTTGCATGAAGGCTCGCGTTCGACCCGCATCGAGCATGTCGATTCGGCGCTGCTGGCAGTGGTCAACGACGTGGTGTTCAACCTCAGCAGCATGGTTTCCTCGGACGTCTCCACCCTGTGGGTTTGCGTGCACAGCCGATTGATTGTCAGCGCACGCCTGCAACCCCTGCACTCGGTGGACAAGCTGCGCTCTTCGGTCAAGGCCGGCGAATGCTTTCGCTCGCCACTGGAATTGCTCGTGCACTTGCTACGCGATCAGGGCGAAGTGCTGACTCAGATCGTGCGCAAGACCAGCCTCAGCGTCGACCAGATCGAGGATGAGCTGCTGTCGTCGCGACTTTCAACCAACCGCGCCGAACTGGGCGCCAACCGCCGGGTACTGGTGCGTCTGCAACGGCTGCTGGCCCTGGAACCGGGTTCGCTGCTGCGCCTGCTCAACCGCCCGCCGCAGTGGTTGCAGAAAGAAGACGTCAAGGAACTGCGCAAATCCACTGAGGAGTTTGCCCTGATCATCAACGACCTCACCGCGTTGAGCGAGCGGATCAAGCTGCTGCAGGAAGAAATCGCCGCCAATCTCAACGAACAGACCAACCGTTCCCTGTTCACCCTGACGGTGGTCACGGTACTGGCCTTGCCCATCAACATCATCGCCGGTTTCTTTGGCATGAACGTCGGCGGCGTGCCCCTTGCAGACGATCCCGAAGGTTTCTGGGTCCTGGTAGTGCTGGTGGCGACCTTCACACTGATCGCCGGTCGATGGGCGTTCCGTAAGCGACGCGACTATTGAGCCAGGCCTTGCCAACGTCCTGAGGCGACGGTGCGCCGGAATCAGTCGTGGCGAGAGCGATCCCCCCTCGCCACGACTGCGACAGCCTGCCCGGATAAAGCAGGTCAGGCACTCAACCGCGCCGTCACTTCGTTCAACTGCCCCGACAAGCCATGCAGGCCTCTACTGGCGGTTTCAGTGCGCTGTACGTTGTCCAGGTTGGTGCTGGCGATACAGGTGATTTCGGTCAGGTTGCGCGAAATATCCTCGGCCACCGACGTCTGTTCTTCCGCAGCCGTGGCGATCTGGCGGTTCATGTCGCGGATCGCCTCCACAGCCTGGGTGATACGTTCGAGCATGGCTCCAGCCTGGGTCACCTGTTGCACGCTTTCCTCGCTGCGGGTCTGGCCGCTTTCGATGGCCTGGGCCGCGTCCACCGCGCCGGTTTGCACGGTCTGGATGATCTGGTTGATCTCGATGATGGAAGAGGCCGTACGCTGCGCCAGGCTGCGCACTTCATCGGCCACTACCGCGAAGCCGCGCCCGGCCTCACCGGCACGGGCCGCTTCGATGGCCGCGTTGAGGGCCAGCAGATTGGTTTGTTCGGCGATGCCGCGAATTACTTCGAGCACTTTGCCGATGCGCCCGCTGTCGGTTTCCAGCTGGCGGATCACCGTGGCGGTATTGGCGATTTCGCCGCGCATGCGTGTGATGGTATGGATGGTTCCCTGCATGACCTTCTCGCCCTGCTGCGCCGAATGATCGGCATCGTCGGCCGCCCGCGCGGCGTCGGCGGCGTGGCGCGCCACCTCCTGGGCAGTGGCGGACATCTCGTTCATCGCCGTGGCGACCTGGTCGGTACGTTCGAATTGCTCGTTGGTGCCCTGGCTCATCAGGCCGGCGATGGCATTGAGTTCGCCGCTGGCGCTGTCCAGCTCCGAAGCACTGCGCTGCAAGCGCGAGAAAGTTTCGGCGAGAAAATCACGCAAGGTATTGGCCGCCAGGGCCAGGTCGCCCAGTTCATCCTGGCGGTGGCTGACCACTCGCTCGGCGAAACGGCCGCGGCTCAGTTGAGTCACGTATGCAATCAGGCTCCGGATGGGCTGTACCAGGTTGCGATTGACCAGCCACAGGCTGAACACACCAATCAGCAGGCCCGACACCAGCATGATTGCGGTGCCCGACAGGATCGTTCGATCGGCACCGGCACTGATCAGCACCGACTGCTCCTTGCTCAGCTTGCGAAGCTCGATGACCAGTTCGCTCATCTGCTCGCTGGTTGCGCGGTCGACACCCTTGACTGCGGCGTCGCCTGCCGCCGCATCGCCGCCCGCAGCGACGAAAGCATCACGGCCCTTCTGATAGGCCGCGCCCAACTGACGATGTTCGCTGCGCAATTGTTCAAGGCGGGTCTTGATGGTTGCCGGTACACCTTCGCGCCCGATCAATTCTCCCAGGATCCCCTGGACATCGCGCTGGCGATCCTCGAACTGCTTCCAGTACTTATCCAGGTCCGCCGGTTGCTTGCCACGCAACAGCACGTTTTTCCACTCCTGGACCTGCACCTTGAATTGCAGGTTGGCCTCATCGATCAACTGCGAGGCGCGCAGCGGCCCATCGATCAGGCTTCGATAGTTCTGGATGCCATCGGAAAGGAAATGAAAGGACGCCAGGGCGATCAGCAACATCGCCAGCAGGCTCCCGCTCAGCAGAGCAAGAATCTGGGCTCTCAGGGATTTTTGCAGAAACATGGAGGCAGCTCTCCAGGAAGTGATAAGGCCAGGCCCCGAACAGTGCGTCCGGACTTCCTTGTCTCGCGCAAGCCATGTCACGGCATGAATGCGGGGATATGTCTTGAACATCGACCTGTCATCCGCGTTCTTGAGCGCTTGCGATCACCGTTCATCCGATTGTTGGCGCCTGACGGCGGGCTTGCATAGGCCTGTCTGGACAAGCCCTTTTGTCGGCCGAACGGGATTTAAAAGTCTTTTTGTCATTTCTCCTGCTGTATCCTGCCCAGGCTTTGAAAAAGCGCGGATCTACCCGATCTGTCAACAGACTTTGCGAGGAGCGCGATATGCACGAGATTCCCAATCTCCCCTTCCCAAGCCTGCACGAAACTGAGCAGACGACCACGCGACAAGCTGGGGGGCAACCTGACGCCCGCCAACCCGAGCCCAAAGAAGCCGCCGAACGCCGCCAGGCCGACAGCGAAAACTGATTCACACTGATCCAGCCGCAACACCAGACCGTGTGGAAAACGCTAAGATGCGTTTTCCACACTGCCTGAACCCGAGTCCCGCCATGACCGACGACACATCTACCTTCAGCGAAGCCCAGGCCAGCGTACTGATCGGCACCGCCGAGAAAATGGTCGATGTCTGGACACGCCTTTCCCCCGAGAAACAGGCTGCGCTGCTGGCGCGTTTCGGTAGCGAGGAAAATGCCATCGCCGCCCTGGTGACCACGCAACTGGTAGCCGGGAAAGACGACGACGGATCGGCGAGGGGCAAATAGTTCTACTTTTTCACGCCTGGATACCACGTCCGCCGTTATCATAAGCAGCCTATCTATTTCGCTGTTCCGTGGACCCTTTCCCCATGTCAGATTCCCAGCGCCCCCTGGCGGTCACGCTGCAAGTCGTTTCCATCGTCCTGTTCACCTTCATTGGCTACCTGAACATCGGCATTCCCCTGGCCGTGCTGCCCGGTTTCGTCCACGGCGAGCTGGGGTTCGGCGCGGTCATCGCCGGGCTGGTGATCAGCGTCCAGTACCTGGCGACACTCCTCAGCCGTCCTTACGCCGGTCGAATCATCGACAACCTCGGCAGCAAGCGCGCCGTCATGTTCGGCCTTGCCGGGTGCGGGCTGAGCGGTGTATTCATGCTGGTATCCGCCTGGACCCATGAGTTGCCGACCCTGAGCCTGATCAGCCTGCTCATCGGGCGCCTGGTGCTGGGGAGCGCGGAAAGCCTGGTAGGTTCGGGCTCGATTGGCTGGGGCATCGGCCGGGTCGGCGCGGCGAATACCGCCAAGGTGATTTCCTGGAACGGCATCGCCAGCTACGGCGCGCTGGCGATTGGCGCCCCGCTGGGGGTGTGGTTGGTCAAGTCCCTGGGCCTCTGGAGCATGGGCGTCAGCATCATCCTGCTGGCGGTGCTGGGGGTGGCATTGGCCTGGCCGAAAACCGCCGCGCCCATCGTCGCTGGCGAACGGCTGCCCTTCATGCATGTGCTGGGACGCGTCCTGCCGCATGGTAGCGGCCTGGCCTTGGGCTCCATCGGCTTTGGCACCATCGCAACGTTCATCACGCTGTATTACGCGACGCAACATTGGGATAACGCAGTGTTGTGCCTGAGCCTGTTCGGCGCCTGCTTCATCGGGGCACGCTTGCTGTTCGGCAACCTGATCAACCGTCTGGGCGGTTTCCGCGTGGCGATTGCCTGCCTGTCGGTGGAGACCCTGGGCCTGCTGCTGTTGTGGCTGGCACCCGATGCCCATTGGGCATTGGCGGGCGCGGCGTTGAGCGGGTTCGGCTTTTCCCTGGTATTTCCGGCCCTGGGGGTGGAAGCGGTCAACCTGGTACCGGCTTCCAGCCGCGGCGCGGCGGTGGGTGCCTATTCGCTGTTCATCGATTTATCGCTGGGGATCACCGGACCGTTGGCTGGGGCCATTGCCGCGGGTTTTGGCTTTGCCTCGATCTTTCTGTTCGCTGCGTTGGCGGCCCTGGGCGGGCTGGCATTGAGCATCTATCTGTACCGACAGGCGCCGAGGTATCGCGAGGAACGGGAGCGAATCTAGTGGGCTACCCTCTAGTATCCTATTAGAAGTCCACCTTACCGCGCCCGGCCTTGATCGAGCCGCGACGGGTCTTGGATTCCAGGCGACGGGTCTTGGAGCCCAGGGTCGGTTTGGTCGGGCGACGCTTCTTCTCCACCTTGATGGCACCGAGAATCAGTTCGGTCAGGCGCGCCAGGGCGTCAGCCCGGTTCTGTTCCTGCGTGCGGTACTGCTGGGCCTTGATGACCAGCACACCGTCGCCGGTAATGCGGCTGTCGCGCAGGGCCAGCAACCGTTCCTTGTAGAACTCGGGCAAGGACGAGGCCGGAATGTCGAAGCGCAAGTGCACGGCGCTGGACACCTTGTTGACGTTCTGCCCGCCGGCGCCCTGGGCACGGATGGCCGTCAATTCGATCTCGGCGTCCGGAATGTGCACTGTGTTGGAAATCACCAGCATGGGAAAGGGTCCGGTATCAGGACGCTCAGGATACCCCGAATACCCCAGACAACGCCTAACCCTGTGGGAGCGAGCTTACTCGCGATTGCAGTGTGTCAGTCACCCTTGATATTGCTGACCCACCATCGCGAGCGAGCTCGCTCCCACAGGGTTTCGTGCTTACTTGGCAGGCGCCACGACCAATTCCTGCCTGGCACTGCGCTTGTTCTTGACCAGGTAGCAGACCCACATGAACGCCACCCACACCGGAATCGCATAGACCGAGATCTGGATACCGGGGATCAGCAACATCACGCCCAGGATGAACACCACGAACGCCAGGCAGATGTAGTTGCCGTAGGGATACCACAGCGCCTTGAACAGCGGTGTCTGGCGGGCCTGGTTCATGTGCTGGCGGAACTTGAAATGCGAGTAGCTGATCATCGCCCAGTTGATCACCAGGGTCGCGACCACCAGGGACATCAGCAACTCCAGCGCGTGTTGCGGAATCAGGTAGTTGAGCAACACCGCCACCAGGGTCACCGCCGCCGAGGCAAGGATCGAGCGCACCGGCACGCCACGCTTGTCGATCTTGGCCAGCATGGCAGGCGCGTCTCCCTGCTCGGCCATGCCCAGCAGCATGCGGCTGTTGCAATAGGTGCCACTGTTGTACACCGACAACGCGGCGGTCAGCACCACGAAGTTGAGGATGTGCGCCGCGGTGTTGCTGCCCAGCATCGAGAACACCTGTACGAACGGACTGCCGCTGTAGGCATCGCCGGAGGCGTTGAGGGTGCTCAACAGGCTGTCCCAGGGGGTCAGGGACAACAGCACCACCAGGGCACCGATATAGAAAATCAGGATCCGGTAGATCACCTGGTTGATGGCCTTGGGAATCACGGTCTTCGGTTTGTCGGCTTCGGCGGCGGTAAAGCCGAGCATTTCCAGGCCACCGAAGGAGAACATGATGATCGCCATCGCCATCACCAGGCCGCTCACGCCGTTGGGGAAGAATCCGCCATGGCTCCACAGGTTGGTCAGCGAGGCTTGCGGCCCGCCATGACCGCTCACCAGCAGGTAGCTGCCCAGGGCAATCATGCCGACAATCGCCACGACCTTGATGATGGCGAACCAGAATTCGGCCTCGCCGAAGACTTTGACGTTAGCCAGGTTGATGGCGTTGATCAGGATGAAAAATGCTGCCGCCGAGGCCCAGGTCGGGATGTCCGGCGCCCAGTAGTGGATGTACTTGCCCACCGCCGTCAGCTCGGACATGCCCACCAGGATATACAGAATCCAGCAGTTCCAGCCCGACAGGAAGCCCGCGAAACCGCCCCAGTACTTATGGGCGAAGTGACTGAAGGAACCGGCTACCGGCTCCTCGACGATCATTTCGCCCAACTGGCGCATGATCATGAATGCGATGAAGCCGCAGATGGCATAGCCCAGGATCATCGACGGGCCGGCCGACTTCAGCACCCCCGCCGATCCGAGGAACAGGCCGGTGCCGATTGCGCCACCGAGGGCGATCAGTTGAATGTGTCGATTTTTCAGGCCGCGTTTCAGCTCGCCTGAATGCGAGTTTTGTCCACTCATGAAAAAGGTCTCACGCAAGGTTTGATGATGTTCGTCAGGACGTTGCCACTCGAATCGGATTTCAAGCGGCGCCGATCAAACCCCAGCGCAGGCACCAGGAATTCAGCGTTCTTACAACGGTCATGCGTCACCTGTTTGTTTTTATCTGTGACGAAATCGAACCCGACACGCTTGTGGCGTGGCGGAGTGAACAAGGCGGATAACCTTGAAGGTGCGTGGGTACGCGAAGGGTCACAGTAAAACGCGGCGCATTGTACACCGCCGACCCCCTGCTGCCAGACACCACCGGATCAGCGTGTCATTTGCCGGGATCGCATGAGGCCGCCTCGAAGATCCCGGGCGGCTGCGAATCAAGGTCCAGGCCCTTGCGAGCCCTCGAAGTGAGCGACGTGGAAACACCACGACGCAAGGGATGGAGTTGAGCTACGGCGTTCATTGCGCCTCCTTCTTGTTATGCACCTGCACGACAGGCATGGAGCGCATCTCACCTTTCCTGTCGTGAGGAAACAAGCACTGGAACCCCTTTTGATCGAGCGCCGTGCGGCTGCCCTGGAATCTTTTTCTTACATGCCTTGAAGGCCGTGTCAGGAGGCGGATGAACGGCGTCTTTTCGTCATTATTTCTTTACAGAGCGTAACGCAGAATTTCCACATGGGAATTTCTTGTAAGACGTCTGCAAATTGACGGTAGGAAGCTTCCTAATTAAAAAACATTTCCAGGTGACTGTTTTTTCAGGGTAAAAAAATCACTGAAAATGGAATAAAAAGTTTATTCACGAAAAATAGAAAAATTTTTTTTGCATTCCAAAAAACCCTCGACTAGGTTTTAGCGACTTGCCAAGGCATCTGCCGGCAAGCCTTTGCGAGGCCACTTCCAGTCAGTTCTCACTCACCGGAACGCTGCGCAAATTTCCGTAAAAGTCATCTAGGAGATTCACTATGCAAGCACTGGACAAGGACTTGGAAACCGAACTGCAACTGGACGAATGGTTTGAAGCGCCAACCCATGAAGCCGCCGTTGAAATGATGCAAGCCGATGCCGTCGTTCCGTTCGGCACGGCGATGTGGCCTCTGTAAGCACGACCCGGCGGAGGTGATCCGGCCGGTCGGCTCCGCCACTTTTTCGGGTTGTCAGGAAGTCAATCAATCTGTCAGGGAAGAATAAGCATGGACACGCAACGAGCCATCTCACATTTCCTTTACTACCTCGAACACCACCCCGCCCTGGCCGGCATCCAGCCCGCCAAGGTGCTACTCGGCCACACCGCTGACTATGAAGCACTGACCGGTGCCATCGCCGAACAGGCAGCAAGCAGCTCGCCTTTGCGGTTCAGCGCCATGCGCCTGGACCTCGAGACCACGGAGCGTGTGTCCAAGGCAATTGCCCAAAGCGACCTCTACATTTTCTTCTATGACTCCTCCACCCTGCCCAACCCGCGCCCCGACGGTCCGGACTTTGTCCGTGCGCTGCAAGGCGTGATGGCGGATAACTGGAGAAAATCGCTGCTGTTCAAGGACTATGGCGATTATTTCTATGACACCTTCAGCGTCATCCCACAACGCATCGCGGGACTCAACAGCCACCTGATCCGGCGCATGTCCCAAGCGACCACGCTGAGTTTCCAGGATGACCACGGCTCGTATTTCGACACTGCCCTGAGCAGCGTGAAAAAATGGACCGACATCAACGGCGTCGGCAACTTCGACCTGGCGCCGGGTGAAATCGCCACCCACAGCGACACCATCAATGGGCAGGTAAAATTTCTCGGCACCTTCCTCAGCACTATTCCGTTCGCGCGCAAGTATGGTGTGCTGCAATCACCGCTGGAGCTGTGGATCGAAGACTCCACCATCCGGAAGATCGCCACCGACGTACCGGGTCTGGAACACGATTTCAACCGGTACCTGGACGCCAATCCGTCCAACCGTCGCATCGAGGAACTGGGCATCGGCACCAACGAAGGGGTCAAGAGCCTCTACGCCCGCAACGCCGGTTTCGAGGAGCGTCATTGCGGCCTGCACCTGGGGCTCGGCGGCGGCGCCAAGGGCAGTCATCACCTGGATCTGATTTTCGAGAGCGGTGTGCTGGCGCTGGACAACGAACCCATGTTCGACGGGCGCTTCGTGTTTTAAGAGAAACGTTGCACGTGGGGCAAAAAAAAACGCCAACCCAACGGTTGGCGTTTTTTCATGCCGCGTGTGGCTTGGAACGGCCTCACTCCGGTTTGCGACGTCCAAATCCAGGACGCTGGCCGCTGCCGGCCGGGGCGCCACGGCGCTTGCCAGACGGCGTATCGCGATCAACCAGGGTGATACCCGGGCGTTTCTTCGAGGTTGGCTTGGCCGGACGCTTGACGTCAGCCGGACGCTCAGCCACTGGCGTGCCCCGACCTTCGCCACGCTCGGTACGGCCAATGGCCGGACGTGGCGTACGCGGGCCGCGTTCGCCGTCCTGGCGAGGCCCAGGCTTGCGGGCCGGGCGTTCGCCTTCGAGCTGCGGCTCGCGGGGCGCGCGCGGAGCCGTTGCGCCATCGGCCGCAGGGCGCAGGGTGCGCACACGTTCGGTCTTGCCCATCGGACGGGAGGACTTGCGCTGCATCCGCTCCAGCTTGTCCTTGCTCTTGGCGGTCATCTGCGGCATGGCCACAGGCTTGAGGCCCACCTCGGCCGCCAGGATGTCGACTTCCTGCTGGCTCATTTCGCGCCAGCGGCCCATCGGCAGGTCGGAGTTGAGGAACACCGGACCGAAACGCACACGCTTCAGCCGGCTCACCACCAGCCCCTGGGACTCCCACAGACGCCGGACTTCACGGTTACGGCCTTCCATGACCACGCAGTGGTACCAGTGGTTGAAACCTTCACCGCCCGGTGCCTGCTTGATGTCGGTGAAACGCGCCGGGCCGTCTTCCAGCACCACGCCGGCCTTCAGGCGCTCGATCATCTCATCGTCGACTTCACCACGGACCCGCACGGCGTACTCGCGGTCCATCTCGTAGGACGGGTGCATCAGGCGGTTGGCCAGTTCACCGTCGGTGGTGAACATCAGCAAGCCTGTGGTGTTGATGTCCAGGCGACCGATGTTGATCCAGCGGCCTTCCTTTGGGCGCGGCATCTTGTCGAACACGGTCGGACGGCCTTCCGGGTCGTCACGGGTGCAGATCTCGCCGTCGGGCTTGTTGTACATGATCACGCGGCGCACCGTTTCGGCGGCCTCTTCGCGCTTGATCACCTTGCCATCGATGGTGATGGCGTCATGCAAGTCGACGCGCAGGCCCAGGGTGGCCTCCTTGCCGTTGACCTTGATCCGGCCCTGGGTGATCCAGGCTTCCACGTCGCGGCGCGAGCCGACGCCGATACGGGCGAGGACTTTTTGCAGTTTCTCGCCTGCGGGGCCGATTTCCTGGGTGTCGTTCTGGTCTTGGTCTTTCATGCTGGGCACCTCCCGGTGTGTTCCGGTCAGGTCAGGCCTGACGCTTTGAAAACGGGTCGTTCGGCGAAGGGTTCGCCAAAGGGTCGCGAATCATACGCCCGTTCAGGCGTTTGCGCATCACAGACTAGCTGATCGATACACCGTCAACGCTTTTTCCGCCGACCGGTGCTGCCCAACCTGATCAGCCGCAACGCCGCCTCGGCGAGCACGGTGCGCTTGTCGTCCTTGTCGAGTTTCTTCCAGGCCTTGATCTCGCGCTTGCTGCGGCCACAGCCGATGCAGATGTCATCGTCGAACTTGCAGAGGCTGATGCAGGGGTCTTTAGTGGAACTCATGGTCATTTCCTGCTGGCACTGCCGCTCCGACGGGATGCAGCCTGATCAGTCGTCGAGCTGGCGCCGCTCGTTTTCGATCGCTTCGGCCAGCGCGCGGGCTTCGGCCTCTTCTTCACTCAGCTCGGGTTCGGGCTCGCGCGGTTCAAGGGCGGCCACGGCAGCCAGCAGCTTCTCCCGGGCTTCGGCCACGCCAAGGATATCCTGCTCGGGTTCGGCCTGGGGTTCGCTTTCAATGCCAGGCGCCTCCTCTTCCGTTACCGGTGGACCGTCACGCAGCAGGTCATCGAAATCGGTCTTGAGGCCTTCTTCCATTGTGTCCAGTTCCAGCAACAGCGAATGGAAACTGGTTTCTTCCCTGGGCTCCTCCGGTTCGGCGCTGGCATCGGCCAGTTCCTGCAGACCTGGAGGCACGGGGGCGTCGTCGAACTCCAGCACTGGTTCGGGCTCCAGCTCACGCAGTTCGGCCAACGGTGGCAGCTCGTCCAGGTTCTTCAGGTTGAAGTGGTCGAGGAATGCCTTGGTAGTGGCGAACATCGCCGGCTTGCCGGGTACATCGCGATAACCCACCACGCGGATCCACTCACGCTCCAGCAACGTCTTGACGATATGGCTGTTCACCGCCACGCCGCGGACATCCTCGATTTCGCCCCGAGTGATCGGCTGGCGATAGGCAATCAACGCCATGGTTTCGAGCATGGCCCGGGAGTAGCGCTGCGGTCGCTCTTCCCACAGGCGTCCGACCCAGGGCGCGAATTTCTCGCGGATCTGCAGGCGGTAGCCGGAAGCCACTTCCTTGAGTTCGAAGGCCCGTCCCTCGCAGGACTTGCCCAACAGCGCCAAGGCTTTCTTGAACACGGCCGGCTCCGGCCGCTCGCCTTCCTCGAAGAGTTCGAACAGGCGCTCCATCGATTGCGGCTTTCCCGAAGCCAATAGGAAAGCTTCAAGCAAGGGCGCCAGTTCACGGGGTTCAGTCAGATTCATCGATTCGCTCGTTATTCGGCTCGTGCCCGCACATGGATCGCGGCGAACGGCTCATTCTGCACCAGCTCGACCAAGGATTCCTTGACCAGTTCCAGGATCGCCATGAAGGTCACCACGACTCCCAAGCGCCCTTCCTCGACGGTGAACAGCTCCACGAACGGCACGAAGCCGCCGCCCTTGAGCCGCTCCAGCACATCGCTCATGCGCTCGCGGGTGGACAACGCTTCGCGGCTGACCTGGTGGCTTTCAAACATATCGCCGCGGCGCAGGACTTCAGCCATGGACATCAGCAGTTCTTCCAGACTCACGTCCGGCAACAATTTGCGCGCCCGCGCTTCTGGCGCATCGAGCTTGGGTACCACCACATCCCGGCCGACCCGGTTCAAGCCATCGAGACCTTCGGCCGCGACCTTGAAACGTTCGTACTCCTGCAAGCGGCGGATCAACTCGGCGCGGGGATCGTCCTCTTCTTCCTCGACCTCGGCCGAGCGTGGCAGCAGCATGCGCGACTTGATCTCCGCGAGCATGGCCGCCATGACCAGGTATTCGGCCGCCAGTTCCAGGCGTACCGACTGCATCAGCTCGACGTAGCCCATGTACTGGCGCGTGATCTCCGCCACCGGAATGTCGAGGATATTGATGTTCTGTTTGCGGATCAGGTAGAGCAGCAGGTCGAGGGGCCCCTCGAAAGCTTCGAGGAATACTTCCAGCGCATCCGGCGGAATGTACAAGTCCAGGGGCATTTCCATGACCGCCTGGCCATAGACCATGGCGAACGGCAGCTCCTGCTGGGCGCCTGCCTGGCTGTCGGTCGTGTCCACCACGGTCTCCACAGCCGACATTCAGGCCTCGACCATGAACGGCGTCGGGTCGCCGCAGCCCACGCGCACCACTTGCGGCTCACCGTCGGCCAGGTTGATCACGGTGGAGGCCTTCATGCCGCCGAAACCGCCGTCGATGATCAGGTCCACCTGATGTTCGAGCACCTGGCGAATTTCATAGGGATCGGTCATCGGCTCGGTCTCGCCGGGCATGATCAGCGTCACGCTCATCAGCGGCTCGCCCAGTTCCGCCAGCAAGGCCAGGGCAATGGGATGGCTCGGCACGCGCAGGCCGATGGTGCGTTTCTTCGGGTGCAACAACAGCCGCGGTACTTCACGGGTGGCGTTGAGGATAAAGGTGTAAGGCCCCGGCAAATGGGCCTTGAGCAGGCGGAAGGTGCCGGTATCGATCTTGGCGAACAGGCCCAGCTGCGACAGATCGCTGCAGATCAACGCGAAATTGTGCTTGTCGTCCAATTGGCGCAGGCGTCTGACCCGCTCCACGGCGTTCTTGTCGCCAATCTGGCAGCCGATGGCGTAGGAAGAGTCGGTGGGATAGACCACCACGCCACCGCTACGAATGATTTCCACCGCCTGCTTGATCAGGCGCGCTTGCGGGTTTTCCGGATGAATCTGGAAAAATTGACTCACGTGTTCTACCTGTTCAGACGGCGACGGGATCATGTTTGAATCTACACCAAAGCGGTGGCAGATCTTCGGGTAGCGGGCGGTACTCGCCTATCTCGGACCAGCCCCCCGGGCCATGGAAATCACTGCCGGCGGTCACCAACAGCCCGAATTCCCGGGCCAGGATCGCCAGGCTGCCGACCTGTTCGGCCGGCTGGTGGCCATTGACCACCTCGATGGCATGGCCCCCTGCTTGAATATAGTCGGCTATCAGGCGGCGGCGTTTGCTACGGGTGAAATCATAATGCCAGGGATGCGCCAGGCTGACCCAGGCACCGGCGGCCCGCAGGGTTTCGACGGTTTCCTCCAGCGTCGGCCAATGTTGCTTGACGTCCCCCAGCTTGCCGGCCCCCAGCCATTTGCGGAAGGCGTCGGCGCGGTCCTTGACGAACCCCTCGCGCACCATCCAGTCGGCGAAGTGCGGCCGGGCCGGTGCGTTGCCGCTGTCCCCCAGCTCCTGCTGGATCTGCCGCGCGCCCTCCAGGGCGCCAGGCATGCCCTTGAGGGCCAGCTTGCGGCCGATCTCTTCGGCACGCAGCCAGCGGCCGTCGCGCAATTGCGCGATGGCACGGACCAGCGACGGTGCGTCGACATCGAAACCATAGCCCAGCACGTGAATGGTCGCCCCACCCCATGTGCAGGACAATTCGACGCCGTTGATCAGTTGCATGCCCAGGGCCGTCGCCGCGCCACGGGCCTCTTCGAGGCCCTCGAGGGTGTCGTGATCGGTCAGGGCCAGGACTCGCACGCCGTGCTCGAACGCCCGCGCCACCAGAACCGCAGGCGCCAGGGCGCCATCGGAGGCCGTGCTATGGCAGTGCAAATCAACATTCACGGGGGTGTGTTACCTCGAATCAGCTGGCCCTATCGCGGCCAAGGATGTTTGTTATTATGCCGCCACATCCTGCTTCTGGCTGCCATTGTGAAACAATTCATCGACTTCATCCCGCTCCTGCTGTTCTTCATCGTCTACAAACTTGATCCCCGGGCCATCGACATTGCCGGTCAGTCATTGACCGTAGGCGGCATCTACAGCGCCACCGCGGTACTGATCATCAGCTCCGTGGTGGTCTATGGAGCGCTGTTCGTGTCCCAGCGCAAACTGGAAAAAAGCCAGTGGCTGACCCTGATCGCCTGCCTGGTGTTCGGCAGCCTGACCCTGGCCTTCCACAGCGAAACCTTCCTCAAGTGGAAAGCACCGGTGGTCAACTGGCTGTTCGCCCTGGCCTTCATCGGCAGCCACTTCATCGGTGATCGCCTGCTGGTCAAGCGCATCATGGGCCACGCCGTGAACCTGCCGGACCTGATCTGGACCCGGCTCAACATCGCCTGGATCGCCTTTTTCCTGTTCTGCGGCGCGGCCAACCTGTTCGTTGCGTTCACGTTCCAGCAATACTGGGTCGACTTCAAGGTATTCGGCAGCCTGGGCATGACGCTGTTGTTCCTGGTCGGCCAAGGTATCTACCTGTCCCGCCATCTGCACGATGCCGACCCCACCACGCCAAAAACCGAGGACTGACATGCTCTACGCAATCATTGCCACCGACGTCGCCAATTCCCTGGAAAAACGCCTGGCCGCCCGCCCGGAGCACCTGGAACGCCTGCAACAGCTCAAGGCCGAAGGTCGTGTCGTGCTGGCCGGCCCGCACCCGGCGGTGGACAGCAACGACCCGGGCGCCGCCGGCTTCACCGGCAGCCTGATCGTGGCCGAGTTCCCTTCCCTGGCCGATGCCCAGGCCTGGGCCGAAGCCGATCCGTTCGTGACCGCCGGCGTCTACGCCAATGTCGTGGTCAAGCCGTTCAAGCAAGTCATGCCGTGACCCTTCGCGCAGTGAGCCTGGGTGGCTCATTGCGCTCAATTGCTCATTATTCTCGTTTGCCTGCCGACAACCTGCCCAGGCTTGGGCTTTGTACAAAAAGTGCCTTCGCGACGATCTGGCTGCGTTGATAACGGGCTTGCCTGATCATGCGCTCGGCGACTTTTCGTACAAAGCCTATTCTGTCTAATCTCGACTGGAATTCAGGAGTGGCAATGCGCAAAGGTCCGTTGTGCCTGTTATGGATCACGTTGGCGATCGGGACACCCGCCCACGGGGAAGACCACACCGAGGGCAGTCACTCGACGCCCCTGTCCCTGAGCGCAGGCGGCCAGCTCACCGAACTGCAGCAACGCTTGAAGGACAGCGAGCGAGTACGCGAAGAGCTTACCCAACAATTGCAGAACGCCAACAACGAACGTGAAAGCGCCCTGGTGAGCCGCTTGCGCCAGGAGAACCAGCGCCTGAAGCTGCAACTCAAGGAAGCCCAGGCCAGCCCGCTGCCACGCCTGCTGACCGACCAGCAGCAGTGGTTCGTCATCGGCGCCGGGGTAGCGCTATTGGCCGTACTCTGCGGTATCTTTGCCAGCGGTGGACGTAGACAACGTCGGCAATGGCTAAATTGAGTGATTCATGAGCGAGCTGTTACTGATTGATGATGACCAGGAGCTGTGCGAGCTTCTGGGCAGTTGGCTGGGCCAGGAGGGTTTCCTGGTACGGGCCTGCCATGACGGCCAGAGTGCCCGCAAGGCCCTGGCCGAAACCGCACCGGCGGCGGTGGTACTGGATGTGATGCTGCCCGACGGCAGCGGACTGGAACTGCTCAAGCAATTGCGCAGTGATCATCCCGAGCTGCCGGTGCTGATGCTTTCGGCCCGTGGCGAACCCCTGGACCGTATCCTCGGCCTGGAGCTGGGCGCTGACGATTACCTGGCCAAACCCTGCGATCCGCGGGAACTGACCGCCCGCCTGCGCGCAGTGCTGCGCCGCAGCCACCCCACCGCCGTATCCAGCCAGATCGAACTGGGTGACCTGACGTTCAGTCCGGTACGGGGCGTGGTCAGCATCGATGAACAGGAACAGACGCTTACCGTATCCGAAAGCCGCCTGCTCGAAGCGCTGCTCAAGCAGCCGGGCGAGCCGCTGGACAAACAGGAACTGGCGCAGATTGCCCTGGGCCGCAAGCTGACCCTGTACGACCGCAGCCTCGACATGCACGTGAGCAACCTGCGCAAGAAGATCGGTCCCCACCCTGACGGCCGGCCGCGCATCGTTGCCCTGCGCAGTCGGGGCTATTACTACAGCCTCTGAACACTGCACCGATTCCTTGCCTGGACCGAGGCCATGATGCCTTTGTGGGGAGGGCGTTTTATCCCTGGTGGGGGGCGAAGCGCTCCCAAGGCGTGCCTGCCTTGCGATGTATCGGATAAACACAGGGGGGCCGCTACGCGGCCCGACGGGGATAAATCCCCTCGCCGCAATCATCTGCTTGTCACAGCTTGCGCTTCGACCGTTTTGTAAGCCCGTCACCAGGACCTCTTTACCCAAGCTTTACCCTGCGCTGACCGCCGCTGACCTTGATCTGCGTAATCTGCACTCATCCGGAACTGACCGGGAACGAGACAAGGAGATACACCATGCGCAAGACTCTCATCGCTCTGATGTTCGCAACCGCCCTGCCTACCGTCGCCATGGCCATGCCGGAAGGCGCCGGTCCGATGGGGCCGATGGACGGCCCGCGTCACGGCCAGATGCACGACAAAGGTCCGTACAGCCAACTGGACCTGACCCCCGAACAGCGCCAGCAGATCCGTCGGATCATGGGCGAACAGCGCCACGAACGCCGGGAGCTGGTCGAGAAGTACCTGGCGAAGCTATCGCCGGCCGACCAGAAGGCCATGCAGGATGAAGTGAAGGCTCGCCACGAGAAAGTCGATGCCCAGATCCGCGGCCTGCTCAAACCTGAACAGCAGAAAGAGTTCGACGCGATCCAGAAGAAACAGGCCGAGCGTCGCGCCGAATGGGCTGAGTTCAAGGCCTGGAAAGCGCAACAGCCACAAAAAGCGCAATAATGCGCTGATGCATCCCGGCCCAACGGTTGATGACCGTTGGGCTTTCTTTGTTTTCGAGGATTTACCGTGCGTTCATTGTTCTGGCGCATCCTGGCCAGTTTCTGGCTGGCGATTACCCTGGTGGCAGGGCTTTCGATTCTCATGGGCCACATGCTGAACCAGGACGCCTGGATACTGAGCCGTCATCCGGGCCTCAACACCCTGGCCGAAGAATGGACGCAAACCTACGAAAGCCAGGGCGAAGACGCCGCCCAAGGCATCCTGCAACAACGCAAGCGTCAGTACCATATCGACGTTCAGGTACTCAACGAAAGCGGCGACCCCGTGGTGCGGGGCACCTTTCCACATCGCGCCGCGGCCTTCGAGGCACGTCAGAACAACGATGACCGCCGCCTGCCCTGGCGGCGACTGACCGATGAGTTCACCAGCAGCAAGACCGGCGACACGTACCTGTTCATCTATCGCATCCCCCACCCCGAGCTGGATGCCTGGCATCGCGGCAGCCTGCTGTGGCCGCTGAGCGCCCTGGGAATCGCGCTGGTGGTGCTGACCTTGTTCAGCCTGCTGGTGACCCTTTCCATCACTCGCCCGTTGAGTCGCCTGCGCGGTGCCGTGCATGACCTGGGGCAGACGACCTATCAGCAGAACAGTCTCGCCAAACTGGCCAATCGCCGGGACGAATTCGGGGTACTGGCGACAGACTTCAACCGCATGGGCGCACGCTTGCAAAGCCTGATCGGCAGTCAGCGCCAATTGCTGCGGGATGTCTCTCACGAGCTGCGCTCGCCCCTGGCCCGGCTGCGCATTGCGCTGGCTCTGGCCGAGCGGGCGGCTCCCCAGGAGCGGGAAAACCTGTGGCCGCGCCTGACACGCGAATGCGACCGCCTGGAAGCGCTGATCAGCGAAATCCTGGTATTGGCCCGGGTCGATGCCGATAACGCCAGCGCCGAAGAGGTAGACCTCGACGGCCTGCTGGTTGCCCTGCAAAAGGACGCGCAACTGGCCTCACCGGAACAAACGGTCCAACTGGACATTGAGCCGAACCTGACCCTCAAGGGCTGGCCGACCATGATCGAACGGGCCGTGGACAACCTGCTGCGCAACGCCCAGCGCTTCAACCCGCCCGGGCAACCGATCGAGATGCGCGCGGTGCGCCAAGGGGAGCGGATCCTGATCAGCGTGCGTGACCATGGCCCAGGGGTGGAAGCCGAACACCTGGGGCAATTGGGCGAGCCGTTCTACCGCGCGCCGGGCCAGACCGCCGCCGGCCATGGCCTGGGCCTTGCCATCGCCCGCCGCGCCGCCGAACGCCATGGTGGTGCGCTGGTGCTGGCCAATCACCCCGAGGGCGGGTTCATCGCCAGCCTTGAATTGCCGTTGGTGCCGGGCGCGGTTGTCCAACCGTGACCTGGCAAGGATTCCAGCGAATCCGTGGCCGCGCAGTGTGCTCTCGTCGGGCGAGGCTGTTCGCCATCAGAGCAAACGATAATTCCTCTTATTCAAACCGCCCCGCCCTGTTAGACTTTGCGCCCTCTTTTCACCTATCTCCCAGGTCGCCCGATGCTGTCGTTGCCTCTTCGTCTATGTGCACTGTTCATGGCCTTGGGCCTGAGTGCCTGCGACGACGCCCCGCGCTTTACCCAGGCCGAACCGGGTGAAGCCCGATCCGGTGGCGCGGCGACGGTACGCAAGGCCGATCAGAATGCCTTCTCGCTGCCTTCGGCCAACCTGCCACCCTCGCGGCGCGTGGATTTCAGTGTCGGCAACAGTTTCTTCCGCAGCCCCTGGGTGATCGCGCCGTCCACCACCACTGCCCGGGATGGTCTTGGGCCATTGTTCAACACCAACGCCTGCCAGAACTGCCACATCAAGGATGGTCGCGGCCATCCGCCGGAACCCGGCGCGACCAGTGCGGTATCGATGCTGGTGCGCCTGTCGATACCCGACGCACCGCCGTACGCCAAGGTCATCGAACAACTGGGTGTGGTGCCCGAGCCCGTCTACGGCGGGCAACTGCAGGACATGTCCGTGCCAGGTGTCGTCCCGGAAGGCAAGGTACGGGTCGATTACTCCGCCGTTCCTGTGCGCTTCGAAGATGGCACCGTCGTGGAGTTGCGCAAGCCTGAGTTGCGGATCACCCAGCTCGGTTATGGACCGATGCATCCCGACACGCGCTTTTCCGCCCGCGTCGCTCCACCGATGATCGGCCTGGGGCTGCTGGAGGCCATTCCCGACGCTGCGATCCTGGCGAATGCCGAGGCCCAGGCGCGGGAAAGCAACGGCATCGCCGGGCGACCGAACCAGGTCTGGGACGATGCCCAGCACAAAACCGTCATGGGGCGCTTCGGCTGGAAGGCCGGCCAGCCCAACCTGAACCAACAGAACGTTCATGCCTTTTCCGGCGATATGGGCCTGACGACAAGCCTGCGCCCGTTCGACGATTGCACCCAGGCCCAGGTCGATTGCAAACGCGCTCCCAGTGGCAATGGCCCGGACGGCGAGCCGGAAGTCAGCGACAACATCCTGCGGCTGGTGCTGTTCTATAGCCGCAACCTCGCCGTGCCAGCCCGTCGCGATGTCGACTCGCCCCAGGTGCTGGCCGGCAAGAACCTGTTTTTCCAGGCCGGCTGCCAATCGTGTCACACACCGCAG
The DNA here is from genome assembly GCF_900119645.1 of Pseudomonas sp. NFACC43. Classification (NCBI taxonomy): domain Bacteria; kingdom Pseudomonadati; phylum Pseudomonadota; class Gammaproteobacteria; order Pseudomonadales; family Pseudomonadaceae; genus Pseudomonas; species Pseudomonas sp. NFACC43. The sequence continues at coordinate 84,880 of NZ_FPKK01000018.1, forward strand.
TACACCACCTCCGCCAGCGCGGCCGAACCGGAGCTGGCAAACCAGGTCATCCGGCCCTACACCGACCTGCTGCTGCACGACATGGGCGAAGGGCTGGCCGACAACCGCAGCGAATTCAAGGCCAGTGGCCGTGACTGGCGCACTGCGCCGCTGTGGGGCATCGGCCTGACCGAAACTGTCAACGGCCACACCCAGTTCTTGCACGACGGTCGCGCCCGCAACCTGCTCGAAGCCGTGCTTTGGCATGGCGGCGAAGCACAAGCGGCGCAGCGCCAGGTCCTGGCGTTCAATGCCGAGCAGCGCGCCGCGTTGCTGGCGTTCCTGAATTCTCTTTAAACGCATTTTCCGAAAAACGGGAGCCCGACAATGTTCCGTCCCAAGCTGTTGTTCACCAGCCTCGCCGCCCTCGCCCTCGGTGCCTGCTCGCCACAGGATCCACAGGCGGTCACCTCGGCGGCTATCGCCAAGCAAGTGATCCTGCCGACCTACAGCCGCTGGGTCGATGCCGACCGACAACTGGCAGCCAGCGCCCTGGCGTTCTGCCAGGGCAAGGAAAACCTGGAGACCGCTCGCGCCGATTTCCTCAAGGCACAAAAGGCCTGGGCCGAACTCCAGCCGCTGCTGATCGGCCCGTTGGCCGAGGGCAACCGCGCCTGGCAGGTGCAGTTCTGGCCGGACAAGAAGAACCTGGTAGGCCGTCAGGTCGAGCAACTGGTCAACAGCCAGCCGCAGATCGACGCTGCCGGCCTGGCCAAGTCCAGCGTCGTGGTCCAGGGCCTGTCGGCCTACGAATACCTGCTGTTCGACGCCCGGATCGACATGGCCGACAGCGCGCAGAAAGCCAAGTATTGCCCGCTGCTGATGGCCATTGGCGAACGCCAGAAACAACTCGCCGAAGAGATCCTGTCGCGCTGGAACACCAACGACGGCATGCTCGCCCAGATGAGCAAGTTCCCCAACCAGCGCTACGCCGACTCCCATGAGGCCATTGCCGACCTGCTACGTGTCCAGGTCACCGCCCTGGACACCCTGAAGAAAAAACTCGGCACCCCGATGGGCCGTCAGAGCAAGGGCGTCCCACAACCTTTCCAGGCCGATGCCTGGCGCAGCCAATCCTCGTTGCAAGGCCTGGAGGCCAGCCTGAGTGCTGCCCGGACCGTCTGGGAAGGCGTGGATAACAAAGGCCTGCGCGGCTTGCTGCCAAGCGACCAGAAACCGCTGGCCGACAAGATCGACGCCGCCTATGACGCTTCGCTGAAACTGTTCGCCAGCAGCCAGCGTTCGCTGACCGAAATGCTCGGCGACGACGCCGGTCGCCAGCAACTCAACGATCTGTACGACAGCCTCAATGTCGTCCATCGCCTGCACGAAGGTGAACTGGCCAAGGCGCTGGGCATCCAACTGGGCTTCAACGCCAACGACGGTGACTGATCATGTTTCGACGTCAGGCTCTGGCGCTGGGCAGCTTGCTGCTCGGTGCCGTTACCCTGGGCGGCTGGACGCTGTTCAAGCAAAAGGACAAGAGTCCGCTACTGCTGTCGGCACGAGACGATGGTGACGGCAAGCACTATGCCGTCGGCTACCGACTGGATGGCACGCAAGTATTCGCCACCCGGGTCGGGCAACGCTGCCATGACATCGTCAACCATCCGACACGGCCCATCGCCCTGTTCGTCGCCCGGCGTCCGGGCACCGAAAGCTATCTGATCGACCTGCGCGACGGAGCCTTGCTGCAGACGATCGCTTCGTTGCCGAACCGACATTTCTATGGTCACGCGGTGATCCATGGCAGCGGCGAATGGCTGTACGCCACCGAGAACGACACCAGCGATCCGGGACGCGGCCTGCTGGGCATGTACCGTTTCGACGGCGAGCGCCTGGTGCACAGCGGCGAGATTTCCACCCATGGCATCGGCCCGCACCAGGTGTCGTGGCTGCCCGACGGCGAGACCCTGGTGGTGGCCAATGGCGGCATCCGCACCGAGGCCGAGAGCCGGGTAGAGATGAACCTCGACGCCATGGAGCCGAGCCTGGTCCTGATGCGGCGCGATGGCACGCTGCTGAGCAAGGAAACCCTCGCCCAACCGATGAACAGCGTGCGCCACCTGGGCATAGCCAGCGATGGCACCATCGTGTCCGGCCAGCAGTTCATGGGCGATCCTCACGAATCCTCAGAGCTGCTGGCAATCAAGCGCCCGGGCCAGCCATTCAAGGCGTTCCCGGTGGCCGACCACCAGTTGCAGGCGATGGGGCACTACACCGCCAGTGTCGCCGTGCACAGCGAGCTGCGCCTGGTGGCCCTGACGGCGCCGCGGGGCAATCGCTTTTTCATCTGGGACCTGGACAGCGGCGAAGTGCGCCTGGACGCGCCTCTTCCAGACTGCGCCGGCGTGGGTGCGGTGGCCGACGGTTTCGTCGTGACCTCGGGTCAAGGCCGATGCCGCTATTACGATTGCCGCCAGCCACAACTGGTTGCAAAACCGCTGGACCTGCCAGCGGGGCTCTGGGACAACCATTTGCACCTGGTGTGATCGAAGGGGCGAAGCCGCCTGGGCCGAGCCCCTTGAAATTTCAGGAATAATCCTACGCGACAGCCCCCCGACAACATCTGGAATCCCCCGCACACTCGGAGTAAGGTGCCCGCCTGACTGTATTTCTTTTAGGCTTTTCCAAGGAAGTGGAACATGCTGCGACGCCGCATGCTGATCATGTTGGGTGTTGTCCTGCTGGTGGTGCTGTTGCTGGCTGGCTACAAGGCCTTCTCCGTTTACCAGCAGATCCAGATGTTTTCTGCACCGAAACCGCCCATCAGCGTGGCAGTGGCCACCGCCGCCGAACAACCCTGGCAGGCACGACTGCCCACCGTTGGCAGCCTCAAGGCACTGCAAGGCGTGGACCTGAGCCTGGAGATCGCCGGGACCGTGCAGAAGGTGCTCTTCCAGTCGGGACAAAAGGTCAAGGCCGGCCAGCCCCTGCTGCAACTGGACAGTGATGTCGAAACCGCCCTGCTGGAAACCGCCCAGGCGGACCTTGGCCTGTCGCAACTGGACTTCGGCCGCGGCCGGCAGCTGGTAGGCAGCCAGGCGATCTCCAAGGGCGAATTCGACCGGCTCGGGGCGCAACTCAAGAAGAACCAGGCCACGGTCAACCAACTGAAGGCTTCGCTGGCCAAGAAACAGATCGTCGCGCCGTTCAGCGGCACCATCGGCATTCGCCAGGTGGATGTCGGCGACTACCTGGCCAGCGGTACGGTAATCGCCACCCTGCAAGACCTCAGCAGCCTCTACGTGGATTTCTATGTGCCCGAACAGACGGTGCCCAGGCTTGCCATTGCCCAACCGGTCAACGTGAACGTATCGGCCTATCCGGGCCAGACCTTCGTCGGCACCATCAGCGCCATCAACCCCAAGGTCGAGGACAGCACTCGCAACGTACTGGTGCGCGCCACCCTGGCCAACCCCGACGGCAAGCTGCTACCCGGCATGTTCGCCAGCCTCCAGGTGATCCTGCCGGAGATGGCTGCCGGCATCGTCGTACCGGAAAGTGCCGTGACCTACACCCTCTATGGCAACTCCATGTACGTGGTGACGCAGAAGAAAGCCGCCGACGGCAGCACTGAAAAGGATGACAAGGGCCAGCCAGTGCTGATCGCCGAACGGCGTTTCGTCGAGACCGGTGAGCGCCGTGACGGTCAGGTGCTGGTCTCCAAGGGCGTGCAAAGCGGTGAACAGGTCGTGATCGCCGGCCAGATCAAGCTCGATAACGGCACCCCCGTCGCCATCAGCGATGACAAGACCCTGACCGAACAGAACAGCCCGCCACGCGCGGACTGATCAAGGAATCCCCATGGCTTTTACCGATCCGTTCATCCGCCGCCCGGTGCTCGCCACCGTGGTCAGCCTGTTGATCGTTCTGCTGGGCTTCCAGGCCTGGAGCAAGTTGCCCCTGCGGCAATACCCGCAAATGGAAAACGCCCTGATCACGGTGACCACCGCCTATCCGGGGGCAAACGCCGAGACCATCCAGGGCTATATCACCCAGCCGATGCAACAGAGCCTGGCCAGCGCCGAGGGCATCGACTACATGACCTCGGTCAGCCGCCAGAACTTCTCGGTGATCTCGGTCTATGCCCGCATCGGCACCAACAACGACCGGCTGTTCACCGAGCTGCTGGCCAAGGCCAACGAAGTCAAGAACGAGCTGCCCCAGGACGCGGAAGACCCGGTGCTCAGCCGTGAGGCGGCCGATGCCTCGGCGCTGATGTACATCAGTTTCTACAGCCAGGAACTGAGCAACCCGCAGATCACCGACTACCTGTCGCGGGTGGTCCAGCCCAAGCTGGCCACCCTCCCTGGCATGGCTGAAGCGGAAATCCTCGGCAACCAGGTCTTCGCCATGCGCCTGTGGCTGGACCCGGTCAAGCTCGCCGGCTTCGGCCTGACCGCCGCCGACGTGACAGCTGCCGTGCGCCAGTACAACTTCCTCTCGGCCGCCGGCGAAGTGAAAGGCGAATACGTCGTCACCAGCATCAACGCCAATACCGAGCTCAAGACCGCGGAAGCCTTCGCCGCGATTCCGCTCAAGACCGAGGGTGACAGCCGCGTGCTGCTACGGGACGTGGCGCGGGTGGAGATGGGCGCGGAAAACTACGACACCATCAGCTCCTTCGGGGGCACCCCCTCCGTTTACATCGGCATCAAGGCCACCCCCGGCGCCAACCCGCTGGACGTGATCAAGGAAGTACGCCGGGTCATGCCGGAACTGGAAGCCCAGCTGCCGTCGAACCTGAAGGCCGAGATCGCCTATGACGCGACGCTGTTCATCCAGGCTTCCATCGATGAAGTGGTGAAGACCCTCTTCGAAGCCGTGCTGATCGTCATCGTCGTGGTCTTTCTCTTCCTCGGTGCGCTGCGTTCGGTCGTCATCCCGGTAGTGACCATCCCGCTGTCGATGATCGGCGTGATGTTCTTCATGCAGTTGATGGGCTACTCGATGAACCTGCTGACGCTGCTCGCCATGGTGCTGGCCATCGGCCTGGTGGTGGACGATGCCATCGTCGTGGTGGAGAACATCCACCGGCATATCGAGGAAGGCAAGAGCCCGTTCGACGCTGCGCTGGAAGGCGCCCGGGAAATTGCCATGCCGGTGGTCTCGATGACCATCACCCTGGCAGCGGTGTATGCGCCGATCGGCCTGCTGGAAGGCCTGACAGGCGCCTTGTTCAAGGAGTTCGCCCTGACCCTGGCCGGTGCCGTGGTGATATCCGGCATCGTTGCCCTGACCTTGTCGCCGATGATGTGCGCCATGCTGCTGCGGCGCGACGAAAACCCTTCGGGCCTGGCTCATCGCCTGGATGGCATGTTCGAACGCCTGAAAAGCCGCTACCAGCGCATGCTCCACGGCACCCTCAATACCCGGCCGGCGGTGCTGGTATTCGCGGTGATCGTATTGCTGCTGATTCCGGTGCTGGTCATGTTCACCAAATCCGAGCTGGCCCCCGATGAAGACCAGGGCATCATCTTCATGATGGCCAGCGCGCCACAGCACACCAACCTCGATTACCTGAACGCCTACACCGACCACTTCCTCACGATCTTCAAGGAATTCCCGGAGTACTACTCCTCGTTCCAGATCAATGGCTACAACGGCGTCCAGTCCGGTATCGGTGGTTTCCTCCTCAAGCCCTGGAACGAACGCGACCGCACCCAGATGGAAATCCTGCCTGAAGTCCAGGAACGACTGGAGACGATACCGGGCCTGCAGATCTTCGGCTTCAACCTGCCTTCCCTGCCGGGCACTGGCGAGGGGCTGCCCTTTGCATTCGTCATCAACGCGCCGAAAGACTACGCGACGCTGCTGGAGATTGCCGAGCGGGTCAAGAAACGCGCGCTGGAGTCCGGCAAGTTCGCCTTCATGGACATCGACCTGGCCTTCGACAAACCCGAGGTCGTCGTGGACATCGATCGCGCCAAGGCCGCCCAGATGGGCGTATCGATGCAGGACCTTGGCGGCACCCTCGCCACGCTGCTGGGGGAATCGGAAATCAACCGCTTTACCATCGAAGGGCGCAGCTACAAGGTCATCGCCCAGGTAGAACGCCCCTACCGGGACAACCCGGACTGGCTGAACAACTATTACGTCAAGAATGCCCAGGGCGAATCGCTCCCCCTGTCCACGCTGATCAAGGTCAGTGATCGGGCTCGACCGCGGCAGTTGAACCAGTTCCAGCAGCTCAACGCAGTCACGATTTCAGGTTTTCCCATCGTCAGCATGGGCGAGGCGATCGAGACGGTTCGCCAGATCGCCCAGGAAGAAGCGCCAACGGGGTTCGCCTTCGACTATGCAGGCGCATCGCGTCAGTTCGTCCAGGAAGGCAGCGCACTGTGGGTCACCTTTGCCCTGGCCCTGGCAATCATCTTCCTGGTACTGGCCGCCCAGTTCGAGAGTTTCCGGGATCCACTGGTCATCCTGGTGACAGTGCCGCTGTCCATTTGCGGAGCACTGATTCCGCTGTTCCTCGGCTGGTCGAGCATGAACATCTATACCCAGGTAGGGTTGGTGACGCTGATCGGCCTGATCAGCAAGCACGGGATCCTGATCGTCGAGTTTGCCAACCAGTTGCGCAAGGAACAGGGGCTGGCACCAAGGGAAGCCGTGGAGCAGGCCGCCTCGATTCGCTTGCGGCCAGTACTGATGACCACCGCGGCGATGGTGTTTGGCATGGTACCGCTGATCCTGGCCACGGGTGCCGGGGCGGTCAGCCGCTTCGACATCGGCATGGTGATTGCCACCGGCATGTCCATCGGCACCCTGTTCACCCTGTTCGTACTGCCCTGCATCTACACGCTGCTGGCCAAGCCGGACAAGACTGCATGAAATGAAAAGGCCTCGTACAAGCGAGGCCTTTTCATTCTGGTTTCGTGAAACTCAACTCTGTGGCCTCATGCCTTGGGAAAGACCGAACATGAACAGCAACAGGTCCTGATCCGGCCTGACCGCCTCACTGGCCTTGGCCACCCGCGGCAATGGGCAATGTGCATCGGTGTGGGAGGCATTGAGGATCTGCGAACGAGGCTGTTCCCAGACAGCCACCGCCATCGATGTCACTGCCAGGGCTCCCACCAGGAACACACCTCTAGCAATTTCCAATTTCATCGTCATAAGCCTTTGATAGCGCTGCCAAACGCCGCCTCATAAAAGTAGACGAGTTTTCTCCAGTCAGACTCGCTGAACGACGAATGGCGACGCAGCTGCTTCAAGTCATGGGAGGCGGCACTTCGGGCAGTCAGTCGCTGGCGGCACTTCTCCAGGTCCAACAGGGCCACCTCGGCCTTGGCAAACTCGCCCTCGCCGCTGACCCGCACAAACACATGCTTCATATAGAGGCAGCCGTGTTGCCAGCGACCTTTGTGCATACGAGCCAGGTTCTCAGCCAATGCCTGGAGGATACGCTCATGCAGCGCTTCGCCATGACGCTCGCGTTCGCCTGCGGCATACCACTGTTCCAACTCCACGAAGCCATCCAACGCATGGGTCACCAACAGTGCACGCCATTTATGGACCGGATCGCGCTGGGCGCCGCAAAAGATGATCTGGGGGACGCCAACGTCCAGCCGAGTCAGAGCCAGCAGCGCGTCCTGCTCGCGCAGTACGGTTGGCCGACCAAACGGATGGAAAAAGCTGCGGTACACATGACCGATCTGACGCTTGGCGTACAGTAGATTGCCGTCATCATTGTGGATCCGCTGCACACCGCTTTCACCGCCACGGCGCACATTGGGTGCTTCGACCCACTCCCCCTGCTGGTTCCAGAAGTGATCGAAATTGCCAAGGTGAACCGTCGGTACCTCTTGCGCCTGCGCAACCATGCTGTTACCTCTTGCGTAATACATAAACTCGCCACATGGCATAGAGCGGTAGGAAATCCAATCGTTCTTGAATACGGAACCCAGTCTGTCGGAATTCTTCCTCGACTGTAGCGGCCGGTAACACAAATCTGTTCTGGTAGTCTTTCTGCCCACGTGAACGTTCCAGGCGCTTGCGCTTCCAGGCCTTGAAATTGCCATCGACCCACAATGAAACGATCACGCTGTCTCGACTGACACGCTGGAATTCCCGCAGGATCGCCAGTCGGTGCGCGGCTTCACCGATGTGGTGCAACAAACGCATGCAAAAAATGCTGTCGACGGCGTTATCAGGCAAGGCAATGTCGAACGCAGATGTGTGCAAAGGTCGTACCCGTTTTACGACATCGGTCGGCTGGGCCTTCAATGCCGTCATGAGCATCGCCTCGGAATTGTCCGCACCGATGATGACCCGATTAGGTTTTTCCGCCAGCAAGGGCCAGAAACGCCCGGCACCACATGGCAAATCCAGCACCAGGCCAGGATCCCCCGCAAGCGCCAATGCCCGCCGGGCCAGTTGCTCGTCACGCTGATGGGAAAGGCGCCGACTCAAGCCGTCACGGTGTTTATGCAGGTATTGCTGGGCATGCTGCTCGTCGTACTTTTCAGAGAAATCGAGCTTGATGGCATTTGACATGGTGAGAAGCCTCCATTACTGAATGGCTTCCACCTTAGGGTTGGGCATGTTGGCGTCAGGTCATGTCTTTGTGAAAACTTCGTCGTGTAAACGGCCGAATGTTTTCAAGACTTTTCGACATGCATGGAGGTGACGGGAACGTTCAAGGCTGCGGATTCAAGTCCACTTCGAAATGGCAACCGTTAGGCTCCATGGTGCTGAGGCTCACCGTCCAGCCCTGGTTCTCACAGATTCGCTGCACCAGCGACAGCCCCAACCCAAGCCCTTCTCCGCGTTTTTCGTTGCCGCGTACGAACGGTTCGAACATCGCCTCGCGCTTCTCCTCGGGAATACCAACCCCGCTGTCCTCGACCACGAACCCGCTGGAATTCAGCGTGAGGCGAATGAACCCCTGGTCTGTGTAGTGCAAGGCGTTGCGCAACAGGTTGCCCATGACGGCTGTCAGGAATGTCGCGTTGTACAGGGTATCGGGGGGATGCCCGGGCTCGAAGATCAGTTCCAGGCCCTTGGACTCGATCGGGGTTCGCCACAACCCGATGAGGTTATCGGCGACTTGGCCCAGCGTCATTCGAGGGGACATGCCACTGTCTTCACGCTGGGTCCTGGCGAGCATCAGGAAGGTCTGCACCAGCTCACGCATCTCTTCACTGGCGCGGTTGATACGCTCGACCTGGGTGCGACCGCGTTGATCCAAGGCCGGGTTCTCCAGCAACAGCTCGCAGGACGTCGCCAGCACCATCAACGGAGTGCGCAACTCGTGACTCACATCACTGGTGAACAACCGTTCCCGCGTCAACGCCTGGCGCAAACGCCCCAGCGTGGCGTCGAATGCCACGGCAAGTTCGCCCACCTCATCGGCGGCATAATCGGGGGCCAACGGCGGGGCGAGCCCGAGGAGCTGGTCTCGATGGCGCACTTGCTGGGCCAGGCGCACCACCGGCGCCATCACCCGACGAGCCAGGACCCAACCCAGGAACACTGCAAGCGCCAGGCTGAGCACGAACCCCACCAGCACCACGGCGAACAGTACCCGTTCACGCTCCTCGAAATCGCTCTGGTCTTGCAGCAGCACGTAGTGCCGACCGTCCACGATCTCCACCATGGCGTGATAGGACAACTGCTCCCGGAACACTTCATGGAAACCGCGTTCCAGATGACGCAGATCCTTGGGCAACTCGAAGTCGCCCGGGCCACCACTGAAGTAGAACAGCTGGTCGGGTTCCGGGCGATGGCTCCAGTCCGACACGCTGTCCATCAGCAACAGGCGCTGCAGGTCGCCTCCCAGCCCGGCGGAAATCAACTTTTCTTCCACCAGATGGACCGTCGCCACGATGCCCATGGCGAACGCTCCGGCCACCAACGCGCTCATCAGTGCAAAAGCGATGATGATCCGTTGGGCAAGGCTCTGCTTAAACTCCATCTCGGCCCTCGGCCAGGCGATAACCCACGCCGTGCACGGTATGCAGCAGGGGTTTGTCGAAAGGCTTGTCGATCACCTGGCGCAATTGGTGAACGTGGCTGCGCAGGCTGTCGCTGTCCGGGCAGTCGTCGCCCCACAAGGCTTCCTCGAGGATTTCCCGGCGCAACACGTGGGGGCTCTTCTGCATCAGTACTGCCAGCAGCTTCAGGCCGACCGGGTTGAGCTTGAGCAGCTTGCCTTCGCGTGTCACTTCCAGGGTGTCGAGGTCGTAGCTCAGGTCGCCAACCTGCAAGGCGCGCCGACCGCCGCCCTGGGTCCGACGCATCACGGCTTCGATCCGTGCCGCCAGTTCCGACAGGGCAAAGGGTTTGATCAGGTAATCGTCGGCCCCGGATTTGAAACCTTGCAAGCGATCATCCAGTTGGTCGCGAGCCGTGAGCATGATCACGGGCGTGTCGCGCCGGGCATCTTCCCGCAGGCGCTTGCACAAGGTGTAGCCGTCGATCCCCGGCAGCATGATATCGAGCACGATCAGGTCGTAGTGCTCGGTCGCGGCCAGATGCAACCCCGACAAACCGTCCTGTGCGCAATCGACCGTATAGCCTTTGAGCCCCAGGTAATCGGCCAGGTTGGCCAGGATGTCACGGTTGTCTTCAACCAACAGAATTCGCATGGGATCTCCTCCGCTCACGCTAGACGGTCTTCGTGGCCCGCGCAGCTTAAGGCCAAGCGTCGCTTCCGGCTAGAGGCGCATCTTTGGTCCTCGCCGGTGAACCTTGAGGGGACCTTTCCGGAAAAAGGATCTTGACGAGTTTTTCACCGGGCATTCACACCTCCCCAACGCAGCGCCGGGCAGACTGCGCGCATTGCCGTTCATGAACACTGCCATCGAAGGTACCGCCATGGTCCACACAGCCATCCGTCCCGCTTCCAGACCCTTGAATTTCCGGATCGCCCTGGGCGTGCCCGCCGTGGTTGCCCTGATTCTGGTGCTACTGGAGGCGACGACCGTGGACATGGAGCTGGCCAGGCTGTTCTACGACCCGGCCGGTGGTGGTTTCATCGGCCGGCACAGTTTTTTTCTGGAAGACATCCTGCATGACCGGGCCAAACAGATGGTCATCGGTTTTTCCGTGCTGGCGATCCTCGGTTTCATCGGCACGTTTTTCGTCGCCCGACTCAAACCCTTCAAACGCGAGATGGGCTGCCTGGTCTTATCCCTGGCCCTGGCGACTTCTTTCGTTACCCCGATGAAAGCCGTGACGGCGGTGCAATGTCCCTGGAGCCTGAAGGAATTTGGCGGCAGCGAAGCCTACAGTGAACTGCTGAGTCCTCGCCCTGCCACCGACAAGCCTGGCCGATGCTGGCCCGGCGGCCATGCGGCGACCGGCTTCACCTTGTTTGCGCTGTTCTTCGCCCTGCGCGACCGTCGCCCGCGCCTCGCCCGCCAGACGCTGGTATTGGCCTTCGCCCTGGGCACGGTGTTTTCTGTCGGTCGGATGATGCAGGGAGCACACTTCTTTTCCCACAATGTGTGGACGGCGGTGTTCTGCTGGCTGATTTGCCTGGGATGTTATTACTACATCCTGTACCGGCCAGCTTCCACAAATGAGTCGGTAGCCGAGGCGCGTCCCGCCAATGCCTGAACGGGATAGCCACACCGCCATTTCGAGCTAACATTTTTGAAGCGAATAAAATGTATGGTCAGCCCTTCTCCTGCAACCTCATGGGCTGTTTTCGGTAAAGCTGGCTTGCGCTAATGTATCCGGGCTCGTTGTGAGCGTTGCTGCAACAACGCTCGGCCCTCGATGAGTAGCCGCTCCCGACTGTCCTGAAAAAACCCTCAGCTTCTAAAGCTGATTTTATTGCCAGGTTCTCAGTCGGGCCGTTTGCCGTTTACTGTCATCAGTCAGTGACGTCGCAAAAGCCGGTGGTAACGCTGTGCATTCAAGCGTTCGGATGTGGGTCGTACTGGCCGCCTTTGGCCAGTACCGCCCACACGATTCGCGCCAGTTTGTTTGCTAGCGCACACGCGACGACATTGGAGT
>NZ_FPKK01000020.1:0-92283 GCF_900119645.1 Pseudomonas sp. NFACC43
GCCACCGATGCCCGGACGTTGTTGCTGGACGATGCCGCGTTCTCGACCCAGTCGACGGCTAATCCAAGGGTCGAGGAGCTGCGCTGCGACCATCTGGCCTATGTCATCTACACCTCCGGTTCCACCGGCCTGCCCAAAGGCGTGATGAACGAACATGGGGCGGTGGTCAACCGCCTGCTGTGGATGCAGGACGCTTATCCGTTGACGGCTGCCGATGCGGTGCTGCAGAAGACCCCGTTCAGCTTCGACGTATCGGTGTGGGAGTTCTTCTGGCCGCTGTTCACCGGCGCCCGGCTGGTGATGGCCCGTCCTGGCGGGCATCGCGACCCAGCCTACCTGTGCGAAGTAATCCAGGCCCAGGGCATCAGCACGCTGCACTTCGTACCGTCGATGCTGGACGTGTTCCTGGCCCATGGCGCCGCCCACGGCTGCGACGGGCTGCGGCAGGTGATGTGCAGCGGCGAAGCCTTGCCGGGGCATCTGGTGCGGCGTTTCAAGGCGCAACTGCCGCAGGTGGCGTTGCACAACCTGTACGGCCCCACCGAAGCCGCCGTGGACGTCACGGCCTGGGACTGCTCGGGCGTCGACACCCCCGACAGCACCCCCATCGGCAAGCCGATCGCCAACACCCGCATCTACCTGCTGGACGCCCATCGTCAGCCGGTGCCCATGGGGGTGGCTGGGGAGATCTACATCGGCGGTGTGCAGGTGGCACGCGGTTACCTGCATCGGCCGGAACTCACCGCCGAGCGTTTCCTCGACGACCCGTTCAGCACCGTGCCGAATGCGCGGATGTACCGCACCGGCGACCTGGGCCGCTACCTGGCGGACGGCAACATCGACTACCTGGGGCGTAACGACGATCAGGTTAAGATTCGCGGTTTCCGCATCGAACTGGGCGAGATCGAAGCGCGGCTGGCGCAACATCCAGGCCTCAAGGAGGCCGTGGTACTGGCCCGGGAAGATGTGCCGGGAACCAAACGCCTGGTGGCCTATTTCACCACCCACGCCGGCGATGACACGGTGGGGATCGAAGCCTTGCGCAGCGGATTGCAGGCACAGCTGCCGGAATACATGGTCCCGGCGGCCTATGTCTGGCTCGAGGCTCTGCCGTTGACGCCCAATGGCAAGCTCGATCGCAAGGCCTTGCCGGCACCGGACCTGGCTGCGCTGATCAGCCGTGAATACGAAGCGCCCCAGGGCGCGGTGGAGACACTGCTGGCCGAGCTCTGGGCCGATCTGCTCGACGTCGAGCGGGTAGGGCGTCACGACCATTTCTTCGAGCTGGGCGGTCATTCCTTGCTGGCGGTCACGCTGGTGGAGCGCATGCGCCAGGCCGGCCTGTCGGCCGATGTCCGGGTGCTGTTCGGCCAGCCGACGCTGGCCGCGTTGGCGGCTGCCGTGGGACGAACGACGGAACGGGCGGTACCGGCCAATGGCATCGTGCCGGGCTGCACCGCGATCACGCCGGACATGCTGCCACTGGCCGACCTGAGCCAGGCGCAGATCGAGCGGATCGTCGCCGGGCTGCCGGGAGGCGTCGCAAACGTCCAGGACATCTATGCCCTGGCCCCGCTGCAGGAAGGCATCCTGTATCACCATCTGGCATCGCAACAGGGTGATCTCTACCTGCAACAGGCCCTGTTCAACCTTGCCGACCGCGGTCGCCTGGATGCCTTCGCCGGTGCCCTGCAAGGCGTGATCGATCGCCACGACATCCTGCGCACCGCCGTGCTCTGGGAGGGCTTGGGCGAGCCGGTGCAGGTGGTCCTGCGCCAGGCAGGGCTGGTGGTGGAAGAGTGCGTGGTCGAGCCCGGGCGTGACGTCGCCACGCAATTGCGCGAGCGCTTCGATCCACGGCATTACCGGCTCGACGTGCGCCAGGCTCCGCTGATGCGGCTGGCCTGTGCCTATGACGCCGGACAGGAACGCTGGGTGGCGCTGCTGCTGTTCCATCACATTGCCCTCGACCATACCGCGCTGGAGGTAATCCAGCACGACATGCAAGCCTTCCTGCTGGGGCAGCAAGCCCGACTGGGCGAGGCGGTGCCGTACCGCAACTATGTGGCGCAGGCGCGACTGGGTGTCACCCAGGCCGAGCATGAGGCGTTCTTCAGTGACATGCTCAAGGATGTCCGGGAGCCGACCCTTCCGTTCGGCCTGCAGGACGTGCGCGGCGACAACCGTGACGTCGAGCAGGCTCAGTGGCCGGTGGACGAGGACTTGAGCCGACGGCTGCGGGCCCAGGCACGCCAGCTCGGGGTGAGCGCGGCAAGCCTGCATCACCTGGCATGGGCGCGGGTGCTGGCCGGCGTCAGCGTTCGTGAGGATGTGGTATTCGGAACAGTGCTGATGGGCCGGATGCAGGGTGGCGAAGGGGCCGACCGGGCGTTGGGGCTGTTCATCAACACCTTGCCGCTACGGGTCGACGTCGGCACCCTCGGCGCACGGGCCGGGGTACAGGCCACTCATGCACGCCTGACCGCGTTGCTGGGGCATGAACATGCCTCCCTGGCCTTGGCCCAGCGTTGCAGCGGCGTCGCCACGCCTGCGCCATTGTTCAGTGCACTGTTGAACTACCGGCACAGCGCGTCCCAGGTCAGCCAGGAGACCCAGGCGGCCTGGCTCGGCATCGAAGGACTCGGTGGCGAGGAGTGGAGCAACTACCCGCTGTCGCTCAACGTCGACGACCTGGGCGAGGGCTTCGTGCTGAGCGCCACGGTGACCGCGCGGATCGGCGCGAAACGCGTGTGCGGCTACATGCATACAGCACTGGAAAGCCTGGTGGACGCCCTGGAGCATGCGCCACAGACGCCGCTGCGAGAGCTGGGGATATTGCCGCAGGCCGAGCGCCAGCAACTGCTGCTGGCATTCAACGCGACCGACACGGTCTATCCGCGCCAACAGACGGTACAAGCCTTGTTCGAAGCCCAGGCGGCTATACGGCCCGAGGCGGTTGCCCTCCAGCATGGCGACCGGCAACTGACCTATCGGGAACTGGATGCCCGCGCCAGTCGCCTGGCGCAGTACCTGCTGGCGCAAGGGGTGAAACCCCAGGCGCGAGTAGCGGTGCTGCTGGGCCGTTCCTTCGACCTGGTCATCAGCGAACTGGCCATCCTCAAGTGCGCCGCCGTCTATGTACCGCTGGACCATCACGCGCCCGAAGAGCGCCAGCGCTTCATCCTCCAGGACAGCGAGGCGGCACTGGTACTGACCACCCACGACAGGGCAGTGCCGCAAGCGCTGCGACGGGTGGACCTGGATACGTTGCACCTGGACACGTTGCACTTGGCCCAGGGCACATCCGCCTGCCCAATCCCTGCCCAGGCGAGCGATACCCCGGCCTATATCATGTACACCTCGGGCTCCACCGGCCATCCCAAGGGGGTGATCGTGCCGCACCTGGCCATCGGTCGGCTGTCGATCAACAACGGTTATGCGGATTTCGGCCCGCAGGATCGGCTGGCCTTCGTCTCGAACCCGGCGTTCGACGCCAGCACGATGGAAGTCTGGGGAGCGTTGCTCAACGGTGGCCGCGTGGTGATCATCGATCACGATACGCTGCTCGATCCACCCGGGTTTGCCCGGGCGCTGGCAGAGGCGAAGGTGTCGGTGCTGTTCCTGACCACCGCCTTGTTCAACCAGTACCTGATGCTGATCCCGGACGCACTGGCGGGCCTGCGCATCCTGATGTGCGGTGGCGAGCGCGCCGATCCGGCGTCGTTCCGGCGCCTGCTGGACCGGGCGCCGACGCTGCAGATGATGAACTGCTATGGACCCACCGAGACCACCACGTTCGCCACGGCCCACACGGTCACCCGCTTGCCTCACGGCGCGACGAGCATTCCCATCGGGCGGCCCATCGCCAACACCCGGGTCTATATCCTCGACGCGGCAGGCCAGCCGGTGCCCATCGGCGTGGCGGGAGAGATCCATATCGGCGGCGACGGGGTAGCGCTGGGCTACCTGAATCGCAAGGACCTGACCGACGAGCGCTTCATCGCCGATCCGTTCAGCGACCAGGCCGGTGCGCGCCTGTACCGCAGCGGCGACCTGGGCTGCTGGTTGCCCGACGGTACGATCGAATACCTGGGCCGCAATGACGGGCAGGTGAAGATCCGTGGGTTCCGTATCGAACTGGGTGAGATCGAGGCCCGCTTGCATGAGTATCCCGGGGTGCGCGAGGCGTTGGTGGTGGCCCGCGAGGACAACCCTGGCGACAAGCGCCTGATCGCCTACTACACCGGGCAGGCGGACAGCGACATCATCGATGCGCAAGCATTGCGCGAACACCTGCACGCCTGTCTGCCGGAGTTCATGGTTCCGGCGGCCTATGTGCGGTTGATGGCGCTGCCGCTGACACTGAACGGCAAGATCAATGTCGGTGCGTTGCCGGTACCGGAGGCCCACGCCTACGGCGAGCGCGGTTACGAGCCGCCAGAGGACGAGCTGGAAGCCACGCTGGCCGGCCTGTGGGCCGAAGTACTGGGGCTGGAGCAGGTAGGGCGGCGGGACAGTTTCTTCGAGCTGGGCGGGCATTCGTTGCTGGCGATCCGACTGGTGGGGCTGCTGGTCCAGGCCGGATTGACGGTGTCCCTGGCGGAGCTGTTCCAGCACGACAATGTGGCAGCGTTGGCGACGTTGCTCCGGTCCCGCACCGCCGATGTCCAGGTGCAGGAGTCGGTCGTGCCGGTGCGCACCAGTGGCCAGCAGAATCCGTTGTTCCTGGTGCACGAGTTCAGCGGCCTGGATCTGTATTTCCCGGCACTGGGCAAGTACATCGACGAGGACATTCCGGTCTATGGTCTGCCGGCCGTAGAGTGGGGCGAGCCGCAGCTGCAGACGATGGAGTGCATGGCTTCGCGGTTGGTGGGCATCATCCGTTCGCTGCAACCCAAGGGACCTTATCGCCTGGCCGGTTGGTCGTTCGGCGGGGTCCTGGCCTACGAGACCGCCATCCAGCTCATCGGCCTGGACGAGGAGGTCGAGTTCGTCGGCCTGATCGACAGCTACCTGCCGCGCCTGGTGGACCAGGGACGCGAACGCTGGGCCCTGGACGAAGCCCACAAGCTTCACCTGCTGGACCGCTGCGACGTGTTCTGGAGAGCCTGCGAGCCCGAAGCGCAAGGGCTCGCGTCGATCCTGGACAAACTGGCCGACCTGCAAGGGCGCCTGGACCGGTTCGAGTTCGAAGCCCTGGTGCAGCATTGCCGCGAGCTGGGCGTACTGCCCCCGGAGCTGGCCGTCTATGACGCGGCCCAACTCTGGCAGTACCTCGATCGCGAGGTGGCCCACGGTCATGCGCTGGCCCATTACATGGTGTATCCGATTTCGGTACCGGTGCACCTGCTGGTGGCCGAGGAGCGCAAGGACGATGCTCCCGAGCATTCCGGCTACCTGGGTTGGGACGCGGTGCTGCCCAAGACGCAACTGCACTGCATCAGGGTTGCCGGCAATCACCAGACCATGATGCAAGCGCCACATGTGCAGGTACTGGGCCAGGCCATCAGCGATGCGCTGCAGGGTGTCGCTTCACGTCCGATGCCTTCGCCCAAGCGCACGTTCCAGCCGCTGTTGACGATCCAGGGCGGGCGCGCCGATCGGGCGCCGATCTTCTGCGTGCCTGGCGCCGGGGACAGCGTCACCGGCTTCATCGGCCTGACCGACGCCTTTGGCCCGGACTGGCCGATCCATGGCTTGCAACCTCGTGGACTGGACGGCACCACGGAGCCTTTCGGCCTGGTGGAAACCGCGGCGCAGGCCTACCTCGAAGCGATCGACAACGTGCAACCCGAAGGGCCGGTGCATCTGCTCGGGCATTCCTTCGGTGGCTGGGTCGTGTTCGAGATGGCGGCCCGCTTGCATGCCCGTGGCCGCAAGGTGGCTTCGCTGACCCTGATCGACAGCGAATCACCGGGGGGTAATGGCGTGGTGGGCCGGCCTTACACCGGGACGGGCGTGTTGAACCGACTGATCGAGGCGATGCAACTGGCCTCGGGCAAATCCCTCGGTATCGATGCCACGGTGTTCGGTGCCCAGGACGATGCGGCACAGATGCGCCTGCTGCATGCCGGCATGGTCCGCGCCGGCATGTTGCCGCAGCGCTCGGCGGTGGACGCGATGCGCGGTCCGGCGCGAGCCTTCGGGACGGCCCTGCGCACGGTCTATCAACCGCAACACCAATACACCGGCCCGGTGCGGCTGGTACTGGCGAACGATCCGACCCTGGATACAGCCGGCAACCAGCGCGAACAACAGCAGATGATCGAAGGATGGCGCAAGCATGTCCCCGACCTGAGCATCTGGTACGGGCCGGGCAACCATTTCACGATTCTCAAGGCGCCTCATGTCCACAACCTGGCTGCCTGGTGGCACGACAGCCTGCCCGAGCCCGACGAGGAGGTCACCCGTGATCTTGTCTAGCCGTGCGCCCCTGGGGCGCTTACCTCAAGCCCGGTGCCGTACTGGCCGGGCCCGAACCCAACGCACATAGAGTTATTTATGGAAAAGTCGAAGTTTCGCAAAATCGCTATCGTGCTTGTCCTGGTCGTGGTGACCGGCCTGGTTTTCTACAGCGCGCAGTCGCCGGGCAAGCCGCCGGAGTACCTGACCGCCACGGTCGAGCGCACGGACATCGAGAACGCGGTCCTGGCCACCGGAACGCTGCAGGGCGTCAAGCAGGTAGACGTCGGCGCCCAGGTGTCGGGCCAGTTGAAGTCGCTCAAGGTCAAGTTGGGCGACAAGGTCAAGAAAGGCCAGTGGCTGGCGGAAATCGACCCGTTGATCGCCCAGAACGCGCTGCGCCAGGCCCAGGTCAACGAAGAAAACCTGATGGCGCGGCGGCAGGCCACCGCGGCCCAGCTCAAGGATGCCAAGGCCACCTACGAGCGTTATAAGGTGCTGCAGCCGGACGATGCGATTTCCAAGCAGGAATACGAGACCGCCGAGTCCAACTACCGGGTGGAGGCGGCCAATCTGCTGTCCCTCGATGCCCAGATAAAAGACGCCAGGATCCAGGTGGAGACGGCGCGGGTCAACCTGGCCTACACCCACATCGTGGCCCCCATCGACGGTTACGTCGTGGGCATCGTGACCCAGGAAGGCCAGACCGTGATCGCCGAGCAACTGGCACCCGTGCTTCTCAAGCTGGCCGACCTGGACACCATGACCGTCAAGGCCCAGGTCTCCGAAGCCGACGTCATCCATATCAAGCCGGGCCAGGAGGTGTATTTCACCATCCTGGGGGAAGCGGAAAAACGTTACTACGCCACCCTGCGAGGCACCGAGCCGGCCCCGCAGAACTTCCTCGAGACCCAGACCGCCGGCACGCCCAAGCAGAACACCGCAGTGTTCTACAACAGCCTGTTCGACGTGCCGAACCCCGACCATCGCCTGCGCATCTCCATGACGGCCCAGGTCCGTATCGTCCTGGACAAGGCCAAGGCCGTGCTGACGGTACCGGTCGCCGCCCTGGGTGCGAAGAACCAGGACGGCAGCTACGTGGTCCGGGTGCTGGATGCCGAGGGCAAGGCCCAGCCGCGTAACGTCCAGACGGGCATCAACAATAACGTCCGGGCGGAAATCAAGGACGGGCTGGCCGAAGGCGACAAGGTGGTCATCGGCGAGCCTGCCCCGGCCGTGGCGGGGGCCTGACCATGACGCAACCACTGTTGGAACTCAAAGGGATCACCCGCAGCTTCCAGGCCGGGGAAAAGGCTTTCATCGCGCTCAAGGATATCAACCTGACGATCAACGCCGGGGAAATCGTGGCGATCACGGGGGCGTCCGGCTCCGGCAAGTCCACCCTGATGAATGTGCTCGGCTGCCTCGATCATCCGAGTTCCGGCAGCTACAAGGTGGATGGGCGCGAAACCGGTTCGATGAACGACCATGAACTGGCGGTGCTGCGACGCGACCACTTCGGCTTCATTTTCCAGCGCTATCACTTGCTGCCGCACCTGAGCGCGTTGCACAACGTCGAAATGCCGGCCATCTATGCCGGCGCCGCGGAGTCGCAACGGCATAGCCGGGCAGGGGAACTGCTGGGGCGCCTGGGCTTGCAAGGGCACCTGGCCAACCGGCCCAGCCAGCTATCGGGTGGTCAGCAGCAGCGGGTGAGTATCGCCCGGGCCCTGATGAATGGCGGCGAGATCATCCTGGCCGACGAGCCCACCGGGGCACTGGATACCGCCAGTGGCAAGGAGGTGATGAAGATCCTGCTGGAGCTCAACGCGGCGGGGCACACGGTCATCATCGTCACCCACGACGACAAGGTGGCCGCCCATGCCCAGCGCATCATCGAGATACGCGATGGCGAAATCGTCAGCGACCGGCCCAATCCGCAACGCACGCTGGAAGACCAGCCCCCCCAGGAAGCGCGCCCGGCCAGGGTCAAGCCGTCGAATCGCCTGCTGGCCAGCTTCGGCTTGTTCAGCGAGGCGTTCAACATGGCCTGGGTGGCGTTGATCTCCCATCGGATGCGCACGCTGTTGACCATGCTGGGGATCATCATCGGCATCACGTCGGTGGTCTCGATCGTCGCCATCGGCGAAGGGGTCAAGCAGTACGTGCTCAAGGACATCGAGGCCATTGGCAGCAATACCATCGAAATCATGCCGGGTTCGGACTGGGGAGACAGCCGCTCGACCGCCATCGAGACCCTGGTGCTGTCCGACGTCACGGCTTTGAGCGATCAGTATTACATCGACAGCGCCACCCCCAACCTGGGGCGCAACCTGTTGCTGCGATATCAGAACATCGACGTCAATGCCACCGTCAACGGCGTGAGTTCCAGTTACTTCCAGGTGCGCGGCATCAAGATCGGCTCGGGGGTGAAGTTCAGTGAAGACGATGCGCGCCGGCAGTCGCAGGTAGTGGTGATCGACCATAACACCCGCCAGAGGTTGTTCGGCCCCCACGTCGATCCCCTGGGCAAGGTGATCCTGATCGACAATCTGCCATGCACCGTCATCGGCGTGACCGAAGATCGCAAGAGCGTGTTCAACACCAACAAGAACCTGAACGTCTGGATGCCCTATGAAACGGCGGCCGGACGATTGCTGGGACAGCGTTTCCTGGACAGCATCACGGTAAGGATCAAGGACGGACAACCGAGCAAGCTGGTGGAGGACAATGTCGTCAAGCTCCTGGAACAACGCCATGGCATCAAGGACTTCTTCACCTACAACCTCGACAGTGTGCTGCAGACCGTGCAGAAGACCAGCCAGTCGCTGGCGCTGCTGCTCTCGCTGATCGCGGTCATTTCCCTGGTGGTGGGTGGTATCGGGGTGATGAACATCATGCTGGTTTCGGTGACCGAGCGTACCCGCGAGATCGGTATCCGCATGGCGGTGGGGGCACGGCAGTCCGATATCCGCCAGCAGTTCCTGGTGGAGGCGGTGATGGTGTGCCTCCTGGGAGGCACGATCGGTATCGCCCTGTCGTTCGGCATCGGCTACGTCTTCTCGATCTTCGTCAAGGAGTGGCAGATGGTGTTCTCCATGGGATCGATCATTACCGCAGTGGTGTGCTCGACCTTCATCGGCATCGTGTTCGGCTTCGTACCCGCCCGCAATGCCGCACGCCTGGATCCCATCAACGCCCTGGCGCGGGACTGAGACTCTGTGGCGCGTGCGGTGTGTGCGGTCTTGCGAGCAACGATCCTCCTGAGGACGTCAGGGGGATGACAGCCTTGGGCGTTTCCCGGGGCCACTATGCGGGCTTGTCGACGAAGGCTTCGGATCAGTCCAGGTGAAGCACCGCTGACGCCAGAGGACCTCCGGAACCGAGCCGCCAGGCCCGGTTCCGGTGGGGGTCATACCGCTTCGCGTGCCAGGTGCGGACGGGTTTCGTGGGTCTTTGCGAGGGCCTGTTCGAAGCGATCCAGCACCATGCCGACCTCGGCTTCGGTGATGGTCAGGGGGGGCAGGAACCTGAGCACCGCGCCATGGCGTCCTCCGGTTTCCATCATCAGCCCATTGTCGAAACAGTTGAGCTTGATGGCGTGGGCGAGGGCACCGTCAGCCTGTCCGGCACGCTGGTTGGCCGCTGGCCGGGTGATCTCCACGCCGATCATCAGACCACGACCGCGGATGTCGCCCATGCAGGCGAACCGCCGGGCGATGTCCCGCAGGCCGCTCTGCAACAACTCACCCATCCGCGCGGCATTGGCCACCAGATTGTCCCGCCGGATCTGCTGCATGGTGGCGACACCGGCGACCATGGCCACCTGATTGCCACGGAACGTACCGGCGTGCATGCCGGGGCCCCAGGTATCCAGATGCTCGGCATACACGACGACCGCCAGGGGGTAGCCCCCTCCGATGGCCTTCGACAGCACCAGGATGTCGGGCACGATGCCCGCATGCTCGATGGCGAAGGTGGTGCCGGTCCGGCCCAGGCCGGTCTGGACTTCATCGACGATCAGCAGGATGTCCTGCTCCAGGGTGATTTCCCGCAATGCCCGCAGCCATTGGGCGGAGGCGGGGATGCAGCCGCCTTCCCCCTGCACGACTTCGACGATGACCGCCGCCGGCTTGGCGACGCCGCCTTCGGGATCCGACAGGACGGTGCGGATATAGTCGATGGACAACTGATCGGTGTGCTCGCCGGCGGTGCCGAACGGGCAGCGGAACCGATAGGGGAACGGCAGGAAATGGGTGCCCTGTGCGATGAGACCGTCGCCACTCTTGGGCGACAGCTTGCCCATTGCCGATAACGCCCCGGCGGTCATCCCGTGATAGCCGCCGTGGAACGCCATCAATGGCGAGCGACGGGTGTAATGGCGGGCCAGCTTGATGGCGGCCTCGACGGCATCCGAGCCGCTGGGGCCGCAGAACAGGATCTTGCTGGCCTCGCGCATTTTTGCCGGCAGCATCGAAAACAGTTCCTGCACGAAGGCGTGCTTGGCCGGGGTCGCCAGGTCGAGGGCCTGCTGCAGATGATCGCTGCCGAGAAACGCCATCACGGCATCTCGGACTTCGGGCGGGTTATGCCCCAGGGCCAGGGTGCCGGCGTTCGACAGGCAGTCCAGGTACTCCTGGCCGCTGGCGTCCCTGATGCGCATCCCCTTGCCGCTGACAAAGAGCCGTTGGAAAGTCTGCGCATAGGTCCTTGCGTTCGACTCGACGTTTTCCAGATAACTGAGTGCTTCCATATTCGATCATCCATTGGCCATGGAACGGGAACCGGGCAGGGGGAATACGAGCCAGCCAAGGGGCCTGATCCGTGGGATCCGTGCTTGCCTGACCCACTGTCGGGCCAGCCCGATATGGCTGGCCCGACGGCAGATGCCGCCCTTGTCTGGCAGGTCCCGGGCATTTCAACAGGCCTGTGCGCTTACCGCGAATTTTCTTGCCGGCACCTGTCCCCGTTTCCCACGCCAGACACAGAATCCAGGCCGGGGTTAAATGCCTCGCACATGAATTTCAACCACCCACCCTCAACAATCTGCCGTCTCCCGAGCCGCGCCGGTGCCGGATGCCTGGCTGCTCGCCCCCATTGTCAGGTCCCGTAGAGAGCCCTATGCATGCCTTCAAGCCTCCAGGAAAAAGACTGCTGGTGACCTTGTGCGCGATGGCCCTGAACGGCTGCGTACTGGGGCCTGATTACCGAGTGCCGGACGTTCCGGTCGCCGACCGATGGCAGGCACCGCTTCCCCATGGCGCCTCCGTGGCGGCCCTGGCTGACTGGTGGCAGCAATTCGACGATCCGGCCCTGGCCGAGCTGTTGCGCCTGGCCGAAGCCGACAGTCCGTCCATGGACCAGGCGTGGGCCAACATCGCCCTGGCCCGGGCCACGGCGGACAGCGATGCGGCCGATGCCTTGCCCAGGGTCGATGGCCGTCTTTCCGGCGGTCGTGGCGCACAGCGGACCGGTCCCACACGCCTGGGCGGCTCGGGCTCCTCCGCCGAGCTGGACGCCGCCTGGGAGCTCGATCTGTTCGGCAAACTGCGGCGCAACAACGAAGCGGCGCAGTCGCGTGTCGAGGCGCGGGTGGATGACTGGCACGACGCACGGGTGTCCCTCGCGGCCCAGGTAGGCGATTACTACGTGCAGTACCGCGGCTGCCAGAAGCTGGTGCTGGCCTACCGGGACCAGGCCCAGTCGCAACAGGACACGGCGCGCATCACTCGCCAGTCGTTCGAGGCCGGCTTCACTTCCTCCGCCGACGCGGCGCTGGCCGACGCCAGCGCCGCCAGCAGCGCGGCCACTCTGGTCCGGCAGCAGAGCGAGTGCCAGGTGTTGCTCAAGAGCCTGGTGGCCTTGACCGGCGGAGATGAAGAACGGCTCGACGACGTGCTCGGCAAGACCCCGGCGCAACTGCCCCAGCCGGCCGAACTCAACGTTCGGCAGATTCCCGCCGATCTGCTGCGCCAGCGTCCGGACCTGGCTTCCAGCGAACGGGAACTGGCGGCGGCGAACGCCGAGATCGGCGTGGCCCAGGCCGACCGGCTGCCGAGCCTGAGCCTGTCCGGTACGTTTTCGGTCGGCGATACCGTGGGCCAGCACAACCGATCCTGGTCGCTGGGGCCGGTGCTGTCTGTACCCCTGTTCGACGGCGGCAAGCGCCGCGCGGCGGTGGAAGGGGCGCGGGCCTCTTATGACGCAGCCCTGGCGGTCTATCGCCAGACATTGCGCACCAGCGTCATGGAAGTCGAACAGGCCCTGGTGCGCCTGGATGCGGCGCGGCGGCGGGAGTCGGATGTCGAGCGTTCCACTGCCGGTTTCCGCGAGTCGTTCCAAGCCATCGACCGTAATTGGCAGGCAGGCAGCGTGAGCCTGCTGGACCGTGAAACCGCGCGCCGCCAGGCACTGACGGCGGAAATCGAATTGATCACCTTGCAGCAGGACCAGGTCCGCTACTGGATCGCCCTGTACAAGGCCCTGGGAGGCGGATGGCAAGTCGGTCAACCGCTTGCGCGACACCCGGCAACGAACGGAGGGGGAGCGTGAGGACGATATCGGGCAAGATTCTGCTGGCCGTTGCCGTGCTTACGGTCGTGGCGATATTCATGACCCTGCGCCGTGGTGCCGAGCCGGCCGTGGCCGCCCCCACCGTCAGCAGCCTGAGCGTGGAAGTCGTCCAGGCGCGGCGGCAAGTCTGGCCGCAGCTGCTGTTCGCCAATGGAGCCCTGGCTCCCTGGCAGGAAGCGGTCATCAATGCCGAGACCGGCAACCTGCGCATCGCCAGCCTCGAAGCCGACGTGGGCAGCCGGGTGAAGAAAGGCCAGTTGCTGGCAACGCTGGCCTGCGATGCGGTACTGGCCGAAGAGCGCAAGCAGACAGCGCTGGTCGCCCAGGCCGTGGCGAATCTGGAGCAGGCCCGGTCCAACGATCGCCGGGCCAGGGTCGTCGGCCAGGGCGGGGCCCTGTCGGAGCAGCAGCGCGAAGAGTATCGGATCAAGGTGGCCCTTGCCGAAGCCGACCTGGCCGGCGCCAGGGCTGAATTGCAAAGTACCCGGATCCGCTTGCGGCAGACGCGGATCGTGGCGGTGGACGACGGCATCGTTTCCGCCCGCACGGCATTGCTCGGCAAGGTGGTGGCGGCCGGCGACGAGCTGTTTCGCCTGGTGCGCGACGGCCGTATCGAGTGGCAGGCCGAGCTGGACGCCCGTCAGTTGGCCCAGGTACAGCCCGGGCAGGTGGCCCGCCTGACCTTGCCGGGCGGGCAGAGCCTGGAAGGACGGGTGCGGCTGGTGTCGCCCACCCTCAACACCAAGACCAGCCGGGCGCTGGTCTACGTATCCCTGCCCACCGACAGCCCCGCCCAGGCCGGCATGTACGCCAGCGGCCAGATCGAACTGGCGGCCCGCGAGGCCCTCACGGTACCGGATACCGCGGTGATCCTGCGTGACGGCCGCTCCTATGTGTTCACCCTCAACGATGACATGCGTGTCG
This sequence comes from Pseudomonas sp. NFACC43, assembly GCF_900119645.1. Lineage (NCBI taxonomy): Bacteria > Pseudomonadati > Pseudomonadota > Gammaproteobacteria > Pseudomonadales > Pseudomonadaceae > Pseudomonas > Pseudomonas sp. NFACC43. The sequence goes on from NZ_FPKK01000020.1 coordinate 13,900, forward strand.
TCCAGCGACCGGTAACGGTGGGCAGGCGCCTGCAGCAGGCCGTGGAGATCCTCGGCGGCCTGGATGAGCCGGCCCGTATCGTGCGCGCCGGCGGTGCTTTCCTCAACGATGGCGCGAGCGTGAGCCTCGTACAATCCCAGGTTGCCCAGCCATGAACGTTTCTGCCCTGTCGATCCGCTATCCGGTCCCGGCCGTCATGCTGTTCATCCTGCTGACGGTCCTGGGCCTGCTGGGGTTCGGCAAGCTCGCCATCCAGGATTTCCCCGACATGGACCTGCCGGTGGTGATGGTCAACGCATCGCTGGAGGGCGCAGCCCCCGAGCAACTGGAAACGGAGGTGGCACGCAAGATCGAGGACAAGCTCACGTCCCTGCGCCTGCTCAAGCATGTGACGACAGTGATCACCGACGGCGCGGTCAGCATCAGCATCAGTTTCGACATCGACAAGGATGGCAACGAGGCGCTCAACGAAGTGCGCAACGCGGTGGACAGCGCCATGCCGCAGTTGCCGGCCAGTCTGGATACGCCCTCGGTTTCCCGGCTGACCACCAGCGCCTCGCCGCTGCTCACCTACGTCATCGAGTCCGATGCGCTGGATGAAGAGGCGCTGTCATGGTTTGTCGATAACGAGCTGAGCAAACAGCTGTTGTCGGTACCCGGCGTCGCGCTGGTGTCTCGGATCGGCGGGGTGGACCGGGAAGTGCAGGTCAATCTCGACCCGGCGTTGATGGCAGGCCTGGGCATTCGCGTCGCGGATGTCGCTGCGCAACTGAGGGCGATGCAGAAGGACAACTCCGGTGGCCAGGGCAACCTGGGCAGTGGCCAGCAAGCCGTACGGACCCTGGGGGCCATCGACGACCCGGCCGCCCTGGGAGCCATCGATATTCCCAGCGGGGATGGCCGCCTGCTGGCGTTGAATCAGCTGGCGGATATTCGCGACACCCATGCCGAGCGCAGCAGCCGGGCCTTTCGCGACGGCAAGCCGGTCATCGGTTTCCAGGTGACCCGGTCACTGGGCTTCTCCGATGTCGGCGTGGCCAATGACGTACGCAAGTCCATGGCCGGTTTCGTGGAGAAACACACCAATGTGCGGATCGTTGAAGCCAGTGACACGGTCAAGGCGGTGCTTGCCAATTACCATGACTCGATGAACCTGCTGTACGAGGGCATGTTGCTGGCGGTGCTGGTGGTCTGGTGGTTTCTGCGGGACTGGCGCGCCACCCTGATCGTCGCTACGGCGCTGCCGTTGTCGATCATTCCTACCTTCGGCGTGATGTACCTGGCCGGGTTCACGCTCAACTCGGTCTCCTTGCTGGCGCTGGCGCTGGTCATCGGCGTGCTGGTGGACGATGCCATCGTTGAAATCGAGAACATTGCGCGACACCTGCGCATGGGCAAGACGCCGCTTCAGGCGGCCACCGAGGCGGCGGACGAAATCGGCCTGGCGGTGCTCGCCACGACGGCCACTCTGGTTGCGGTCTTCCTGCCCACGGCCTTCATGGGCGGCGTGGCAGGCAAGCTGTTCCGCCAGTTCGGGGTGACGGCTTCGGTGGCGCTGCTGTTTTCCTTGCTGGTGGCCCGGGTGCTGACACCAATGATGGCGGCGTACTTTCTCAAGGCGAAAGCCGACGCCGAGCACGATGGCCCCTTGATGACCCGCTATCTGGGCTGGATCCATGCCAGCCTGGACCGTCGCAAGACCACGATGTTGCTGGCCAGTCTTTTCTTCATCGGCGCCCTGGCCCTGGTTCCGTTGCTGCCGACCAGTTTCCTGCCGTCCCAGGACGCGGGTCGCAGCAGTATCACGTTGGAAATGCCACCGGGAACAACGCTGGAGCAGACCACCGAGATGGCTTTGCAGGCCAGCGAAAGGCTGCAGGACATGCCGGACGTCAAACATGTATTCGTCTCGGTGGGCACCGCCAGCAACTCGGGCGCCGGGCCTGCCGGCATCACTGGTGCCGGCGATGCGGTCCTGACGGTGGATCTGGTGGCACGGGACCAGCGCGAGCTCAAGCAGGTTGAAGTCGAGGCGCAGATGCGCCAGGCCCTGCGTACGCTGGCCGGCGTGCGTATCAACGTCGGCGGGGATGGCAGCGGCGAGAAACTCAACATCGTCTTGGCCAGCGACGACGGCGATCTGCTGGAACGCACTGCCAATGCCCTGGAGCCGCAGCTGCGCGGCCTGCACGGGATCGGCAACGTCACCTCCAGCAGTGCCCTGCAGCGACCGGAAATCCAGATGCGTCCCAATTTTGCCCGGGCCGCGGAGCTGGGCGTCACCAGCCAGGACATCGCCGATACCTTGCGCATGGCGACCTACGGTGAATACTCCTCGCAGTTGGGCAAGATCAACCTGTCCCAGCGTCAGGTGGACGTGCGCGTGCGCATGGATTCGCTGTTGCGCGATGACTTGCGAAGCATCGATCAGTTGCGGGTGACTGGACGGGACGGCCAGGTGGCGCTGTCCTCGCTCGGGGAACTCAGCCTGGGCAGTGGACCGGCCCAGATCACCCGGCTGGATCGGCTGCGCAACATCACCTTGTCGATCGAACTCAACGGCCGCAACCTGGGCGAGGTCATGGCCGAGGCAAGCCAGTTGCCGGCCATGCGCAATCTGCCTCCAGAGATCAAGCCGGTGGAGCAGGGTGAACTGCAACTGATGACGGAGCTATTCGCAAGCTTCAGCCTGGCCATGGCCATCGGTGTGTTCTGTATCTACGCGGTCCTGGTGCTGCTGTTCCATGATTTCCTGCAGCCGGCCACCATCCTCTCGGCTTTGCCGCTCTCCCTGGGCGGCGCGCTGCTGGCCTTGCTGATATGCAATTTCAGCTTTTCCCTGCCCTCGGTCATCGGGTTATTGATGTTGATGGGGATCGTGACCAAGAACTCCATTCTGCTGGTGGAATACGCCATCATGGCTCGGCGTGATCACGGCCTGGATCGCTATGACGCCCTGGTAGACGCCTGCCACAAGCGCGCACGGCCCATCCTGATGACCACCATTGCCATGGGCGCCGGGATGTTGCCCACCGCGATGGGCATGGGCGAAGACCCGAGTTTCAGGCAGCCGATGGCCGTGGTGGTCATGGGGGGGCTGTTGACTTCAACGTTGCTGAGTCTGCTGGTGGTGCCGGTGATCTTCACGTACGTCGACGATCTGCTGCAATGGTTCAGGCGGCATACGCCTGGACTGGCGTCGGCAGGCAGGGTCGAAGAGGAAGCGAAAAGCTGAATCATCCCCCAACGTACCCGATGATGACCGGGCAGACATTGGGGGGAGAGGTTCAGACGGCCTGGCGAATGGGCGGAGCGCCGTTCCATTCAGTGCCCGATGGCGTAGCGTCCATCGAGTGCATCCAGCGAATGAGGGAGCGACGACCACCAATGCCCATCTTGATGGCTGCACGCTTCAGATAGCTTTCGACGGTATTGACCTTGAGGTTGAGTTGCTCGGCAAGTTCGGGCGCCGTGCGTCCCGCCAGCAGACCCACGCACACTTCGGTTTCACGCGACGACAGGCTCAAGCCGGACAGTTGCAGTCGATCGGCGAATCGCTGGCGCAACGCTTCCATCCCACCGTTCTCCGGGCCGTCCAGCGACAGGTTGGTGTCCTGCCGATGAGGTTCCGATGGCACCAGGGCGGCAACATGCTCTTCTACCATGGGCATCAACAGGCAGGAAAAGTCTTTCAGAAGGGCATGTTCCTGGGCGGTAAAGCCCTTGGAAAAAGGTGACCGATACACGGACAGGACATAACGGTGGCCATTTTTCCGTGTGGTCAGATGCAGTTGGGTCGTTGTGTTGTGGCCGGGTGCCTTGCCCGAGAGTTCACGCTTGAGCAGACATCGGGAAAAATTGGGGACCTTCTGTGCGGGCGCGTCTTCGAAGAGGATATCGTCGGCGAGGAAAAAAGGCTTGCTTGTATGGGTGTCCACTACAGTGTCGACACAGGTATTGTCCATGCCGACGAAACCAATGCTTGAAGTGCTGTGTTCAGCGATATTACTTGTGCCTATCCTTTGCTCGGTAATATGTGTTGCGTCGACCGGGATTTCCGTGAGTATCAGGTCGTGCAACATACGAGGGAAGTGGCGGCTGCCGGTACTGGCAATGACTTTGCCAACATGCGGAAATAGTCTTTGCAGGTTCATCCTTTCTCCAATTTCATACCAGAAGTTTGATTTTATAGATGCAGCTCAGTGTGCATGTGTATTTTTGCTGGAATGTTTCGGCCACGGCGCATTTGGCCGATATCAATGGATTTATGGAGTGTGTCTGACGAACGGTTCGTCATAAGGAAAGGGTCGTAAACGCTCGCTTCGGCAATGGTGTTTTTTCTGAGAACTCCCTCATAAGTTTCGATGGAACATGGCAACGTGCCGTAGATGATCGTCTCGCCCTTCGAGCCCAGTGCCGTGTTGTGTCGTTCGATATTCCATCCGGAACGCTTGAGAATTTTCGCCATCGAAGTGTCGACGACAACTTCATAGGCTTCGATATCTTGATGTTGGGCAAACTTCAGCATGGTCAGGAAGAGTGCCGCGGTGCGAATGTCCACACTGGCCTGGGTCAATTCGCAGGTAATGGATCTGTCAGCGAAAAGTGCAAAGCGGGTGGCTTCCCATAAATATGTTGAGCGACGTCCGGACTTTTGGATTGGAAGAATGAAACTCAAGGGGCCGGTCATGAGTGTCGGTTTGCTGGAAGGGCGAAGTCGAACACAACCGGTGACCTGCTGGTGCTGGATTGAATATATGTAAACTGCATCAGCGTCATCGTATTCATCCCATTCGTAATTGCTGCCTCGATAGCTTTCTATATCCCACTTCTTTCTGTCGATAAAGGCAGACTTGCGAATGGCCAGTATTTGTCCCAGGGTTTTGCTCGGAATACTCGAGTAGCTTGCGATACGAGTAGATATACCGAAAAAACGAAAGGTGGCCGGGGCGTAGTTCATGAATGAGGTTTCGTGGTTGTGGGTGGAGCTACTGTTAACTTTGCACTAGGGCATTTCAACTGTCCTAAAGTACAGTGCGTGGATTTATAGAGTGGATAGTCTAATTAGTTGCCAGATTGGTGATGTGGCAGTATTCCGGGACAAACTGAGTCGCTGCGCGAATTAGTATCGTCGTTAGTCCAAGAAAGTACAGGGAGGGAGTAGCATGCGAAGGGTCTTGACTTTAGTCCGCCAACTCAACATGAACGCCATTGGCGAGGAGGATTTCTTGACGATTACGCGACGGATTGGCTAAGTCGCTGATAGTATGTGGGCCGGAAAATTGACGCTCCAACAGTGCCTGGGTTGGCCTGCAATAAAAAGGTAATAAGGCTATGGGAGCGTAGTTTGGGAGACAACAAATGGGTAAAAGCCCACGCTGATAAGTCATACGTTTGAAAGTTTCAGGGCGGCAGTGGGCAAATCTAGTGTAATTGCTCTATGCTGGAAAATTGGTCTGATGTCATACAACCAAAATATTGATTTGTATGATCGGGCCTGTCCGAACCCGAAGAAAATGAGCCATTCTGGCTCCCTGGCATGGATGACCTTATGTCTTATATCGCGCTTTCGTTGATGACAGTCCTGTTGGTTCCTGGACCGACGAACTCTCTGTTGTTGCAAACTGGCATCAACAGGGGCTTGAACGCCCGCTCCATGAGGTTCGTTGTAGCGGAATGGCTGGCTTATATTGTTCAGATGACGATGTGGGGAGTGTTTATCGATCTTCTGATCACGGATCATTCCTGGGTGGTCATTGCCACCAAGATCTTCGCTGTCTGTTTCCTGTTCTATATCTCCCTGAAGTTGTGGTTTTCGGTAAAGGATCATTTACCTGGTACTTCGGCGGGCATCAGTGTGCCGGATCTCTTCGTGGCAACGTTGACCAACCCCAAGGGCTTGTTCTTTGTGTCTTTCGTTGCGCCGGCGGGAACATTCCTGTCCGTGAGCCACTACTTGTCTTTCATGTCATTGTTCACGGCCATTATCTTTCCGGTCGGGCTGACCTGGATAGCCATTGGAGCGTTCTGTGGAAGGAAACTGCATGCCATCGTTTCCGGCAAGTTCTTGAGTCGGGCTATCTCATTGGTTATCGGTTTGTTCGCCTGTGGCATGCTCTTCAATATCGCATCGCAGGTGGGATTCGCCTGAATGGATTATGACCAGGCGCTGGCGTCGGACTTGGCAAAAGGCCGCCGCCAGGTTAGGGCAGGATAGGGGCGGGATTCAAACGAGGTTGAGTTGAACTGCCTTGATCATGGCTTGCTTGACGTTGACACAATCCATCTTCTCGGTCATCTGCTTGGCATGAAACTTCACCGTTCGCTCGGTGATGCTCATGATCAGACCTATTTCCTTGTAGTTCTTGCCTAATGAAAGCCAGCGCAAGAACTCGATCTCCCGAGGGGACAGCTTCAAGTTGCTTTCCATGGGGGCTTCCATGGGGCGATATTGGTTGGCGATTATACTGAGCGCCTTGATGATGAATAGATTGGATCGGACGATGATGGGGAAGTCCGGATCGTTCTCTTCGGAAGACAAGTGAAGTGAGCCGAATGCCCGTCCGGGCTCATGGATCGGTACGGTGAATCCCTGCTTGATGCCGTAGGACGCAGACTGGTCGAAGATTTCCGGGTTGTCGATCTCCTCGGGAATTTCATTCCAGAAGAAGGGCGTCGCCGTGACGGCGGTATTGATCATGACCGGATCGGTCTTATAAAGGGCGTTCTTGCGATAGGTTTCAACCCATTCGGCTGGGTAGTTGCTATGGATCGAGATCTTGGAGCTGTTGAACGGTGTCGGTTCCACATGGACATAAGCGAATTTATCGATCCCCAGTTTGGAAAAAATCCAGCCCAGTACTGCGGTGTACTCTTCTTCGCTGGCGCCCGAGATGTTGTTTTCCACCTCTTGGATCAGATTGAAAAGATGGCTTGAAATAGGCTTGAGCATAATGAACGAGCTCGAAAACTGATGTAAGACTTGACGCAGCCAGGCGCTATACCTTTAGAGTCGCCAAATGGAAGTTGCAAGGATGCCGCGGGGCCGACATCAACAACAGGATCTGCCTGCTATCGGCAACGGTAATGTGGAGGGAGGTGGACTGGGCGAGGCTTCGCCGTGATTCACGGGGCGCTGCTGGGGAAGATGCTGCTGTTCTGTAACCCTATGGAATGTTTTTCTTGAACATGGGGCCGACATCATTTGCCTCCTGGCCTGTACAGCCTCACATCCATCAGCAAGTGAGGCCGTCGTTAAACTACTCGTACTGAAACGATTAACTGAAAGACAGTATAGACAGGTTTCCCGGGACGGCCAGCCAGATTAAAAAAGCTTTAATATTCAGCCGCTAACGCGCTCTTGAGGAATGGCGCCGTACGACTTTCCGGACATTGGGCCACCTCGGCCGGCGCTCCGCACACCACGACTTGCCCGCCCTGGGTTCCGGCGCCCGGACCGATGTCGATGACCCAGTCGCTCTGGGCCACGACCCGCATGTCATGTTCCACCACGACCACGCTATGGCCGTCATCCACCAGGCGATTCAACTGCACCAGCAACCTGTCCACGTCCTGTGGGTGCAGCCCGTTGGTGGGTTCATCCAGCACATACAGGGTGGCCCCTCGGGCCTTTCGCTGCAGCTCTGTCGCCAGCTTGATGCGTTGCGCCTCGCCGCCGGACAGTTCGGTGGCGGGTTGGCCCAGGCGCAGATAACCCAGTCCGATATCCTGCAGCACTTGCAGCGAGCGCCGTGCCGACGCCTGTCCGGAAAAGACTTCGAGCGCCTGATTGACGGTCAGTTGCAGGACCTGCGCGATGTCCAGGCCTTGCCAGCGTACCGCCAGCGTCTGCCGGTTGTAGCGGGCACCGTGGCAGGTCGGGCAGGGGGCGTACACGCTGGGCATGAACAGCAGTTCGACACTGACGAAGCCTTCCCCTTCGCAGGTTTCGCAGCGTCCCTTGGCCACATTGAAGGAGAACCGTCCGGCGTCGAACCCCAGTTCACGGGCCTGTTCGGTCCCGGCGAACAATTTGCGCACGTGATCGAACAGGCCGGTGTAGGTGGCGAGGTTGGAGCGCGGCGTGCGGCCGATGGGCTTCTGGTCCACCCGGACCAGGCGCTTGATCGCATCGAGGCCCGCACTGACATGCCCGCCACTGGTTTGCTCGGGTTCGTCTTCCAGGCTTCGTTCGTCGGGCTCGGCGTCCTGGCCGGGTTGGCCCAGGTGAGCGCCGACCAGGTCCAGCAACGCCTGGCTGACGAGGCTGGATTTGCCCGAACCGGAGATGCCGGTCACGGCGGTGAAACAGCCGAGGGGGAAGGCCGCGCTCAGGTTGTCGAGGTTATTGCGGGTGATGCCTTCCAGGCGCAGCCAGTCGCTGGGTGTCCGCGGGGCGTGCGCAGCCTGGGACCGCTCGGCGAAGAGGTAAGTGCGGGTGCGTGATTGCGGCTCCTGGCGAAGGCCGGCGGGCGGGCCGCTGTAGAGGATCCGGCCGCCTTGTTCGCCGGCATCCGGCCCGACATCGACGAGCCAGTCGGCGCGACGCATGGTCCCCAGGTCGTGTTCGACCACGAATACCGAGTTGCCGGCGGCCTTGAGCCGCTGCAGCGCGTCGAACAGGGCTTCGCTGTCGGCCGGATGCAGGCCGGCTGACGGTTCGTCCAGCACGTAGATGACCCCGAACAGCTGAGAGTTGAGTTGGGTCGCCAGGCGCAAGCGCTGCAGCTCGCCGGAAGAGAGCGTCGGGGTGCTGCGCTCCAGGGCCAGGTAACCCAGGCCAAGGTCGATCAGGGTGCCGATGCGCTCCAGCAGTTCGGCAGCGATGCGTTGGGCGGCCAGGCGCTTTTCCAGGGACAGGTTGGGCGTGTGGCGCGCATCCGGCCCTCCTGAGTGCGGATTGTCACCTCGGGCGGCGCGTTGCTCGCGCGCCTCCCGGGTTTGCCGGTGGGTGAGGACTTCGCCCGGTTCTTCGGCCTGCTCCAGATAATCGGGTGCGGTGACGCGCCTGAACACCTCGGCCAGCTCCAGCAACGGCAGGTGCGACAGCTCGGCGATGTCCAGGCCGGCGAATGTCACGCCCAGCGCCTGGCGCTTGAGACGCTTGCCTTCGCACACGGGACAATGGCTGGCGCGCATGTATTGCGCCACGCGCTTGCGCATCTGAGCGCTCTGGGAGTGCATGAAGGTATGCAGCAGGTAACGTCGGGCGCCGCTGAACGTACCCTGGTAGCTGGGTTCGAGCTTGCGCTTGAGGGCGGCACGGGTCTGGGCAGGCGTCAATCCGGCGTACACCGGGACGGTGGGGGTTTCTTCCGTGAAGAGTATCCAGTCGCGCTGTTCCTGGGGCAGGTCACGCCAGGGAACGTCGACGTCGTAGCCCAGGGTAACCAGGATGTCCCGCAGGTTCTGGCCTTGCCAGGCCATGGGCCAGGCGGCCACGGCCCGCTCGCGGATGGTCAGCGAGGGGTCCGGCACCATGGAGTCTTCGGTCACTTCATAGACCCGCCCCAAGCCATGGCATTGCGCACAGGCACCCTGGGGCGTGTTGGGGGAAAAATCCTCGGCGTAGAGCATGGGCTGATCGGCCGGATAGCTGCCGGCCCGGGAGTAGAGCATGCGGATCAGGCTCGACAGGGTGGTGACACTGCCCACCGAAGAGCGCGCGCTGGGGCTGCCCCGTTGTTGCTGCAAGGCCACCGCCGGCGGCAGGCCGTCGATGCTGTCCACGTCGGGCACGCCCACCTGGTCGATCAGGCGCCGCGCGTAGGGCGCGACGGACTCGAAATAGCGACGCTGGGCTTCGGCGTAGAGCGTGGAAAAGGCCAACGACGACTTGCCTGACCCCGACACGCCGGTAAAGACCACCAGGGCATCGCGGGGGATATCGACGTCGACATTCTGGAGGTTGTGTTCGCGGGCGCCACGCACCCGGACGAAACCGGTGGATGGCGATGAAAAGGCGTGCGCTGGGCCGGAGCGTGGGGGCATGAGGGGTCCTTGTCGTGATGTGCGCACCTTAACGCGTCGGCGCTGCTCGACGAAACTGCTGCGCCGAATGAATGCAACCCGGCTCACAGATGAACGATGCGACCGGCTCCAGCCGTTTTAGTGCAATAAGAATTTACTCCGGATGAAAGAGATGAGAAAAGCTTCTCAGTTTCCCCATGGATATGGATCCTTCATGCCTCGATCGAAATTCTTCACTACGCTCTTTGTCGCGCTGATTGTCGGCGCTGGCCTGTGGTACATGTGGATGATCACCAGCGCCAAGCTGGAGTGGGGCGGCACCAGCCCCGGCCAGCAACAGCTGGGCGCCGTAGCGGATACCCGGCACCGGGCCGCCTCCCAGTACTGCACAGGCGTGGTGGCGACCCCCCAGGGCACCTGGCTGGTCGCCCGCCTGAACGGGGATGCCGGGCAGGTCGAGGCCTCCGCCGATGTGGTGGACCTCGATGCGCTGGTGCGCGGCAAGTCCAATGACGAGCCTGAGCCGGTGGGCTCCGGTGCCTTCGCCTACCTGCTTTCCGGCAGGGAAAAAGAGACCTCTTTCATTTCGCGCCTGGACGCCCAGGGACAATTCCAGTTGGTCGCCCACGTAAGCGCCGCCGCCTGCCTGGTTGCCAGTCCCGATGGCGCCAGCGTCTTGCTGCTCACCGGCCTCGACCGGCCGGAGGCCGGATCCGGCGACAGCGTCGGCCAGACCGTGGTCTTTCGCAGCGACGATCAGGGCAAGCGCTGGACCTGGCTGGAGCAAGGCTGGTTTCCCAAGGCCGATCAAGTGGCCTGGAATCTGAAACCGTACTTCCATGGCACGGATGAAGTCTGGGCCTGGGGCACCCCCAGCGGCGTCGACAACGAGAGTGGCGAAGATGTGCCAGGCGCCATTTCAACCGGTGTCTACTATTCCGCCGATCGCGGCGACCACAGTACGCCGGTCATGGCGGCCGAATCGCTGCTGGTCACCAGCGAATATGTTCGGGTCAAGCGTCCGGATGTCTTGCAGTGGCATACCGATGCCGGCACCTATGGCGACATCCGCACCCATGTGATCCAGCTGGACCCGCAACGCGCGTTCATCTGGGTTTCCCAACGCTTCTGGGGCAGCAATCCCGAGGGCGAGGGCGCCCACATCGCCTTCAACGTCACGACACGGGCTCGATTGCAGCGCAGCACCGGTCAATGGCAGGTCGTGGATACCCAGCGCGACGACAAGCTGTTCATCGCGGCCTTGGCTCAGAACGCCGACGGGCGGGTGGCCGGCCTGGTGGACCAGGAGGAATCCGGACGACACGTGATCGCCGAGCTGGATACCGCGACGCTGGCCTGGCGTCCCCTGGGCGAGCTGCCCAGCGTGTTCGCCCCCCTGGCGTCGCAGAGCCGGCTGCGCGAGGGGCATTTCTATCTGGGGCAGAACAGCCTGCTGGTCAATGTCACCAGCGAGCACCGGCCACCGCGCTGGCTCTATTGGTGGTCGGATGCGAGCATTTGCGCCGATGGGGTGTTCTATTCCCGGGACTGGGGCCGTTCCTGGCAGCGTCTCGCCATCGGCGGCTACCTGGGCATCCTGGGTTTCCAACCGACGCAGGATCGTGTGATCTGGGCCAAGGGCAACTGGTACGACAATAACGATCAAGGCATCTACTCCTACAGTCTTGCGCAGGACTGAACGTCTGCGTCGGGGCGAGAGGTACCAGCCTCTCGCCCCGTGATGCCCGCCAGGCAAATTTTTTCAAGTTGATTTCAATCAAGGGCGCCGGATAGAGCGGCTCCTACCATGATCGCCACGATCCTGTCTCAAGCCCTGGCGCTCATGACCCGTTCCTTTGCGTTCTCGCACCTCATCCGCTTCTGGCTCAACGCATTCTTCATTCTGCTGGCCCTGTGCGCGGGCCTCGCCCAGGCCAGGGATTACGGCGAAATCCAGCGACAGCGTATCCACCATGTCCTGGGCCGGACCGATTCGGTCTCCGAGCCCCAGGGGCCCTTCAAGGTGCGCACGCTCTCGACGGCCGGCAAGGTATCGGGCTATGTGTTCCAGAGCCTGGATGTGGTGGACATTCCCGCCTACTCGGGCAAGCCGATCAACGTGCAGGTGATTCTCGACCCCGCCGGTGTGATCCTGGATGCCTATGTGCTGGAGCACCATGAGCCGATCCTGCTGATCGGTATCGCCGAGGAGAAACTCCACGGATTCAGTGCCCGCTACAGCGGTGTCAAGGTCAATCAGCGGGTCGTGGTAGGGCATTCCAGCGACCCGGATGCGGTGACGGTGGACGCCATCGCCGGAGCCACCGTGACGGCGATGGTGGTCAACGAAGTCATCATGCGTGCCGCCCATGACGTCGCGGTGTCCCTGGGCCTGGTCAAGGGCGATGCAGGCCTGGCCGTGGCGCCGGCGCGAGTGCGCGAGGACGTCTACGAGCCCGCCGACTGGAAGACCCTGGCCGGCAATGGAGCGGTGCGTCGGCTGCACCTGACCCGCGAACAGGTCGACGCTTCCTTCAAGGGGACCGCCGCCGAAAAGGTCGAAGCCGCCAGTGCCGAGCAGGCGGGCGACACCTTCATCGATCTGTACGTCACTCACCTGAACCCGCCCACCATCGGCCGCAACCTGCTGGGCGAGGCGCAGTACCGCGCGCTGATGAGCGAGCTCAAGCCTGGCGAGCAGGCCATTGCCGTAATGGGCAGCGGACGGTATTCCTTCAAGGGCTCGGGTTATGTGCGCGGTGGGATCTTCGATCGGGTGCTGTTGCGCCAGTTCGGCGACACCATCAGTTTTCGCGACATGGACTTCCAGCGCCTGGATGATGTGGCTGCCGAGGGCATGCCCGAGTTCGATGAAATGGCGATCTTTATCATCCGTGCCTCCCACCGTTTCGATCCCGGTTCGCCCTGGAGCCTGGAGCTGCTGGTGCGCCGCCAGACCGGGCCGGTCAGTGGACTCTTCAGCAGTTTCGAGCTGGCCTATCGATTGCCCGAGGCGTACCTGGAAAGGCCCTTGCCCACGGCCGCGCAACTGGCAGCGGCCGAAGAAGCCAGCCGCCCCCTGTGGCTGACCCTCTGGTACCGCAAGAGCGTGGAAATCGTCGTGCTGGCGGTGGCCTTGCTGGTGCTCACGATCATCCTGTTCTTCCAGGACCCGCTGGCCCGCCGGCCCAGGCTTTTGCATTGGGTTCGTCGGGGTTACCTGGTCTTGACCGTGGTATTTCTCGGCGGCTATGCCTTGGCGCAATTGTCAGTGGTCAATGTGCTGACCTTCGTTCATGCATTGTTCGAAGGTTTCCGCTGGGAGCTGTTCCTTACCGATCCGCTGATCTTCATCCTGTGGGTGTTCACCGCAGCCAGCCTCCTGCTGTGGGGGCGCGGGGTGTTCTGTGGCTGGCTATGTCCGTTCGGCGCGCTGCAGGAACTGATCAACGAGCTGGCGCGCCGGTTCAGGGTGCCCCAGTACGAGCTGCCTTTCGCCGTGCATGAACGGTTGTGGGCCATCAAGTACATCATCCTGCTGGTGCTGTTCGGCGTTTCGCTGGAGTCCATGGCGACCGCCGAACGCCTGGCGGAGGTCGAACCCTTCAAGACCGCCGTCACCCTCAGGTTCGACCGCCAATGGTGGTTCGTGGCCTATGCCGCAGGCTGGCTGTTGATCAACCTTTTTACCCGCAAGGTCTATTGCCGCTACATCTGTCCGCTGGGGGCCGCCCTGGCCATGCCGACCCGCCTGCGTCTGTTCGACTGGCTCAAGCGCCGCAAGGAGTGCGGCAATCCCTGCCAACTGTGCGCCAAGGAATGCGAGATCCAGGCGATTCATCCCGACGGTCGGATCAACGCCAACGAATGCCATTACTGCCTCGACTGCCAGATGACCTGGCACAACGAAAACAAATGCCCGCCGCTGATCAACAAGCGCAAGAAGCGTGGCAAGGCGAGCGCGGCCGATCCGCAGCTGATTCCCGTGGTGCAGGCGCCCTGAGGCACCCCGATGGCCTGTTTCCCTGACCGTTTCATTCTTCACGGAGCACACAGCATGAGCGATAAGAAAACCGACAATCCTGACGTGGCGCAAGAGCCCCGGGGCGTCAGCCGCCGCAGTTTCCTGGGTACCGGCGCCGTCACCGGAGCGGTACTGGCCGGCGCAACGGCGCTGGGCGCGGGGACATTCACCCGTGAATCCTGGGCCGCTGCGGCCAAGGAGGCCAAGTCCAGGATCCATGTGGCCCCCGGCGAGCTGGACGAGTACTACGGGTTCTGGAGCGGCGGCCACCAGGGCGAGGTGAGGGTGCTGGGGGTGCCGTCGATGCGCGAACTGATGCGTATCCCGGTCTTCAACGTCGACTCGGCCACCGGGTGGGGGCTGACCAACGAAAGCAAGCGCGTGCTGGGGGACAGCGCCAGGTTCCAGAACGGCGATTGCCACCACCCGCACATCTCCATGACGAACGGCAAATACGACGGCAAATACCTGTTCATCAACGACAAGGCCAACTCCCGGGTGGCGCGTATCCGCCTGGACATCATGAAGTGCGACAAGATGCTTACGGTGCCCAACGTGCAAGCCATCCATGGCCTGCGCCTGCAGAAGGTGCCGTACACCAAGTACGTGTTCGCCAACGGCGAGTTCGTGATTCCGCACCCCAATGACGGCCATACCTTCGACTTGCAGGACAAGAACAGTTTCACGATGTTCAACGCCATCGACGCCGAGAAGATGGAAATGGCGTTCCAGGTGATCGTCGACGGCAACCTGGACAACACCGATGCCGACTACACCGGCAAATATGCCGCGAGCACCTGCTACAACTCCGAGAAGGCCTATGACCTGGGCGGCATGATGCGCAACGAGCGCGACTGGGTGGTGGTGTACAACATCCCGCGTATCGAGGCGGCGATCAAGGCCGGCAGGTTCATGACCCTGGACGGTTCCAAGGTGCCGGTGGTCGATGGGCGCCGGGTCAATGGCAAGGATTGCGAATTCACCCGCTACATCCCGGTGCCGAAGAATCCCCACGGCTGCAATACTTCCCCCGACGGCAAATACTTCATCGCCAACGGCAAGCTATCGCCCACGGTCTCGATGATTGCCATCGACCGCCTGGACGATCTGTTCGCCGACCGCCTCAAGGATCCTCGCGACGTGATCGTCGCCGAGCCGGAACTGGGCCTGGGGCCACTGCACACCACCTTCGACGGACGCGGCAACGCCTATACCACCTTGTTCATCGACAGCCAGGTGGTGAAATGGAACATGGATGAGGCCATCCGCGCCTACAAGGGCGAGCAGGTCAACTACATCAAGCAGAAGCTGGATGTGCAGTACCAGCCTGGCCATAACCATGCGTCCTTGACCGAATCCAGCGATGCCGACGGCAAATGGCTGGTGGTGCTGTGCAAGTTCTCCAAGGACCGTTTCCTGCCCACCGGTCCGCTGCACCCCGAGAATGACCAGTTGATCGACATTTCCGGGGAGGAAATGAAGCTGGTGCACGATGGCCCCACCTTCGCCGAGCCCCATGACTGCATCCTCGCCCGGCGCGACCAGATCAAGACCCAGAAGATCTGGAACCGCAATGACCCGTTCTTCGCCGACACCGTGGCGCTGGCCAAGAAAGACGGGATCAACCTGGAGACCGATAACAAGGTCATCCGTGACGGCAACAAGGTGCGGGTCTACATGACCTCCATGGCACCGGCCTATGGCGTGACGGAGTTCACCGTCAAGCAAGGCAACGAGGTGACCGTGACGATCACCAACATCGACCAGATCGAGGACGTCTCCCACGGCTTTGTCATGACCAACCACGGCGCGAGCATGGAGATCAGCCCGCAACAGACTTCGTCCATCACCTTCATCGCCGACAAGCCTGGCCTGCACTGGTACTACTGCAGCTGGTTCTGCCACGCCCTGCACATGGAGATGGTCGGACGCATGCTGGTGGAAAAGGCCTGAGTCGGCCCATCGAAAGGAGACAGGTGCAATGACCTGGAACACGCGGCCACCCGCGGGCCATGCTCGCCAACCGGTCATTGCGCTGGTGCTCTGCCTGCTGTCTGGCGGCGCGCTCGCCGCGCCGCAACCCATCACGAATCTGCCCTTGCAGGCCGAGGGCGAGCGCCAATGGCGCCTGCCTGCCGGGCAATACACCGGCTCGTTCAGCATTGATCAGCCGATGACCCTCACTTGTGCGCCGGGGGCGGTATTCCAGGGGCAGGGGGAGGGCAACGGGCTGATCATCCGGGCCCCGGACGTCCAGGTCCAGGGCTGTACGTTCCTGGATTGGGGCCATGACCTGACCGCCATGAACGCCGCCGTGTTCGTCCAGCCGGTCGCCAGGGGGGCCGTGGTGCGCTTGAGCCGCATGCAGGGCCAGGGTTTCGGCATCTGGGTCGATGGCGCGCGGGACGTCAGCCTGATCGACAACGTCATCCAGGGCGATCCGAGCCTGCGTTCCCAGGACCGAGGCAATGGCATCCATCTGTATGCCGTGCAGGGCGCCCGGGTCATTGGCAACCAGGTGCGGCAGGCCCGCGACGGCATCTACATCGATACCTCCAGCGACAACCTGCTCCAGGGCAATACCCTGGAGGACCTGCGCTACGGTGTGCATTACATGTTCGCCAACGATAACCGCCTGCTGGGCAATACCACCCGGCGTACCCGCACCGGGTATGCCCTGATGCAAAGTCGCAAGCTGACGGTCATCGGCAACCGTTCCGAGCAGGACCAGAACTACGGGATCCTGATGAACTACATCACCTATTCGACCCTGCGGGACAACTTCGTCACCGACGTACGCGACGGCTCCACCGGCGACACCATGATCACCGGCGCCGAGGGCAAGGGGCTGTTCATCTACAACTCATTGTTCAACCGTATCGAAGGCAATCACTTCGAGCGCAGCGCCCTGGGCATACACCTTACCGCCGGCTCGGAAGACAACCGCATCGCCGGCAATGTCTTTGCCGGCAATCGCCGTCAGGTCAAGTACGTCGCCACGCGCTTGCAGGAGTGGTCGGCGGACGGACGCGGCAATTACTGGAGCGACTACCTTGGCTGGGATCGCAATGGCGACGGCCTGGGCGACGTGGCCTATGAGCCCAACGACAACGTCGATCGCCTGTTGTGGCGCTACCCCCAGGTACGGCTGTTGATGAACAGTCCGGGCGTCGAGCTGTTGCGCTGGGTGCAGCGAGCCTTCCCGGTAATGAAATCCCCTGGGGTGACGGACAGCCATCCGTTGATGGCGGCACCGGTCTTCGCCCCGCAACGCAACACTGCTTCGGAGGACGCGCCTTGAACGTCGTCGAGATCGAGGGCGTCAGCCAGCGTTATGGCGACGCCACCGTATTGCATGGATTGGACCTGGACCTGGCCCAGGGCGAGGTGCTTGGTCTGTTCGGCCATAACGGCGCGGGCAAGACCACCACCATGAAACTGGTCCTGGGCCTGCTGCGGGCCAGTGAAGGACAGGTGCGGGTATTCGGCCGGGCACCGAGCGATCCCAGCGTGCGACAGATGCTCGGTTATCTGCCGGAGAACGTGATGTTCTACCCGCAGTTGAGCGGCCTGGAAACCTTGCGCCATTTCGCCCGGCTCAAGGGCGCCGCGCCAGGGCAGGTCGAGCGCCTGCTGGAGGAGGTGGGGCTGAGCCAGGCCTCGCGGCGCAAGGTGCGGACCTACTCCAAAGGCATGCGGCAACGCCTCGGCCTGGCCCAGGCCTTGCTCGGCCGACCGCGGCTGTTGCTGCTGGACGAGCCGACCGTGGGCCTGGACCCCATCGCGACCCAGGACCTCTACCAGTTGCTCGATCGCCTGCGCTGGCAGGGCACCAGCATCATCCTCTGTTCCCACGTCCTGCCCGGCGTCGAGGCGCATATCAATCGCGCGGCGATCCTGACCCGAGGGCGCCTGCTGGCCCTGGGCAGCCTGGCGCGGCTGCGGGAGGAGGCGCGGCTGCCGACCCTGATCCGGGCTTCGGGCCTGGCCCGTGCCAGCCAGTTGCAACAGCATTGGCGCAGCGAGGGGCATGTCACCCAGGGCTGGGGAGCCGAAGGCTTGCAGGTGGCCGCGCCCGACGGCAGCAAGCTGGCGTTGCTGCGTCAGTTGCTGGCGCAACACAACCCGACGGATGTCGAGATCAAGCCGCCGTCCCTCGAGGACTTGTACCGCCATTACATGAACGGCGCGGCAGCCGGGGAGGTGCGTCCATGAACCCGATCTGGAACATGGCCCGCAAGGAGTTCAGCGATGGCCTGCGTAACCGCTGGCTGCTGGCGATCAGTCTGTTGTTCGCCGTGCTGGCGATCGGCATCGCCTGGTTGGGCGCCGCGGCGTCCGGCCAGTTGGGCTTCACCTCGGTACCGGCCACCGTGGCCAGCCTGGCCAGCCTGGCGACCTTCCTGATGCCCTTGATCGCCTTGCTGCTGGCCTATGACGCCATCGTCGGCGAGGACGAGAGCGGGACCTTGCTGCTGTTGCTGACCTACCCGCTGAGCCGTGGACAGTTGCTGCTGGGCAAGTTTGTCGGCCATGGCCTGATCCTGAGCCTGGCGACGCTGATCGGCTTCGGTTGCGCAACGCTCGCCATCGCCTTGCTGGTCGACGACGTCGAGCTGGGCCTGCTGCTCTGGGCCTTTGGCCGTTTCATGTTGTCGAGTTCGCTGCTGGGCTGGGTCTTCTTGGGATTGGCCTATGTGCTGAGCAGTCTTTCGACACAAAAGTCCACCGCCGCCGGCCTCGCGCTGGGGGTGTGGTTTTTCTTCGTGCTGGTGTTCGACCTGGTACTGCTGGCGCTGCTGGTACTGAGTGAGGGCCGCTTCAGTCCGGACCTGCTGCCCTGGCTGTTGCTGTTCAACCCTACCGATGTGTACCGGCTGATCAACCTGTCGGGGTTCGACGCCGTCTCCAGCGGTGCGTCGGTCATGACCCTGGGCAGCGACTTGCCGGTGTCGGGGCCGGTGCTCTGGCTTTGCCTCGGGGTGTGGATGGCGGTGCCGTTAGGGTTGGCCTATCGGCTGTTCGAGCGCCGGTGCCCTTGAATTGTGATTGATGAATGGAGCATGCAACGATGAACAAGGTGTCCTACAAGGCGAGCCGCCTCCTGGCCGGGATAGTGGTGTGCCTGGCGCTGGCGGGGTGTGAAAAGGCTGCGGCGCCATCGTCCAGCGAGGCGACCCTGGCGTTTCACCCCGGTGACGAGTGCCATGTGTGCGGCATGGTCATCACGGACTTCCCCGGGCCCAAGGGGGCCGCGGTGGGGGCGGGCGGCGTGAAGAAATTTTGCTCGCCGGCGGAGATGCTCGGCTGGTGGCTGCAGCCGGAGAACCATCGGGCCGACGTCAAGCTGTACGTCCACGACATGGGCCGCGGCCATTGGGATGCCCCGGACGATGCCCACCTGATCGATGCGCGTACCGCCTGGTTCGTCGTCGGCACCGGCCTCAAGGGCGCCATGGGCGTGGTGCTGGCCTCCTTCTCAGATGCCCAGGCAGCCCGGAAACTCGCCAGTGAGACTGGCGGCCGTGTCCTGCGCCTGGAAGACATCGACCAGGAGCTGCTCGGGCAGGCCTCGGCCATGTCTTCCATGAGCCATTGACCGAGCCCTTCGTGTCGGCTGAGCTGTCGCCATCGTGGGCAGGTAAGCGCACGAGGGATCCGTATCGGCAATGATGCAAATGACCACCCCGGGGAAGGCTCGCGCTGCGGGGTGGTGTGTTTCAGTGGGACGTGCCCTCGGCGAATTCGATCTTGTTGCCGACGTTGTACTTGCCCGAAGGCTTGTTCATGGGCAGGCGCTTGATTTCCTGCAGTGTCTGGCTGTCATAGACGATCAGCGCGCCATCGGTGTCCCAGATGCTCAGCAGCAGGTAGCGGCCGTCGCGGGTGAATTCGACATGGGCGGCGGTCTTGCCGGGCATGGGGCGCAGGGTATGGGCGATTTCCAGGGTCTGCTTGTCGATCAGGTGGATGGCATCGTTGCCCGGGGCGAAGAACACGTCGGTCCAGGCGTAGCGGGAATTGGCGTGGCTGCGCAGGAAGAATCCCGGCCCCAGGGTGGGGATCTGCTTGATGACTTTCCAGGTGCTCAAATCGATGACCGAGACCAGCCCCTTGCTGATGTTGGGCGTGGCAAACACCCAGTGCCCATCGCGTTGCCAATAGGTTCCCGAACCCAGGTGCGGCATGCCCGGCAAGGCAATGTCGGTCACGACCCGGCCATTGTCGAGGTCGACCACCTGTCCCCCCTGGGCCTTGCGTGAAGTGGCGAGCAACTGGCGATAGTCGGGGGAGAAAGAGAAGTCGTCGAGGTGGTCCTGGACCTCGATGCGCCGCGGCACGAAGTCCGGATTCGGGCCGGTGGGCAATTCCCAGACTTCCTTCGCATCCTTCAGGGCAACGATGAAGCTGTCTCGCGGCGGAGCGGTATAGACCGCGCTGACCCGGGAAGCCTGGCCACGGCTGTCGACGGTCTCGATGGTCTTGACCAATGACAGGTCCCGGGCATCCAGCACGGCAAGGCTGCCGGGCAGGTAGTTGCCCACCAGCACCCAGCGCCCGTCCTTGCTGACCGCCAGGTTGCGGGTATTGAGACCGACCCGCACCTCGGCGATCAGCTTGAGATTGTGCAGGTCGTACAGGCTGACCCAGCCGTCCCGGGACGCCAGGTAGACGAAGCGCCCATCGGGCGAGAACTTCGGCCCGCCATGCACCGCGAAATGCGAGGCGAAGCGGGCCAGCACTTCGAAGCGGTCCCCATCGACGATATCGACATGGTGGTCACCGGCTTCCACCACCACGAACAGGTTCAGCGGGTCGGCCTGGTGCTGGGGCTTGTCGGGCAGGCTGGCGACATCCGCCAGCAGGCGGTGGCTGTGGCGGATGTCGTCCTCGCTCCAGCTTGGCTCGACGGCGGGCGGCCGCTGCAGGTAATGGGTCAGGCCATCGATCCGGGCGGCGTCCAGTACTGTACCGAACCCTGCCATCTGGCTGGCCGGCCGGCCCTTTTCGATGACCTGGCGAATCTCGGCGGGTTTGATCCGGCCCAGGCTCTGGGGTAACAGCGCAGGCCCGGCACCGCCGATGCGATTGACCCCATGGCACTGCTGGCAGTACTGCTGGTAGGTGCGCTCGGCCAGTTCCAGGTCCGGGACGTTGGCATCGCTGCCATGGGCCGTGCCCACCCACAGCAGGGGGGCCAGCCACCAGCGGATCATGGCGCCACCTTCGAGACCGGGAACAGGGATTGCACAGGATGCAGGCACGCCGGATGCTGCAGCGGCTGGTGGGCGAACAAGCCGACCACCCGACCGATCACCGTCAGGGTCGGCAGGCCCTCGCAACACTGCGCGGCCATGTCCGGCAAATGCGCGAGGGTGCCGCGATGCACTCGCTGGTCGGGGCGTGTGCCGTTGCTGATCAAGGCCGCCGGGGTGTCGGCCGCCAGGCCTGCCGCCATCAGCCGCGTGGCGATGGTGCCCAGGTTCGACAAGCCCATGTAGAACACCAGGGTCTGGCTGTCGTCCGCCAGGCTCTGCCAGGGCAGCTCAAGATCACCTTCGCGTTGCAGGTGGCCAGTGATGAAGCGGCAGGAATTCACCAGGTCGCGGTGGGTCAGGGGAATGCCGGCGTAGGCGCTGCAACCGGCAGCGGCGGTGATCCCCGGTACCACCTGGCAATCGATGCCGCGGGCCAGCAGGTATTCCAGTTCTTCGGCGCCGCGCCCGAAGATGAATGGATCGCCGCCCTTGAGCCGGACCACCCGCTGTCCCTGTCCGGCCAGGTCGGCCAGCAGCGTGTTGATCTGTGCCTGGGGCAGGCTGTGGCAACCGGCGGCTTTGCCAACGTAGTGCCGGGCGCATGTCAGCGGAACCAGGCCCAGCAGCTGCGGGCTGATCAAGCGGTCGTAGACCACTGCGTCGGCCTGCTGCAACAGGCTCCAGGCACGCAGCGTCAGCAGGCCGGGGTCACCGGGGCCGGCGCCGACCAGGGCGACTTCCCCCGGTCTGAAGGGCGATTGCAGGGCAGCGGGCAAAACGATGGGGGCAGGCATGGGATTTCCTTGGTTCGGTAGCAGATTCGCCATTGGCTCAGCGCGCGGGGGACAGGGAGACATTGGCAATCGCCTGCAGGCCGATTTCTTCGTCCAGCAGATGACACCCGGGGTCCTGGCCCCACAGGTCACCCTCGGCCCAGGCCCGGGTGCGCGTATTGCCGTTGCAGATGGCCAGCCAGCGGCAGTGGCCGCAGCGGCCGCCCACGGTCCGTGGGTGCTCGCGCAGTTTCAGCAGAAGGGGGTCGGGGCGCTCGTACCAGAGGGTGCGAAACGGCGTACGGCGCACGTTGCCCACCGAGTGCTGCCACCAGTAGGTATCGGGATGAACCTCGCCGGTATTGTCGATATTGGCGATGCCGCAGCCCGAGGCATTGCCGCCCCAGGCTCGCAGCATCTGCTCCAGTGCGTCGGCATGCCGGGGCAGGCGTCGGGCGACCCATTGCAGCAGCAGGATCGCATCGGCGTCGTTGTTGCCGCTGACGAAATCGCTGTCGCGGCCCTGTTCGATGTCGTCCCAGGCCTGTTCGAAGATCAATCCCATGGCCTCGCGGCTCATCTGTTGGTGGGCATCGAGCGTGCGGCTGCGCTTGCCCCGGCCGCTGTAGTTGAGGTGTGACAGGTAGAACTTCTGTACGTCGTATTCCCTCATCAAGCCCAGCAGTTGGGGAAGCTGTGGGTGGTTCTGCCGGGTGAGGGTGGTCCGCAGTCCCACTCGGATACCTTGCTCGCGGCAGAGCCGGATGGCCGCCATGGAGCGGGCGAAGCTGCCCTTGAGCTGGCGGAATTCATCGTGGGTCGCTTCCAGGCCATCGATGCTGATGCCGACGTAATCGAACTGCGCCGCGCCAATTCGCTCGATGTTGTCCGCAGTGATCAGGGTGCCGTTGGTGGACAGCGCGAGAAACAATCCCCGATCCCGGGCATGCCGGCTGAGCTGGAACAGGTCTTCGCGCAGCAGGGGTTCGCCACCGGAAAGAATCAGCACGCGGACCCCGGCGTCATGCAGGTCATCGATGACCTTGAGGGCCGCGGCGGTATCCAGCTCGTCGCGAAACACGCTGTCGGCGGAGGTGGCGTAGCAATGCTTGCAGGTCAGGTTGCAACGCCGCAGCAGGTTCCAGATCACCACCGGTGGCCGGACGCTGCCCGGTGGCGAGGTGCGCGGGGCAGGGCATTGCCCGGCCAGGGCCCGCAGATAATGGCTGATCCTCAACATAAAGCGCTCCTTCGTCGCGCAGGCACTCTTTCATACAACGCCTAGGGGGAGGGCAGGCGCAGGCCGGTTTTCTTCAGGATGCGGCTGCTCACCAGCATGTCGTCGGCGGCGCAGGCCTCGCCCAGCAGATACCGCAAATGTTCGCGGTAGCGGTCGATCTCTTCGCGGCTGCGGCCATGCACCATGGCGAACAGGTTGTAGCGCCAGCCGGGCTGGCGCGGACGGCGGTAGCAGTGGCTGACGAAGGGCTGCGCGCCCAACAGGGCACCGAGGCGCGGGACGTCGGCATCGGCCACGTCCCAGACCGTCATGCCGTTGTGGCGGTAGCCCAGGCGGTAGTGATTGGGAACGGCGGCGATGCGACGGATGGCGCCTTCGGCCTGCAGGCACTTGAGCAGGTCGAGGGTCGCTTCCACGCTCAGCCCCAGCTGTTCGGCCAGCCACCCCCAGGGGTCGTCCACCAGCGGCAGGCCGGCCTGGGTCAGTTCCACCAACCGCCGTACCGAAGTCGCTGGCGCCGCAGGCGGCGTGGACAGCAACGAATCACACGGGGAAATACAGGCCGACATGGTATGTCTCCTCCTTGGGCAGGTTCAGCGGTACCAGGCCTGTCAGGCGCTCGATGCGCAGCAGGGTGTCGGTGATCGCCTGTTCGCTGGAGCAGGCGAGTACGAACCACATGTTCCAGGCGTGCTCGCGACGGTAGTTGTGGGCCACCTCGGGCATGCCGTTGAGCAGCTCGGCGATGGTGTCGAAGCGCGGCTCGGGCACCGCCAGGGCGGCCAGGGTGAACGCCCCGCCCAGTCGATCGATGTCGAACATCGGGCCGAAACGGGTGAGCACGCCGTCATTGAGCAGCTCATGCAATCGGTCGAGCAGTTCGGTACTGCTGCTACCCAGTTCATGGGCCAATGCCTGCCAGGGCTGACGTACCAGCGGCAGGCCCAGTTGCAGGCGGTTGATCAGGCGTCGATCCAGGTCATCCATCGAGACGCGCTCCGGCAGGAGGGGCGTATCGCCCGCCGCACTGCTTGAACAGATGGGAGCTGAACAGCAATTCATGGGGCAGGTCGTCCAGCAGGTGCTGTTCGAGCAGGGCCTTGACCTGTGCCTGTACGCGGTCACGCTGGCGTCCATGGATCATGCAGAACAGGTTGTATTGCCACTGGGGCAGGCGTCGCGGACGCTGGTAGCAGAGGCTGATTCCCGGGGCCTGGCCAAGGCGGCGACCCACTTCGTCCACCAGGGCATCCGGTACGTCCAGTACCAGCATGGCGTTGGCGGCGAAGCCCAGGGCACGATGGTTGACCACCAGGCCGACCCGCCGGAACAACCCCTCTTGATGCCATTGCCGCATCTGTTCGAGGACCTGTTCTTCGCGGGCTTCGATCTGCCCGGCCAGCGCCTGGAAAGGGCGCGGGGTCAGGGGCAGTCCCGTTTCCAGGAGACGGCGCAGGGCCAGGGATTGTCGTTCGCTCAACGCGTTATTCATCAGCAGCCTCCAGGGCGAAGCCCAGGTCGATGCGGTAGGCGGTCAGCATGGGCAGGTCCAACGGCGTGAGGCCGGTGTCTCTTTCCAGCTCCAGGAGAATGTTGTCCAGGTGGGCGCGGTCGGGGCCGGTGAGCACGAACCACAGGTTGTAGCGGTGTTCCCTGGCGTAGTTGTGATTGACCTCCGGGTAATGGCTGACGCGGGCCGCCACCTGATGCAGGCGGTCCACGGGCACCGCCAGGGCTGCCAGGGTGCTGGCGCCGGCCCGGGTGTGCTCGAACACCGGGCCGATCCTCGACAGGGTGCCGGCCAGTTGCAGGTGTTGCAGGCAGTCGAGCACCTGGGCTTGCGTACAACCCAAGGCCTCGGCCATGGCCTGGTAAGGCTGCGGGCACAACGGCATGCCATGCTGAAAACGGTCGATCAGGCGACGGGAGAGCGAGGCGGTGTTCATGCTCAGTACCCCGGCTTGTGGGCGCGGCTGCTGAAGAAAATCCCGCTGGGGCTCTGGGCGGGCAGGGTGGCCAGTCGCTCGAGCCGGTACGGATCCCACACCTGCACCTCGCCGCCGTCCCGGACAGACAACCACATCTGGTCGCCCCTCGCGGTGAATTCCATGTGCAGCACCGCAGGTCCCGGCTTCAGGTCGGCGACGATGGCGTGGGTCTGGGTGTCGATGACCTGGACGCGGTCGTTATCCGGGTAGGCGAAGTTGACCCACAGCTGCCGGCCATCCGGGCGTGCCGTGACAAACACCGGCTGGCCGGCCACGGCGATGGCATCGACCGGCTGCCAGCGCCGAGCGTCCATCACCAGCACCTGGTGATGACCGACGGCGGGCACGAAGGCGTGTCGGTCGGCCATGGCCCAACCTTCCAGATGAGGCATCTTGTACACCGGGAGCCTGGCCTGGCCGCGCCCGTAGTGTCCGAGTACACGTTTCACGCCGCGTTCGGGGTGCCACAGGTCGAGTTGGGCCATGCCGTCCTCGCCGAACAGTCCGGCCATGTAATAGCGACCGTCCGGGGTGATCAGCGCGTCATAGGGTTGCTGGCCGATGCCTGTGAAACGTTCGATTCGTGGCGTTGGGCCCTGGCTGAAATCGGCGCTCCAGATTTCCCCGGTGTCGAACAGGCTGAAGACGAAGCGTTGCCCCGGTGCATCCACCAGGCCCACCACCCGGGAGCGCTTCTGCCTGTCAGGCAGCGGTGTGGCGGGAATGTCGGCGACCTGCTCCAGGGTCCGGGCATCGAACACCTTGACGCCCCCGGGCTCGTAGTTGGAGACGGCGATCAGCTTGCCGTCCTGGCTGATCGCCCCGCCGATGCTGTTACCGCCCTGGATGATGCGGCGATCGATACGTGCGCTGAGCAGGTCGACCTTGCTCAAGCCGCCATCGCGGCCGAACACGTAGGCATAACGCTGGTCCCGGGAAAACACCACCGAGGCATGTGACAGATCGCCCAGCCCTTCGACACGAGCGAGGGCGGTATGGGTGTCGCTCTCGATGATCTGCAGGCTGCCGGTGGCGCGCTCCACCACCACCCCCAGGTCACCTGTGCCGCGCAGCGGCGTCTGGGCGCAAGCCGACAGCAGCATGGCGATGGCCGTGAAGGACAGGAGAGAACGGATCATGAGGCGGGTTTTCCTTGAAGGAGCCGGTCCACCAGCCAGCGGATATCGTCGGGAGCGAGCAGTGCCGCCCAACCGGGCATGGCGCTGCCGGGGCGGCCGAAGGTGACGGTGGCGATGAGGCTGTCGCGGGATTTACCGGCCAGGGCTTCATGGGTCAGGGGAGGGCCGAGGCCGCCGGTCAGGTACAGGCCGTGGCAGGCGCCACAGTCCTGGTCCAGCAGGTGTTGCAATTGAGCCTGGCGCTGGTGGTCGGGAGCGGCCAGCACGCAGGAAGAGAAAGCGAAGAGGAGGGTGGTCATCGAGATTGCAGTGCTGTGTCGTTCCATGACGCCTCCTGAATTGAAATCGTGCGCGCTCCTGTGACGAGGGGATAAATCCCTCGCCACAGGGATGGACTCCTTGAGCGTTATTTAAGAGTCAAGACCCACGCCGCGAGGATCTTGGCTTCCTCTTCGGTCACGGGGTTGGCCGGCATTGGCATCGGGCCCCAGTTTCCCTGGGTCCCTTCCTTGATGTGCTTGGCCAGTACCTCCTGTGCCCCGGCGACGCCGGCATTCTTCGCCGCCACCTCCTTGAGCGCCGGGCCCACCACCTTGGTGTCGATGGAGTGGCAGGCGGCGCAGGGCTTGCTCTTGAACAGCGTCGGGCCGTCTTGCGCCGACGCCGGCAGGCCGTAGGCGGCAGTCAAGGCCAACGCAATCAGAATAGGCTTCATGGTTTTTCCTCTTATTGATGGGGCTCAATAGATGTCGTGTTGGGTGTTGTAGACGTTGAATTTTCCGGTCGGGGTGATCAGGCGCTTGTCCTTGATCACGTTCTTGACCTTGAGGGTCTTGTCGTCGATCACCACCAGCGCCGACTCGTCTTCCTGACCACTCCAGACCGAGAACCAGACCTCATCGCCGGCCTTGTTGTATTCCGGTTGCACCACTCGCAGCGCGCCTTTCCTGATTCCGGCGTATTCGGCGATCGGCAGCACCTTGTAGCCGGCGTCGAGCTTGTCGATGTCGAACACCGCCACCGACTGGCTGAGCTTGGCGTCGGGGCTCAGGGTGGTGTCGACGTACAGGTGACGGGACTGGGGATGGGTCTTGATGAACAACGAACCGCCGCCCTGGCCCTGGAGCGAGCCGACCTGCTTCCAGGCATATTGCGGATGCTTGAGCGGGTCGGTGCCGATCAGCGAGACCCCGGCGTCGCCCAGGTGGCTGGTGGCCCAGACGGGGCCGTAGAGCGGGTGGTCGAAGTTGGCGCCACGACCCGGGTGCGGGGTCTTGCCCACGTCCACCAGGGCGGTGAGCTTGCGCTCCTTGGAATCGATCACCGCGACCTTGTTGGAGTTGTTGGCGGCCGTCATGAAGTAGCGGTGGCTGCTGTCCCAACCGCCGTCATGGAGGAATGGCGCGGCGTCGATGCTGGTGATGGTGAGGTTCTTGATGTCCTGGTAGTTGACCAGCATCACCTTGCCGGTTTCCTTGACATTGACGATGAACTCCGGCCATTCGTGAGACGCGATGATGGCCGCGACCCGGGGCTCGGGATGGTATTGCTGGGTATCGACCGTCATGCCCCGGGTCGAGACGATCTGCCTGGGCTCCAGGGTCTCGCCGTCCATGATGGTGAACTGCGGCGGCCAGTACGAACCGGCTATGGCGTACTTGTCTTCATAGCCCTTGAACTTGGAGGTTTCCACCGAGCGGGCCTCGATGCCCACCTTGATTTCGGCGACCTTGGTCGGCTCCTTCGGCCACAGGTCGATCATGTCGATCTTGGCGTCCCGGCCGATCACCAGCAGGTAGCGTCCCGAAGCGGAGATGCGAGAAATGTGCACCGCATAGCCGGTGTCGATCAGCTTGACGATCTGCTTGCTGTCCCCGTCGATCAGGGCGATCTTGCCATCGTCGCGCAGGGTCACCGAGAACAGGTTCTGCAGGTTCAGGGAGTTGAGTTGCCGGGTGGGCCGATCCTCAGGCTTGACCAGCACTTTCCAGGTCTTGAGCGTCTCGGCCATGCCCCATTCAGGGGGTGTCGGCGGGGTGTGCTGGATAAACTTGGCCATGACCGTGATCTGGTCCTTGGTCAGGGCGTTGGAGGTGCCCCAGTTCGGCATGCCGGCGGCCGAGCCGTAGGTGATCAGCGCTTCCAGATAGGCCTGGCCGCGCGACTGGGTGATGTCCGGTGTCAGCGGCTTGCCGGTGGCGCCTTTGCGCAGGACACCGTGGCAGCCGGCGCAGCGCTGGAAATAGATTTCCTTGGCCGCGTCGAAGTCGGCCTGGCTCAGGTCCGGTGCGCCTTCGGTCTTGACCAGGCGAGGCTGGTCGGGGGCGGCGGATTGGTCGGCGAAGGCGTGGGACGCCACCAGCGCGGTACACAGCGCCGTGACCCTCAGGACCCACGATTTTTTGTGGCTGATCAGCATTCCATTTCTCCTCAGGCATGACCCGCGCTGCGCTGTAATGGATGTTCGGCGCGCAGGTTCCGGGTGCGATGCAAGGCTATTCCCTGGCCTGTGATTACTCGCTTGACGTCGATCAAGTTTGCCCGCCGAGCTCCTTGCCAGGTTGTCGCAGGGGCCCGTAGCGTGGCCGGTAATCGTATTGTTCCAGCAGGCCTTGCCATGAACCCGAGCCACACGCTCCACCAACCGGACGAGCCTTTCTATCAACCCCAGGACAACGAACCTGCGCTGTTCGAGCAGGCCTGGCGCCATGGCATGCCGGTGCTGATCAAGGGGCCCACGGGTTGCGGCAAGACCCGTTTTGTCCAGCACATGGCCCACCGCCTCAAACTGCCGCTGTACACGGTGGCGTGCCACGACGACCTGAGTGCCGCCGACCTGGTGGGCCGCCACCTGATCGGCGCCCAGGGCACCTGGTGGCAGGACGGACCATTGACCCGCGCGGTGCGCGAGGGC
The DNA here is from genome assembly GCF_900119645.1 of Pseudomonas sp. NFACC43. Classification (NCBI taxonomy): domain Bacteria; kingdom Pseudomonadati; phylum Pseudomonadota; class Gammaproteobacteria; order Pseudomonadales; family Pseudomonadaceae; genus Pseudomonas; species Pseudomonas sp. NFACC43. Next base: position 43,206 of record NZ_FPKK01000020.1, read on the forward strand.
GGCATCTGCTACCTGGACGAAGTGGTGGAGGCGCGCCAGGACACGGCGGTCGTTTTGCATCCGCTGGCCGACGATCGCCGCCAGCTGTATCTGGAGCGCACCGGCGAGGTGCTCCAGGCGCCGCCGTCGTTCATGCTGGTGGTGTCTTACAACCCGGGTTACCAGAACCTGCTCAAGGGCATGAAACCCAGCACGCGCCAGCGTTTCGTGGCGATGCGCTTCGGTTATCCTGCGGTGCCGGACGAGGAGCGCATCGTGGCTCGCGAGGCCGCGGTGGACCCGGCCCTGGCGGCCCAGGTGGTGCGGTTGGGACAGGCGTTGCGCCGGCTCGACCAGCATGACCTGGAAGAAGTGGCATCGACCCGCCTGTTGATATTCGCGGCGCGGATGATCGGCGCCGGGATGGAGCCGCGCCAGGCCTGCCTGGCGTGCCTGGCCGAGCCGTTGAGCGACGATCCGCAGACCGTCGCGGCGTTGATGGAAGTGGTCGATGTCCACTTCGGTTGAGCCCGTGGCGGTGGCCCGGCGTTTGCCGGGTGACCTGGCGATGTGGTTTTTCATCCTCGCCGAATTGTCGGTGTTCGCACTGCTGATCCTGGCCTTCACCGTCGCCCAGGCGTTGCATCCGCAAATGTTCAGCGAAGGCCGGCAACTGCTGGATCGCTCCACCGGCCTGGCCATGACCCTCAGCCTGCTCACCGCCGGACTGTTCGCCGCACTGGCCCAGGAACAGGTCCGGCAGGATCGGCCACGGCGGGGCGCGGTGTCGCTGTGGCTGGCGTTGCTGTTCGCGTCGGGCTACGTGGGGATCAAACTCACCGAATATGCCCATCTTTCGGCTAGCGGCCTGGGCCTGGAGCGCAACACGTTTTTCACGTTGTACTGGATCCTCACGGCGTTCCATTTCCTGCATGTGCTGCTGGGCATGGTGATCCTCGGCTGGCTGGCCGAGCGCTGCCGGCGGCGTCGCCATGATTCGCAGCGTTGCAGCGGGTTGGAGTCCGGTGTGCTGTATTGGCACATGGTGGACCTGGTTTGGGTGGTGCTGTTTCCGGTTGTCTACGTGCTCGATTGAGCGGAGGTGCTCGTGCCGGCTTCCCGTGTCCTGATCGCCTGCTGGTCGATGCTGGTCGTGCTGAGCATCGGTACTGTCGCCCTGGGCCAGGTCGCCGCCACCGGGCTGGTATCCATCGCCATCCTGGCGGTCGCGGTGGGCAAGGCCTGGTTGATCGCCGACGGCTTCATGGAACTGCGCCATGCGCCGCGGTTGTGGCGTTGGTTGGTGCTGAGCTGGGCGGTGCTGTTGGCGAGTGTAATAGGGATCGTCATCACACCCGCCTGAACCTGTGAACACAGAATCCCTCGCCACAAAACAACCCCTGCCATAAAAGCTCACCTGCCTTTTGGGCGGTGGCGGAACAACCCACCAAAACCATCGGAGATTCTTGATTGCCATCAAGCGGTTTCAGAGCCCTCGCTTCCTAGAATGAACACGCCAAGCAATGAGGAAGTGACCATGTCAGATACCTTCACCAAAGGCATGGCCAGGAATATTTATTTCGGGGGGAGCATCTTCTTCTTCCTGATATTCCTGGCCCTGACCTACCACACCGAACAGACCTTTCCAGACCGTAGCAACCAGGCCCAACTGAGCGAGTCGGTGATTCGCGGCAAGGGCGTCTGGGAGCGCAACAACTGCATCGGTTGCCACACGCTGCTGGGCGAGGGCGCTTATTTCGCGCCGGAGCTGGGCAATGTGATCAACCGGCGCGGTGGCGAGGAAGCCTTCAAGCCGTTCCTCCAGGCCTGGATGAAAATGCAGCCCTTGGGAGCCCCTGGGCGCCGGGCCATGCCGCAGTTCAACCTGAGCGAGCAGGAAGTCGACGACCTCGGCGAATTCCTCAAGTGGAGCTCGAAAATCAACACCAATGGCTGGCCGCCAAACAAGGAGGGCTGAGAGATGAGCATGGCTAATCCGCATCTGAAATTCGCCTCGCAAGCCGTCGCCAAACCCTACTTCGTGTTTGCCCTGATGCTGTTCCTGGGACAGGTGCTGTTCGGTTTGATCATGGGCCTGCAATACGTGGTCGGCGACTTCCTGTTCCCGCTGATCCCCTTCAACGTGGCCCGCATGGTCCACACCAACCTGCTGATCGTGTGGCTGCTGTTCGGCTTCATGGGCGCGGCTTACTACCTGGTGCCGGAGGAGGCCGATCGCGAGTTGCACAGCCCGAAACTGGCGCTGCTGTTGTTCTGGGTGTTCGCCGCCGCGGGCGTGATGACCATCCTGGGTTACCTCTCGGTACCCTACGCGACACTGGCGAAAGTCACCGGCAACGACCTGCTGCCCACCATGGGGCGGGAGTTCCTGGAGCAGCCGACCATCACCAAGATGGGTATCGTGGTGGTGTGCCTGGGCTTTCTCTACAACATCGGCATGACACTGCTCAAGGGCCGCAAGACCACGGTCAGCATGGTGATGATGACAGGCCTGATCGGCCTGGCGGTGTTCTTCCTGTTCTCCTTCTACAACCCGGAAAACCTGGCCCGCGACAAGTATTACTGGTGGTGGGTGGTGCATCTTTGGGTGGAAGGCGTGTGGGAGCTGATCATGGGCTCGATGCTGGCCTTCGTGCTGATCAAGGTCACCGGCGTGGACCGGGAGGTGGTGGAGAAATGGCTCTATGTGATCATCGCCATGGCGCTGATCACCGGGATCATCGGCACCGGCCACCACTTCTTCTGGATCGGCGCGCCCGAGGTCTGGCTGTGGGTCGGCTCGATCTTCTCGGCCATGGAGCCGCTGCCGTTCCTGGCAATGGTGGTCTTCGCCTTCAGCATGGTGAAGAACCGTCGGCGGCAACACCCGAACCGTGCGGCGACGCTGTGGGCCAAGGGCACCACGGTCACTGCCTTCTTCGGGGCGGGCGTCTGGGGTTTCCTGCACACCCTGGCACCGGTGAACTACTACACCCACGGCTCGCAACTGACCGCGGCCCATGGTCACCTGGCGTTCTACGGCGCCTACGCGATGATCGTCATGACACTGATCAGCTATGCCATGCCGCGCCTGCGCGGACTGGGCGAAGCGGCGGACGAGCGTTCCCAGCGACTGGAAGTCTGGGGCTTCTGGCTGATGACCCTGTCGATGGTAATGATCACCTTGTTCCTCACCGCGGCCGGTGTCGTCCAGGTATGGCTGCAACGCTGGGCGGTGGATGGCAGTGCCTTGCCGTTCATGGCCACCATGGATCAGCTCAAGCCGCTGTTCTGGGCGCGCCTGGTCAGTGGCGTCGGGTTCCTGCTCGGGTTGCTCTGCTACCTGTTCAGCTTCCGTCAACGGGGGCGTGCGGCGCTGCGTGCACCGGCGGCGGTGGTGCCTTCGTGAGTCACCACAGTGGTTAGTCCGGACCCATTTGTGGCAAGGGGATTCATCCCCGCTGGGCTGCGAAGCAGCTCCAAAAGGTCTGCTACTGCGGTGTATCAGACCGGATGCAGGGGCCGATTCACGCCCCAGCGGGATGAATCCCCTCGCCACAATGGGTTCGGCTTAAGAGGAGAATAACCATGGCATTCACCCTGGAGCTGGAAGAATGGGTCGGCAGTGTCTGGCACCGTTTCATCACCCGTCGCGCCAGTGTGGATTTTCCCGAAGCACGGGTGGAATTGAATGCGCGACTACGCGCCCTTCAAGTGCTGTTTCACGCCACGGGCGGTTCTCGCCAGTTGGGTGTGGAGGCGGTCAGCGACCGTGATCTGCTGCTACGTCGCAACCTGTTGCAGCAGATCGCCGGCACCTGCAAGCGAGTACCCCTGGCTTGCTGCGACGGCAATAACCTGCGTCTGCCGGCGAGCCTGGCGGCGTTTCCCGATGTCGGCCTGAACGAAGAGCTGTATCGATGGCTCGCGTTGCTGGCCGCGCAGTCGGGGCCGATGAGGCACTGGGGGCGGGACAACCAGCGCTGGACCCAGGCGGTATTGCAGCGCTACCCGGTGCTGCGTCCTCGCTACCGGCGGTTGGTGGAAACGCACTTGGCGCTGCGCCCCGATCCGGCCACACTCGACCCGGCTGAAGCGGCCCTGGAGCGCGCGTTGTGCCAGGCCCTGCGCGAGCCCGGCAGTGTCGAGCATTTCCCGCGCAGCGAACGGGCAGCCTGGCCGCTTCCGCTCTGGTTATATCCGCCCCGGCATCTGGCCAATCCCCAAGGCGCCGATCTCGAAGAGTCCGATCAGTACCTGGCGACACCGCCGGGTGAACAGCAGGGTGGACGCAAGCGCGCCGAACGCATCGACGAAACCAGTCGTGACGGCGGCCTGCTCATCGTGCGCCTGGAAAACCTGTTCAGTTGGACCGAGCACGTGGACCTGGATCGCTGGTCGGACGACAGCGAGGATCCGCACGCCGCCCGGGTGGCCGAAGACCTCGATCAACTGACCCTGTCGCGCACGCGGTTGCGCAAGGGCGGTGGCTTGAAACTGCATCTGGACCTGCCGCCAGCCGACGCGGATGACATGCCGCTGGGCGAAGGCATCCTGTTGCCGGAATGGGACTACCGCAAACAGCGCCTACAGGATGATTTCGTCAGCTTGCAGACGTTTGCTCCTCGCGACTGCGAACCCCAACCGTTGCCAGCACGTCTGCGTTCCCCGGCCCAGCGGTTGCGCCGCCAGTTCGAGCATCTGCGCAACGACCGGCAGTGGTTGCGCCAGCAAACCCAGGGTTCGGAACTGGATCTGCAGGCCTGGCTGGATTTTCACGTCGAGCGCCGGCAAGGACCGTGCAGCGAGCGTGGCCTGTTCATGGAGCAACGCCAGACCCGCCGCGACCTGGCCTGCCTGCTGCTGGCCGACCTGTCGATGTCCACCGATGCCCATCTCAACGATGAGCACCGGGTGATCGATGTGATCCGCGACAGCCTGCTGCTGTTCGCCGAAACGCTGTCGGTGCTGGGGGACGACTTTGCCTTGTACGGCTTTTCATCCCTGCGTCGCCAGCAGGTGCGGATGTATGAGCTCAAGACATTCCACCAGCACTACGATGACCAGGCCCGCGGCCGTATCCAGGGCCTCAAGCCCGGTTATTACACGCGCATGGGCGCCGCTATCCGGCAGGCCACGCAACGCCTGGCAGGCTGCAAGCGGCGTCGCAGGCTGTTGCTGCTGCTCAGTGACGGCAAGCCCAATGACCTGGACCTGTATGAGGGCCGCTACGGTGTGGAGGATACTCGCCAGGCCGTGCTGGAAGCCCGCCGCCAGGGGGTGACGCCGTTCTGCATCACCATCGATCGCGAGGCGGGGGATTATCTGCCGTACATGTTCGGGGCCAACGGCTACACCTTGATTCGCCAGCCCGAGCAACTGCCGCTACGCCTTCCGCAGCTGTACCGGCAATTGACCCAGGATTGAGGTGTCAGGCGATGTCGCGAGGCAACCAGAAGAACATCGCCACGCACAATACCGCCAGCCCTACGCAGAACCAGGTGAAACGGCGCACCCGCCGTGCCCCAGCCAGTGCCGCCTCGGCCGGCAGGGGCATGCCGCACTGGCGGCATTGGGTTTCACTGGCAGGGTTGGCCTGTTGGCAATACAGGCAGATGGGGCGTGGGCTCATTCGAATTGCTCCAGGCGCAGGCGATCGAGGATTGCGATCTGGCGACCGTCCTGGGTGATGATCTTTTCATCGATCAAGCGCCGGATGATTCGCGAAAACGTTTCCGGCTGGATGGACAGGTGGCCGGCGATCAACTGCTTGGCCATCGGCAACTCGAACTGGCTGTCCACGGTTTGCAGGCGTACCAGCTGCGTCAGCAGGTAGCGAACCACGCGGTGGGTGGCGTTCTTCAGCGACAGGGTCTCGATTTCGTTGACCCGTTGATGCAGGCGCACGCACAGCTTGCCGAGCAGGGCGAAGGTCAGCCGGCTGTTGCTTTGCAGCAGGCGCATATAGGTGGCATTGGACAGGCGATACAGCTGGGTCGGGCCGACCGCATCGGCGGAGGCGACATAGTTGGGGGTGTCCATCAGCATCATGGCCTCGGCGAAGGTCTGGCGTTCGCCGATGACCTCGAAGACTTTCTCCTGGCCGTCGGGGGTGAGCCGGTAGATCTTCACCGCCCCGGCAATCACGAAGTAGAACGCCTGCGCCGGTTCGCCCTGGCGGAACAGCGGATCACCCTTGTCGATGTTCAGCAGTTGACTGGTACTCATCAATTCGTCGAGCTGTTCTTCGTTCAGGGGCTCGAACAGATGATGGCTGCGCAAGATCTGGTGATGGACACGGTGGAGCACCATGGCGTGGATCCTTGTGATGGAAAATGAAGGTTCGGGTCAGAGCAGGCTCAGGGACAGACCGCTGGCCAGGGCCACGATGCAGGACAGCACGACGAACCAGGCAAGCGGCAAAGCGACATGTTTCATGGGGCACCCCAGGGCAGAAGACTATGCCGTCCCTGAGCAAGAGGCGGGCCAGGGGGCCGAGCGTGGTTCCCTGGGGCTTTGTCGTCGATGAGGGTAAAAATTACCCTGATAGATCAGGGTAAAAACAACCCTGAACGGGTAATAACTACCTTTCCTGCTACAGTTTTTTCGGACGATGGACAGGCTTTCCATCGCCGCGTGGCTGTCGGTTCCGTGTCCGACACGCCTCGCAGCCCCGGCCAGCCCCGCTCCCGCAGGGTTGCGCCGGGTCTGCCTGGGCAGGGCCTGGGGAGCGTGGTCGTGTCCGGCAAGCCCCTTGCAAGTGAGGGTCGAAGGCGCAGCGTCGCCGACGGGCTGGCTTGATCTGAGACAAGGCCGGTCTGCGGCGATAGCCGATCATTCGAACCCTGATTTGTCGTACCTCCCTGGCGAGCCAGATGAGGCAAAGGAGTGGTGTATGCAAGTGCTCGACCGTCGCAAGGCCATGGCCATCCTGCCGTTGTGGCGCCTGGCGTTCCGGCCGTTTTTCCTGGCCGGCTGCGTGCTCGCCCTTGTGGCGATACCGTTGTGGCTGTCGGTGTTCACAGGGCACCTGTCGGCCTGGCAGCCGGCGGGCGGCTGGTTGGCCTGGCACCGTCATGAGCTGCTGTTCGGCTTCGGCCTGGCGATCATCGCCGGGTTCCTGCTGACGGCGGTACAGACCTGGACGGGGACGCCGGGGCTCAGCGGCAGGCGCCTGGCGGCCCTGGCGATGGTTTGGCTGGGGGCGCGTCTGGCCTGGCTGGGCGCGGCACCCTGGCCGTTGCTGCTGGTGTTGGAGCTGGGATTCGCCGTGGCGGTGGCGGCCTTGATGGGCAGCATGCTGTGGCGCGTGCGGCAGAAGCGCAATTACCCGGTCGTGCTGGTGTTGCTGTTGCTGGCCGCGGCCGATGGGTTATCCATCTATGGCCTGGCCCGGCATGACGACGCTCTGCAGCGCCAGAGCGTGCTCACTGGCCTGTGGCTGGTGGCGGCGATGATGGGGTTGATCGGCGGGCGAGTCATTCCGTTCTTCACCCAGCGAGGCCTCGGCCGGGTAGAGGGCGTTGCCCCCTGGCCGTGGCTCGACTGGCTGCTGCTGGCGGGGTCGGCATGGGTGGCGCTGCTGTACGCGTTCGGCACGGCGCTGACCGTCAACCCCGTGTGTGGCCTGCTGTTCGCCGGGCTGGCGGTCGGGCACGGAATTCGTCTGGTGCGTTGGCATGATCGGGACCTGTGGCGGGTCCCGCTGCTGTGGTCGCTGCACCTGGCCTATGCCTGGCTGGTGCTGGCTTGCCTGGGCATGGCGCTCTGGCATTTCGGCGTGCCGCTGAATCCGAGCCTGGCGGTGCACAGCCTGAGCATCGGCGCCATGGCCGGGTTGATCCTGGCGATGATCGCACGGGTCAGCCTGGGCCATACCGGGCGACCGCTCGAGCCGCCGTCGGGCATGACCCTGGCGTTCATCCTGCTCAACCTCGCCGGCCTGAGCCGCGTGTTGCTGGTGATGGTGTTTCCGTTGGCCGCCCTTTGGCTGGCGGGACTCTGCTGGACGCTGGCGTTCGGGCTCTATGCCTGGCGCTACGGTCCGATGCTGTTGCAGGCCCGGGTGGACGGGCATCCGGGATGAGTCCTGCGGACGGAGGCGAACGATGATGTATGGGGTCTTGCTGGTCACGCATCTGTTGGCGGCCATCGCCTTCATCGGCACCTTGTTTTTCGAGGTGTGCATCTGGCACGCGGCCCGCCGGCCTCTGGCCGAAGGTGCACGGGAGGCTGCCGAGCAGGCCATCGCCCGACGCTCGCGCCATGTGCTGCATGGTGTGGTGCTGTTGCTGTATGGCGCCGGTATCGGCCTGGCCTGGCAGCATCGTGGCGCATTGAGCCAGCCCTTGAGCAACAGCTTCGGCCTGCTGCTGAGCCTGAAGATCCTGTTGGCTTCGAGCATCATCGGACACTATCTGTTGCTGGCCTACTGGTTGACCCGTGGTCGGCTGAGCCCGTCGCGAGGCTGCTGGCTGCGGCGCAGTATCCTGGCACACATGGTGTTGATCGTGGTGTTGGCCAAGGCGATGTTCTATTGGCAGTTTTGAGCAGGGAGGTGAAGGCCAACACTGGATCCAGGAGGGGCCGAACAGGTTGAACGACATCAACCCCCTGCTGGAGCTCGCTTGCACAGGGGGCAATGCGCTGTTTGAGGGTCAGCGAGTCGGCTGCATCGCATTGACGAACAGCACGTTGTTCTCCAGGTGAATGTGCTGCATCAGGTCGTCCCGCAGCTCCACGAGCCCGCGGTACAGGGCGCGCCAGGTATTGCAGGCATCGGCTGGCGGGGTGATCTGGTCGGTGAGGTCCAGCATGATTTCCAGGGCTTCGCCGTGCTGGTCGTGTTCGTAGCGCAGCACCTGGATCGGCGCCGAGGCCCGATCACCGAGTCCGCCTTGCAGCATCGGGAACAGCACCTGTTCCTCCTTGAGCATGTGGCCTTCGAGTTCCTGATACAGGTCCTGCAGGTGGTCGGCCAGGCCGTTGGGGCACGTGGCGCGGGCGCCATGCACCTGTTCCACACGGCGAGCCAGGCGGATCAGTTCCGGCAACTGTTCGCGGTGGCGGGCATGATAGCGTTCCAGGATGTGGGCGATCAGGCGCTCCTGGGGTTCGTCGCGCCAATCATGGCCCGGCTCCCCGGCGGCCTGCAGCGTGCTGAGGGCGTCGGCGATCAGGAGCGGGTTCAGGCCCTTGACCAGGGCCGCTTCGCGCAAGGTCTTCTGTCCGCCGCAGCAGAAGTCGAGGTTGTAATGGTGAAAGGTGCGGGTGGCACCGGGAATGTCACAGGCCAGTTGGCCGAGGCTTCGTTCCAGCAGGTCGAGGTTCATCATGTTTCCTTGGGTTGAATCCCGGGAGGGACAGATGACCGGACGTTGCAGTCCGTGTGCCAGATTCAAGTTACTGAAAGGCAAAGGAAAATTTTTACAGGGGGTGATTATCACCCTGTTTGCAAGGGGTCAAACGAACCCTGGAGGGTACTCATTACCATGCTGCGTGAAAGCCTGGCCGCCGACCTGATCGTCGAGCTGCCCAATGCCGTGCGGTTGCAGCGTCTGGTGCAGACCCTGCGCGAATATTTCAACAGCGGTGCCGTGGCGCTGTTGCGCCTGGACGACGACAGCCTCCGGCCCGTAGCGACCGTGGGCCTGGTCCATGAGGCGCTGGGCCGCCGATTCGTGATTGCCCAGCATCCTCGGTTGGCGGCCATCATGGCGTCGCGCGAGCCCACCTGGTTCGAACCCGACAGTCGCTTGCCGGATCCTTATGACGGCCTGCTCGATCATCATGTGGGCGAGCCGTTGCCGGTGCACGATTGCATGGGTGTGAGCCTGTACGTGGAAGGGCGCCTCTGGGGTGCGATCACCCTGGATGCACTGCACGCCGGCACCTTCGACAGCCGGGCCCGGGAGGAGCTCAAGCGGTGCACCCTGCAAATCGAAGCGGCGGTACGGGTCACCCGGCTCGAACAGGAGAACCGCAGCCTGCGGGCTTCGCGCAGCGACCCCTCGGACCTGCGCCTGCCGGCCGAAGAGGGCGAAATCATCGGCCGCAGCGAAGGGCTGCAGCAGTTGCTCAACGAGCTGGACGTGCTGGCCGATTCCGAACTGCCGGTGCTGTTGCTGGGAGAGACTGGGGTGGGCAAGGAGCTGTTCGCCCGACGTCTGCACCGACTGTCCCGGCGCGGCCGCAAGCCGCTGGTGCAGGTCAACTGCGCGGCGCTGCCGGAGTCCCTGGCGGAGAGCGAGCTGTTCGGCCACGTCAAGGGCGCGTTCTCCGGCGCCACGACCGATCGTGCCGGCCGCTTCGACGCGGCCAATGGCGGCACGCTGTTCCTCGATGAGGTGGGTGAGCTGCCGTTGAGCGTACAGGCCAAATTGCTGCGCACCTTGCAGAACGGCGAGATCCAGCGCCTGGGCGCCGACAAGCCGCTGCACGTCGATGTGCGCATCATCGCCGCCACCAACCGGCATCTGCCCGACAGCATCCGCGACGGGCTGTTTCGCGCCGATCTGTACCACCGGCTTTCGGTCTACCCGGTACCGATCCCGCCCCTGCGCGAGCGCGGCCACGACGTGTTGATGCTGGCCGGGCACTTCCTCGAACTGAACCGCACACGGCTGGGCCTGCGCGGCCTGCGCCTGTCACCGGCCGCCGAGCAGGCGCTGCTGGCGTATACCTGGCCTGGCAACGTGCGTGAGCTGGAACACGTGATCAGCCGCGCGGCATTGAAGGAACTGAGCCGGGGCGCCAACCGCAGCCTGATCATGACCCTGGAACCCCAGGTGCTGGACCTGGATGTCAGCGCCAGCGTCGGCCCCGCGCAAGCCCGGCCGGATTCGCCCGCGCAGACGGACGACGCACCGTTGCTGCCCTTGAATGAAACCGTCGACGCTTGCCAGCGGCAGGCGATTCTCAAGGCCCTGGAGCGCTGCGGGCAGAACTGGGCCGGCGCGGCGCGGTTGCTGGAGGTCGATCCCAGCAACCTGCACAAACTGGCGCGGCGGTTGGGACTCAAATAGCGTTCACCGGGATCGTTGCATTCAACGCGAGCAGGTAGACCGCGCGCCGGCATTGACAACGATCAAGGCTTCCCCAGGCCACAAAATCCACACTGGGCCAAATCCAGAGTGGAACTCATTGCCATGCCCCTATCCCTGGCCGATATGCGCCGCCAATACACCCGCGATGGCCTCGACGAAGCCCAGGCACCGGACGAGCCGCTGGCCCTGTTCGAACGCTGGATACAACAGGCCCGCGACACCGAAAGCCCGCCGGTGGAAGCCAACAGCATGATCCTGGCAACGGTCGACCCGCAGGGGCGGCCCCATGCCCGGGTGCTGTTACTCAAGGGCTTCGACAAGGATGGCTTTGTGTTCTTCGGCAACTATGACAGCGCCAAGGGGCGGGACCTGGCGGTCAACCCCTGGGCCGCCATGACCTTCTTCTGGCCGGGCCTGGAGCGGCAGGTACGCGTCGAAGGGCAGGTCCAAAGGCTCGACCCGGTGCTGTCGGACGAATATTTCCACTCCCGCCCCATGGCCAGTCGCATCGGCGCCTGGGCGTCGCCGCAAAGCGCTCCATTGGAGGGGCGCTTTGCGCTGGAGGCCTCGCTGGCACAAGTCCGAGAGCGTTTTTCGGACCAACCGGTGCCGCGTCCCGAGCACTGGGGTGGCTACTGCCTGTGCCCCGAGCGACTGGAGTTCTGGCAGGGCCGCGCAGACCGTTTGCATGATCGTCTCGATTACCGTCTGCGAGCGGGCATCTGGCAACGCAGCCGCCTCGCACCCTGAGTGCCGGGGGAGGTACCTCCAACGAGGAATAGGCCCGGCGAGGATTGCAGTTCAGGCTGGGCCATCTTTTCTCAAAGGACGGCTGATCCCAATGGCCCATCTGACGCAACGCCACTTTCAACCCTTGAACATCGCGGTGCTGACCATCAGCGATACCCGCAGCCTCGACACCGATACGTCCGGCCAGACCCTCGTCGATCTGCTGCACGCGGCAGGGCACGTGCTGGTCGACCGAGGGCTGGTGAAGGACGACATCTACCAGATCCGTGCCCGTGTCTCGCAATGGATCGCCGCGCCTGATGTGCAAGTGGTGCTGATGACAGGCGGCACCGGTTTCACGCCAAGGGACAACACGCCCCAAGCGGTACTGCCCTTGCTGGACAGGTTGGTGGACGGCTTCGGTGAGCTGTTTCGCCAGGTGTCGCTGGCGCAGATCGGCATGTCCAGCCTGCAGTCCCGGGCGTTGGCCGGCATGAGCAACGGTGTGCTGGTGTGCTGCCTGCCTGGCTCGCCGGGCGCCTGTCGGACCGGCTGGGAACAGATCCTGGTGGGGCAGTTGGACAGCCGCACCGGCCCCTGCAATTTCACGCCTCACCTCAAGCCCCAGGAAGGGAGTGCCCCGACGGCTTGCGAGACACGCTCGTGAGCGGCGGGGGATGCGCCCACGCCTGTGACAGCGGCGTGCTGGTGCCAGTGGACGAGGCGATCCGTCATCTGCTCGACCAGGCCCCGCCGCCACCGGCCATGCAACAGGTTGCCCTGGGCCAGGCGTTGGGCCGGGTGCTGGCCCGCGACGTCATCTGCCCCATGAACCTGCCGGCCTGGGACAACAGCGCCATGGACGGCTACGCCCTGAGGGCCGCTGACTTGCCCGATGGCGGTGGCTATCTGGCGCTGGCCGGGCGAATCGCCGCCGGCGATGAGCCGGGAATGCCATTGAGGGAAGGGCAGGCGGTGCGGATTTTCACCGGTGCGCCGCTGCCGCCCGGCGCTGACACGGTGGTGCCCCAGGAAAGCTGTCGGGTCGAGGAGGCGCGCGTCTGGTTGCCCTCGGTCAGGCGCGGCGATCACGTTCGCAAGGAGGGCGAAGAGCTGCGCCAGGGCGAACGCCTGTTCACCGCCGGCACGCGCCTGCGTGCCCAGGAACTGGGGCTGCTGGCCGGCGCCGGGATCGCTCATGTGCAGGCCTATCGCCCCTTGCGGGTGGGCCTGCTCAGCAGCGGCGACGAGTTGCGAGAGCCGGGGGAGGCATTGGCGCCCGGCCAGATCTACAACAGCAACCGCCACAGCCTCGCGGCGCTGCTGAGAGGCTGGGGTGTCGAGGTGCATGATTTTGGCGTGATGCCTGATCGGTTGCAGGCCAGCCGGCAGGCCCTGGGCCTGGCCGCTGGCGAATGTGACCTGCTGCTGACTTCGGGAGGGGTGTCGGTGGGCGAGGAGGACCACCTCAAGCAAGCTATCGAAGCCCTGGGCAACATCGACCTCTGGCGCCTGGCGATCCAGCCGGGCAAGCCCCTGGCGTTCGGCGACGTGATGGGCAAGCCCTGGATCGGGTTGCCGGGCAATCCGTCGGCGGCACTGGTGACGGCGTTGATCGTGGTGCGTCCATTCCTGTTCCGGGCCCAGGGCCTGGCCGAGGTGCTGCCCGTCCCGTTGCAGTTGCCAGCCGGTTTTGACTGGCAGCATCGCAACAGGCGCCGGCAATACCTGCGCGCCAGGCTGGTCCCTGACGCCAACGGCCACCTGAGCGTGGTGCTGCATCCGCAGCAGGGCTCGGCCATGCTCGCCGCCGCCTGCTGGGCCGACGGACTGGCGGTGGTGGAACGCGATGCCCTGGTGCATCAGCACGACCGGGTGATGTACCTGCCGTTCGCCGCGCTGATGCATTGACGGCAATTGATTGCCGTCAAGGTGCTCGTCCGGGGGCTGGCTAGACTGGGCGACGCTGTCAGTTCTTCCATGAGGATGCCCCATGCAACTGGTTTGCCCGGCAGGTAACCTGCCTGCCCTCAAAGCGGCGGTGCGCCAAGGCGCCGATGCCGTCTATGTCGGCTTTCGCGATGACACCAACGCCCGGCATTTCGCCGGGCTGAACATGGACGACAAGCAATTCGATGCCGCTGTCGCGCATATCCGCCAGCACCAGCGCAAGCTGTACGTGGCGGTCAATACCTACCCTCAGCCCAAGGGGTGGGAGCGCTGGCAGCGGGCGGTGGATCGGGCCGCCGATTTCGGTGTGGACGCCCTGATCGCGGCCGACCCCGGCGTGCTGGGCTACGCCAGCGCGCGCCATCCACAGTTGGCGCTGCACCTGTCCGTACAGGGTTCGGCGACTCACGCCGCGGCCCTGGCTTTCTACGCCCAGCGCTATGACATTCGCCGTGCCGTGCTGCCGCGGGTGCTATCCCTGGCCCAGGTGCGGCAGGTGGCGGCGAGCAGCCCGGTGCCCATCGAGGTCTTCGGTTTCGGCAGCCTGTGCATCATGGCCGAGGGTCGCTGCCATCTGTCCTCCTACATCACCGGCGAATCGCCGAACCTGTGCGGCGTCTGCTCGCCCGCCAAGGCGGTGCGCTGGAGCGAAGATGCCCAAGGCTTGAGCGCCCGCCTGAGTGAAGTCCTGATCGACCGCTACACCCCTGAGGAACCGGCCGGCTATCCGACCCTGTGCAAGGGCCGTTTCCTGGTGGGGGGCAAGCGCTTCCACGCCCTGGAAGAGCCCACCAGCCTGGATACCCTGGACTTGCTGCCGGAACTGGCGGCGGTCGGCGTCGAAGCCGTGAAGATCGAAGGTCGCCAGCGCAGCCCGGCCTACGTCGAACAGGTGACCCGGGTCTGGCGCGCCGCGCTGGATGCACACCAAAGCGCGCCGCAACGGTTCAGGGTTCGTGAAGAATGGCGCCAGGTGCTGGCAGGCTTGTCGGAAGGCAGCCAGACCACCCTGGGCGCCTACCACCGATCATGGCAATGAGGGAGGCCCGATGAAACTCAGCCTGGGACCGGTCCTGTTCTACTGGGACAAAACGCAACTTGGAAACTTCTATGCCGAGATGTCGGCGTTGCCGCTGGATGTGATCTACCTGGGGGAAACCGTCTGTTCGAAACGCCGGGCCTTCTCCCTGGATCAATGGCTGGGCCTGGGCCGTGAGCTGCAGGGATGCAGCCAGGCGCAGATCGTGTTGTCGAGCCTGACACTGATCGAGGCGGCGTCGGAGCTTTCCACCTTGCGTCGGCTGTGCGACAACGGCCAACTGCTGGTGGAAGCCAACGACATGGGGGCGGTGCAGTTTCTGGCCGAGCGCAAGCTGCCGTTCGTGGGCGGCCCGGCGCTGAACCTGTACAACGGTCACGCCCTGGCGCAACTGCTCGACAGCGGCATGCTCCGTTGGGTACCCCCGGTGGAGTGCTCTGCCGCGCTGATCGCCGATGTGCTGGAGCAAGTGCGGGAACTGGACCGTGAGCTGCCTGAGGTCGAGATCTTTTCCTATGGGCATCTGCCCTTGGCCTATTCGGCCCGCTGCTTCACCGCGAGAGCGGAAAACCGGCCCAAGGACGACTGCCAGTTCTGCTGCATCAACTATCCCGACGGCTTGGCCCTGAGCAGCCAGGAGGGGCAGTCGCTGTTCACCCTCAATGGCATCCAGACGATGTCTGGGGAGCCCACCAACCTGTTGGCCGATTACAACGCACTGATGGCCTGTGGCGCGGATGTGCTGCGCCTGAGTCCACGGGCCCAGGGCATGGCCGACGTGGTCCGGGCCTTCGACAGGGTTCGCCAGGGCGAGGCGCCGCCGCTGTTCGTGGAAGGCTGCAACGGTTACTGGCACGGCCAGGCCGGCATGTTGAAAGTAGAGGAGGCGGGACTGTGCTGAATCCGAAGAAGTGGTTGCTCAAGGGTGCCGACCGACTGCTGCCGCTGATGGGCAGGGTTCCCTTCGTGGTGCAGCGCCTGGCATTGCAGCAGGCCCTCAATCGCTGCCTGGCCGAGCCGCTGCGCGACGGCGGGTTCGATGTGCTGCGGGGGCGCTGGTTGTGCCTGCGGATTCCCGACCTGAAGTTGTGCTGGTACCTGACCTTGGGTCGCGATGGGTTGTGCATCGCCGAGCGGGCGCAAGCCCAGGTCACCATCAGCGGCAACTGGCGCGAGTTCCTGTTGCTGGCCAGCCGCCAGGAAGACCCCGACACCCTGTTCTTCCGCCGGCGACTGGTGATCGAGGGTGACACCGAACTGGGGCTGGCAGTGAAGAACCTGATCGACAGCCTCGATCCGGAGGTATTGCCGCCGTGGTTGTGGCGCAATCTGGAGCGGGCGGGCAAGGGCTTGGCGACCGTGTAATGAAGCCTTCGAGCGCGTTGCCCCTGGTGTATTCCTGCTCCGGTTGCTCCAACGTTGCGCAACTGGCCAACAACGTGGCCCTGCGCCTGGACCGCGCTGGTCTGGCCGAGATGTCCTGCATCGTCGGGGTCGGCGGGCATGTGGTGCCGCTAGTCAACAAGGCTCGCTCGGGGCGGCGGATCATTGCCTTGGATGGCTGCCCGTTGCAATGCGTCCAGGCGTGCTTGCAGCAGCACGACCTGGAAGCGGATGTGCACGTGATCCTGAGTCAGTTGGGCTGGCGCAAGCGTTTCGGGGTCGAGTGCTCGCAAGAAGAGGGCGATGCGTTGTTCGAACGGTTGATACCGATGATTGGTGTTGATGATATCGATGGGCCGAGCGGCGAGTAAAAGGCCCATACACCCCCTGCGGCGAGAGGATTTATCCCCGCTGGGCTGCGAAGCAGCCCCAAAGCCTGAGCCTGCGGTGTATCAGGCGGTTGAGGGGGGCGCTGCGCCCCCAGTGGGGATAAATCCTCTCGCCACAGGGGGATGGGATGCCTTGCGTAGAGGATTCGCAGCTATTGCTGGTAATCCGCCAGCGCTTCCTCGGCCAGGATTCGAATGTTGCGTCGCTCCATGGCGATCAGCCCGGCGTCCACCAGGCGATGAAGAATGCGCGAAAAGGTCTCCGGCTGGATCCCCAGCTTGGAGGCCACCAGACGCTTGGATACCTGGAGCACCAGACGACCATCGCGTGGGTCGCGTTCCTGCAAGAGGAAATTGATGACCCGCCGGCTGGCGCTGGCCAGGGTCAGGTTGTCGATGTCCCTGAGGCGCTGATGCAGGTGCACGCTCATGCTCGCCAGGATCGCCAGGCAGACCTTGGGCTGGTCTTCCAGGGCCTTGCGGTAATGGGTGCCCTCGATACTCACCAGCACACTGTCCTTGAGCGCCGACGCGCTCACCGGGTAGCAGCGGGCCTGGCTGAACAGCAGGGCTTCGGCGAAGGTCTGGCCTGGCTGGATGATCTCCACCAGGTTTTCCTGGCCTTCGCCGGTGACCCGGAACAGCTTGACCTGGCCGCTGACCAGCAGGAAAAACCGCTTGGCCGGGTCGCCCTGGTGCATGAGCGTGCTGTTGCAGGCCAGGCGCTTGAGCACCGCCAGGCCGCACACCTCCTCGAAGACACGCTCCGGCAGCTGGCTGAACAGGTGATGACGGCGCAACAGTAGGACGATGGAAGGGTGGGTCAACATGGCGTACCTCCGCGTACCGCCATGGTAGGGCCGGTAGCCTCTTCGGCCTATGCCTCGGCAGGCCTACCTCCGAAGAGGGAGACATCCTCCCGGTACCCATATCGGGTGTGTTGCCGTCATCGCCGACAGGCCCGCTTGCTTGCCCCGATCCGTCCCGCCCGGGATTTTCCGGGATCGAAAAAACGACATGAAGCTTTCATGACAAAAGTTCGGTAGCACATCGCCATTCCCGTCATGCCTGTGTGACGTGTTCGAGAGGGCCTTCGAGGCCTTTCGGAGCCGGGGCGCGAAGCCGGGAGCGAGGCGATGGGAACTATGGAACGTTATTCGAAAGTGGGCATGCAGGAGCTCGACCAGCGGCTGTCGAAAATCGTCGAGGCGGCGCGCAAGCAACCGGTCTCGGTGTATCGCTATGGCGCGCCGTGGGTCTGGATCGTTTCCCAGGATGACTGGCAGGGCGCACTCAAGGAAGTGTCCAGCTACATCCCGCAGGGCCATTCGCTGGTCCTGCTGCGACCACAGATCGACGATCTGCTGGACGAGCATCGTGACGTACTGCAAGGCCTCAACGCCGATGCCGGGATGCGGATCGCACCCCAGACCGCCATGCACATTCTCTTGCTGCAACTGCTCTATTCGGTGCCCAGCGAGCGGCAACTCTACGAGCAACTCAATTACAACCTGCTGTTCCGCTGGTTCGTCGGCCTGGACCTGAACCAGAAGGTCTGGAACTTCAACGTCTTGAGCAAGGACCTCGCCACGCTGCTGGACGATGCGCGAGCGGTGCGGCTCATCCAGAAAATCATCGGTGAAGTGTTCTGTGGCGCCTTGCTGCAAATGCCGGAGTTCTCCTTGAACTTCGCGTTGCTGCACACCTGGCTGGCCCGGCACGCCACGACATCGACAGCCAGCAATTGAGCGGTACTTTGAATTCAGGGGGTGGTGTGGAGCATTTCTTCAAGTCACGGCCGGCGCTGTGGGGCTGGCTGTTGCTGGCCGTCGGCGGGCCATCGGCCTTCGCTGCGCAGGAAGGATCCCAGGCTGAGGCGACGCCGGCCCGCCTGGTGGACGTGAACGAGTATTTCGTGCGCGGCAACACAGTGCTCGATGCCCGGTCCATCGAGGAAGCGGTGTACCCGTTTCTCGGTCCGCAAAAGACCTTGAGCGATATCGAAGGCGCCCGGGAGGCCCTGCAGAAGGTGTATCAGGCCCGCGGCTATCAGTCGGTGTTCGTCGAACTGCCGGAGCAGAAAGTGGAAGACGGCATCGTCTACCTGCAAGTCAGCGAGACCAAGGTCGGCCGGGTGCGGGTGGTGGGGGCCAGGCACTACTCCCCGGTGGAAATCCGCGAAGACGTCCCGGCTCTCAAGGAAGGTGAAGTGCCGGATTTCGCCAGGGTCCAGGCACAGCTGGCGCAGTTGAACAAGACCCCGGGGCGCCAGGTGATGCCCCTGGTCCGCGAAGGCCAGCGGCCCGGCACCATGGATGTGGATCTGCAGGTGGAGGACCAGGATCCCTGGCAGGCCAGCCTTGGCCTGAACAACGACTACAGCGCCGACACCGAAAAACTGCGGACAGTCGCCAGCCTGGGCTACAACAACCTCTGGCAGCTGGGCCACAGCGTTTCGCTGACTTTCTTCACCGCGCCCCAGGACACCGACAACGCCAAGGTCTGGTCGGGGTCCTACACCGCGCCGTTGGACGAGCGCTGGAGCGTGCAGTTCTCCGGCTACCAATCCGACAGCAACGTGGCCACCGTCGGCGGCAGCAACGTGCTGGGCAAGGGGCATTCCTACGGGGTCTCGGCGATCTACAGCCTGCCGTCCAGCGCGGCCTGGGCCAATACCTTTTCCATCGCAGTGGATTTCAAGGATTTCGACGAGGAGTTGAGCCTGGGGGGCGCCAGCGACAAGGCACCGCTCAAATACGCGCCATTCACCTTCGCCTACAACGGGCTTCGCTACACCGAAAGCAGCCAGTTGGGTCTTGGCCTGAGCCTGGTGGCGGGCACACGCAGCCTGCTGGGCTACGGCAGTTCCGACGAAGACTTCGATTACAAGCGCTATCGAGCCAGTCCCAGCTTCGCGGTGCTCAAGGGCGACGGCAACTACACCTTCACCTTCGCCGGCGATTGGCAGAGCGCCTCCAAGGCCGCTTTCCAGCTGGCCTCCGGGCCGCTGGTTTCCAACGAGCAGTTCTCCGCCGGAGGCGCCACGTCGGTACGCGGTTACCTGGCAGCCGAGCGCACCGGGGATGACGGCTACCTGCTGTCCCAGGAGTTGCGTACCCCGTCCATGGCGAAGTTCCTCGGCAGCTATGTCCAGGAATGGCGCTTCTACGCCTTCGCCGAGGGGGCGCAGTTGTACCTGCGCGACGAACTGCCCGACCAGGAGGCCGACTACAGCCTGGCCAGCGTCGGCCTGGGCACCCGGGCGAGCTTGAGCAAATGGCTGTCCGGCAGCCTCGACTGGGGCTTTGCGCTGCTCGACGGACCGAACACCACGAAACAGGAATCACGCCTGCACTTCAACCTGCAAGCGACGTTTTGAACCCAGGAGTCATGTCCATGCAACGCATACTGTTATCCCTGCTGATCTGCCTGGGGCTGGTGCTTCCGGCGACGGCCAACGCCTGGTGGCAGGACGATTGGCACTACCGCAAACAGATTTCGGTGGACACCACGCCCCAGGGCGCGGCCATCGCCCAGGCCCTGGGGCGCACCGCGCTGCTGGTGCGGCTGCACACCGGCAATTTCACCTTCGACGGCGTCAAGGAAGACGGTTCGGACCTGCGCTTCGTCAGTGCCGACGACAAGACCGTGCTCAACCACCAGATCGAGAGCTTCGACCCGTTGATGGGCATGGCGCTGATCTGGGTCGATGTGCCGAGCGTGGAGGGCGGCCAGCGCCAGGACCTGTGGATGTACTACGGCAACCAGAAGGCAGCGGCCACCGGCAGCGGCCAGTTGACCTTCGACCCGGACTACACCGCGCTGTATCACTTCGACGGCGCCACCGGCGTGCCGCCCCGGGACACCACGGCCTATGGCAACAATGCCCAGGGCGCGGTGGGTACCAGCATCGATGGCGTGGTCGGCCGGGCGCTGCAATTCAACGGCCAGCCGCTGCTGTTGCCGGCCAGCCCGTCACTGCAACACAACGCTGGCGCGGCGTTCACCTTCAGCACCTGGTTGCGCCAGGACCAGGCCAGCGGCGAACAGGTGGTCCTGGCCCGGCGCGAAGCGGCTGCCAACCTCCTGATCGGGGTGAACCAAGGGGTACCGTTCGTGGCGGTCGATGGCCTGCGCGCTGTCTCCACCCAGCCACTGAACCCAGGGCAGTGGCAGCACCTGGCAGTGACCGCGTCCGGGGATCGGATCGTGCTGTACGTCAACGGCCGTGAGACCGCGAGCCTGGCGGCGCCGATGCCGGTGTTCAATTCGCCCATCGCCCTGGGGGCCGATGTTGCCGCCGGTGCCCTGGCGCCTTTGAGCGGCGCCATGGATGAGGTCCGCCTGTCCAAGGTCGCCCGTGCGGCACCCTTGCTGCTGGCCGATGCCAATGCCCAGGGCGCCGAGTCTAAGCTGGTGGCCTATGGCGTGGATGAGGAGCAATCCGGCTTCGGTTTCGGCAGCCTGGGCTTTTTGCTCAACGCCGTGCCCCTGGACGCCTGGGTGATCATCGGGGTGCTGGTGCTGATGATGTTCCAGTCGTGGATCATCATGATCCGCAAGAACCGCATGGTCAGTCGCCTCAGCGCGGCCAACACGGCCTTTCGCGAGCAGTTCGCCCGGGTTGGCACGCGCCTGGAGATGTTCGCCGATGACCAGGAGCTCGCCCAGCGCCTGCAACATTCCTCCCTGTGGCGCCTGTACCTGGTGGCGGTGAAGGAAATCCGCACCCGCCGCGAACAGGGCGCCGATACCTCGTCGGTGTCGGCGGCCACCATCGAAGCGATCCGCTGTTCCATGGACGGCGTGCGTACCCGCGAGAACCAGGCGCTGGGTTCGAAACTCTCGACCCTGTCCAACGCCATCGCCGGCGGCCCCTACATCGGCCTGCTCGGCACCGTGCTGGGGATCATGGTGGTGTTCCTCGGCACGGCCATGGCCGGTGATGTGAATATCAATGCCATCGCCCCGGGCATGGCCGCGGCACTGCTTGCCACCGCCATGGGCCTGTTCGTCGCGATCCCCGCGCTGTTTGGCTACAACCGCCTGATCACCCGCAATAAAGAAGTCAGTGCCGACATGCGGGTGTTCGTCGATGAATTCATCACGCGCCTGGCGGAGATGCACGGGGAAGGGCAGTCCGGCGAAGCGGCCCATCGCCGGGATCACCACCACCCAAACCAAACGTCCGTACCGGCCTGAGGGAATCGCGATGGCTAGCGTAAATGCTTCGCACGATGACGACGATGACGCCGCGGTGGACAGCATCAACATCACGCCCCTGGTGGACGTGCTCATGGTGGTGCTGGTGATGTTCATCCTCACGGCCACGGCCCAGGTGTCGGGCATCCAGATCAACCTGCCCAAGGCCAGTGCCTCGGTGTCTCTGTCGGAAGCCAAGACCAAGGCGATCTCGGTGAACGATGGCGGCCAGGTGTTCCTCGATGCCTACCCGGTGACCCTGGCGGAACTGGAGGAACGCCTGCGCATCGAGAAGGCCCAGAGCCCCGATTTTCCGATCATCGTGCGTGGTGACGCCACAGTGCAGTACCAGAAGGTCATCGAGGTGCTGGATCTGTTGCGGCGCCTGGAACTGTCCCAGGTCGGTCTGGTGACCGGCAAACCGAGCCAGGGCTGACCATGACCGCCAGACTCCCCATCGATCCGCCCCCGGTGAAGACCTCGCCCTGGCGCCTGCTCAAGTGGGCGGCGGGCCTGGCGCTGGGCGCCCTGGCGGCCTGGCTGCTGTGGCAGTGGGCCAACGACATGAGCGGCGTGCGGCGCGAGGCGCCGAAGGTCCCGACCATCATTGCGCTGCCGCCCCCACCTCCACCCCCACCGCCGGAGAAGCCCAAGGAACCGGAGCCACAGGTGGAGGAAAAGGTGGTGGAGCCCGAGCCCACCCCGGAGCCGGAGGAGGTCAAGCCTGAAGAGCAGGCCCCGCCTTCGCCGGTGGACGACCTGGCGAACCCGATGCAGATGGACGGCGAGGCCCAGTCCGGCAACGACGCTTTCAATATCGGCGCCGGCAAGGGAGGTGGCATGGCCGGTGCTGGAGGCGGGCGCCTGGGCAACGGTACCTACAGCCAGTTCCTGGCCTTCACCTTCCAGCGCCTGCTGCGGGAGAACCCGCAGCTGCGCAGCCTGGCGTTTTCCCTACAGGCTGACGTCTGGCTGAGTGCCGTCGGCGAGATCACACGGGTCGAGCTGGTCAAGTCCAGCGGCAATCGGCAAGTGGATGAACAAGTGATTTCGGCCCTGCGCGCCTCACCTCATCTGAGCGAGCGGCCACCGGCTTCCCTGACATTGCCCGTGCGCCTGTCCTTGCAAGGGCGGCGTCCGGGTTAACCGAATGCTTGAAAGTTTGCCAACAGGAGTTGTGTGCAGATGATTTCCAATGTGAATCGATTGTCGTGGAGGGTCGGCCTGGTAGTCCTGGGTCTGGCCGGGCAGGCGGTCGCCGCTGCGGCGCCCTCGGAAAACGCCACGATCAATCTGATCCGCCTGCTGGTGCAGCAGGGGGTACTCAAGCAGGACCAGGCCGATGGGCTGATCGCCCAGGCCGAGCGCGAAGCCGTGCAGGCCCGCCAGGCCGCCACGGCGGTGGCTGCGGCACCGGTGGGGGCGCCCGGGGACGTACGGGTGCAATACGTGCCGAACATCGTTCGCGAGCAGATCCGCGATCAGGTGAAGGCTGAAGTCATGGCCACCGCCAAGCAGGAGAACTGGGCCCAGCCCAACACGTTCCCGGACTGGGTGTCACGCATCAGCTTCGATGGCGACATTCGCCTGCGTGACGAGTCGCGCTACTACTCGGGCAACAACAGCAACGAGATCGTCGACTTCGCCCGGCTCAATGACAAGGGACCGTACGACGTCAATCCCAACAGCAGCTCCAGCCTGCCGCCCTTGCTCAACACCCGCGAGGATCGGGAAAACCTGTTCCGCCTGCGGGCGCGCCTGGGGATGAAGGCGGTGATTGCGCCGCAATGGACCGCCGGCATCCGCATCGGTACCGGTTCGGACAATAACCCGGTGTCCACCACCCAGACCCTGGGCGGTGGCTTCGGCAAGAAAGACATCTGGCTCGATCAGGGCTACCTGACCTGGAAGGCATCGGATGAACTGACCCTGACCGGGGGGCGGATTGCGAATCCGTTCTTCTCCAC
This sequence comes from Pseudomonas sp. NFACC43, assembly GCF_900119645.1. Lineage (NCBI taxonomy): Bacteria > Pseudomonadati > Pseudomonadota > Gammaproteobacteria > Pseudomonadales > Pseudomonadaceae > Pseudomonas > Pseudomonas sp. NFACC43. The sequence goes on from NZ_FPKK01000020.1 coordinate 66,889, forward strand.
CGACATGCTGTATTCCGGCGATCTGAATTTCGATGGGGTGGCGGCGATCTTCAATCGCAAGCTCAATCGGGACTGGGGCCTGTTCGGCACCGTCGGCGCGTTCCCGGTGGAATACACCAATGACACCAGCACCAGCAATGGCACGGACAAGGAGGAGAGCGACAACAAGTGGCTCTACGGTGCGCAACTGGGGGCGAACTGGGCGATCAACGACAGCAACCGGGTCAAGGGTGCGCTGGCCTATTACCGCTTCGACGACATCGAGGGCAAGCGCTCCTCGCCGTGCCAGCCGTGGGCCGGTGACCCCGGGTGCGACAGCGACGGTTCTCGCGTGGCTTTCATGCAGAAGGGCAATACGGTGTTCCTGCTGCGCGACATCACGCCCAACCCGCTCAACCCGTCCACCACGCCCCAGCCGCAATACGTCGGCCTGGCGTCGGAGTTCAACCTGCTGGACCTGAACCTGGTCTGGGATGCCGACCTGCCCGAGGACTTGAAACTGCGCAGCCAGGCCAACTACGTACACAACCTGGGCTACGACGAAGGCGAGATGCGCAAGCGTTCCGAAGGCCAGTTCGCCAACAACCTGGACGAGAGTGGCGAACTGGAAAGCGGCGCCAACGCCTGGATGCTCCAGTTCACCCTGGGCAGGGCCCTGGAGCTAAAGCGCGAGGGCGACTGGAACCTGTTCGCCGGTTACAAGTACATCCAGCCGGATGCCTTGCCGGACGGTTTCAACGACTCGTCGTTCCATTTGGGCGGCACCAACGCCAAAGGCTACTTCCTCGGTGGCAACTACGGCCTGGCCAGCAACGTCTTCGCCACCGGCCGTTGGTTGAGTGCCGAGGCGGTGTATGGCGCGCCCTACGATATCGACGTTCTGCAGCTTGAAATCAACACGCGCTTCTAAGCGCAGGGAGGCTTCATGAAAAGGCGAGCCATGGGTTCATGCCCAGCCGCGTTGCTGGTGCTGGGCCTGCTATTGAACAGCGGTGCCCACGGCGAGGGCCTGGAGGAACGGCTGCGGGCGCAACTGCGCAGCACCACGGCCCAGTTGCAAGCCCTGCAAAGCGAGCAGGCCCAGGCCAGTGCGGCCCGACAGGCGGCCGAAGGCCAGGCCAGGGAGGCCCAGGCGCAGGTCAAGCAATTGACCGCGCAACTGAACAAGGCCCAGGCCTTGAACGAACAACTGGCCGGGCGCCAGGAAAGCCTGCAGAGCCAGGCCCAGGCCCAGGTGGCCGCCCGCAATGAGCAGATCGGCAAATTCAAGAAAGCCTACGACGAGCTGCTGACCCTGGCCCGTGGCAAGGAGGCCGAGCGCGCCCGCCTGGAGGCCCGTCTGGCCGAACGTGACACACAAGTGCAGCAATGTTCGGTCAAGAATCAGCAGATGTACGAAGTCGCCCAGTCGTTGCTGCATGCCTATGAAACCATCGACGTCACCGATGTCATGAAGATTCGCCAGCCGTTCGCGGCCAAGGCCCGGGTACGTTTCGAAGAGCTGGCCCAAGGGTTTGGCGACGATCTCTACAAGAACCGTTTCGACGCCCCCCAGGCCTCGATTACTCATTGAAAGCAAGGATGGACCGAGCATGACTTCATTGATTGAACACGTTTCCCCGACATCGCTGACCGAGCTGTTGCAAAGCGCCGGTTACCGGGTCAACGAAACGGAGCAGAACGGCATCGTGCAGCTGCTCAGCGCCAGCCAGGGTATCGGCTTCGCGGTACGCTTCGGCAATCCGACGCCCACCGCGGGGCAGTACCTGGACTTCACGTTCAGCTGCGCCTTGCGGGTCCAGGGCGAGCTGCCGGCCGGGCTGGCCGAGCTGTGGAATGCCTCGCGGCGCTTTGCCCGGCTGTCGGTGCAGGGCGAGTTCCTGGTGATGGAGATGGACGTGGTGGTCGCCGCCGGCGTCAGCGGCGATCACCTGCGCAGCCACCTGGAACTGTGGGACCGTCTGTTGCAGGAGTTCATCGTCTACCTGCGCGAGTACAGCCAGAACGCGGCGCGCCTGCAGGCTTCGGCCGAGGCATCGGTGGAGGAGGCCAGCGCATCGTGAGAAAAACGATCTTCGCGGTTCTTTTTGCAGCGGTGGCCCTGGTTGCGGTGGCCGTCGTGCAAGGCCTGCGACCGGGCAACGATCCGGTGGCGGCGGTGCAGGACGCCAGCGTCATGCCCGCCGACGGGCCGAGCCTGGCGCGCTTGGGCAATCAGCAGGTCAGCCCCGACGAGCTCAAGGCGCTGCTGGCCGCCCTGACACCGCAGGTCCGCGAGCAGATGCGCGGTAACCGGGCCGCGCTGGAGAGTTGGATTCGGGCGCGGCTGGCGGAAAAGGCCGTGCTGGAGCAGGCCGATGCCCAGGGTTGGCGACAGCGTCCGGACGTGGAGCGCCAGACCCGGGCGGCCACCGAGCAGATCGTGTTTCGCGATTACCTGCAATCGGTCAGCCAGGTGCCGGCCGGCTATCCCAGTGAAGAAGAGTTGAAACAGGCCTACGATGCGGGCAAAGCCAACTGGACGATGCCGGCGCTGTATCGGGTGAGCCAGATCTTCCTGGCGGCGACCGAGCCGCAGACCTTCGAAGCGGTGCGTCGGCAAGCCATCGAACTGAGCAGAAAGGCCCAGGCGTCGCCGGCGGAGTTTGCCGCGCTGGCGAACCGTTTTTCCCAGGATCGTGCCACTGCCGAGCGAGGCGGGGACAGCGGTATGCAGCCCTTGCGACAACTGCTGCCGCAAGTGCGCGAGGCGGTGGCGCGGTTGAAGGTGGGGGCGGTTTCGGATCCGGTGCAGAGCGCGGCGGGGTATCACGTCATCAAACTGACCGAACAGCAGCCGGCCAGGGAAGCCACCCTGGACGAAGTTCGCGGGCAACTGACCCAGGCGCTGCGCGCGCAACGCCAGGAACAGATCGCCAAGGCCTACCTGGATGGCATGCTCGATACCGCGACCCTGAGCATCGACGGCGCGCAATTGAGCAAGGTGCTGGAGGAGGTGCGTTAACCTCGGCCCACCATGGGTGTGAGCATCTTTGTGATGTGAACACTTTTGTGGCGAGGGATCGATCCCCTCGCCACAGGGCGCTGCGCTGTATCGGGAACGCCAGCGCAGCTCAACGTATTCGTAGAACCGACAGGGAGTCACCCATGACCTTCATCGAGCCCGCAGGACCGCAGGCCATCACCGCTTATCGCGCACCGCTGCGCGCGCCCGAACCCTGGCTGGCCCTGGCCGGCGACATCGACCCCCAGGTGGCCCAGTGCTTCCTGGTGAGCGCCCGTTGTGGCTGTTTCATGCAGGCGGCTCGCAGCCTCAATGTCAAGGCGACCTGGCTGCGCAAGCAACTGATGCAGCTCGAGGCACGCCTGCAGCGCTCCCTGTTCAACTTCCAGGGCAGCGCCCTGACCCTCAGCCGGGAGGGGCGCCAGTTGCAGTCCCGGCTGAAGGCACTGGCCGATGAAAGCTCGCCACCCTTGCTGGACCAGCCATTGGTGCGCCTGGCGGTGGCCGAGTCGATCCTGCATGACATCCTGGGGCGTGACCTGATTGCGTTGTTGCGCCGCAATGCCAGTGCGCGGTTGCAAATCATCACCCTGGACAGTGAACTGGCGCTGCAAGCCGTCAGTGCCGACCTGGTGTTGTGGCTGAGCGACCCACTCGGTTCAGTGCCCGGGCCGAGCTTTCCCACGCTGCCGCCCGAGCATCTGGCGCGGCTGGACTACCTGCCTCACATCGCCAAGCGATATTCGCGGCCGGCAACCCGGCCGGGCTGCCTGGGCGACCTGAACGACTACATGCTGGTGCAGTGGCAGGCGGACCGGCAGCCGGACAGCTTCGCCCCGTGGAACACTCTCCTGGAACAGCGTCGGGCCGGCGTGGTGCAGGTGCAGTCCTATGAGCTGATGCTGGAAATGATTCGCTGCAGTGCCTGCATCGGCCTGTTGCCGCAGTATATGAGCCACTTCGACCGTGGCCTGGTGGCCTTGCCGGGGTTGTTCGACGTGCCGATGCAGCGCCACCTGTGGATGGCCGTCGGCACCCAGGGCCGGCAGACCCCGGAAGTGCGCATGCTGGTGGAGATGATTCAACACGCGCTGTACGAGCGCAGGGATTGGTTCCAGGCGTGATCGCCACTCCTGGCGGTGATGGTGTTGCTGACGATGCCAGCGGTGCCGCCTCTTCGCGGGCCCGCCCGCGCCCAGGAGATGACGGGCAATCCGCTGGCGATCAGTCCTCCAATGCGAACGCCACCGCCGCACGGGCGTGCAGGTGGGTGGTGTCGAGCAGCGGCAGGGGGCTGTGTTCGGGTTTGATCAGCAGGCCGATTTCCGTGCAGCCCAGGATGATCGCCTGGGCGCCGCGCTCGGCCAGGGACTCGATGACCCGCTGGTAGACCTGGCGCGATGCCGGATCGATCACGCCGACGCACAGTTCGTCATAGATGATGCGATGCACTGCCTGGCGTTCCTCGGGGGCGGGTATCACTACGTTCAAGCCTTGGGCGCTCAGGCGCTCCTTGAGGAACTCCTGTTCCATGGTGAATGCCGTGCCCAGCAGGCCGACCGTGACGGCCCCCGCTTCGAGGGCGGCCTGGCCGGTGGGGTCGGCAATGTGCAGGAACGGAATCGAAACCGCCGACTGGATCTGCGCCGCCACCTTGTGCATGGTGTTGGTACACAGCACCACGCATTCGGCGCCCCCGGCCTCGAGACGTCGCGCCGCATCCACGAGAATCGCGGCGGCATCCTCCCAGCGCCCCGCATGCTGGGCCTGTTCCACCGGGCCGAAGTCGACGCTGTGCATCAACAGTTGGGCCGAGCGCAGCGGCCCGAGCCGGTCTCGTACCTGCTGGTTGATGAGGCGATAGTATTCGGCGCTGGACTCCCAGCTCATGCCGCCAATCAGGCCGATGGTGCGCATTCGTCAATCCTCAGGCTGTGGCCTGTACCGACAGGGCAGGCCTGCCTGGAGTCTCTATTCGTTGATGGACGGATGCCAGCGCAACATCAACTGTTGCGCTCATCTTTGTGCCAGGTGTCATGGTTCCGGGATCGGCCGTGGGCCCGGCGCCGTGCCTCGGGCCATTTCCAGCAGGCGAGACGTAGCTCTCCTGCCATGCCGGTGGGTTTTGCATACGCCAGCCTCCCGAACCTGTCATCATCCCGGTTCGCAGCAAGCCCTTGATCGAGGAACAGCGCATGGACGGTGTACAGCAACTGGGCGATACGCTTCGTCGCTACGCAGACAGTGAGGCGCACAAGAAACAGCAGCACCAGGCTCAGGCGGCGGTGTGGGCCGAGCAGATCGAAGCGTTGTATGGGCAAATCGAGCAATGGCTGGCACCGGTGATGGCGCCTGGTCTCCTGGCGCTGAGCCGGGAAGCCCACGTGGCCCACGGGCCGGGCGTCCCGGTGGAAACATCCACCTTCAGGACCGAAAAGCTCACGGTGTCCATCACGGGCAAGGCGGTGGAGTTCGTCCCGGATGCAATGGGTAGCGGTGGACAAATCTCGCTGGCGGTCATGGGACTGACGGCGGCGCGGTACGGAAGCATTTCGCTGGTGCATTCGCTGGCCTCCGGGGAATGGCAGTGGCGCAAGACCAATGGGTTGAAAGACCCGGATACCTTCGTGTTCGATGCTGATTTTCTTGCGCAGCAATTACAGAGCCTGATTCCTCGAGATCGCGCCTGACTTGCCACAGGGCTTCTGGATATTTGCGGCAAAAATGTGCCCATTGGCTATACCTGTAGTTCCCGGCCCCGTCTCGTGTGGCTGACAGGAGTGACAGCATGAAGCTCGCATCAGTGATTGGCACCATCTGCATCGCCTCGCTCGCCCTGGCTGGGTGTTCGAGCAAGATCACTCAGCCGGACGAGTATTCCGGGTTCCTGGGCGACTACAGCCGGCTCAAGGAAGACAAGTCACCGTCCGGTGCCGAGGTGATGCGCTGGGTCGATCCGAAGGTCGACCTGGACAAGTACACCAGCATCTACATCGAGCCGACCCAGCTGTACCCCAAGCCGCAACCGACGGTGAAGATTCCCCAGGCCACCTTGTCCGGCATCACCGGTTATTACGATCAGGCCCTCCAGCGTGAAGCGGGAAAAACGTTGCCGCTGGCCAAGGCGCCGGGGCCGGGTGTGCTGGTGATGCGCGCGGCGATCACCGCCGTCAGCAGCAAGACCGAAGGGCTGAAACCGTATGAGGTGGTGCCGATTGCGCTGGTGGCGGCGGCTGTCAGCACCGCCAGTGGCATCCGCGACCAGGAAACCACCCTGGGCACCGAAGCGGTCTTCCTCGATGGCGCCAGCAATGCCGTGGTGGCCCAGGTGGTGCGCAAGGGGACAGGCAAGCCGTTGTCCAACGAGTCCCAGGTGATGAAACCCGATGATGTCAAAGGTGTCATGGATGGCTGGGCTTCGGACCTGCATCAGTCGTTCCTCAAGCTCAAGGCCCGGTAGCGTCCTTTCGTGGGGGCGGGCAGGCTCGCCCCCACAGGATTGCGCGGTCATGAACACCATGACTTTTCATGTCCAGCCATAGGTCGGGCGAGCATTTCGTGGTTAACTCCTGCCTCACCATTTTTCAAACCTGTCAGAAGGAATTCGCCCATGGCTCAAGTCACCCTCAAAGGCAACCCGGTCCAGGTCAACGGCCAATTGCCACAAGCCGGTAGCAAGGCGCCAGCCTTTTCCCTGGTGGCCGGCAATCTGTCCGACGTGTCCCTGAAGGACTTCGCGGGCAAGCGCAAAGTACTGAACATTTTCCCAAGCGTCGACACCCCGACCTGCGCCACCTCCGTGCGCAAGTTCAATGCCCAGGCCAACGCACTGGATAACACCGTCGTGCTTTGTATTTCCGCCGACCTGCCGTTCGCACAGGCGCGCTTCTGCGGTGCCGAAGGCCTGGAGAATGTGCAGAACCTGTCCACCCTGCGCGGCGCCGAGTTCATCCAGAACTACGGCGTGGCCATTGCCGATGGTCCGCTGAAAGGCCTGACCGCTCGCGCCGTGGTGGTGCTGGACGAAGAGGACAACGTGCTGCACAGCGAACTGGTCAAGGAAATCGCTGAAGAGCCAAACTACGACGCTGCGCTGGCTGTCCTGAAATAAGGGATTTATTACATTTGTTGACGGCCTGGCCAAGTCCAGGCCGTTTTCATTTGTACTTCAAGCGCTTAGCCTGTCATCACGCTACGTAAGCCCAAGGTAAATTGCCGGTAAAGGCGCTTTGCTAAATTCCCGCCAGTGCTTATCGTTCAGCCTCTCGTAAAAGATGCCCACGCGCCCAATGGTTGATCACTCCATGCAATCCTCCGTTTCTCGTAACTCCCGCCGCTGGCTGTTGAGCCTGTTCATCGTCTTGGTCGTCGCGGTGGTGGCCTGGAAATTCTGGCCCGCCGGCACGGATCCCAAGCAAGGGGCAGGGCAGAAAGCCGCACAGGGGCACACAGGGCGTTCGGGCAGCATGCGACCTGGCTTCGGTGGGGCCACGGGGCCGGTGCCGGTCCGGGTGGCGCCGGCAGTCACCGGGGACTTTGCGCTGTACTACAAGGCGCTGGGCACTGTCACGGCCCTCAATACCATCAACGTGCGCAGCCGGGTGAGCGGTGAGCTGGTCAAGATCGCCTTCGAAGAAGGGCAGATGGTCAAGGCCGGGGACCTGCTGGCCGAAATCGATCCGCGTCCCTACCAGAACGCCTTGCTCCAGGCTGAAGGCACGCTGTTGCAGAACCAGGCACAACTGAAGAACGCCCAGGTCGATCTTGAGCGCTATCGCGGGCTGTATGCCGAGGACAGCATCGCCAAGCAGACCCTGGATACCGCCGCCGCGCTGGTGGGCCAGTACCAGGGCACCGTCAAGACCAATCAGGCGGCGGTCAATGATGCCAAGCTCAACCTCGAATTCACCAGGATCCGTGCACCGATTTCCGGACGGGTCGGCCTGCGGCAGCTGGATATCGGCAACCTGGTGGCGGCCAACGACACCACGGCCCTGGCGGTCATTACCCAGACCCAACCCATCAGCGTTGTCTTCACCCTGCCGGAAAGCAATCTGGACACCGTGCTCGCCCGTTACCGCAGCGGCGCGAAACTGCCTGTCGAGGCCTGGGACCGCGGCGATGTGAAACTCCAGGCCAGCGGTGTGCTGCAAAGCCTGGACAACCAGATCGACACCACCACCGGAACCCTGAAATTCAAGGCCCGCTACGATAACCGCGACCAGTCGCTGTTCCCCAACCAGTTCGTCAACGTCCGCCTGCTGGCCGACACCCTCAAGGGCGTCGTCCTGGCACCCACCGCCGCGATCCAGTTCGGCACCAATGGCACCTTCGTCTATGCCCTGGATGGCGACAGGAAGGTCACCATCAAAACGTTGAAGATCGGCCCCAGCGACGGCAGCAACACCGTGGTCACCGAAGGCCTGGCGGCCGGCGAGCGTGTCGTGCTCGAAGGCACCGACCGCTTGAAGGAGGGCAGCGAAGTGGAGGTGGTCAATGACAGCCAGGACGTGCCCACCACGCCGACCGAGCACCTGCAGGGCAAGACCGCGGCGGGTCCGAGTGAACCGGCCGTGGTCGACAAGGCGAAAAAGGGCGGCGCATGAATCTCTCGCGGCTGTTCATCCTTCGCCCGGTGGCGACCACCCTGAGCATGCTGGCCATTGTCCTGGCCGGCCTGATCGCCTATCGGCTGCTGCCGGTGTCGGCATTGCCCCAGGTCGACTATCCCACCATCCGGGTGATGACCTTGTACCCGGGCGCGAGCCCCGATGTGATGACCAGTGCGGTGACCGCTCCCCTGGAGCGGCAGTTCGGCCAGATGCCGGGCCTGACCCAGATGGCCTCCACCAGCTCCGGTGGGGCTTCGGTGATTACCCTGCGGTTCAATCTCGAGACCAACATGGATGTCGCCGAACAGCAGGTGCAGGCGGCGATCAACGCGGCGACCAACCTGCTGCCCGACGATCTGCCGGCGCCCCCGGTGTACAACAAGGTCAACCCCGCCGATACCCCGGTGCTGACCCTGGCGATCACCTCCAGGACCATGCTGCTGCCCAAGCTCAATGACCTGGTGGATACGCGCATGGCGCAGAAGATCGCCCAGATCAGCGGGGTCGGTATGGTGACCATCGCCGGCGGCCAGCGCCAGGCCGTGCGGATCAAGGTCAACCCCCAGGCCCTGGCGGCCAACGGCCTGAACCTGGCGGATGTGCGCACACTGATCGGGGCCTCCAACGTCAACCAGCCCAAGGGCAACTTCGACGGCCCGACCCGGGTCTCGATGCTTGACGCCAACGACCAGCTGACCTCGCCCAAGGACTATGCCGAACTGATCCTGGCCTATGCCAATGGTGCGCCATTGCGGCTCAAGGACGTGGCACAGATCGTCGACGGCGCCGAGAACGAACGCCTTGCCGCCTGGGCCAACGAGAACCAGGCCGTGCTGCTGAACATCCAGCGCCAGCCGGGGGCCAACGTGATCGAGGTGGTGGACCGGATCAAGGCCCTGTTGCCAAGTATCACCGACAACCTGCCGGCCGGCCTGGACGTCACGGTGCTGACCGATCGTACCCAGACCATCCGTGCCTCGGTCAAGGATGTGCAACATGAACTGCTGATCGCCATCGCCCTGGTGGTCATGGTGACGTTCCTGTTCCTGCGTCGTTTCAGCGCCACTATCATTCCCTCGGTGGCCGTGCCGCTGTCGCTGATCGGGACCTTCGGGGTGATGTACCTGGCCGGCTTTTCCATCAACAACCTGACCCTGATGGCCCTGACCATCGCCACCGGTTTCGTGGTGGACGACGCCATCGTCATGCTGGAGAACGTCGCCCGTTACATCGAGGAGGGCGACAGCCCATTGCAGGCGGCGCTCAAGGGGGCGAGGCAGATTGGCTTCACCCTGGTGTCCCTGACGCTGTCGCTGATCGCCGTGCTGATCCCCCTGCTGTTCATGGCGGACGTGGTCGGACGGTTGTTTCGCGAATTCGCCATCACCCTGGCGGTGGCGATCCTGATTTCCCTGGTGGTGTCCCTGACGCTGACGCCGATGATGTGCGCGCGCTTGCTCAAGCGTGAGCCGAAGGAAGAGGAACAGGGCCGGTTCTACCGCGCCAGTGGCGCCTGGATCGACTGGCTGATCGCCGCCTATGGCCGCAAGCTGCAATGGGTGCTCAAGCACCAGCCGCTGACCCTGCTGGTGGCGGTGGGCAGCCTCGTGCTCACGGTGGTGTTGTACCTGGCGGTGCCCAAGGGCTTTTTCCCGGTGCAGGACACGGGTGTGATCCAGGGCATTTCCGAAGCGCCCCAGTCGATTTCCTTCGCCGCCATGAGCGAGCGCCAGCAGCAACTGGCCAAGGTGATCCTGGCCGACCCGGCGGTGCAGAGCCTGTCTTCCTATATCGGCGTGGACGGTGACAACGCCACGCTCAACAGCGGGCGTCTGCTGATCAACCTCAAGCCCCACAAGGAGCGTGATGACAGCGCTACGCAGGTCATTGCCCGCTTGCAGCCGCAACTGGACCGCCTGGTGGGGATCCGCCTGTTCATGCAGCCGGTACAGGACCTGACCATCGAGGACCGGGTCAGTCGGACCCAGTACCAGTTCAGCCTGTCGTCGCCGGATGCCGAGTTGCTCACCCTCTGGAGCGCCCGCCTCACCGAGGCGCTGGCCCGCCAGCCGGAACTGACCGACGTCGCCAGCGACCTGCAGGACAAGGGCCTGCAGGTCTATCTGGTGATCGACCGTGACGCCGCCTCGCGCCTGGGCGTGTCGGTGGCGAACATCACTGATGCGCTGTACGACGCTTTCGGCCAGCGGCAGATTTCCACCATCTACACCCAGGCCAGCCAGTATCGCGTGGTGCTGCAGGCCCAGGCCGGGGAGCGGATCGGGCCCAAGGCCCTGGACCAGATCTACGTCAAGACCACCGAAGGCGGGCAGGTGCGGTTGTCGAGCCTGGCCCGGGTCGAAGAGCGTCAGGCGCAGCTGGCGATTGCCCATATCGGCCAGTTCCCGGCGGTGATGATGTCGTTCAACCTGGCTCCGGACGTGGCCCTGGGCCATGCGGTGGAGGTGATCGAAAAGGTCCAGCGGGAGATCGGCATGCCGGTGGGCGTGCAGACCCAGTTCCAGGGTGCCGCCCAGGCATTCCAGGCATCGCTGTCGAGCACCTTGCTGCTGATCCTGGCGGCGGTGGTGACCATGTACATCGTGCTGGGCGTGCTGTACGAGAGCTACATCCACCCGATCACGATCCTCTCCACCTTGCCCTCGGCGGCCATTGGCGCCTTGCTGGCGTTGATCCTAAGCGGCAACGACCTGGGCATGATCGCGATCATCGGCATCATCCTGCTGATCGGTATCGTCAAGAAGAACGCGATCATGATGATCGACTTCGCCCTCGACGCGGAGCGCAACCAGGGCATGGACCCGCAGACGGCCATCTACCAGGCCGCGTTGCTGCGCTTCCGGCCGATCCTGATGACCACCCTGGCGGCCCTGTTCGGCGCAGTGCCGCTGATGCTCGCCACCGGCTCCGGCGCGGAATTGCGCCAGCCCCTGGGCCTGGTGATGGTCGGTGGGCTGCTGGTGAGCCAGGTCTTGACGTTGTTCACCACGCCAGTGATCTACCTGTATTTCGATCGCCTGGGCCGCCGGTTTGCCAGGCCGGAAGGGAAAGAGGTGCGGGTATGACGCTCGGGAGCTTGCGGTTGGAGCCTGCGCCGGAGAACCTGGGGCAAGCGCGTTTTCTGCGGCAAGGCGATTCATCCCCGCTGGACTGCGTAGCGGCCCCTTTTGTGAGCGCTTGGCACTCAAGCGGGGATGAGTCCCCTCGCCATGAAAGCCCGGTCATTTCCTGCATTCCTTCATCTGCAGCCCGGAGCGGCGGTCGATGAACCTCTCCGGCCCCTTCATCCGCCGCCCCGTCGCGACCATGCTCCTGAGCCTGGCGATCACCCTGCTCGGTGGCGTGTGCTTTGGCCTGTTGCCGGTTTCGCCCTTGCCGCAGATGGACTTTCCGGTGATCGTGGTCCAGGCCAACTTGCCGGGGGCCAGCCCGGAGGTCATGGCGTCGACGGTGGCAACGCCTCTCGAACGGTCCTTCGGCGCCATCGCCGGGGTCAATACCATGAGCAGCCGCTCGAGCCAGGGCTCCACCCGCGTGATCCTGCAGTTCGACCTGGACCGCGATATCAACGGCGCGGCCCGGGAGGTGCAAGCGGCGATCAATGCTTCGCGCAACCTGTTGCCCAGCGGCATGCGCAGCATGCCCACCTACAAGAAGGTCAACCCGTCCCAGGCGCCGATCATGGTGCTGTCGCTGACCTCCGATGTCCTGGAGAAAGGCCAGCTCTACGACCTGGCTTCCACCATCCTGTCCCAGAGCCTGTCCCAGGTGTCGGGGGTCGGCGAGGTGCAGATCGGCGGCAGTTCCCTGCCGGCGGTGCGGATCGAACTGGAGCCGCAGTTGCTCAACCAGTACGGCGTTGCGTTGGACGACGTGCGCAGCGCCATCGCCGACAGCAACGTGCGCCGGCCCAAGGGTTCGGTTGAGGATGACCAGCGCATGTGGCAGGTCCAGGCCAATGACCAGCTGGAAAAGGCCAAGGACTACGAAACCCTGATCATCCGCTACCAGGACGGCTCGGTGCTTCGGCTCAAGGATGTGGCGAAAGTCACCGACGGTGTCGAGGACCGCTACAACAGCGGTTTCTTCAATGACGATGCCGCCGTGCTGCTGGTGATCAATCGCCAGGCGGGGGCCAACATCATCGAGACGGTCAACGAGATCAAGGCGCAGCTGCCGGCCTTGCAGGCCGTGCTGCCGGCCAGCGTCAAGCTGGACCTGGCCATGGATCGCTCGCCGGTGATCAAGGCTACCCTGCATGAAGCGGAAATGACCCTGCTGATCGCCGTGGCCCTGGTGGTGCTGGTGGTGTTCCTGTTCCTCGGCAACCTGCGCGCTTCGCTGATCCCGACCCTGGCGGTGCCGGTGTCACTGGTGGGGACGTTCGCGGTGATGTACCTCTACGGCTTTTCGCTGAACAACCTGTCGCTGATGGCGCTGATCCTCGCCACCGGACTGGTGGTGGACGACGCCATCGTCGTGCTGGAGAACATTTCCCGGCACATCGACGAAGGCGTGCCGCCGATGAAGGCGGCCTACCTGGGCGCCCGGGAAGTGGGCTTCACCCTGTTGTCGATGAACGCCTCCCTGGTGGCGGTGTTCCTGTCGATCCTGTTCATGGGCGGCATCGTCGAGAGCCTGTTCCGGGAGTTTTCCATCACTCTGGCGGCGTCCATCCTGGTCTCGTTGCTGGTGTCCCTGACCCTCACGCCGATGCTCTGTTCCCGTTGGCTCAAGCCCCACGTACCAGGGCAGGAAAATCGCCTGCAACGCGCGAGCCGGCGTCTCAACGAGCGGATGGTTCGTGGCTACGCCTCCAGCCTCGACTGGGTGCTGCGCCACCGCCGCCTGACGCTGCTGAGCCTGTTGGTGACCATTGGTGTGAACATCGCCCTGTACGTGGTGGTGCCCAAGACCTTCATGCCGCAGCAGGACACCGGCCAGTTGATCGGTTTCGTGCGCGGCGACGACGGGCTGTCGTTCAGCGTGATGCAGCCGAAGATGGAAATTTTCCGCCGCGCCGTGCTCAAGGACGACGCGGTGCAGAGCGTGGCCGGTTTCATCGGCGGCAACAACGGCACCAATAACGCCTTCATGCTGGTGCGCCTCAAGCCGATCAAGGAGCGCGAGATCTCCGCGCAGAAAGTCATCGAGCGCCTGCGCAAGGAAATGCCCAAGGTCCCCGGTGCCCAGCTGATGCTGATGGCCGACCAGGACCTGCAGTTCGGAGGCGGCCGCGAGCAGACCACGTCGCAATACTCCTATATCCTGCAAAGCGCCGACCTGGCCTCCCTGCGGGAGTGGTATCCCAAGGTCGTGGCGGCATTCCGGGCCTTGCCCGAGCTGACCGCCATCGACGCCCGGGACGGCGGCGGGGCCCAGCAGGTGACGCTGGTGGTGGACCGTGACCAGGCCAAGCGCCTGGGTATCGACATGGCCATGGTCACCACGGTATTGAACAACGCCTACAGCCAGCGGCAGATTTCCACCATCTACGACAGCCTGAACCAGTACCAGGTGGTGATGGAGGTCAATCCCAAGTACGCCCAGGATCCGAACACCCTCGAACAGGTCCAGGTGATCACCGACGACGGCGCGCGGGTCCCCCTGTCGACCATTGCCCATTATGAAAACAGCCTGGAGGACGACCGGGTCAGCCACGAAGGCCAGTTCGCGTCCGAGGGCATTTCCTTCGACATGGCCGAAGGCGTGACGGTGGAGCAGGGCACGGCGGCCATCGAACGGGCCATCGCCAGGCTCGGCATGCCGGAGGATGTGATCGCCAAGATGGCCGGTACCGCCGATGCCTTCGCGGCCACCCAGAAGGGCCAGCCTCTCATGATCCTCGGGGCGCTGCTGGCGGTGTACCTGGTGCTGGGAGTGTTGTACGAAAGCTATATCCATCCGTTGACGATCCTGTCCACCCTGCCATCGGCCGGGGTCGGCGCATTGCTGTCGATCTACGTGCTGGGCCAGGAATTCAGCCTGATATCGCTGCTGGGGCTGTTCCTGCTGATCGGCGTGGTGAAGAAGAACGCGATCCTGATGATCGACCTGGCGTTGCAGCTCGAACGGGGCGGTCAGACACCCGAGGAGTCGATCCGCAGTGCCTGCCTGCTGCGTTTGCGGCCGATCCTGATGACCACGCTTGCGGCGATCCTCGGCGCCTTGCCGTTGCTGCTGGGCGGCGCGGAAGGCTCGGAAATGCGCCAGCCCCTGGGCCTGACGATCATCGGCGGGCTGGTCTTCAGCCAGGTCCTGACCCTCTACACCACACCGGTGGTTTACCTTTATCTCGACAAGTTGCGCCATCGTTTCAATCGCTGGCGCGGCGTGCGTACCGATGCTGCTCTGGAAACTGCGCTATGACCGATCGCTCGTTTTTCAATCTTGTCGCGCCCTTGGCGACCGCCCGGGGTTCGCGGGTCCTGAGCCTGGCGCTGTGCGTGGCGATGCTCAGCGCCTGCGCCATCGGCCCGGACTACCAGCGCCCATCGACGGCGCAGCCGGCGCAGTACAAGCAAGCCCAGGGCTGGCGCCAGGCCAACCCCAGCGATGCGTTGGCCCGTGGCGCCTGGTGGGAGCTGTACGGTGACACGCAACTCAATGGCCTGGTGGAAAAGCTCAACACCTCCAACCAGACCGTCGCCCAGGCCGAAGCCCAGTACCGCCAGGCCCAGGCCCTGGCGCGCAGTGCCCGTGGCGCCTTCTTCCCGACAGTGGACCTGACCGTTGGCAAGAACCGCTCCAGCCAGGGGACCGGCAGCAGCAATTCGAGCCTGAGCAGTTCGGCCAGCGGTATCCGCGATACCTACAGCGCCCAGGCCGGCGTCAGCTGGGAGGCAGATGTCTGGGGCAAGCTGCGACGCACCCTGGAGGCCAACGAAGCCAGTGCCCAGGCCAGTTATGCCGACCTGGCCGCCATGCGCCTGAGCCAGCAGTCGGAGCTGGTGCAGAACTACCTGCAACTGCGGGTGATCGATGAGCAGAAACGCCTGTTGCAGGCCACGCTGGAAAACTACCAGCGTTCGCTGAAAATGACCGAGAACCAGTACCGTGCCGGCGTGTCAGGCAGGGACGCGGTGGCCCAGGCCCAGAACCAGCTCAAGACCACCCAGGCAGACCTGATCGACCTGATCTGGCAGCGCGCCCAGTTCGAAAATGCCATTGCCGTGCTGATCGGCCTGCCGCCCGCCGAGTTCAACCTGGCCGAAACCCGGGACATCCCCACATTGCCGCAGATCCCCGTGGCGCTGCCGTCGCAACTGCTCGAGCGACGGCCGGACATCGCTTCGGCGGAGCGCTCGGTGATGGCCGCCAACGCCGACATCGGCGTAGCCAAGGCGGCCTACTACCCGGACCTGACCCTGAGCCTGAGCGGCGGCTATAGCAGCAGTACCTACGACAACTGGATCAGCGTACCGAATCGCTTCTGGTCGGTGGGGCCGCAACTGGCGATGACGCTGTTCGATGGCGGCCAGCGCTCGGCGGAAGTCGACCGCACCGTCGCCGCCTATGACCAGACCGTGGCCACCTACCGCCAGACCGTGCTGGACGGGTTTCGTGAGGTGGAAAACTACATGATCCAGCTCAAGGTGCTTGAAGACGAGGCCCGTGTGCGCCAGGAAGCCCTGGACGCCGCGCGCGAATCCTTGCGCCTGACCCAGAACCAGTACAAGGCCGGGTTGATCGCCTATCTCGACGTGGTCACGGTCCAGGCCACCGCCCTGAGCAATGAACGCAGCGTGTTGAGCCTGCAACAGAGCCGGCTGATCGCCAGCGTGCAACTGATCGCGGCGCTGGGCGGTGGCTGGGACGGGCAGCCAGGGCCGGATGAATAAGCCAGAACGAAGCCGGTCCCTGTGACGAGGGGATCTATCCCCGTTGGGCTGCGTAGCAGCCCTGACTATCGGCACTGCGATACGCCAGGCAGGATGCAAAAGGGAGGCTTCGCGCCCCAGCGGGGATCAATCCCCTCGCCACAGGGGGTGTTTCGACTGGGGACAGGGTAGCGCCTGTACCGGGTGCCAGCCAGGTCCGGCTTTTGGCCGATGCACTGTCTACGACCTGTCGTGAGGGCTTGTTATAGTTCAGGCCTCTTCCCAGCCGGTAAAGGATCACTGCCATGTCGCAATACCAAGCGTTCACCGTCGAACTTGCAGACAACATCGCCCATGTGCAGATCAATCGCCCGGACAAGATCAATGCGATGAACGCGGCGTTCTGGAGCGAGATCATCGAGATCTTCCAGTGGATCGACGACACCGACGAGGTGCGGGTGGTGGTATTGAGCGGGGCCGGCAAGCATTTTTCTTCGGGCATCGACCTGATGATGCTGGCCGGCGTGGCCAATGAACTGGGCAAGGACGTGGGCCGCAACGCGCGCCTGCTGCGGCGCAAGATCCTGCAACTGCAAGCCTCGTTCAATGCGGTGGACAACTGCCGCAAGCCGGTGCTCGCTGCTGTCCAGGGTTACTGCCTGGGTGGGGCCATCGACCTGATCTCCGCCTGCGACATGCGCTATGCCGCCGAGGATGCCCAGTTCTCCATCAAGGAGATCGATATCGGCATGGCAGCCGATGTTGGCACATTGCAACGCTTGCCCCGGATCATCGGGGACGGCATGCTGCGTGAACTCGCTTATACGGGGCGCACGTTCGGTGCCGATGAAGCGCGCAGTATCGGCCTGGTCAATCGTGTCTATACCGATACCGCCAGCCTGCTCGACGGCGTCATGGGCATTGCCCGGGACATCGCCGCCAAGTCGCCGATTGCCGTGACCGGCACCAAGGAAATGATTGGCTACATGCGCGACCACCGCATCGACGACGGGTTGGAGTACGTCGCCACCTGGAACGCCGCCATGTTGCAATCGACCGACCTGCGCGTGGCCATGGCCGCCCATATGAGCAAACAGAAACCCGAATTTCTGGATTGATCATCATGATTCCACGCTGGACCACCGCAGTACTCGATACCGATCTGGCGGGCGGCTGGGCCGTGGCCCGCAGCCCGGAAGGCTTCCTGTTCGACGATAACGGCCCGCTGTTTCCCCGCCAGTGGCTCAAGCGCCAGGACCTGTCGATCCTTGCCGAGCACGGCATCGGCCACCTGGACGGCGAGCCGGTCTATCTGCTGGAGCTCCACAGTTCCCTGGACGTCCCTGGCTGCAACTGGAAAGGCCTGCGGGCCTTCATGCTCGAGGACGATCACACGCTGTACAAGGTGCTCGGGTATGCGGCGCAGATCGGCACCTGGGCCAGGGAGCATCGTTTCTGTGGCAGTTGCGGCAAGCGCATGGGGCAGATTGCGCTGGAGCGGGCGATGTATTGCGATGTATGCGACCTGCGCCACTATCCGCGGCTTTCACCCAGCATGATCGTGCTGATTACCCGTGGCGACGAGGTCTTGCTGGCCCGTTCGCCACGTTTCGTCACCGGTATCTACAGCACCCTGGCGGGGTTTGCCGAGCCGGGCGAATCGGCCGAGGATTGCCTGGTCCGCGAAGTGCGCGAGGAAGTCGGTATCGAAGTGAAGAACATCCAGTATGTGGGCAGCCAGTGCTGGCCGTTCCCTCATTCGATGATGCTGGGTTTCCATGCCGAATATGCCAGCGGCGACATCGTGCGCCAGGAAGAAGAAATCGAGGACGCCCAGTGGTTCAGCGTCCACGACCTGCCGCCGTTGCCGGCTTCGCGTTCGATCGCCCGCTACCTGATCGACCTCTATGTGGCGCGCCGTCTAGGCCACGCTGAACCAGTGCTGCCAGGCTAGGCGCACGGTAAGGCCCAGGACCACGGTGATGAACACCGGCCGGATGAACTTCGCGCCGCCGCTGATGGCGGTGCGGGCACCGAAGAATGCGCCGATCATCACCGACAGGCCCATGCTCAGGCCGATGACCCAGTCCACTTGCCCGGAGAAGATGAACACCGCCAGCGCCGCGATGTTGCTGACGAAGTTCATGCTGCGTGCCACGCCGCTGGCCTTGACCAGGTCGATGGGGTAGAGCAGCAGGCTGCTGACGGTCCAGAACGCCCCCGTGCCAGGGCCCGCCACGCCGTCGTAGAAGCCCAGGGTGAAACCCTGGGGCGATTGCCAGGTCTTCCTGATCGGCGCGTCGCTGTCCAGCGGCGCCTTGGGCGTGCCCCCGAACAACAGATACAGGCCACAGGCGAACACGATCACCGGCAGCATCTTGTTCAGCCACTCGGCGGGCAGGTAGTGGGCGACGATGGCGCCGGTCAGGGCGCCGACCAACGTACCGACCAGGGCATGGGTCCATTGCCTGGGGTGGAACAGCTTGCGCTTGTAGAAGGTGAAGCTGGCCGTGGCGGAGCCGAACGTCGAACTGAGTTTGTTGGTCCCCAGCACCAGGTGAGGGGGCAGGCCGGCGGTCAGCAGGGCGGGGGTGGTCAACAGGCCACCGCCACCGGCGATGGCATCAATGAAGCCTGCGATGAACGCGACAAGGGCAAGGATAGCGAGGGTGGTGAGGTCAACGCTGAGTTCAAAAGGCATGGAGTGGGCTTATTCGGCAGGTCGCAGAGGCGGCGGGAAAGGCCGGTATGTTACCTGCAATGGCCTTGGGCCGCGACTGCCTGAGCGCCCAGGCCTGGCGGTTCAGGCCACGCTGTCGACAATCACGTGCCGCTCCCCCCTGGAACACTGTTCGATCCTTGCCTCGACCCGGTAGACGCTGCGCAGCATCTGCTCGGTAATCACCTCTGAGGAGGCTTCGATACTGACCCCGCAGGCCTGGGCCGGGGCGATGTAGCCGGCGAATGCGCCCTGCAGGAAGCGCAGCACCAGGATGACCCAGATATCGCTGCTCAGTGCCAGCCCCAGCTGCGTCAGGGACAAACCGGCCAAGGCGCGGATCATCATAAGCTTGTGCCCATGGCGATCACCGATCCGCCCCCAAAAGGCGCTGGTCAGCATGATGCCCAGCATCGGGCCGACGTACACCGCGGTACTGGCGAAGCTGAAGAGCGCGTCGTTGTCGGTCAACTGGTGCAGATGAACCGGCCAGAAGGGGCCACTCATCTCCATGGCACCCATGGACACCAACTGGATGGCGAACAGCAGGTAAACCAGCAGGCGGATGTTCGAACCCTGGAGGACACCGACGCGGGGCATGGACGGACTCTGAGACGGCTGAGGCTGTGTCTTATCCGACAGTGCGTCGATCCTGGCAAGAAAAAAATACGCTGGACTCACGCAGACGGGCGTCGGGAGCCTGGCAGGCAGGCCCCCTTGACCGCGCTGGTTATTCCGGTCGGAATACCGCCCGCAGGCACTGCTCGCGCTTGTCCTTGAACATCTCATAACCCTGCACCGACTGCTCCAGCCCCATGGGGTGGGTCAGCAGATAGGAAGGGTCCAGTTCGCCTTTCTGAATATATTCGAACAGCCTCGGCACATAACGTTGCCCCGGTTGCTGGCCCGAGCGCAGGGTCAGGGACTTGTTGACGATCGCTCCCATGGGGAACTTGTCCAGGAGACCGCCATACACCCCGACCACCGAGACGGTGCCCCCCTTGCGACAAGCGCGGATGGACTGGCGCAACACCGTTCCGCGCTCGCTGTGCAGGCGCATCATCTGTTTGGTCTTGTCGTAGTAGTAATCGACCTCGGTGCCGTGGGCCTCCATGCCCACGCAGTCGATGCAGCGATCCGGGCCGCGGCCCCCGGTCAGCTCCAGCAGGGCGGCATGCACGTCGGTGGTTTCGTAATTGAGCGCGATGGCACCGGCCTTTTCCTCGGCCAGACGCAAGCGGTCGGTAAAGCGGTCGATGGCGATCACCCGTTCGGCGCCCAACAGGTACGCGCTGGCAATCGCCATCAACCCGACCCCGCCACAACCCCAGACCGCAACCGTGTCGCCGCGCTGGATGTTGGCGTTATCAGCGGCGAAGAAACCGGTGGGCACTGCATCGGAGACAAAAACCGCTTGTTCGTCTGTCACGCCTTCGGGAATGGTGAACAGGTTCACGTCGGCGAATGGCACGCGGATATAAGTGGCGTGACTGCCCGCGAAGCCGCCGAAGGCGTGGCTGTAGCCGATGATGCCGCAGGCCGGTTGGCCGTAGGCAATGTCCGTCGCGGTGGGGTTGGGATTGGAGTTGTCGCAGCAGGAAAAGTCCGCGCGCTGGCAATGCTCGCACTGGCCGCAGCCGAGGATCGACACGGTGACAACACGGTCACCTTTCTTGAACTGCGTGACGGCCGAACCGGTTTCCACCACCTCGCCCATGAATTCGTGACCGATGATGTCGCCAGCTTGCATGGTGGGTACGTAGCCGCCCAATAGGTGCAGGTCCGAACCGCAGACCGAGGACAGTTTCACCCGCACGATAGCATCGCGAGGGTTGAGGATGGACGGATCATCGACGGTGTCGACTTGTAGCTTGTTGGGTCCTTGCCAGGTGAGTGCGCGCATCAGACTGTTCCTCCGTTGGACGGGGCATGGCCCGGTGTTGAAGTCGCGGTCGTGGCCGGGTGAATGAACAGGAAGTCCTTCGTGCCCTCGGCCCGCATCCGGTTGGTGGTCACTTCGCCCGTTTCCAGTTGCTGCTTGATGCTGCGAAGCAGATGGAGCAGGGCCTTGTCGGAGAATTTCGAAATGGCACTGGCCAATGCATAACCCGCACTGCCGAGGGAAGTCTTGCAGGCGACGATCACCTTGATCTGCGTGCCCCGGCCCGTCGGCGCATCGCTGAAGTGCATCTGGATGTCGTGCTTGAAGCGCGTGTCCGGCCCGGCGATCCAGTGCAGCTTGCGGCCTTCCTTGGGTTCGTGCTGCTCGAGGTCGCAGTGCAGGGTCTTGTCCATCGGCCCGCGCGCCACCCAGCGGTAGGTGTGTTCGCCGGTCTGTTCGATCTCATCGATCCAGGGCACCAAGGCGCCCAGGTTGGCGGGGTTGCGACAGAACTCAAAGACCTCTTCCCGCGGCTTGCCGACCGTGATGCTGCGGGAGATCACTTTGCTCCCGTCCCAGCCCCGATCCTGCTCGAAGGCCTGTTCGAACGGGGTATGGGTAAGCGCCTGCTTGACCCGGCAGGTACCCGAATAGGCACGCCAGGTCGCGCAGGCCCCCAGCAGTACCTGTGGCCAACCTTTGAGCCCGCCTTCACGCAGCCCGTTGGCAATCAGCAGCGTGCCGGCCAGGAGTGATAATGCACGCTCCGGTGTACCGAGATTGGGGTGCGACGGACTCGGCACCGCAGCCCGGCTCGCAACCAGTGGTGGACGTTCAGTCATGATGGTTTTCCTTACAAAGTCCGAGGGCAACATAAGGAATGAACCGGCGGGGCGGTCGGTCGTTCCATCGACGTCAGGGGTTTCCGATGAGGCGGCGGGACAGGCGGCCCGAGTAAGATTGTCGAACCGATGAAACGGAGCAGGGACCCGCGTGCCGGCTGATTTTTTTTTGAAATCAAGGGGTTGTCAGCTTCGGCAAATGAGTACATAATTGCGCCCATCGAACGCATTGAGGGCTAAAAAAACTCAATGTTTTCAAGGAGATAGCGCTCAATTAGATTGATCCGCTCCTCATCAGGTTTAAAAGCGGTTGATGGTTTCACTGGCATCAAGCGTCCTGAGGCCGAATAGCAAAATGGTTATGCAGTGGATTGCAAATCCACCTACGCCGGTTCGATTCCGACTTCGGCCTCCACTATTAAAAAGCTCTGTAGATCTATGATTTACAGAGCTTTTTTCTTTATGTGGCAATGCAGTTTTTTGTTTCGAAAGAACATGGGCTACCTTGCTTCATAGGGGAGGGATGTATATATTTCGTCCCCTCTGCTGTACCGGCTTCGACCTGTCAGATCCATGATCTTGACCGCTTCAGGAAGCTTGACCGCGCTACCGCCCGAATGGCGAAACTGGTAGACGCATGGGACTTAAAATCCCCCGCTCGTAAGGGCGTGCCGGTTCGATTCCGGCTTCGGGCACCATCTAAAATCAAGGGTTTGCGAGCGAATGCTGATGCAAACCCTTGTTTGTTTCATCCCTCGCAATTTTTATCCGCAATCATGTCGACGGCACCCTATGCCGATCGGGCTGTTCTGTGTGCCATGATCCGCTCTATCAACAGATCCGGTCCCCCTTTGTAATCTGCTCGCAGTTGGCTGGGTAATGGAAAACGATGCGGCATAAAGAAGCCTTCAGAAGGGCTTGAATATCATTTCGTCATGTCCCAGTATTCGCCGCCCTGTCACTCCTGCGTGTGTGGGCGTGCACAGAAAACCGATCATAGTGTCGGTTTTTTTTTGAGCTATCGAGTACATAAGGACATGGTCATGCGGGTTATCACTTTCGTAACTATTTTTTCTGCAGCGCTTGCCGGTTGCTCTGGGATACCTTCGGTTCCGTACGAAGAGCCTGTCCAATCAGAGGGGGTGGCGCATGTTCGCGTCATCACGAACTCCAGTGTATATGGCGATAGCATCATGGGCAGTTGTGCGCCTGCCACCCGGCATAAGATGGCTGAAGCCGGACGTTTCGGGGAGGATGGTACGGCGAGCATCAACTATCCGCAGTACCCCCTGAAGTCGGTGAGCATTGGCATGCCGAAAAGGGTCATGCCCCCTCTTGTCCAATACATCCCCTCGATTCGCAGAGCCCAAGGCGCATACAAGGAGGTTGTCACCGAATATCGCGTCAGGACAGACTTGCCATTTCAGATTGCAACCCAGGGCGCGACCGTTGCTGGTTCTGGCAGCACTTATTGGGCCTGCGCTGACCAGGCACTCGTGTACAAACTGGAACCCGGGAAAGACTACGAAGTTTTTGCAGGAGTGGACATGAGGCCAGACAAGGATGGTCGGCAAGCACTTATTTGCCTGCTGGGAGTTTTCGAGCTCACCCCTGTGCCTGGCACGTCAATTGTAATCCCCTCCAAGTTGACGTCTGCCGCGCCTGCCCAGGTGGCCTGCAAAAGCTGACAGGCACTCATCGCCATCCACATCTCTGATGCCTGAATCTCGCGAGCATTGCGATGGTGTCTGTTGGTCTGTTGGTCTGTTGGTCTGTTGGCCGGCTTGCAAGCGCGACGCCATGTCCGCCCAGGCCAGCCAGTGGTTAAGTCGGGGGTTCCCTAGGCTCTGTACGAAAAGACTTGATACTCGTTCATGCCGCGTTGAAAACTGCCTCGCAATGCTCATGTACTCCGGTACACCGCGCTTGCTCGGCTGTTTTCGCCTTGCCTGATCTTCATCTCGAGACTTTTCGTACATAGCCTAGCGTGAGGTTTTGACTTTCAATACCTCGGTATAAATGGCATCGATCGTCTGACCCTCCTGAAGTTTCTTCATCCGTTCCTGAAGCTTTGGATCCTCCACTTTCAATACGATGACTTGTCCCTCCGGAGGTAGCAAAGTCACTTCATGTTCTTTCAAATCAATGCGAGTGATCTTGGACGTGACTCTGACTTGACGGAAAGCTTCACCGCCGGGATTGGGATTGTCCTTGGTGGTGCGGATGGCCATGGCTTCATTGGATACTCCTGGCTCCCCGCCAACGTTCGTATCCAATACATAAGCGACTGAGCGAATCACGTGAATCTCGACGTTGTCACCGACTCTCAGATTGTGCAGGTTCTTGGCTTGGTCGGTGAGCTGGATGGGCACCGGTTCTTTGTTGCGGCCTTCGATGGTGACTTGATAGAGCGCCGGATCAACGGCGAGTACGCGCGAAACGATATGGCCTTCCATGGCATTGCTGCCCAGCGGTATATCAGCGGCACGGACCGCCAGACTGGTCGTTGACAGCAGTGCAGCAATTAAAGCCAGGGTGCGAATCGGTGTCATGGCTGCTTTCCTTGAGTACCTGGGATGTGAATCAAGGTCACGTAACAACAGCGCTCCTGCCAACCGGCACAATCGTGTGAGCGTGCAGGTGCGTGCCATTTACGCTCGGTGAGTCATTCAAAATGTTCAGGGTTGACGGGGTCTCCGGACTTCATGTTCAACTGCACCCGCACATCCTCGAACATCAGATCGTAATGTTTGTGTTGCGAACCGATGCTGCTGTAAGCCTTGGGAATTCCATGTTTCTCCGCAATCTTGGTCACGTTGCTGGCGAAGTTGTATGCCTGCTCCTTGCTCAGGAAAAACGTTTCCTTCATATCCTTGCCCTGAATGCTGCCGTGCATCGTGAATTGCATCCCTTTGCCTTCCTTGGGATCGGTGGTGACCTCGTAATCCAGGCACAGGTCGTAGCTGACATCGTCCTTGTTCAGTGCGTGTCGTTCGATATGCAGACGACCGGGTTCAAAGTGGGCCATGGTGCTCTCCTTTCAGGGTTCGGGAGGAGGGGCAGGCCTGACCCTGCCCCTGCAGTTCTGATTATCGATAGGTAATGCCGGGAGTGGCCGTGCTGATACGCGTGCCTGCAGTGCCCTGGACGATGGCGTCGATGTCCGCCAGTGCGCCGATCACCGCGACCTTGCCGGTGTTGCGGGCAAATTCGCAGGCTGCCTGGACCTTGGGTCCCATGGAGCCGGCGGCGAAGCCGAGCCTGTCCATTTCGTCCGGGTGGGCCTGGGCGATGGCTTTCTGGGTTGGCTTGCCGTAGTCGATGAACGCGGCGTTGACGTCGGTGGCGATCACCAGCAGGTCGCTCTCCAGCTGTTGGGCCAGCAGCGCCGAACACAGGTCCTTGTCGATCACCGCTTCGACGCCCTGCAGCTTGCCGTGGGCGTCGTACATCGTCGGGATGCCGCCGCCACCGGCGCAGATCACGATGCTGCCT
>NZ_FPKK01000022.1:0-62565 GCF_900119645.1 Pseudomonas sp. NFACC43
GCGGTCGATACGCCAGCGAACGATGTCTATAACAACGGCAGCACTGTCAGCACCACGATTACTGGCGCAACCGGCGGCAACTTCGAGAACCTGGTACCAAGCACCACCCCTGCGGTGACCACGGTTACCGACTCAGTAGATGCCACCGGCCTGACACTCAGCGCCAGTGAAACCATCACCGAAGGTGGCCAGATCACCTACACCGCTACGCTGACCAACCCGGCCCAGACGCCAATGACCGTCACCCTGAGCAACGGCGCGGTGATCACCATCGCTGCCGGCCAGACCACGGGTACCGTCGCGGTCGATACGCCGGCCAACGACGTCTATAACAACGGCAGCACTGTTAGCACCACCATCACTGGCGCAACCGGCGGCAACTTCGAGAACCTGGTGCCAAGCACCACGCCTGCGGTGACCACCATCACCGATTCGCCTGACGCGACCGCACTCACCCTCTCGGCGACCGGCACGGTAGCCGAAGGCGGCTCCATCGTTTACACCGCGACACTGAGCAACGCCGCCGGCTCGCCCGTCACCGTCACCTTGAGCAACGGTGCGGTGATCAACATCGCCGCCGGCGCCAAGACCGGCACCGTGACCGTCGATGCACCGACGGACGACGTCTACAAGGATGCCGGCAAGGTCGAAGTCAGCATCGACAAGGCCACTGGTGGCAACTTCGAAAACCTGGTGCCAAGCACTGCGCCTGCCGTTACGGATGTGACCGATACCCTCAATACCAGCACCGTTTCGCTATCCGCGACCTCGACTGTTGGTGAAGGTGGCACCGTGGTCTACACCGCCTCGGTTAACGCTCCGGTAACCGGCGCGCCACTGGTGGTGACCCTGTCCAACGGCCAGAGCATCACGATCCCGGTCGGCCAGAGCTCCGGCTCGGTGAACTTCACCGCGCCGAACGATGCCCTGGCGGGTGGCGGCAATCTCAGCGTCAAGATCGACGACGCCAAAGGCGGCAACTACGAAAACCTGGAAGTCGATGGCAAGCCTGCCAACACTGCAGTGACCGATACCCAGGACACCACCGGCCTGACGCTCTCGGCAACCGACACCGTGGCCGAAGGCGGCCAGATCACCTACACCGCTACCCTGACCAACGCCGCCGGCTCGCCCGTCACCGTTACCTTGAGCAACGGTGCGGTGATCAACATCGCCGCCGGTGCCAAGACCGGCACCGTGACCGTCGACGCACCGAAGGACGACGTCTATAAAGATGCAGGCAACGTCGAGGCAACGATCAAGACAGCGACAGGTGGCAATTTCGAACACCTGGTGCCAAGCACCACCCCGGCAGTGACGGCCGTGACCGACACGCCTGATAACACCACTGTCAGCATCAGCGGCAGCACGGCGGTTACCGAAGGCCAGTCCGCCACCTATACCGTCAGCCTGACGAACCCGGCGCAAACCGAAGTGACGGTGAAGATCGTCTACAGCGGCACCGCCGCCGATGGCACGGACTTCACGGGTGTCTACACCGTCAAAGTCCCGGCCAACGCCACCAGCGCAACCTTC
Source organism: Pseudomonas sp. NFACC43 (assembly GCF_900119645.1). Taxonomy (NCBI): domain Bacteria; kingdom Pseudomonadati; phylum Pseudomonadota; class Gammaproteobacteria; order Pseudomonadales; family Pseudomonadaceae; genus Pseudomonas; species Pseudomonas sp. NFACC43. The sequence continues at coordinate 1,537 of NZ_FPKK01000022.1, forward strand.
AATGTCGCGACGCTGGACGACAAGATCACCGAAGGCACCGAGAACTTCGTGGTCAGGATCGACTCGGCCACCGGTGGCAACTTCGAGCACCTCGCGGTCAGTGGCACCAACGGCAGCGTCAGCACCTCGATCGTGGACAACGATGCTCCACCGGTCCTCGACCTGGACGCCAACAATTCCAGCGGCAAGACCGGAGCCGATTACCAGGTGACGTTCACCGAAGGCACCACCGGCCCGGGCGTATCCATCGGCGACACTGACCTGAAGATCACCGACCCGGACAGCACCATGCTGACCGGCGCCACCATCGTGCTGACCAACCGTCAGCCAGGCGATGCGCTGAACCTGGGCAACAGCGTCAACGGCATCAGCATCAATGCCAACAGTACCAACGGCACGGTCACCCTGACGTTGTCAGGCAACGCGACGCTGGCCGACTACATGCAGCAGATCAAGAACATCACGTTCATCAACAACAGCGACGACCCGAGCACAGTGCCACGCGTCATCACCGTGACGGTGACCGACGGCACCAACTACTCCAATACCGCCACCACCACCGTGAACGTGGTCGGGGTCAACGATGCTCCGGTGGCCGCTGGCGGCACCGCGACCGGAACCGAAGACACTTCGCTGGTCCTGGGCTGGTCGAACTTCGGCATCAGCGATGTGGACAGCGCCAGCACAAGCCTGGGCGTGAAGATCACCGGGCTGCCGAGCGATGGCAAGCTGCAGTACCTGGATGGTGCGACCTGGAAGGACGTGACCAGCAACCAGACCTTCAGCAAGGCCGATATCGACGGCGGCAAGCTGCGCTTCACTCCGGACGCCAACGAGTCCGGCGCCAATGGCAACCCGAGCGGCGTGGGCGACCAGAAAGCCGACTACACGCAGATCCAGTTCCAGCCGACCGATGGCCAGACGCTGGGTAACGCCGGTACCGTGAAGATCGACATCACGCCGGTGGCTGATAAGCCGAGCCTGAGCGTGGCCGGCAACAACGTGACCTCCACCGGCCTGATCAAGGAGGTCTGGACCGGCCTGCCAGGCCTGGGTACCGATGGCAGCGGGGCGCCATCGGGCACCCTCAAGTCGGTCATCGATGCCGCCGGCACGCCGAACAGCAGTACCAACGTGACCAACGTGCAGTCCGACAGCAACGTCAACCCGGGCACCGCCTCGAAAACCTCGGGCCTGATTTTCCTGGAAGCCGGAAAGACCTACACCTTCAGCGGCACTGGCGACGACAGCCTGCTGGTGACGATTGGCGGCAAGGATGTGGCCGGCATCACCTGGGGGGCGGGCGGCAAGCTCAATGGGTCGTTCACCCCGACCACCAGTGGCTACTACACCCTGGATATCTACCATCACAACCAGACCGGCCCGGGCAGCTATGATGTCAACCTCTCGGTCAACGGCAGCACGCCCGTGGACCTGAGCAGTGCCGGCGTACCGCTGTATACCGGCGTGACGGACCTGGTGAATGCCGGTGTGACCGTTTCCGATCTGCACGGCACCAATGGCGAAGGCTATTACGACGGCTTCAAGCTCAACGAAGGCGCCGAAGGTGGCAGCGTGAATCTGTCGAAGATCACCACCGCCCTGACCGATACCGACGGTTCCGAGAGCCTGAGCGTGAAGATCGGCGGCATGCCGCAAGGCAGTGTGCTGAGCGACGGCGACGGCCACACCGCGACCGTGGGCGCCAACGGCGAAGCCTCGGTCACGGGCTGGAACCTGGGCAGCCTCAACCTGACGCCTCCATCCTACTTCAACGGCCAGATCAACCTGACCGTGACGTCGACCTCCACCGAAGCCCTTGGCGGATCGGCGGTCACCACCGCGCAGATCCCGGTAACGGTGCATCCGGCGGTCTACAACGCGGCCACCGCCACCTCCGGCAGCGACAATTTCACGGGCACCGACGGCAACGACGTGATTGTCGCCGACATTGGCGGTCTGACCGTGGTACCGGGCGTCAACTACAACATTGCCTTCATGGTTGACAGCTCCGGCAGCATGAGCGAGTCGTCCCTGACTGCCGCCAAGAACTCGCTGACGTCGGTGTTCAACACCCTCAAGCAGAGCATGGGCAACAACTCGGGCACGGTGAACATCTTCCTGGCGGACTTCGACCGCCAGGTGAACAAGACCGTTTCGGTCAATCTCAAGGACCCGAATGCGCTGACCCTGCTCAAGAACGTCCTGGACTCCATGGTGTCCGGCGGCGGTACCAACTACGAAGACGTGTTCAAGACCACGGCCAACTGGTTCAAGAGCACCGAGGCCACGAGCAACACCGGGGCGAAGAACCTCACGTACTTCATCACCGATGGCCAGCCGACGTTCTACCAGGCCGGCGAGCAGACGAACCCCGACCTCTATAACGGCGTGAAGCTCGACAGCCTGATCACCACGACCAATTACAAGTTGGGCCAGACATTCAGCGCCGACCTGGACAGCACCCACCGTGTGCAGGTCGACGAGTCCGGCAATGTCTCGTTGCTGACCTGGAAAAAATCCTGGGGCGGCTACTGGAGCGAGGAGTCCCTGGGCACGCTGCACGCCCAAGGGGACGGTACCTACGAACTGTCGTACCGCGACGGCACCGGCAGCAGCACCGACTCGGCCACCACCAGCAACTCTCTCAGCGCTTTCGCGCTGCTGAGCTCGGTGTCGGGCGTGGAAGCGATCGGCTTGAACAAGGACGTCACCCTGACCGACCTCAAGCCGTACGACTCCGATGGCAAGCCGCAGACCAACATCGACCCCAAAGACCTGGCCAACTCCATCATTGGCCATACCGAAGCGACGCTCCCGGGCTCCGACACGGTCAATGGCGCCGACGGCAACGACATCCTGTTCGGCGACCTGGTGAGCTTCAACGGCATCGCCGGCGAGGGTTACCAGGCCATCCAGTCGTTCGTGGCCCAGCAAAGCGGCGTCGACGTCAGCAAGGTCACCACCGCCAACGTGCACCAGTACATCACCGAGCACTACACCGCGTTCGATGTGTCCGGTGCCCACGATGGCAACGACACGCTGCTGGGCGGCGCTGGCAATGACATTATCTTCGGCCAGGGCGGCAACGACTCGCTCGATGGCGGCAAGGGCAATGACATCCTGCTCGGCGGCAACGGCAACGACATCCTGATCGGCGGCAAAGGCAACGACACCCTGATCGGCGGCCTGGGCGGCGACACCTTTGTGTGGAAATCCGGCGACACCGGCACCGACGTGATCAAGGACTTCAAGGCCAGCGAAGGCGACCGGATCGACCTGAGGGATCTGCTGCAGGGTGAAACCGGCAGCACCATCGATCACTTCCTGAAGATCACCACGGTCGATGGGGTGTCGTCGTTGCAGGTCAGCACCACCGGCCAGTTCAACGCGGCCAACGGCGCAGCCGCCACGCCGGACGTGACGATCAAGCTCGAAGGCAACAACTGGTCGAACGTCAACCTCAACTCCCTGATCGCCGGCAGCGATCCGACCATCAAGGTCGATCACAACAACAGTTGACCTGAGCACACCCCAGGAGAGAGCGCTTGCTCCTTCTCCTGGGGATAAGGGTTCATACTCCCGCACAGTTGGCCTATGCTGCCCAGCATGACGCCGCTTCATACATGAGGGATGCCCGATGTTTTATGTGCAACGCGATGCACAAGGCCTGCTGGTGCGCGTGGAGGCCAGCGCTTATGCCGAGGCCACCGAAACCCTGCCGGCCGACAATCACGAGATCCAGGACTGGTTCGCCAACCAGGCGGTAGAGAACAGCCTCAAGCAACTCAAGCAGAGCGACCTGGAGATGATTCGGGTACTCGACGACCTGATCCAGGTCCTGACAGCCAAGGGCGTCATCCGCGTCACCGACCTGCCGCCGGCGGCCCAGGCCAAGCTGATGGACCGCAACCAGGCCCGGGAAGCGCTGGGCGGGCTGAGCCGCTTGATCGATGACGATGAGAAAGGGTTGATCTAGCCGGGCTGACTGATCCTTCCCTTGCTCTGCATGGGAACGATCAGTGGTTCAGGATCACACCCAACGCCGGGGTTCGCCCACCAGTTGCCCCTGCACGCCGAACAACCCCATCTCGCGAATCACCGCCAGTTCCCCTTCGGTCTCCACCCGCTCGGCAATCAAGGGCAGGTCGATGCTGTGGGCGGCGCGCTGGATGGCTTCGATGAACAGACGCTTGTCGCTTTCCTGGTCGATGGCGCGGATGTAGCTGCCGTCGATTTTCAGGTAGGCCAGTCCCAGCCGCGACAGGTTGCCGATCATGCTGAACCGTCCACCGAAACGCTGCAGGCTCAGGGAGAAGCCCAGCTCGCGCAGGCGTCGGGTCAGTTGTTCCAGCACCGCTTGCTCGGGCAGTTGCTCTTCGCCGATCTCCAGCGTCAGGCGCGGCCCCAGGTTGGAATGGGCGCGCAGGATCTCGAAGATCCTGTTCAGTGCCTGGGGGTCGGCCAGGGTAGCGGAGGACAGGTTCAATGCCAGGGCTTGCTCGTGCCCGGCCATCTGCTTGAGCACCTGTTCGAGCATCAGGCGATCCAGCCGCGCAGTCCAGCCGAAACGCTCCAGCCAAGGCAGGAAGCGCCCGGCCGGGATGGTCTGGCCCTGGTCGTCGAGCAGCCGCGACAGCACTTTGTAATGCAGCACCAGCTGGGTGTCCTGGGCGGCCACCACCGGCTGGAAATACAACTCGAACCGCTGATTGCTCAACGCCTGGTCGAGCAGCGTGTGCCAGGCATGGTGATCGTCACCGACGCTGGCCGACGCGCTGTGTTCGAGACAGGCCCAACCGGGTTCACCCTGGCTTTCAGCCTGTGCCAGGGCCTGGTCGCCCAGTTGGAGCACCGCTTGTGGCGAATCGCCGTGGACGAACGGCGCCAGCCCGATGGAGGCCACCGACGCCACGTCGGTCGCGCCGGTGGCGTGAAGGCTTGCCAACGCCGCTTCGAGATTCTGCGCCAGCTGCAGCGCCTCTTCACGTACCAGGCCCGGCGCCAGCACGGCGAATTCGCCGCCGCGGATGCGGGTCACCAGGTTGTGGGTTTCAGGGTAGCGGGCACACTCACGCAGCAATTGTTCGCCCACGGCCTTGAGCAGTTGGTCGGTACGCTGCCCGCCCAGTCGCTGGTTCAGCCCGGCCAGGTCCTTGACCCGCAGCAGCAGCAGATAACCGGAACTGGCCTGCTCCGGATTGCTCACCCGGGCATTGAGCTGCATCTCGAAATAACGCCGGTTGGCCAGGCCCGTCAGGTTGTCCTGGTAGGACTCGACCCGCAGTTTTTCACTGCGCTCGGCCTGCTCCTCGAACAGCGCCTTGAGCTTCTCGACCATCTGGTTCATCGCCTGCACCACGCGACGCAATTCAGGGGTACGCGGCAGCTCCGGCAGGCTCAGGAACTCGCGACGAGCGATGGCATGGGACTGGTGCACCATGTAGTCCAGGGGCTTGAGCTGACGCCGCAGCAGCAAGGCCCCCAGCACCGCGCTCACGGCGCCGCACAGCAACAGCCAGCCCAGGCTGCCCAGGGCGCTCTGCCAGAGCTTGGCGAGGGCGAACATCGGGTGGCTGACCACTTCGACCCGCGCCGCCTGCTCCCAGCCGCGGCTGACGATGGCATCGCCACCGGCCGGCTCCAGGCCGATGAGCTTGACGAACCACTGCGGCACGCTGCCGGCGTCCGGCACGCCGGTGCGCTCGACGAGGGTCTTGTCGGTGGCCACGTCGACCACGCGGATGCTGGCGTAATAACCGCTGTCGAAGATGGAGCTGACCATCAGCTCCACCATCGCCGGATCGTCGATGTTCGGTGTCAACGACAGCGCCAGCGCCGTGGCCGCGTCCTGGGCATGGGAACGCAGCTGATTGACGTATTGGGTCCGCGAGCTCTCCAGGCTGACCATGAAGCTGCCGCTGAAGGCGACCACCAGGAACAGACAGATAGCGATCAACAGTTGTTTGAACAAGGACATCTGAGCGCGCGCTCCTAGTTAGTCTCGACCGGAAAACCTTCGGCCTGCATTTTCTTCAACACATCCTGCCACCGGGACAGGCGCTTGGTGTCACTCACTTTCTTGTTGCCCTTGGTGCCCGGCAGCCATAGCCCTTCGGCATTGAAAGAGTAGACCGGCAGCAGGTCGGTCCGCTGGCTGGCCGGCTGGATGCCGTCGATCAGGCTGTCGAGCACCAAGGGCATGGCATCGGGGGTGGCGTAGTAGGTCAGTACCATATGTGCCCGGTTCTGCCGCAGCGCCTTGACGTAGGTGATGCGCAGCTTGTCGCTGGACACCCCGAGATGGCGCAGGCTGAAATACTTGGCGATGGCGTAGTCCTCGCAATCGCCGGCGCCCTTCCACAGGGCCTGGATGGGGGTTTCCCAATAGTCGACTTCACGCCACAGGTCGATGTCTTCCACGTAGCGCACCTGCTTGTTGAAGAACAGGTTCACCACCTTGAGCTGTTCCAGTTCCGGGATCTGCTTCTGGGTCGCCAGCAGCTGTTGCCAGGCATCGATCCGTTGCTGTCCTTCGCCCAGCGGCCCGTACAACCCTTGGGCCCGCCGGCTGATCTGGGCGAAGTCCCAGTCGGCCCGCAGGCCACCCAGCATGAGGCCGGCCAGCAACAATGCCGAACACAACCAGCGCAAGGACCTGAGGACTGTGGAAGGTGCAGCCAAGGGAAATACGTCCGGAAAAGGGCCGTGGGGAAATTCGTTGGATGGTGCAGCCTGGCCCGGGAAAAGACAATGGCAGGGTGAAATCATCCCAGGCACGCTAAACTTTAGTTCAGGAACCGGAGCCGTCAGATTTTGACGGCATGAGAAACTGTAACTAGTGTTGGCTTGGATCCAATTTCGTTACTACCAGCCAGGGTGCGTTGTCGTGACACAGAAGCCCAAGCCGTTAAGCACTATCCAGGTGAACAAGCCCGTCCCTGCGGCCCAGGCACGTTCGATCATCGAAGGCTCCCTGCGCGAGGCCATTCTCGATGGACGCCTGCCCCGTGGCACCGCCCTGCGCCAGCAGGAACTGGCCGACCTGTTCGGCGTGAGCCGCATGCCGGTGCGCGAGGCATTGCGCCAGCTCGAGGCCCAATCGCTGCTCAACGTGGTCCAGCACAAGGGCGCCGTGGTGGCCCCGCTGATCACCAACAATGCCATCGAGACCTATGCATTGCGCGCAGTCCTCGAAGCCTTCGCCTTGCGCCTGTCGATCCCGCTGCTCGACGCCGACGACCTGGCCCAGGCCGCTCGATACATCGACCAGTTGGAAGCGCAAACCGATCACGCCGAAATCGGCCGGCTCAACCGGCTGTTCCACATGTCGCTCTACCACAAGGCCCCCAACAGCAAGCTGTTGGACCTGGTGGAGCGCGAGCTCAATGAAGAAGAGCGTTTCCTGCGCTTCCACCTGTCTTCGATGGGGCTGGGCAAGCTGACCCAGGACGATCATCGTGCCCTGCTCGAGGCGGCGGCAGCCAAGGATATCGACCATGCGGTGGCGTTGCTGGAGCACCATCTGGAAAAAGCCTGCGTAACCATCCGACGGTACCTGGAGCAGTCGCAGGACTGACCTCACCCGCCAAGCCATCGACGTATCACTTTCTTACACATCCCTCCTACCCGTCTTGCCGCCTGCCTGACGGGCTTGGCCGTCGCCGCGCCTCATCGTCGCACCAGCCCAATGGCACTGCCGCCGATTTGGGCTCACTCTTGCGTTTGTCGATTCAAAAAACAGACCTGAAGAAGTCAGCGCCCGGCGTCAGCCAGGCGAATCGAAGCCACCACGCAAGGAGCGTCGCCCAACCGGCGGGAGGATCGTATGTCCGAACGACTTCCGGCCCTTAAAAACCCAAACTTCTTATTCCCTGTCCCCTGAAGTGCTCCGGGTGAGGCATTCACTCGAACTATTCGATTCTGATCGCTATAAATCGGAAGGAGCTTCTTCGCCCCAATAAAACTTATATAAAAAGTTTTACAAGCACTACTCGCACCCAATAAAAGTACAACTTCAAATAATTAAAAAAGTTCTTGCCGCTTACTTGTTTCGTGTATTAGTTTTTTCTACGTCGCGCTTCCATCGACGCTGAAAAACCTCACAAAGAAACCAGAAACAAAGGCCGCAAAGCCAGCAGCACGCAATTACTGCGAACACTTTAGTTATTCATGGACTCCGGTTCAGGCACCCGCTCGCCTTGATTAAATCTCGAGCCACCTTCCGGTCAAACATCATTGATGAGGACGTTCCAATGCAGCCAACCAAAGAGCAACTTATCCTGAAGAAACGTGAACTTGGCCTACATCCGGTTTTTTCCGAAATAACTTCAATCGACCTGTTGCGCCGCTTTATGGAAAGTCACGTGTTTGCCGTGTGGGACTTCATGTCGCTGACCAAGCGGCTGCAACGGGAACTGACCTGCGTCCAGCTACCCTGGCTGCCACCCGCCGACCCCCATGCCGCCCGGCTGATCAACGAGATCATCCTGGGCGAAGAATCGGACGATCGTCCGGGGGCGGGCTATTGCAGCCATTTCGAACTGTACCTGGACGCCATGCGTGAGGTCGGTGCGGACACCCGGGCGATCGAGCGATTCATTGCCTTGCAACAGGAAGGCGTCAATCCCGATACCGCGCTGGACAGCGTCGAGGTGGAGCCAGCGGCGGCGCGGTTCGTCCGCCAGACCCTGCATACCGCCTTGCACGCCCCGGCCCACAGCGTGGCGGCCGCGTTCGTACACGGTCGTGAAAGCGTCATCCCGCAAATGTTCCAGCGGATGCTGGACGACTGGGGCATTGGCCTGGACCAGGCGCCGACGTTTCGCTATTACCTGCAACGGCACATCGAGGTGGATTCGGAAGATCACGGCCCGGCCGCGGAAAAACTGCTGGCCCGGCTGATCGACGGCGACCCGCAGCGCGAGACCGAAGTGCTGTCCGCCGCGCTCGCCGCGGTTCACAGCCGTGCGGCCTTGTGGGACGGCTTGCACGAAAGCATGACCCAACCGGTCGCGCAGGTGATGCCATGAGCGCGGTCCAGTACCAGTCCTTCGCCGACGCCTGGGAAACCCGCGCCACGATCCGCACCCGGCCTCGACGCTGGGTGGAAAACGACGACAAGTTGATTTTTCCCATGAGTCGTCAACCGCTGGTGCACAGCCAGACCTTTCTCAGTCATTGCCCGCAATTGCGCGACTTTGCCTTGGTGCAGAGTCTCTACAAATTCATCAACGATGTGGTGATCTTCGAGACTGAACTGGTGGACCACACCGCCCGGCGCATTGCCAAGAATCGTTTCGGCATCGAGTTCCCGTTCGCCTGCCGCTACGACGCGATGACGGTGGTGGTGGACGAGGACTATCACGCGCTGGTGGCCATGGATTTCATGCAGCAGACCATCGACATGACCGGCATAGAACCGATCCCGTTGCCTGCACAGATCGAGTTGAGTCGCGCCATACCGGCGACACTGGCCCAGGCGCCCGGGCATTTGCTCAGCGCCGTGGAGCTGATCTGTATCGCCATTGCCGAAAACACCGTGACCAACGACGTGGCAGCCTTCGCCCGGGACGATTCGGTCAAGGCGTCGATCAAGGGACTGATGGCCGATCACCTGCTGGACGAAGGCCGGCACTCGGGTTTCTGGACGCGACTGGTGCAGATGTACTGGCGCACCGCTTGCGAAGAAGACCGCGAAGCGATCGCGCGCCTGATGCCCGGCTTCATCGTCCAATACCTGGCGAGCGACCTGCAGCAGGCCTTCGATTTCGAGTTGATCGCTCACCTGCCCGTCGACGAATCCGTGCGCCAGTCGCTGCGCGAAGAGGCCGGCGCACTGGCCTATCCCATCAATCGCTTTCACCCGCTGGTGGGCAACATCACGCGGTTTTTCCGCGGCAGCTCGATGCTCGCCTCGCCCTGCGTGCGTGAGGCCCTGGCCGACTACCTGACCCCATGAGGAGAAGCCGATGAGACGTCTCGAAATCGCAGTGTCTGGCACCAGCCTGGCCATGGCCGAACTGGCCCGCGAACTTGAATTGCACGGCCACGGTGTCGTCCACTTCCAATCTCCGGCCGACCCTGGCGCGGTCGACCTGTTGATCGACGATGCGACCGTGCCTGGCGCCATTGCCGCCCGTTCGCACCTTCACGTGCGGATGGCGTTACTGGCCGTGCCCGGCGAAGTCCTGCCGCAACCGGTGGTGGTGTTTCTCGACGCCGGGCAGCGTCCGTTATGCCGGGAGGTCGTCGCCCCGGAAAGCTCGGGCAACGGCCAGTCGTTGCGGTTGCGCACAGTGGCCGTGGTAGTGGAACACGCGGCGCGCCTGGTCAGCCATTTGTCACGGGACGAAGCCTGCTTCGCTCACTGGTCGACGGCCCCGGCCGATACCGTCGAGTCCCCCTTGCACGGCCTCGATATGCTGGAGGCGCTGGCCTTCGAGCACCGGCTCAACGGTCCAGCGGTGCCGTGGCTGCTGGCGGCCGCCGAGGTGCCGGTCATGCACGACATCGAACAGCGCATGCTCGATGACGCAACCCGATCGGCGCTTTGGGTCGAAGGCCGGCTCATCGATTACCGAGACTTGCGTAGCCTGGCGTTGAGGTTGCAGCAAGCGATACTGGAGCGGATCGGTCCATGCACTTCCCCCAGGGTGATCGGCGTCTGCCTGCCCAAGTCCGCGCCGCTGTATGCGGCCATTCTCGCGGTGCTCGGTTGCGGCGCCGTGTACCTGCCCCTGGACCCGCAACACCCGGCGCAGCGGCGGCGCTTCATCCTGGAGAATGCCGCCGCCGACCTGCTGCTGCACGATGGCGACTGCGACCTGGGCGAACTGGCGATGCCTGCGTTGGACGTGCATCGACTGCCATCGTCCCGGCCTGGCTTTCCCGCCTCGCTGATCCGCCGCAGGGTGGAGGTCGACGAGCCGGCCGTGGCGATCTACACCTCCGGCACCACCGGCCGGCCCAAGGGGGTATTGCTCAGCCATCGCAACCTCAGCCACTTCTGTGCCTGGTACGCCGATTATGTCGGGTTGCAGCGAGACAGCAGGGCCCTGCAGTTTTCCACCATCAATTTTGATGCGTCGTTGCTGGATATCCTGCCGACCTTCCGCCAGGGCGCGCTGTTGGTGATACCCGACGAGGACCAGCGTCGCGACCCGCGGCGGTTGGTGACATTGATTCGTGAGCAGCATGTCACCCACGCCTTCCTTCCGCCGGCGCTGCTGAGTGTGATGCCGCTGGATGCACCGCTGGGCCTGGAGCACCTGATCACTGGTGGGGATGTCTGCGAGCCGTTCGTGATCGAGCGCCTGGCGCCGCAGTGCCAGTTCCATAACATCTACGGCCCGACCGAAACCACCGTGCTCGCCACCACGCGACAATTCGCCGTGGGCGACAACAACCGCAACCTCGGCGTGGCCATCGCCAACGCTCGCCTGCTGATTCTGGATGAGCACCGGCAACCGGTGCCCCAGGGCACACCCGGCGAGCTCTACATCGCCGGACCGGGGGTAGGCCTGGGTTATCTGAATGACCCGGCGCTGACTGCGGGCCGCTACCTCGACCTCACACTGCCCGGCGAGAACACCCTGCGCACCTACCGTACCGGGGATATCGGCCAGTGGACCGACAACGGCATCGTGCTCTGCGGCCGGCGCGATAACCAGGTGAAGATCCGCGGCTTCCGGGTCGAGCCGGAAGAGATCGAGCATTGCCTGCGGCAAAGCCATTGGTTTCGGCAAGTGGCGGTGGGGGTGGATGAGCGGCGACGGATCCTGGCGTTTCTCGTCCATCCCCGGGAAGACCGGCCCGGCGCCGCGCTCCAGGCCTTGCGCGAGCATGTGCAACAGACGCTGCCCGCCTACATGCATCCCGCCGCCTACGTCGAATTGCCCAGCCTGCCCTACACCAGCAATGGCAAGGTCGACCGCCGGGCCCTGCTTGCCCTGCCGGTGCAGGTATCGTCCTCAGGAGAGCATCGACAGCCACAGAACCCACTGCAGGCACAGTTGCGACAGCTGTGGGCCGAGCTGCTGGAGTTGCCTGCCGAAGACATTGCCATCGATGAGAGCTTCTTCAACCTGGGGGGACATTCGATCCTGCTGTCGCAGATGTTGCTGAATATCCACCAGGCGTTCGGCCGCAGCCTGTCGATCAATCGTTTCATCGAAGCGCCCACCCTGATCACCCTGGCCAAGTTGCTCGACGATCCCGGAGCAAGTGGCGCATCGGTCCTCAGCCCGCAGGCGTTCATCGATGCCGAGGCCGAACTGGACATCGATCCGTTGCCCATCAGCCAGTGCGGGGATGTGCACAAGGTGGTGGTGACGGGAGCCAACAGCTTTCTCGGGGTGCACATTGTCGAGGCCTTGCTGGCCTGGGGTGCCACGGAGGTGGCCTGCCTGGTGCGTCCATCCGCCAGGAACAGCGCCGCCGAACGTTTTGCCCAGGCCTTGCAGGACAACCGCCTGACCCACCTGGACCTGAGCCGGGTCAGCGTCCATGCCGCCGACATCACCCAGCCGCAACTGGGCCTGCCCGATGACGTCTATGCCCGTATCGACCAGACCTTCGGCGCGCTGGTGCACAACGCTGCCCACGTCAATCACGTGCTCGACTACGAGTCGCTGGCAAGGGACAACGTGGAACCGATCTTCGAATGCCTGCGCCTGTGCGAAGGACGCAGCAAGAAGGTCTTCAACTTCATCTCCACCCTGTCGGCCTCCAGTGCCCTGGACGCCGACGGCCAGGTCCTGGAGCAGCCCGCCGCAGCGACGCCGCCGATCTACATCAAGAACGGCTACAACCTGTCCAAATGGGTGGGCGAACGGATCCTGCAACGGGCCCGGGAGCGTGGCGTGCGGGTCAATCTGTTTCGCCCCGGCAACATCAGTTTCAACAGCCTGACCGGGGTCTGCCAGCCCCACAAGAATCGCCTGATGCTGATGCTCAAGGGCTCGATCCAGTTGGGCCAGGTACCGGCCCTGTCACTCAACTTCGACTTGATGCCGGTGGACTTCCTGGCCCGCTTCATCGCCTTCCACGCCAGTCGCTACCAGCCGACCCAGGCGGTGTTCAACCTGCACAATCCCGAGCCTTTGAGCTGGGACGCCTATGTGGCGTCGTTCCGTGAAAGCGGTCGTGAGTTTTCCCTGGTGAGCGTCGCGGACTGGCAGCGGCAACTGGGCCGCGTCGATGCCGACAACGCGCTGTTCGGGGTACTGGGCTTCTATCTCAACGGGTTCGAGGAAGACATCGGCGACATCTCGATGATCCGTCATGACAACGCCCGGACCGGCGTACGACAGATGGGCGCCCGCTACCCGGAAAAGTCCCCGGCGCTGCTGCGCCGCGGCGCCGACTACCTCAAGGCCATCGATTTCATCTGAAACACCCAACCGCAAAAAAAAGGAGCAAGACCATGAAGACATTCCAATCCGACACCCTGATCAGGAACCCCCGGGCCTGCCACGTCGAAACCTCGGTGGAGGTCGCCGACGATGCGGCCCGCGTCTGGGAACTGGTGGGTGATTTCGGTGGCTTCAACCGATTCATCCCGGCGCTTGCGCGCATCGAAATGACCGGCGAGGGCGTGAGGTCCCTGCGCAAGAAATTCTTCGCCGATGGGCAGAACCTGGTGGTGGAGCAGCTCAACAGCCGCGACGATCAGGCCATGCACATGACCTGGACACTGGTCTACAACACCCTGGGCATCGATAACCTGTGGGCATCGATGCAGGTCGAGCCCTTGGCGCCGAAGCGCTGTCGCGCCACCTGGACCATCATCGCCGACCACACCGACGCCCATACGCCGTCGGGCTTCAGGGACTTCCTGCAGGGCTTCGCCGATGAGGCGATGGGCAATGTGCAGGGAATGTTCACGTAAGCACCAGCCCCTTGCTCGCGAAGGTGATGATGCAGTCGGCGGTGATGCCCGCTGTACCGACGTCATCGCGAGCAAGCTTTCGCATTGAGTCGCAGCGAACTCAACATCCAGGCTCACCGCCAATCCCCTTGGGGTGCGAGCTTGCTCGCGATGGCGGTGGCCCGGCGACTGGGTCAGATCTTGAAGCTGTCCACCAGTTGCTTCAGGCGGTTGGCCTGCTGGGACAAGGCATCGCAATCCTTGAGGGTCTCATTGAGATTGGCCACGCTTTGCTGGTTCAGCAGGTTGATCTGGCTGACGTCCATGTTGAGAGTTTCCACCACGGCGCTCTGCTCTTCGGTCGCGGCGGCGACCGACTGGTTCATGCCGTCGATTTCGCCGATGCGCTGCGTCACGCTGACCAGCCGCAGGCCGGCCTGGTTGGCGACCTCCACGCTTTCAGCGCTGGATGCCTGGCTGGCGTTCATCGTGGTCACCGCTTCACGGGAACCCACCTGCAGGGAGGTGATCATCTTGTGGATCTCTTCCGCCGACTCCTGGGTGCGGTGCGCCAGGTTGCGCACCTCATCGGCCACCACCGCGAAACCGCGCCCGGCTTCGCCGGCACGGGCTGCTTCGATGGCGGCGTTCAGGGCCAGCAGGTTGGTCTGCTGGGAGATGCCCTTGATCACATCCAGGATGTGCCCGATGTTGTCGGTGCTGGCGTTCAGCGTTTCGATCTGGGTGCAGGAGAGGCTGATTTTCTCCGAAAGTTCGGACATCGCCTGGATGGTTTTTTCCACCACCTGGCGGCCGTCTTCAGCCTGTTCGCTGGCACCGCTGGCATGCTGCGAGGCATCGGCGGCGTTGCGAGCGATTTCCTGGGTCGCGGCCCCCAACTGATTGATGGCCGCCGCCACGCTGTTGGTGCGGGCACTCTGCTCATCCGAACCTATGATCGACGCGTTGGACGAAGTCATCACCCGCTGCGACAAGTCGTGCACCTGCCGGGTAGCGGAGGAGACTTCAGCGATCGAGGCGTGGATACGTTCCACGAACTGGTTGAACGAGCTGCCCAGCTCACCGAACTCGTCCTTGCTCTGCACCACCAGGCGCCGGGTCAGGTCGCCTTCGCCCTGGGCGATGTCCTGCATGGCGCGTCCCATGGTGGTGAGCGGGCGCATCAGCACCTGGATCAACAGGCTCAGCAGCAGCGCAATGGCCGCCACCGCGACGAACATCGCAATCAGCGCCGAGGTACGGAACTGGCTCAGCGGTGCATAGGCCTTGTCCTCATCGATCGACAGGCCGATGTACCACTGCGCATTCGGCAGGCCCGCCACCTGTGTGAACGAGAGGATCCGGTCCTGTCCGTTCAGTTCCACTTCCTGGATGCCTTTCTCGATGCGCACCGGCGTGCCGGGGTAGATGTCCTTGAGGTTCTTCATCACCTGGTCCTTGTCCGGACTGACGATGACCTGACCGTCGCCGCTGACCAGGAAGGCATGCCCGATGCCGCCGAAATCCACCGAGTTGATGATTCTCACCAGGGTTTCCAGGCTCAGGTCACCGCCCACCACGCCCAGCAGCTCGCCGTTGCGTTTCACCGGCAGGGCAATGGTGACCACCAGGCCGCCGACCGCGGCCATATAGGGCGGGGTCAGCATGGTGCGGTCGGCGGCGACCGCCTGTTTGTACCAGGGACGCTGGCGCGGGTCGTAGCCGTCGGGCATCTTCGCGTCGGGGCGCTGGGTGAACACACCGTTGGCCTGGCCCACGTAGGTGAACTGGAAATTGGAGGTCAGCGCCGGCTGGTCCACAAGCCCCGGCAGGTCGGCACTGACGCCTTGATGGGCGATGTTCTGCGCCAGGTTTTCCAGCACCAGCACCCGGCCGCTCATCCAGTTCTGGACGCTGCTGGCCGTCAACTCGCCGGATTGCTCGATGGACGATTCGAGACTGCGGCCGATGGTGTTGCGCTGCAGATAATCGTTGTAGAGGGTGAACAGGGCGAAAGCCAACACTACTACACCAGAGGCGGCCAGCAGGATCTTATGGCTGAACTTTAGATTCATCGATGAGGACTTCTTCTGCAGAGAGTGGGGGTGCATTCCGGGTTGCAACATTCCATGTGACAGCGCGGGCGGGAGGGAACCCCGCTCCATTTTGGTGCACGCATATTCCTCTGTCGGCAAGTTCGGGAAAAAAATTAGGACTTTAAAAAACTGGGCGACGGAAGGCCGCGACAGTCGAACGGTGGTTGCAAATTCTCCGGACGCTGATGACAATGCGACCTATTATCATTTGTGACACCCAGGGCGTCGCGTTCATGTCATCTCCCGAGTTTGCAGTGCAGGCGCTCTACATCAACCATCACGGCTGGCTTCATACCTGGTTGCGCAATCGGCTCGGCAACGCCGCGGATGCGGCGGACCTGGCCCAGGATACGTTCGTGCGCCTGCTGCAGCGCACCGAGCGCCTGGAACTCAAGGCCCCGCGTGCCTTTTTGCGTACCATTGCCCAAGGCCTGGTCATCGACCACTGGCGGCGGGAAGAGATCGAGCGGGCATACCTCGAAACAATAGCCCATCTGCCGGAAGCCGAAGTCCCTGGCGCCGAAGCCCAGGCCCTGATCCTGGAACTGCTGGAGGCCATCGCCAGGATGCTCGAAGGCCTGAAGCCAAAGGTGCGCCGGGCCTTCCTGCTGGCCCAATGCGAAGGCCTGACCTACAAGCAGATCGCCGAACACATGGGCATTTCCCTGCGCTCGGTGGAACGTTATGTCGCCGATGCGCTGTATCACTGCTACGTGTTGCGCTATGACCACTGACCCCATGGGCCGCCGCAACGGACCCTCGCAGCAAGTGGTCAGGCAAGCGATCAATTGGGTGCTGCGCCTGCGCAACCACGCCGCTCATCCGAGCCTGCGTCAACAGTGCGAGGTCTGGCGCGCTGCCCATCCCGAACACGAACTGGCCTGGCAGCGGGTGCAATCGCTGCACAGCGAACTGACCTCGAACCTGCGAGCCGTGCCCGGCGCCCACATCGCCCTCGAAACCCTGGAGAACAGCGCCCGGCGACTCGACCGCAGGCAGGCCTTGAAACTGCTTTCTGGCGTGGCACTGGTGGGCTGCGCCGCGTGGTTGGGCAAAGACCTGGGCGGGCAGCCATGGACCGCCGATTTCGCAACCGCCACCGGCGAACGCCGAGGCTTCCAGTTGCCGGACGGAACACGGCTCGAACTCAACACCCACAGCGCCGCCGATCTGGATTACACCTCGCAGCAACGCCTGATCACCCTGGCCCGCGGTGAAATCATGGTCACCTGCGGGCGCGATCCGGCGCGACCGTTGCTGGTACGAAGCCGACAGGGATTGTTCGAAGGCCAGGAGGGACGCTTCATCGTGCGCCAGGACAGCGATTGCACGCGCCTGAGTGTCAGCAGTGGCCGGGTGGTGATCCGTTCCCACACTGGCAGCGATGGCGCGCTGATCCAGGTGAATGCCGGGCAGCACTATCTCGTTTCCGCCTCCACGGCGACCGTGGCACCGCCGCTGGACATGGACGCTGGTGCATGGGCGGACGGATTGATCGTCACCCGCAACATGCGCCTGGAGGACTTTCTCAACGAAGTAGGACGCTACCGCCGGGGCTACCTCACATGCGCCGCATCGATCGCCGACTTGCGGCTGTCGGGCGTCTTCCGCCTGGAGGACACCGACAGGCTGCTGGCCGTCCTGCCTCGCACGCTCGGGGTGCAGATACGTTATCGGACCCGCTGGTGGGTCACGGTGGAACGCCCTGCCTGATTTTTTGGCGGGTTTTGGGCGGCTGTCCGGCTAGGAAGGTAAGCAACGCTTTTCTGCCTTCAGCGACTCCAACGGAAACCTGTAAATGACTGAGCGCGTACACTTCAAGACCCCCTTTGGCGGCTCCTCGGACACCGGCCTGCTGCGCCAGGCCATCCGCGCCGCGCTACTGACCACGGCGCTGAGTGCCGGCGTCGCGCCGATGCTGGCGGTCGCCGCCGACAGCGTCAGCACCAGCCGCCAGAGCTACAACATTCCCGCCGGCCCCCTCAGCGATGTGTTGAACCAGTTCGCGCGCCAGGCGGGCATCACCCTGGCCAGTACCCCGGAGCAGACCCGTGGCGTGCAGTCCCCTGGCCTGCAAGGCGAATATTCGGCAGACCAGGCCCTGAGCCATCTGCTCAGCGGTTCAGGACTGGTTGCCGTCAGCCAGGACGGCAGCAGTTATGTCCTGCAGACCGAGGCCGAGGTCAGCACCCTGGCGCTGCCCACCACCGATATCAAGGGCTTTGCCCTGGGTAATGCCCTGGGCAGCATGGAGGGCTACAACGCCACCCACAGCCAGGTCGCCACCAAGACCAGTACCGCCCTGCGGGAAACCTCCCAAAGCGTATCGGTGGTCACCCGCGAGCAGATGGACGACCAGGGTGCACAGACCGTGTCACAGGCCATGCGTTATACCCCAGGCGTATTGACTAACCCCTACGGCGCCACCCACCGCTACGACTACGTGGCGATGCGCGGCTTCAACGATGGCTCGGTGGACAACATCTACCTCGACGGCCTCAAGTCCATGGGCGACAGCGGCACCTACAGTTCGATCCAGATCGATCCGTATTTCCTGGAGCGGGTCGATATCCTCAAGGGACCGTCCTCGGTGCTCTACGGTCGCAGTTCTCCTGGCGGACTGGTGGCGCTCACCAGCAAGAAGCCCTTGTACGAGGCCTATCACCAGATCCAGGCGACGGTCGGCACCCAGGGCCAGCGCGGCATGGGCTTCGACTTCACCGGCCCGGTGGACGACGACAAGCGCATCGCCTATCGCCTGATCGGCCTGGCGGACACGTCCGACACCCAGTTCGACCATAACAAGGAAAAGCGCTTCGCCCTCGCGCCCACCGTGAGCATCGACTTCACCGAAGACACCTCGCTGACCCTCCAGGCCTACCTGCAACATGACCCCGACGGCGGCTACCATGGCGGCATGCCGGCCGACGGTACCCTGCACCAGCGCAACGGCCGACGGATTTCCGAGAATTTCTTCGAGGGCGAACCGGGGGTCGATCGCTATGAGCGTGACCAGCAATCGTTCGGCTACCAGTTCGAGCACCGTTTCAATGATGTCTTCACCGCCCGGCAGAACTTCCGCTACCTGGATTCGGAGGTCAAGAACGACCAGGTCTATGCCTACGGCTGGACGACGCCCACCAGCAACGAGCTCAATCGCTATTACACCGGCGCCGAAGAAAAGCTCCACGCCTTCATCGTCGATAACATGCTGCAAGCCGAATTCTTCACCGGCGCGACCAAACACACCGTGCTGATGGGCGCCGACTACCAGCGGCGCAAGACTGTGGTGGACTGGACCAGCGGCAGCCTGGCGCCGATCAACGCCTTCGATCCGGTCTACGGCAACTCGACCATCACCTACTCCAGCCCCACCAGCTATCTGCGGCGCCTGGAGCAGACTGGCGTCTACCTGCAAGATCTGGTGGAAATGGACAAATGGCGCTTCTCTCTAGGCCTGCGCCAGGACTGGGTCGAGACCTCGGATGAAAACCGCATCGCCGAATCCGGTCGCCCGCAAGGCACCGAAATCAACGACAAGCGCACCAAGCTCACCGGTCGCGCCGGCGCCTTGTACTTGTTCGACAACGGCCTGGCGCCGTACATCAGCTATTCCGAGTCGTTCAACCCCAACTCCTACGCCGACAGCGCCGGCAATCCACTGCCACCCACCGATGGCAAGCAATGGGAACTGGGCTTGAAGTACCAGCCACCGGGCACGGATGACTTGTACACGGCGTCGCTGTTCCGCATCGACCAGGAAAACCTGGCGACCAAGCTGCCCCAGGAGAACTTCTACCGCGCCGTGGGTGCCGTGCGCTCCCAGGGCCTGGAACTGGAAGCGCACCTGCAGTTGACCGAGCAGCTCAAGCTGCTGGGCAGCTACACCTTCACCGATATCGAATACTCGAAATCAATGGTCAGCACCCTGAGTACCCCCACCGACATCATCGAAAACAAAGGCAACTCACCGACCCAGGCCCCGCGCCACATGGCATCGGTGTGGACCGACTACAGATTCGACAGCGGCGCCCTCGATGGCCTGCGACTGGGCGGTGGCGTGCGATATGTCGGCTACAGCTGGGCCGATGCGGAGAACACCATGAAAGTGCCCTCCTACACGCTGTTCGATGCTTCGGTGGGGTATGACCTGGGCAAGGTCGGCTTGAAGGGCATGGACGTTCGCCTGAACGCCAACAACCTGACCAACGAAACCTACGTGGCCTCCTGCGCCAGCTTGAGTTACTGCTACATGGGCGAAGAACGCAACGTGGCGGCTACGGTGAGTTACCAGTTCTGACTCATTCTTCAGGTCACCCACGCCCCCCCCTGTGGCGGGGGGATTTATCCCCGCTGGGCTGCGCAGCAGCCCTTTGACTGCCGCCTCGTGGTGTCAGGCCTGATTGCACTCAACCTTTTTGGGGCCGCTGCGCGGCCCAGCGGGGGTAAAGTCCCTCGCCACGGGTTGTTTTCCATCCCTGAAATTGTGCACCTCAAACCCGAACGGCCTTGCCTTCCTCCCGCACCACACCCTCCTGGCGCACGAACCGATTCGCCCGCCCGAACGTGCCAACGTCATTGAACCGCACGCCCATCTCCCGCATCACCTGGTGAGCCACCGGCACCGTCAGTTGGCGAATGTAGAACGGCTCCTTCACCACGAAATGATGGATCCCGTGACTACTGCCGAAGTTGAAGCAGAAAGCTTGCAACGGCCACAACCACCAGGGATTGAGCACCTGGGTCTGCTGGATGACATTGCCTGGCTCGATGTCGCCGTAGTAGTGCATGTTCGAGCTGATGAAGTGCAGGCAAAAGGTACGCAATACATTCGGGCCGATGATCACCACCGCGGCGATGTCGATCACGTGCATGACCGACAACGTGGTCGCCGACCAATCGATCGACGTACCCATCAGGCTCGCGACGCCGTTGGCCCCATGAAAACCGAGGAACACATACCAGGCGCCCCAGTGCAGCAACGCCAGCGGGAAGTACACCTTCAGCGTGCGCTTGAGAATGCTGCGCCTGTGGGCCCAGGTCCTGGCCCGAAGCAGGCGGATGAACGCCGACATGACGTTGTCCCCCACCATCAGCAGCCTCGCCAGCCCCCAGGGCTCGCCGTTGGTGATGGCCCGCTCTTCCAGGTCGGCTTCGCTGCCGGATACCTTGTGGTGACTGAGGTGCAGGTGGCGGCGGATCCACGGGTTGATGGTGCTCGGCCGCGCCAGCCAGACCAGCCCCATCATCAGGTTATGGGGCAGGCGTTGCTTGCGAAAATACATGCTGTGGATCAGGTCATGCTCCAGCTCATGGGTCAGGGAGGCGAAAAAGGCGTTGAGCAGCAAGCACGCCCAGCCGGCCAGATGCCCGTTGATATAGAGCAGCGCCGATCCGATCATCCCCGCCAGGGCGAACGCCAGGATGCCAGCTCCCATCGCATCCTGATGCCGCAGGATCGGATAACGCTGGCGTAACTCATCGCCCCGGGCCAGCACGACCTGGCGGATATGGGCGGCGCGTTGTTGTGCATTCAATCGGTCGGGACTTGCGCAAGTGCCGTGCATGGCTTACATCCTCTGATAACGATGTGCTCATCCTGACGGGCGTTGTTCCACAGGGTAGTAGCCGTAGACGCCAACCTGTTGACCGCAAGCGCCAATTGTCATGACTGAACCGACCACCCTTGCCAGCTGGACCCGGGCCCTGCGCAAACAGCTCGATGCGCTGGGGCTGGACAGCCACGCCCTGTGCCTGGAGGCCGGCCTCGACCCACAATTGATGGACGACCCGAACGCCCGCTACCCGCTCTCGGGCACCAGTCGCCTGTGGACCCTGGCCGTACAGGCCAGCGGCGATCCGGCCATCGGCCTGCGGGTATCGCGCTTCGTGAGCCCCACCACGTTCCACGCACTGGGTTACGCCCTGGTGGCCAGCGGCAGCCTGCGGGAAGTGTTCGAGCGGATCGTGCGCTACCACCCGGTGGTCAGCGACGCGCTGACGCTGCAATTGCGTCGCTGTGAAGACCGCTACCGCTTCAGCCTCGACACGCCCCAGGACCACCCGGCCCCGGCCTTCGAAGCCCTCGATGCATTCGCCGCGATCTATGTGCGCACCTGTCGCAACCGGCTGGGCCGCGACTATGCGCCGTTGGCAGTCTACCTGCGGCGGCCGGAGCCGGCGGACCCCGAGCCCTGGCATAAAGTGTTCCGCTCGCCGGTGCATTTCGCCGCCGCGCAGGATTGCCTGGAGTTCAGCCTCGCCGACTTCGACAGGCACCTGGACGACGCCAACCCGGAATTGGCCGAACACAACGAAACGGTACTCAAGCGCACCCTCGCCCAGCTCCAGCCACTGACCTGGGAACGCAAGGTGCGGGCCGCTATCGAGGCCCAGTTACCCGAAGGCGAACCCAGCGCCGAACGCATCGCCCAGACCATGCACCTGAGCCTGCGCAGCCTGCAACGACACCTGGCCGACGAAGGCTGTCGCTTCGATGCCTTGCTCAACGAATGCCGGGAGAACCTGGCGCTGCTGCACTTGCGCGATCCCCAGTGCTCGCTGAGCGAAGTCGGCTACCTGCTGGGCTTTGCCGATGCCAGCAGCTTCAGCCGCGCCTTCAAGCGCTGGACCGGCATGACCCCGGGGCAGTTTCGCGAGGGGCTGCGCTGAACCGGATGCGTGCGCCTCGAACTGCCGTCGTTCAGGTCCTGGTCAGGGCCCGCAAACCCTCGATGTCGAGAATCTCGATCTCGCCATAGCCCAGGTGAAGAATGCCCTGGCTCTGCAGGTCCTTGAGGATCTGGTTGGTGGTCTGGCGCGACAGCGATACCATCAGTGCCAGCTGCTCCTGGGGCAGTTGCAGGACCTGGCGCACCGCGTCGGTCTCGCCGTAGCCTTCGGCGATCAGCAGCAGGCGATGAGCCAGGCGAGCCGGGGCGGGCATCAGGCTCAGGTGCTCCAGGTTGATGAACGTGAGGCGCAGCTTGTGGCTCATCAACAGCGCAAGATGCCGCCAGTAGACCGGTTGCGCCTGCAGCAACGCCAACAGTGCCGCCTGGGGCAGGTGCAGCAGGGTGCACGGGCCGACACACACGGCGTCATGGGTCCGCGGCTGGCCGTCGAAAAGGCAGATTTCCCCGAACCAGTGGGGCGCCTCGATCACACTCAGCAGTGCCTCCTTGCCCTGCTCGTTCACCGCGCCTACCCGTACCGCGCCTTCCAGCACGGCATACAGGCCGCACGGCGGATCGCCGCGCTTGAACAGCCGATGGCCTGGCAGCAGGCGGCGCTCGCGGGCCATGTCCAGCAGGCTACGCTGTAACTCAACGGGCAAGTGGCTGTACCAGTGGCCGGCCATCAGCGGTAAATGCCAGGGATGCGAATTCATGGAAACTCCGGGACAAGTGTCGGCTAACTGACAGAGCGTCGTGCAAGACCTGATGCATCATGCGGGCATCACCACAGGAGGAACAACAATGAAAAGCCTCGTCGATCATCTCAGTCAATACGCCACCTATCACCGCGATCCTCGCAATATCGCCACTCACTTCGTTGGCATTCCGCTGATCTTCGTCGCCGTCGCCGTGCTGCTGTCGCGGCCGGGCTGGTCGTTGGGTGCGCTCATGCTGTCGCCGGCCCTCCTGGTAGCGGCAGCCAGCGCCTGGTTCTATCTGCGGCTGGAGTTGCGCCTGGGTGCGCTGATGACCGTACTGCTGGGCCTGGCCGTATGGCTGGGCCAGATCCTGGCCATGCAAAGCACTCCTGTGTGGCTGGTCAGCGGCCTGGGCATGTTTGTGCTGGGCTGGGTGATCCAGTTCGTCGGCCACTATTACGAAGGCCGCAAGCCGGCATTCGTCGATGATCTCTCCGGCCTGATCGTGGGGCCGTTGTTCGTGGTGGTGGAAGCAGGTTTCCTGCTGGGGCTTCGCGGTGACCTGAAGCGGGCCATCGAAGAGCGCGCCGGGCCCGTGGCGATGCGCAACCAGCGCTCGGCGGCCTGAAAAGAACACGCCATATCCAACTGCCCCTCTGTGGAAGCGCGCTTGCTCGCGATTGCGCTCGGCCAGGCACATCCGTGCCGACTGACCCACCGCTATCGCGAGCAAGCTCGCTCCCACAGGAGTTAGGCCTTACCACTCAAGCGTTACAGCGCACCGAACTCGACCCGGATGGTCAGGGCGCCGGTGTTATCGCTCAAGCCAGCTCCGTGCTGCCCGGTCAAATCATCATTGATGCACAGTTGCAGTTCCCCTTGCTGGTTTCCTGGAACCTGCGCCAGATCCCCTACCAGGAACGGCGCTCCGCCATCGCCCACACGACCGATCAGGGCGCCTTCGGCAGCACCGGGCAAGGCATAGCTGCTGTAGTCGATGTGCCTCGAACCACCCTTCCCATCGACATTGCCGCCTTGCGGGCTGGCACACCATAAACCGCTGACGTAGCGAACCAGGCGCGGCACCAACCCGTTGACCTGCACACCGGTGCCCTGCCAGGCAACGTTGGATTGGACCTGCATCGTCACCGCCTTCAGGTCGTTGGCCACGGTGTCTGCGGCCAGGAACGACAACGCTGCGATGGTCAGGCTCGGATTCGAAGTCCCGCTACTGGGGAAAACACCATCGCCCACCAGGAACAGGTTCTTGTGATCCCAACTGCGCTGGTCCTTGTCGACCACCGATGTGGCCGGGTCACTGCCCATGCGATAGGTACCCATCAGGTGCCCGGCACCTTGGAAGCTCATAGGTTCGTTTCCGTAAGTGAACGTCCCTGGCGTAAGCGGTTTGGTCAGCTCCACGGCGCCGAGCAGGTCTTTGATAATGTGAGTGGCCAGCCGTTTTGCTTCCAGGAACCCCTTCTGGGTGTACTTGGACAATTCATAGTGGATTTCCGGCCGGGGGATACCGAGCAGGTCCTTGTAGTCGGCCGACGGCACGATGTAGCACTTGGCGTTATCCGGATCGTCTTCCACCTGCTCCACCAGGAACGCGATGCGGAACTGCCGGACGAAGATGTCGTTGAGTTTTTGCACCAGCGCTGTTCCATAAAGCGCCTCGGTAGCGGCTTTGGAGTCTTGGTCCGACTTCACCGGGTTGACGCCGTTGTTGTTCGTACCGTCGATAAAATCGGCCACCGTGTCGTAGGGATCGTTTGCCGGCCAGTTCCAGCCCTCGTTGCCGATCTCGATACGCCACGCCGCGCGTTCGCTGCGAAAGGCACCGTCACGCAAGCTCTCGATACCCGCGGTGGACAGGGGACCACGGTAGGGAAAAATCGCCTTGCCTTCAGGCATCAGCCCCCAAGCCAGGTAGATCGGGTGGTCGGCCAGGTTACGCCCCACCTGACCGCTGCTGTTGGCCACGCCCTTGGGCCAGGCGGGCGTGGCGGAGTTGAGCAATAGCTTGGGGGTTTCGATGGCATGGGCGGCGATGACATAACGTTGAGCAATGGCCTCGCCAAAGCCGGTCATCGGTCCATCACCCAATTGATACTGCTTGAATTCCACACCGAAGATGGTGCCGTCCAACCCTATGTTCAACTTGCTGGCAACCGTCCTGTACAGCACCTTGACCTTGCCGGTGGCCAGGGCCTTGTTCATCGTCACGGTGGCGTCGTACTTGGCCTGGATCGGGCAGATCGGTGTGCAGTTGGTATTGCCGGCACACACCCGGCGCCCCGCGTAGGGTTGGGAGTTGCGTCCGGCCGGCGTCGGGCTGACCACCAGCGGCAAGCCATCGAAGGTCTGCCCCGTCACCGCCGCGACAAAACTGCCGTCGACCAAGGACAACGGAATGCTGTGCATGGGAAATTCATAGCCCTTGGGAAACGTCATGCCCAGGTAGGCCTGGTCGGCGACGTTGGCCGAGACGCCGATTTCCGCTTCGGCCCGGCAATAGGCGCTCTGCAGGTCATCGTAGCCGATAGGCCAGTCCACCCCGACGTTGTATAGGGACCGCAGGCGAAAATCGTTCGGCACCATGCGCAGGCAGGTCCCGACCCAGTGCCAGGTGGTCCCGCCGCCGACTCGCTCATAAGTGCTGGTGAAAGGCATCGGGCCCTTTTGCACCAGGTAACTGACCTCTGGTTTGTCCCATCCCAGAATCAGGTCGGCGATGGTCGCACGCGGGGCGTTCTGGCCGGCCGGGTTGCGGGGCGGGTCCAGGGTGGTGACCGGTGGATAGGGCGATTCCGGGGTTTTCAGCGTGGTGGTGTAGAACCGCTCCAGGTATTGCGTCCGATTGGCAGGAATCTCCGGTCCCGACTCGAGCACCAGCACTTCCACGCCGGCCATGGCCAGTTGATAGGCAACGATACTGCCCGCCAACCCGGCGCCTACGATCACTACTTCGGCTTGTTCAATAGTCATGACCGGTCTCCTTGTTGTGCTTTGGAAGACGTGCTGGCGGGTACGCCGGTCAGGTCCTCCAGGCTCGACGGCTGTTCATTCCAGTAGCCGAAGAACGATTCGCTGTAACCCATGGGGTGGGCCTGGGCCACTTTCCACGCCCAGCTGTAGATGTAGGCCTGGTCGGATACCACCGCCGAGTCACCCTTTTTGTAGTTACCGGCGTCATAGGGTTGGTACCACACACCCAGAAACCACAGTTTCATGATGGCTCGCGCGGCTTGCGCGGTCTGGGTCGCCGCCGGCGCAGTCCCGGCCATCAGCACGCGCCGGGCGATCTCGTCCGGCGGCACCTTGTCGGCCGCCAGCGTGGCGTATTGCGCCAGCAGCGGGTCGAGTACCGCGTGGGTGATCCGTGGGGTGACGTAATCGAGAAAAAGCGGCGGCAAACCCACCGGATCGAGCTGTGGCGCCAGGCGTTCGACGGGAATACCGGTCAGGGCCGACGACAGGCCGACGAAATTGTCCAGGTCAACGCTCATTGCTTGGCTCCTTGTCCGGTGGTGGACTGTGCGCGTTCGAGCAAATAGGTGAAGTCCGCGAAGCTGGTACGCGGGGATTCGGTGACATGAGTAGCGGCGTTGCCATGGCAAGCCATGCAGCTGGAGGAAGCCTGGGGCGTAGTGCCCTGGATGTAGGTTTCCAACGTGGCATTGGCCAGGAACGACGGAGCAGGATTGCCCAGGGGGTTGGCGGCCGAGATCTGGCAGTCGGGCTGTGGTGTAGCGGTCGGCCACTGGGTGCTGATCAATTGATAATTGGCCCACACACTCTGCGGATTGACCGTGCGCAGCAGCGCCTGGTAGGTGGTGTTCAAGGCCTTGGTGGCGTCGGTCAACGGCACCTCGCGCACGATCTGCGAAGGTGTCGCCTTGACAGCCGGGTTCCAGGGTCGTGGCGGGGGCTGGTTGATCGTACTGTCGCTGGCGGCGTTGTAGAACAGGTACGGCCCTGTCCGCTGCGCCACTGGGGTGGATTGCTCCGGCACGTTGTTCACATGCTCGAATGTCGACCAGACCCACTGCGGTGCGCTGGCGGTCTTGTGGACGATGTGCAGGCCCACCAATCCGACCGACTGGGAGGCACACGACTCTTCGACAATCGGCCCGTGGCTCGGATCGCTGTTGCCCGGCGTGTAGACCAACGCATCGACCGTATGGAAATCCTGCGGGCGGTCATTGGCACCCAGCACCTTCCACGAGGCCTTCACCATCACGGAACCGACCTGGCTCGTGTCGTTGGAGCCACAACTGAACGCCACCGCGTTTTTCGGGTTGCTGGCGAAGAACTTCTGCTGGCCTTCGATGCTGTACAGACCGTTGTCGACGATACCGTTGAACATCGATTGATTGACCACGATTTCGTTGCGCGTATAGACACCGTTCTGATCCACCAGCGGGCCGCTTTCGAAGGGCTGGATGAACTCATCCAGCACGTCGGGCACCTTGCCCATCTGTTGCAACAGGCGGCCCGGCTTGAGCTGCTTGCAGACTTCAGGAAGTGTCGCCGGAGCGTCCCAGGGCAAGGGCGCCTGCCCCTTGGCACGAAAGATCTGGTAGCTCTCCTTCCAGCTCTCCCAGACCGTGGCTCCATCCTGTTTCCCGATGGAAGTGCCGGTGTCGGGAGCGCCGTTATCCAGCGCAGGCCAGTTCAGGGCGATGAAGGTCTGCCACGACAGCGTGTCGAAATTGTCCTGCAGGCTGGCCAGCGAGATCGGTTGGGTGGCCGTGACATCGAAGGGTATCTGCGGTGATAGCGCGGGGGCGGCGCTGGCGGACGGGCACAGCAATACACTCAACAAGGCACAGCCCAGCGGGCCATGCCGACTGACTTCCATTCTCATGCTTTCTCTCCTTGGCATCAGGGTGCCAGGAGAAATCACCGGTCCGTCGTGGACTCTTA
Source organism: Pseudomonas sp. NFACC43 (assembly GCF_900119645.1). Lineage (NCBI taxonomy): Bacteria > Pseudomonadati > Pseudomonadota > Gammaproteobacteria > Pseudomonadales > Pseudomonadaceae > Pseudomonas > Pseudomonas sp. NFACC43. Next base: position 29,810 of record NZ_FPKK01000022.1, read on the forward strand.
CTTGCCTCCTGGCAGGTCAGAGTCTAGGTAGGGTTTGATGAGAGAATTGCGGCAGAAATAGAATCAATCGAAGCAAAGCCAGGCGGCATTATTCGGATCGGAGCGAACAGCGAGGACGCCATCAGGCGAGCCTCGCTCCCACACAAGGATTGAAGTGAATCCGGAATCTGCCCACGAGGCCGATCCATTGCGGGCTTGCTCCCCCTGGGATCAGCGCCGCCTTCACAGGTTGGCGACTTTCTGCCAGACCTTCGGCTTGAAGAACAGCGTCTCGCCCTTGGCCAGGCCCACCAGGCTGTCGTGATCCTTCACCACTTCGGCTTCGATCAGCTCGCTCTGGCCTTCCACTTTCAGAGTCACCCGGGTGGTCGCCCCCAGCGGACGGATATCCCGCACCTCGGCGGCATGGTGGTCTTCCAGTTCCGAGCGCGACAGCGAGACTTCATGGGGACGGAACAGCACATGCCGATCCTCACCCAGGTGCAGGCGGTTCGAGTCGCCGAGGAAGTGGTACACGAAATCGCTGGCCGGGTTCTCGTAGACGTCCCCCGGCGAGCCGATCTGCTCGATCACCCCCTTGTTCATCACCACGATCCGGTCAGCCACTTCCATGGCTTCTTCCTGGTCGTGGGTCACGAACACCGAGGTCAGGTTGATATCCTCGTGCAGCCGCGCCAGCCAGCGACGCAGCTCCTTGCGGACCTTGGCATCGAGGGCACCGAATGGTTCGTCCAGCAACAGCACCTTCGGTTCCACTGCCAGGGCACGGGCCAGGGCGATACGCTGGCGCTGGCCGCCGGACAGCTGCTCGGGGTAGCGATCGGCGAGCCAGTCCAGTTGCACCATGTTCAACAGTTCGTGAACCTTGGTCGCGATCTGGCTTTCGTTCGGACGCTGGTTCTTGGGCTTCATCCGCAGGCCGAAGGCGACGTTGTCGAATACCGTCATGTGGCGGAACAAGGCGTAGTGCTGGAACACGAAACCGACATTGCGATCACGCACGTCATGGCCGGACACGTCCTCGCCGTGGAACACGATGTTGCCCTGGTCAGGGGTTTCGAGGCCGGCGATGATCCGCAGCAGCGTGGTCTTGCCACAACCCGACGGGCCCAGCAGCGCTACCAGCTCGCCGCTCTGGATGTCCAGGCTGATATTGTCCAGGGCCTTGAAGGCATTGAAATTCTTGCTGACGTTACGGACTTCGATGGACATGACTTATTCCTCCGCGGCGCTGGCGCGCAGGCGGTTGATTCGGTTTTCGCTCCACTGCTTGAGCAGCAGGATCAAGAGCGCCAGGATCAGCAACAGGCTCGCCACGGCGAACGCGGCCACATGGTTGTATTCGTTGTAGAGAATCTCGACGTGCAGCGGCAGGGTGTTGGTCACCCCGCGAATGTGCCCGGACACCACCGACACCGCGCCGAACTCGCCCATGGCCCGGGCGGTACACAGCACCACGCCGTAGATCAGGCCCCACTTGATGTTCGGCACGGTGACATGCCAGAACATCTGCCAGCCATTGGCCCCCAGCAGGCGCGCGGCTTCTTCTTCCTGGGTCCCTTGTTCCTGCATCAGCGGGATCAGCTCCCGGGCCACGAACGGAACGGTGACGAAAATTGTCGCCAGCACGATGCCCGGCAAGGCGAACACGATCTGGATGTCATGGTCCGACAGCCACGGCCCGAACAGGCCCTGGGCGCCGAACATCAGCACGTAGACCAGGCCCGCGATCACCGGCGATACCGAGAATGGCAGGTCGATCAGGGTCACCAGCATGCTCTTGCCGCGGAACGAGTATTTGCTCACGCACCAGGCGGCGCTGACGCCGAATACCAGGTTCAACGGTACCGAGATCAGCACCGCGATCACCGTAAGCTTGAGCGCCGACAGGGCGTCGGGTTCGAGGATCGCCGCGAAGAACGTCCCCAGGCCCGACTTCAGGCCCTGGGACACCACGATGAACAACGGCAACAGCAAAAACAGTGCAAAGATCAGCCAGCCGAGGCCGATCAGGATGCGCCGCGAAACCGCGCTGCCGCGACGGGCTGCGTTGGTGGAAGCGGCGGCAATGGACGATTGGGACATTTTTCGCGCCTCCTCAAGGGGTTTCGATGCGCCGCTGCAGCAAGTTGATCAGCAGCAACAGGACGAAGGAAACCACCAGCATCAGCACGCCGATGGAGGTGGCGCCGGTGTAGTCGTATTGATCGAGCTTGACCATGATCAGCAACGGCAGGATCTCGGTTTTCATCGGCATGTTGCCGGCGATGAAAATCACCGAGCCGTATTCGCCCACGCCACGGGCAAAGGCCAGGGCGAAGCCGGTCAGCCAGGCTGGCAGCAACGCCGGCATCAGGATGTGGCGGAACACCTGCCAGGGCTTGGCACCGAGACAGGCCGCCGCCTCTTCCACCTCACGGGGAATATCGGCCAGCACCGGCTGTACCGTACGCACCACGAACGGCAGCGTCACGAAAGTCAGCGCCAGGGTGATGCCCAGCGGGGTATAGGCGATCTTGAAGCCCAGGTCGGTGGCGAACTGGCCGACCAGGCCGGTCGGCGCATACAAGGCGGTCAGGGCGATACCGGCCACGGCGGTGGGGAGGGCGAATGGCAGGTCGATCATCGCGTCGATGACCTTGCGGCCTGCAAAGGTGTAGCGCACCAACACCCAGGCCAGCAGCGTGCCGATCACGCCATTGATGATCGCGGCACACAGTGCCGTGCCGAAACTGAGTTTCAGCGCCGCCAGCACTCGTGGCGCCGAAATGATCGTCCAGAACTGATCCCAGGTGAGTTGGGCGGCATGCACGAACATGGCCGCCAGCGGTATGAGCACAATCAGACTGAGATACACCAGGGTGTAGCCCAGCGTCAGCCCGAAGCCGGGTATGACGGGGGATATGCGACGCGACATAGAGGTCCTTGGTTTACTGTGGGAGCGAGCTTGCTCGCGATAGCGGTGCATCAGCCAACATCGATGCGTGAACCGACGCCATCGCGAGCAAGCTCGCTCCCACAGGTTTGTGGCTTAACTGGCAGACACTAAGACAGACCGCAGCTTACTGCGCCTGATAGATCTGGTCGAACACGCCGCCATCGTTGAAGAACTTCGGCTGGGCGGTTTTCCAGCCACCGAAGTCCTTGTCGATGGTCACCAGCTCCAGTTTCGGGAACTGCCGGGCGTACTTGGCCGCCACTTCCTTGTCCCGGGGACGATAGAAGTTCTTCGCGGCAATTTCCTGTCCGGCCGGGCTATAGAGGTGCTTGAGGTACGCTTCGGCGATCTCCAGGTTGCCCTTTTTCTCGGCGTTCTTGTCCACCACCGCCACCGGTGGTTCGGCAAGGATCGACAGCGATGGGACGACGATGTCGAACTTGTCGGCGCCACCGTCCTCTTTCAATGCCAGGAAGGCTTCGTTTTCCCAGGCCAGCAGCACATCGCCCTGGCCGTTGTTCACAAACGTAATGGTCGAGCCGCGGGCACCGGTGTCGAGGATAGGTACGTGCTTGAACAATGCCTGCACGTATTGCTTGGCCTTGGCTTCGTCTCCGCCATTGGCCTTCAGGCCATAGGCCCAGGCTGCGAGGAAATTCCAGCGAGCGCCGCCGGAGGTCTTGGGATTCGGGGTAATGACCGACACGTCGTTCTTGATCAGGTCGCCCCAGTCCTTGATGCCCTTGGGGTTGCCCTTGCGCACCAGGAATACGATGGTGGAGGTGTAGGGCGTGCTGGCCTCAGGCAGGCGCGTCTGCCAGTCCGCCGGCAGGGACTTGCCCAGCTTGGCGATTTCGTCGATATCCCCGGCCAGGGCCAGGGTCACCACGTCGGCCCGCAGCCCATCGATCACCGCCCGGCCCTGCTTGCCCGAACCACCATGGGATTGCTGGATCTTCACGGTGTCGTCCGGGTGCGCTTTCTTCCAGAAACTGGCGAATTCGGCGTTGTAATCCTGATACAGCTCGCGAGTCGGGTCGTAGGACACATTGAGCAGCTCGTAATCCTTGGCAACCGCGGAACCCGCGAAAACAGCGCTGGCCAGTGCGGCCAAGGCATAACGACGAATCGACGACATGGTGAAAGCTCCTGGGATTCTGGTTTTTATGGCTTTTTGAAATCGACTTGCCCGAAGAAAAGACCGCTGCCTGCGGCAGCTCTCTACGCCAAGCCCCCGGTAGAGGCAGCCGCAGGCGGCGATCCTTCAGCTCGGTTTATGACTGGGCTGCTGCAGACGGAATTTTTCCTTGCGCTCGATCTGGACCACCTGCGCGTTATGCACGGTGATTTCCACCGCGCCGAAACGCAGATCGCGCAATGCGCTCTGGATCTCCCGCAAAATGGTTGCTTCGTCCTGGCCGTCAACGCTACGTAGGGATGCGCTCATCATGCTGCTCCTTGAATGGATGCCGGGCAGTGGGCGGCACTGCGCGTGGCGTGGGAGCCATACTAGATAAGGCGGGATATTCTTAAAAATACTATTTAAGAATTTTTATATAACCAATTTTCAGGTAGCGTCAGAAGCGAGCCTGCTCATCAGGAGCCAGGCGCTTTTCCCCTGCCGATCCGCCATCGCGAGCAGCCTGCTGTAGCCTCAAGCGATGGCTGGAGCGTGCGCCCAATCCAGTTGCTGCATGGGCACGGGCCGGCCGAACCAGTAGCCCTGGCCCAATCCGCAGCCCTGCTCCAGCAGGAAAGCCGCCTGCTCGCGCTGCTCGATGCCTTCGGCATGCACCTGCATGCCCATGCTGCGGGCCAGGGCGATGATCACCCGGACGATAGCCGCGTCATCCTCATCCCACGGCAACCCGGCGACGAAGCCCTGGTCGATCTTGAGTTTCTGCACCGGCAAGCGCTTGAGCCGCAACAACGACGAATAGCCGGTGCCGAAATCGTCGATCGCCAGCCGCACGCCCAACTCCCGCAAGCGATGCATCTGCTCCAGCGCCACCTCAGGGTCATCCATCACCGCGCTTTCAGTCACTTCCAGCTCCAGAAACGCCGGATCCAGACCCGTGTCATGCAGCACACTGGCGACCTGTTCATACAGTTCGCGATGGGCAAACAATCGACTGGATACGTTTACCGCGACGAACGACAGCACCACGCCCTCCCGCTGCCACTGGCACATCTGCTGGCAGGCCTTGGCCATGACCCAGGCATCGATCTGGGCGATCAGGCCGGTGCGCTCGGCGATGGGAATGAACCCCGCCGGCGATATCAGCCCACGCACAGGATGCTCCCAGCGCACCAGCGCCTCGACACCGATCAGGCGACCGGAGGTCAAGTCATGCACCGGCTGGTAATGCACCCGCAATTCCTGCTGCTGGAGGGCGCGACGCAGTTCGGAAGCGATTTCCACACGTTGCTGGGCATGGGCGGTGAGTTCTTCGGTGTACAAGGCGTAGCCGTCGCGTCCGGCACTCTTGGCCTTGAACAGCGCCGAGTCGGCATTGCGCAGCAGTTGCCCGGCGTTCAGGGCATCGCCGGGAAACAGGCTGATGCCAATGCTGGCATTGATGAACAGGGCATGGCCGTCGAGCCGCAACGGCTCTCTCAAGCCATCGAGGATGCGCTGGGCAAGGACTGCCGCCTGGCCGGGCTGGGAACAGTTCTCCAGCAGCACAGCGAATTCGTCGCCGCCCAGGCGCGCCAGGGTGACGCCCGGCGCGAAAAGCCCGCGGAAGCGCTCGGCCACGCCTTTGAGCAACTCATCGCCGATGGTGTGCCCCAGGCTGTCGTTGATGTTCTTGAAATGATCCAGGTCCACCAGCAGCAGCGCGCAACCACGCTTGTGCTGTTGCGCCGAGGCCAGGGCCTGTTCCGCACGGTCGGTGAACAGCACGCGGTTGGGCAGGCCGGTCAGCGGGTCGTAATGGGCCAGGTGGGCCAGCTCATGTTGAGAATCCTTGATCGCACTGATGTCGGAAAACACCGCGACGTATTGGCTGACTTGGCCGCTGTCGTCGGTGATGGCGCGGATCGTCTGCCATTGCGGGTAGATCTCACCGCTTTTGCGCCGGTTCCAGATCTCGCCGCTCCACTCACCGTTGTTTGCCAGGGACGCAAACATGTCCTGGTAGAAGTCCAGGCCGTGACGGCCTGACTTGAACAGGCTCGGACGCTGGCCCAGCACCTCGCCCCGGTCATAACCGGTGATCGCCATGAAGGCTCGGTTCACGTGCACGATCAGGCCGTCGCGGTCTGTCACCAGCACCCCTTCGCGGGTGCAATCGAAGACAGCGGCAGCCTGGCGCAGGCGCTCGCGATCGGCGCGCGGCACACCCTCCCCCACCGCCCGGGATCTGCGTACCCATACAAGGAACATCAGCCCGGCACTGATCAGGATCCAGGTATAGCCGTTGATCAGTTGCCAGCGAAGCCTGTCGGCGGATTGATCGAAGAAACTGCTCAATAAATAACCAACCAACTGCAGCCAGACGACTGACAGCACGAGATAGAGCAGTGTGCCCCGCAAGGCAATACGGTGATAAACAGTCATCGGTCGTCCATGTCCCTACCAAGAGGCCGGGATTATAGAGGAAGAAACATTCTGCCACTCTTATCTGAAAGGCCGACTGGTTTTATCTGCAGGGCTGGAGATAATGCAGCGGCTGTTTCTATCTTTATCGAGGGCCCTATAGCCTATGTGGTACGAAGGTTTTCTTGGCTTGTCGCCCTGGTCACTGGTGGCGGTCACCCTGCTGATGACCCATGTCACGATCATCAGCGTCACGGTCTACCTGCACCGTTATTCGGCTCATCGCTCCCTGGAGCTCAATGCCGGTCTCAAACATTTCTTCCGTTTCTGGCTGTGGCTGACCACAGGGCAGAACACCCGCGAGTGGACCGCCATCCACCGCAAGCACCACGCCAAGTGCGAAACCGTCGACGATCCCCACAGCCCGGTCGTCAAGGGGCTCTCCACCGTGCTGCGCAAAGGCGCCGAGTTGTACCGCGCCGAGGCGGAAAACCCGGAGACCCTGCGCATCTACGGCAAGAACTGCCCCGAGGACTGGATCGAGCGCAATCTCTACAGTCGCTTCCCGCTGCTGGGCGTGGCACTCATGGGCCTGATCGACCTGTTGCTGTTCGGCACCATCGGCATCACCATCTGGGCCATCCAGATGATGTGGATTCCGGTCTGGGCCGCCGGCGTGGTCAATGGCCTGGGCCATGCCGTGGGCTACCGCAATTTCGAGTGCCGCGACGCGGCCACCAACCTGGTACCCTGGGGCATCCTGATCGGCGGCGAAGAGTTGCACAACAACCACCACACCTACCCCAATTCCGCCAAGCTGTCGGTTCGCAAGTGGGAATTCGACCTGGGCTGGGCCTGGATTCGGGTATTCAGCTTCCTGGGCCTGGCCAAGGTCCAGCGGGTCGCGCCCATCGCCCACCGGATCAAGGGCAAGGGGCACCTGGACATGGACACCGCCATGGCGATCCTCAACAACCGCTTCCAGATCATGGCCCAGTACCGCCGGCTGGTCATCGCGCCGCTGGTCAAGCAGGAGCTGGAAAAGGTCGATCACTCGGTACGCCACCAGTTCCACCGGGCCAAACGCCTGCTGTCGCGGGAAACCAGCCTGCTGGATGACCGCCACCATGTGCGCATCCAGAACATGCTGGAGCACAGCCAGGCGCTGAAGACAATCTACGAGAAACGGCTGGCCTTGCAGCAGATCTGGGTCAAGACAAGCAGCAATGGCCACGACATGCTCGCGGCCATCAAGGAGTGGGTCCACGAAGCCGAAGCCAGCGGCATCCAGTCCCTGCGGGACTTTGCCGACCAGCTCAAGACCTACTCGCTGCGTCCCGCCACGGCCTGACACTCATCTGTGGTGAGGGGATGAACCCCTCGCCACAGGTTCAGCAGTCATGACTTGGTTGACTGCCCCCGCCCTTCGTCGCCTGAAAAGGAACTTCGCCCGCAATCCCCTATCTCAAGAGCACTTCGCCATCCAGGCGGGCTTTGGAGCAAGCGCGTGCGAACCTACAACACTGCACGCTCTTTGAGATTTGTGCCGATGGTCGACAAGAACCTGCAGGATTCATCCCAACCTCATTGGCCGGAAGCGGCCCAGATGCTCATGGCGCTCATGCATGCCAAGGGCGAGGTGGCGCGCCTGAGCGAACGCGAACAACTGTTCAGCTCGTTGCTGGTCAGCGTCAATGCGGTGCTTTGGGCGTTCAACTGGGAAACCCGGCAGCTACTGTACGTCAGCCCCGCCTACGAGCGGATCTTCGGTCGCCCCGCCGGCCTGGTACTGGCTGATTTCAATGAGTGGCGCGATGCAATCTATCCCGACGACCTGGACTACGCCGAACGCAGCCTGGCCGAAGTCCTGGTGAAGGGGGCCGTGGAAGACCGTGAATACCGCATCATCGCCGCCGACGGCCAGATCCGCTGGCTGAGCGACAAATGCTTCATCAACCGCCAGGCCGACTCGGGACAACCGGTGATCGTGGTCGGCATCGCCGAAGACATCACCGAAAAGAAGCTGCTGGAAAGCGAGCTGCAACGGTTGGCCACCACCGATGTGCTGACCCAGAGCAGCAACCGTCGACACTTCTTCGAATGCGCCCACCGCGAATTCGAGCAGGCACGACTGCAGGGAACCCCCATGGCCTTCCTGTTGCTGGATATCGATGATTTCAAGGTGATCAACGACACGTACGGCCATCAGGAAGGGGATATCGTGTTGCAGAAAATCGCCGAATGCGGGCGGACCGTGCTCCGACGTGGCGACCTGTTCGGGCGCATTGGCGGCGAAGAATTCGCGGCGGTGTTTCCCGGCTGCCCTCCAGACATGGCGATGCAGGTGGCCGAGCGTCTGCAGAGGGAAATCCAGCGCCTGACCTTCCGCAATGGGGAGCAGGGCTTCGGGATTACCGTCAGCCAGGGCCTGACAGGCATCACCGACGAAGACCAGTCCCTCGACAACCTGTTCTCCCGCGCCGACGCCGCCATGTACGAGGCCAAGCGCCAGGGCAAGAATCGCATCATCGCCGCCTGAGTAACCTGCGTCCTGGAGAGTTGGCGGGTCAGCCTATTTTCGGCGCAAGCGCATCAACTCAGGCAACCCGATCTTCAGCAAACGCGCCGTACGGCCTCGAGCCAGTTCTTCGAGCCCCTCGTGCTCGGTCAGGCGGGCCATCTGCGCCGCCATGTTCATCACCAGCGCTTCACGCGAATACACCCCGCCCCCGAGACCATAGACCGCCGCGATCAGCTCCCGCAGTTCCAACGGCAGGCGCCAGCGGGTACGCAATGCCGAGCCGAAGCCGGCGCCATGCCGTTCCAGCGCGTTTCCCACTTCTTCCGGCTCATCCAGTTCGCCACCGGCCTGCTTCCACTCCTCCAGGCAACGCAGCACCGCCAGCTCGCCCAGGCGATGCAGCAGCCCGGCGCAATAACAGCGCTCCGGCTCCAGGTCCAGCAACCGGGCGATTGTCCGGGCATACTCGGCGGTGTGCAGCGACAACGCCCAATAACGTTCGGCGTACTCTGCCAGGCATGGGACGCTGAGTCGGGCACAGCGCTTGAGCGTCAGGCCGAGGATCAGGTTCATGCTCTGGCCGGTGCCGAGCTGGTGCAATGCCTGGGCGACAGTCTGCACCGGTCCGCCGCCCTGATGCTGGGCGGCGCTGTTGGCCGCCGCGATCAGCACGGCGGTGATCTGCGGATCGGTGCGCAGCTCCTCCTCCAGCAGCTTGAGGTCCAGTCCGCCGGGGTTGAGGCTGCGCTTGATCGCCACTTGCACATCGGCCAGCAGCGGCGCGCCTTCGGACAGATCGCGCCGACGTTCGAGAAACGCACCCAGGGTCTGCGCCGTGCCGGGAGCCGGCGCATCGCCAGGGGCTTCTTGCGCACCGCTTACCAACAAGCCTTGCAGACGCTGGGTCAGGTTTTCCCGGTTCAGAGGTTTGGTCAGATACGCCGTCGGCGCCAGCGGCAACACCTCACGCACGCTGGCGGTGTCGTTGCGCCGGCTCACCAGGATGAACGGCAATACCGGCGTGCGTTGCTGGTTGCGCAGCCCGCGCAGGATACTCAGGCCATCCACGCCCGGCAGTTCCCAGTCGGCGATCACCAGGTCGTATGGACTGTGCGCCAGTAGCTCAAGGGCCTTGCGCCCTTCGTCACAGGTGTCCACCTGCGCATCGCAGCGCACGTGCGAGAGCACCTCCTCCAGCAGCTCCCGGGACGCCGGGTCGGCCTCGGCGATCAGAACACGGGGTACAGCAGGTAAATCCACAGCAGTCATGCAGCATCGCTCCCTTGCCATACATGCACCTTAGACAATGGCAGCCATTCCAGACAGCTCAAAATCCCGGCATCGGCACCCAGGCATGAAAAAACCCGCTTCGCAGCGGGTTTTTTGTGGATCAACGCACAGCCCGGGGCATCAGAGTTCGGAGAAGCACTCTTCGATGATGGCCAGGCCCTTGTCCAGTTGCTCATCCGGCGACGTCAGTGGCACCAGCACGCGCAGGACGTTGCCGTAGGTACCGCAGGACAGCAGGATCAGCCCCTTGTCGCGAGCCTTGGCCACCACCTGCGCCACAGCCGCAGCGTTCGGCTTGTGGGAGTCGCCATCCTCGAACAGCTCCACGGCGATCATCGCACCCAGGGCACGGACTTCGCCGATCACCGGGTACTTCTTCTGGATGGCCTTCAGACCACTGACCAGACGTTCGCCCACGGCCTTGCAACGATCGAGCAAGTGTTCTTCTTCGAAGACTTCCATTACCGCCAGCGCGGCGGCGCAGGCAATCGGGCTACCGGCGTAGGTACCGCCCAGGCCACCCGGTGCGATGGCATCCATGTATTCGGCCTTGCCGCACACACCGGCCAGCGGGAAGCCGCCGGCGATGGATTTGGCGAACGTGGTCAGGTCGGCGGCAACGCCCATCTGTTCCATGGCGAAGAAGGTACCGGTACGGCCGGCGCCAGTCTGGACTTCGTCCGCGATCAACAGGATGCCATGCTGGTCGCACAAGGCGCGCAGACGCTTCATGAATTCCTTGGGCGCCACATAGAAGCCACCCTCGCCCTGTACCGGCTCGATGATGATCGCGGCGATGTCACGTGGCTCGGCGTCGTTCTTGAAGATGCGCTCGATGCTGGCGATGGAATCGTCGATGCTCACGCCGTGCAGCTCGTTCGGGTACAGCGCGCGGAAGATGCCGCCTGGCATCAGGCCCATGCCGGCCGAGTACGGTACGACCTTGCCGGTCAGGCCCAGGGTCATCATGGTGCGACCGTGGTAAGCACCGGTGAAGGCGATCACACCGGCACGGCCGGTGGCGGCACGGGCGATCTTCACGGCGTTTTCCACGGCTTCCGAACCGGTGGTCACCAGCAGGGTTTTCTTGGCGAAATCACCGGGCACCTTGGCGTTGATTTTTTCGCACAGTTCCACGTACGGCTCGTAGGCCAGGACCTGGAAGCAGGTGTGGGTCAGCTTGTTCAGCTGTTCGGTCACCGCGGCGATGATCTTCGGATGCACGTGGCCGGTGTTCAGCACGGCGATGCCACCGGCGAAGTCGATGAATTCACGGCCTTCGACGTCGGTTACCGTAGCGTTCTTCGCGGATTCGGCGAAGATCGGGTGGATCTGGCCGACACCACGGGGAACAGCAGCGGTGCGGCGGGCCATCAAGTCAGCGTTAGTCTTGCTCATTACAGTCCTCATTCGCAGCTCAGGGCGGCGCGGGTAAAGGAATACGCGGCGGGGAGGCCACGGCGACAGCATGCGATGATCGACTGTCGCGGGGTTCCGGCCGCAAGAAACAGAACGGGTGAAGCACGCAAAGGGACAGCGCTCTCGTGCCCTTTGCGCTTGAAGCGGATCAGATACCCAGGCAGAGGTACTTGATTTCCAGGTAGTCCTCGATGCCGTACTTGGAACCCTCACGGCCCAGACCCGAAGCCTTGATGCCGCCGAACGGCGCGACTTCGTTGGAAATCAACCCGGTGTTGACGCCGACCATACCGTATTCCAGGGCCTCGGCCACGCGGAACACACGGCCCAGGTCGCGGGCATAGAAGTAGGAAGCCAGGCCGAACTCGGTGTCGTTGGACATCGCGATCACTTCGGCTTCGTCCTTGAAGCGGAACAGCGGCGCCAGCGGGCCGAAGGTTTCTTCCTTGGCCACGGCAGCGTCTTTCGGCACATTGGTCAGGATGGTCGGCTCGAAGAAGTTGCCTTGCATCGGCTTGCCACCGGCCAATACGGTCGCGCCTTTGCCGACGGCATCGGCAATGTGTTCCTGCACCTTGGCAACGGCTTTTTCATCGATCAGCGGACCGGTGGTGGTGCCATCGTCCAGGCCGTTGCCGATCTTGAGCTTGGCCACTGCCGCCTTGAGTTTTTCCGCGAAGGCGTCGTACACCGAATCCTGGATGTAGAGACGGTTGGCGCAGACGCAGGTCTGGCCGTTGTTGCGGTACTTGGAGATGATCGCGCCTTCGACGGCCTTATCCAGGTCTGCGTCGTCGAACACGATGAACGGCGCGTTGCCGCCCAGCTCCAGGGAAACTTTCTTGATGTCCTTGGCGCATTCGGCCATCAGTTGGCGACCGATCTCGGTGGAGCCGGTGAACGATAGCTTGCGCACGATGGGGTTGCTGGTCAGCTCGCCACCGATGTCGCCGGCGCTGCCGGTGACCACGCTCAGTACACCCTGTGGAATGCCGGCACGGTGCGCCAGCTCCACCAGGGCCAGGGCCGAGAACGGCGTCTGGGACGCCGGCTTGATGACCATGGTGCAACCCGCGGCCAGGGCAGGGCCGGCCTTGCGAGTGATCATCGCAGCCGGGAAGTTCCAAGGGGTGATGGCGGCGGTCACGCCGATCGGCTGCTTGATCACGATCAGGCGCTTGTCGGGCTGGTGCCCGGGAATCACGTCGCCGTAGATGCGCTTGGCTTCTTCGGCGAACCATTCGATGAAGGAAGCGGCATAGACGATTTCGCCCTTGGCTTCGGCCAACGGCTTGCCCTGCTCCAGGGTCATCAGACGACCGAGGTCGTCCTGATTTTCGATCAGCAGTTCATACCAGCGGCGCAGCTTGTTGGCGCGTTCCTTGGCGGTCAGGGCACGCCAGGCCGGCAGCGCCTTGTCGGCGGCTTCGATCGCGCGACGGGTTTCGGCAGCGCCCATCTTCGGCACCGTGCCCAGCACTTCGCCCGTAGCCGGGTTGGTGACTTTGATTGTCTGACCATTGTCCGCATCGACCCAAGCGCCATCGATAAAGGCTTGCTGGCGGAACAACTGGGTGTCTTTAAGCTGCATGTCGGCTTTCCTTAACAGCACCGCGCGCACGCGGAGCGAATTAGAGTTGTAGAAAGGCGCCTTATGGGCTGCCGTCAGGGAAATCATTCACCGGGCTGAAGCACAGAAATAACGCACAACAAGCATAGACGTGCGGTTCAGCACCCAGACAAGAGCGTTTGAAATCTCAAACGAATCCTAGGGCCGATAGGGGTGAAGGACAATAGGCTGTTCGAAAAAAAGAACGAAAAAGCCGAATTTGCCTGTTTTTTCTGATCAGCGTAGCCGATGCCCGCCCCAGGGCAGGAAAACACCGGCGAATCAGCAGCATGGACGCCCGGCATGCTTATGAGTATCATGGCGCCCGCGTTGCACCAGTAGCTCAGCTGGATAGAGTACTGCCCTCCGAAGGCAGGGGTCGTGGGTTCGAATCCCGCCTGGTGCGCCATATACAGCAAAGCCCCATGTCGCCAGACCTGGGGCTTTTTTGTGGGCGTCGAAAAAGCCTTAACGCCCCTGCAACGCCTCCAACCGCGCCGGCAGGTCTTCCTGGGGAAAGCGCGCGTGCAGCGCCAGCAGTTTCTCATCGGCAGCCCTGTTCTGCCCCGCCTGGCGCAAGCGCAGGATTTCCAACAGCTCGTTCTCCAGCGACAGCGGTGCGGCGGGTTTGCTCATCTTCGCCGCGGGCCGATCCGCGGGGACCTGGGCCATTTCCGCCTGGGGCGCCATGCGCGCCATTGGCGCGGGAGCGGGCGCAGGGGGTGGTGCCTCCGCGATAACCGCAGGGGCCTGTCGGTCGGCGGAAAAGTCCAGCGTTGCTGGCGCTTGCCGGGGCTCAGGCGCGCGCAGTACCAGGCCGATCATCAGCGCCACACCGGCCAGGCTGGCGAACGCGACCTGCCAGCGGGGCCGTTGGCAGGCCAGCAGCCAGCGCTGCCACAGGCTCGGCTTGGGTGCCGGCGCCTCGCGGCGGGCGGCGGCCAGGATGAATGCGTCCAGCGAGGCGGGCGGCTCGCCGCCGGCATGTTCGCGAAAATGCTCGATCATCAGGTCGTCCTGGGGATCCTGGGTGTGTCTGGAGTCGTTCATGCGGGTACCTCATCGGCCAGCAGCCGATGCAATTTCTGCTGGGCGTAACGCAGGCGGCTTTTCACCGTTTCCAGCGGGGCGCCGGTCAGGGTAGCGATCTGTGGCAGTTCCAGTTCGCCGTGCAGGCGCAACAGGAAGACTTCCCGCTGATCCTCGGGCAGGGCCTGCAAGGCAGCGTCCAGGCGAGCCTGGTCGCGACTCAGGCTCAACTGCCGCTCGGGACCGTCGGCGTCGTCGGGTTGCCTGTGAAGCTGTTCGTCGTAGCTGTCGTGCAGCGGGTTATGAACGCCGTGTTTGCGCCAGTGGTCGATCAAGCGATTGCGCGCAATCTGGAACAACCAGGTACGAAAACTCGCCTGTCCTTGTGGCTGGGTGGAACTGCGGATCAGGCTGAGCCAGGTGTCCTGGAAGACCTCTTCGGCCAGCTCGGCCTTGTTGCTCAATGACAGTAGGAAACGATAAAGCCCCTGCCGATGGCGGGCGTACAAAGCTTCAAAACATGCCCCGTCGCCGTTGCGGTAACGGGCCAGCAGCGATTCGTCGCTGGGAGAATCCATCGTAGCGGGCATGTGGGTGGCGAACTCCTTTCGGTGTGGACGCAGTCTTGCAGACAACAAGGGCCAACTGTGGGAGCGAGCAGGTTCGCTCCCACAGTTGGTCCTCGTTGTGCTTGGGATCAGTGCTTGGCCGCAGGCTTGAGGCTCTGGGCCAACTCGACCATCTGCACGAACTCGGCACGCAGCCCGAACGGGTCATCGCCCCGGGCGGAGCGGGCCAGTCGAGCGGTGTCCTTCAAGCTCATGGCGCCAGTGTAGCGTCCATCGCCCTTGAGCTGCTGGGCGAAGGCGGCCACGGCGGCCGAGAAGCGCAAGTCTTCGCTGGCCTCGCCCTTTTCCTGCGCCGCAACCACAGGATGCTCGATCAACCGGCTGACACCGCCCTCGGCGGGCTTGTAGCGTACCCGCAACATGGCCAGCTCCCCCGATTGAACGTCCTGCCTGGCAACGCTGCCGTAGCGCAACGGCTCCAGCCAACCCTGCTCGCCCTTGGGCACGATTTCATACAACGCCGTCACGGTGTGCCCGGCACCGATTTCGCCGGCATCGACCTTGTCGTTGTTGAAATCCTCGCGCTTCAGTGCACGGTTCTCATAACCGAGCAAACGGTATTCGCTGACCTGGGCCGGGTTGAACTCCACTTGCAGCTTCACATCCCGCGCCACCACCGCCAGGGTCGAGCTGAGCTGGTCCACCAGCACCTTGCGCGCTTCGAGCAGGTTGTCGATGTAGGCGTAATTGCCATCCCCGGCGTCGGCCAGTTGCTCCATCAGGTGTTCGTTGTAGTTATCCACGCCAAAACCCAGCGTGGTCAGGGACACGCCGCTTTTGCGCTGGTCCACCGCCATCTGCTTGAGGCTGTCGAAGTCATTGATGCCGACGTTGAAGTCGCCATCGGTAGCCAACAGGATGCGGTTGATGCCGTTGTCGATATAGCTCTCCCGGGCCAGCTGGTACGCCAGCTCGATGCCCGAGGCGCCAGCGGTGGAACCGCCCGCGTTCAGTTGATCGATGGCAGTGCGGATCCTGGCCTTGTCCCGACCCGAGGTGGGTTTGAGCACCACCCGCGATTCGCCGGCATACACCACCAGGGACACACGATCCTGGTCGCGCAGTTGGTCCACCAGTAGCTTCAAGGTGCTTTTGACCAGCGGCAGGCCCTCGCGACGATCCATGGAACCGGAAACATCCACCAGGAAGACCAGGTTGGCCGGCGCCAGCTCCGCCACCGCACGATCGGAAGCCTTGATGCCGATGCGCAGCAGACGGGTATGAGGATTCCAGGGCGAGGGTGCTACCTCGGTGGTCACGCCGAACGGCGAGCCGTCGGTGGGCAGCGCGTAATCGTAGGGAAAGTAGTTGACCATTTCCTCCAGTCGCACAGCGCCTTCAGGCGGCAGGCTGCCCTGATTGAGGAAACGTCGCACATTGGCATAGCTGCCGGTGTCGACATCCGCACCGAAGGTCGACACGGGGGTTTCGGCGACACTATGGACAGGGTTATCCGGCAGCTTCTCGTATTGCTCCCGCGGTTCGGTGCGGTAATCCCCGACGATGGCATCGTTCGCCACACTCGGGGCGACCACCGATACCGGGGCGGCCATGCGCTTGGTCAGCGGTTGGCGAGTGTGGGCAGCCTCGCTTTGTAGCACCGGGCTGGGAGCCACCGGTTCGACCGGCTTGGGGGCCTCTCGGGAAGACAACCCACAACCGGCCAGCATCACCAATAAGGTCATGGCAAAGCCCTGGGCAGCGGGACGCAGGAATGGACAGGGACGGGACATGGGCTGAACCTCGTGAATGAATGATCCGTTCACAAGCTCAGACGAGGGGTATCGGGGATTCGGGTTAAGTGCCGGGCATTATTTTACGGCGCTCTGCAATCGCAGGCCCGGCCCCCCGAAGGCGACCAGGCATGCAAACCGACTAGCGGGACGGAATGGCCTGCAGGTCATCGGCGATAAAGCGGCTCAGCACACCGGTGTAGTAACCCTCGACGTCGGCATTACCTTTGTTGGTCAGCGCCCCCATCATGCTTTTCATATTCTGCATCTGGCCCATCGCGCCTGCAGGCATCAGCCCTTCGCGGGCCTGGGCAAAGTGCAGTACTTCGGCACCGGCCTTCTTGACCTTGACCTGATAGCTGAAATCGACGCTGGCGAGGTACGTGCCGTCGGCAACGATCTTGCTCATGAAGCCGCCCTGGGTGTCCTGGATACGGCGTGTGTAGACGGCGTTCACATCCAGCAGGTAATCGGCGGTTTCCTTGCTGTCGGCATAGCGATTACCGTCGAGCAGGCGGACGATCAGGTCGGAGTGCAGCTGGTCACGGACTTTGTCGTCAGGCAGAAAACGCTCGTTCTTGCCTACGACTTCAACATTGAACGTGTCGATCCAATAGGTGGCGGTCTTGGGGATGGTCACGGGGGCGGGAGAAATATAGTAGTCCGGCTTGGAGGCACAGCCCGCCATGAGGCAAGCGGCAAGCAACAGTGCAAAAACGCGCATGTCTGAATTCGTCCCTGGAAAGTGAAGAGTAAAAACCGGCGGCATTCTAAGGGAGCCGAGCGTTTCTCACGTCACCTTTTTCACTTGCATGCGCATTTTTTCAGCGAAACGTCATCAAGCCAGCAAAGCCCAGGTCCTGGAGACTGGGCTTTGCTGGCTTCCATGGCTCACATGTCAACCACCGTCTTCCCTGCGCCAAGCCCCTGGGCCACTTGCTTGAACGCGTCGTTCACGTCGTCCAGGCCAAACCGATGTACGTCCACCTTGATCCGCAGTTGTCCGGCTTCGACCAGTGCCGCCGCCTGCCGCAGGATCTGCCCGTGGTGCTCGCGCCCCTTGCCGGTCAGCAGGGGCATCAAGGTGAACACCCCAGAATAACTCGCGCCTCGAAACGACAGCGGTGCCAGGCTGTGCTGCCCCCACCCCAGGCAACTGAGCACGTGACCGGTGTACGCCTTCACGGCGCTGAACGACGCATCCAGGGTCGAGCCGCCAACGGTGTCGTAGACAATATCGAAGCCTTCGTCATCGGTGTGCAGGCGCACGTAGCTGTCGGTGTCCTGGATCCGGTAATCGATGGCGGTGGCCCCCAGCTCGCGAATGAAGTCCAGGCTGCCGGCCGAGCCGGTGGCATAGACCTTGGCGCCTCGGGCCTTGGCGATTTGCACGGCCATCTGGCCGACACCGCCGGCGCCGCCATGGATCAGCACCTGTTGACCGGCCCGGACGTTGGCGCGATCGACCAGGCCTTCCCAGGCCGTGATGAAGACCAACGGCAAGGCTGCTGCTTCACGCATGCTCATCGACCGGGGCTTGGGTGCGATCAGCGACGCATCGACGGCAACGTATTGGGCCAGGGCGCCCTGGATTCCGCCGATTCCGGCAGCCATGCCAAATACCTCATCTCCACGGGTGAAGTCAGTGACGCCATCGCCCAGCTCGACGACCGTGCCGGCCAGGTCGATTCCCAGCACTGCGGGCAGCGGTTGACGGGCATGGGCGCCGCCTCCCGTCGCTATCTTGGTATCCAGCGGATTGATGCCGGCGGCATGGACCTTGATCAAGACCTGTCCCTTGCCGGGCACGGGCCGGGCAACAGGGCGGACGACCAAAGGGGCCTGGGCGGTTTCAGCGATGGCGGCGAGCATGGTGTCGTTCATGTCAGTGACCTCCAATGAGTGGGTGGAGTACATGTTGCAACCCACGATGCATTCCGATAAGTAAGCAAGCACGGATAGGTTTTATTCCATGAAGAGGCCAAATTCCGATGGATCTGTTCGACGCGATGCAGGTATTCGTACGGGTGGTGGAGCGCGGCTCGTTCTCGGCTGTCGCCAGGGAACTGAACCTGGGCCAACCGGCGGTGAGCAAGCAGGTCCGTGCGCTGGAGCGGCATCTGGGTGGCGCGTTGCTTGCCCGCAGCACCCGCCAGCTTGCGCTGACCGACCAGGGCCAGCGTTTCTACGCGCAAAGCAAGGAGATACTCGCCAGCCTGGACGCGGCCCGGCTCAGTTTCGCCAGCGGACAGGAAGAGATCGCCGGCCCCTTGCGTGTGGCGGCGCCAGTCAGCTTCGGGCGGCTATGCATCGCGCCGCTGCTGGGCGAGTTCCTGGCGCGCCATCCCAAGGTGCGGATCGACCTGCGGCTCAATGACCAGAACGAAGATGTGCTGAAGGAAAACATCGATCTGGCCATTCGCATCGGCGCGGTTAAGAACGAAGGGCTGGTGGCCGTCTCCCTCGGCGACAGTCCGCGCCGGGTCTACGCGTCTGCGGCCTATCTGCAGCGATACGGCACGCCGCTCGAGCCGGCGGATCTGATCCACCATAACTGCCTGGGCTTTACACTGCTGGAGCACTACGACACCTGGCGTTTCGACCAGGAAGGCAGGCAACACTGCGTGACGATCAAGGGCAACGTCACCAGCAACAGTAGCGAGGCCATTCGGGAAATGGTGCTGTCGGGCCTGGGCATTTGCCTTTCACCCCAGTGGTTGTTTGCCGCCGACCTGCGTCAGGGAGCCGTGTCGCAGCTGCTTGAGGATTACCAACCAACCGCCCTGCCCATCAACGCAGTCTTCAGCAGCGACCGCCGACGCTCGGCACGTACCCGGGCCTTTGTGGACTTTCTGCGCGAACGCCTCTGATGAGGCTGACCGGGCCCGCGGCAGGGCGTCGTCGCGCAAACCTAGGACTCACACACCAACGGCGATAGCGCCGACTTCGTGGCCCGCCCCGAAAAATACGCCGCCGCACCCACCCCCACCGCGCCCATGACCCCGCAATAGGCCACACACACCCATGGGCTCCAGGGCACCAGCGCAATCAGCAGCAACGGCGTCATGCTGGCCCATAGCGCATAGGCGATGTTGTAGGTGAACGAGATGCCGGACACACGGATCCTGGCCGGGAACAGGTTGACCATCACCGAAGGCACCGCCCCCACCACGCCACAGCCCAGGCCTGCCACAGCGTAGGCCAGGCCCAGCCAGGCACCGCCGCCGATCAGGCTGGCGTAGAGCAGCGCAATGCCCAGCGGCAGCAGCAGACTGTAGAGCATGACCGCGCGCCAGGCGCCGATGCGGTCGACGATAAGGCCGGCGAGGACGCAGCCGATGTTCAGGAAAACGATGCCCAGGCTACTCAGGGCGAACGTCTGGCCAGGAGTCATGCCGAAGCTCTTCTGCATGACGGTCGGGGTGATGACCACGAACACCACCACGGCGGAGGTCAGCACGCATGTAAGGATGGCGGCAGGCAACAAGGCGTGGCGATAGTCGCGCAGCACGGTGCGCAGGGGCAGTTCCGCCGCGCCTTCACGGTTGGCTTGCAGGGCCATGAAAATCGGTGTTTCGCTCAGCCAGCGACGCAGCCAGACTCCGATCACACCAAAGACGCCACCCAGCAGGAAAGGCAGCCGCCAGGCATAGTCGAGAATTTCCTCAGGAGTGAACAGCCGTGCCAGCGCCGTGGCGGTCAAGGCGCCCAACAAGTAGCCGAACGTCAGGCCGGCCTGGAGGAAGCCCAGGGCGTAGCCTCGGTGTCGCGGCGGTGCGTGTTCGGCCACGAACACCCAGGCACTCGGCACCTCGCCCCCTACCGCCGCCCCTTGCAGGATGCGCAACGCCAGTAACAGCAACGGCGCGAAATAACCGATTTGCGCGTAGGTCGGCATCACACCGATGAGCAGGCACGGCAAGGCCATCATCAGGATGCTCAGGCTGAACACCCGCTTGCGTCCCAGGCGATCGGCAAAATGCGCCATGAGAATGCCGCCCAAGGGGCGAGCCAGATAGCCGGTGGCAAAGATTCCGAAGCTTTGCAGCAAGCGCAACCATTCGGGCATTTCCGGGGGGAAGAACAGCTGGCTGAGCGTCAGGGCGAAGAAGACGAAAATGATGAAATCATAGATCTCCAGCGCGCCGCCGAGGGCGGCCAGGCCCAGGGTCTTGTAGTCGGACCGGCTGAATCGGTCGCCTGGTAGATGAGTTGTGGCAGTCATAGGCAGATAGCAGAAAGTTGAGTGAGGACGACCGTTCAGTCGTCGCCCCGGTTGTCCATGGGTCGAACCGGTGGTTGACCTGGCTCGGCGTCTTCGGCCTCGTCTTCAGGCAGGTAATCCTTGCGACTGCGCGCGATGGCCTGGCGTATTTCGTCGCCCTTGGTGGGGCAGTTCTTCAGGCGGGCGATGCCGTCGGGTTTCTGCGTCATCGCCATCTCCGGCAGTGATCAGGGGCTCGATAGTGCTCGCTTTTGCCGCCTGATGCCAATTTTGTGATGAGGGCCGCCTGGCGGCCCGGGGAATATCGGCCTTCCCGCCACGAATGACGGGGGCGTTCCGGATCAGCGGTGGTAACGACGCACCACGCTGCTGTTGCGCAACACATGGCCTTTGATCTTTTCCATCAATTGGGCACGGGTCAGGCCGGCAGGCAGCGCTTCGGGTGGCAAGTCCAGGGCGTAGATCTGGATCAGGTAATGGTGGGCGCTGTCACCGACAGGTGGACAAGGGCCGATATAGCCATGGGTATTCTTGCTGTTGGTGCCGCTCACGCCTTCCAGCGCCGACTTGGCACCCACGCCTGCCGGAATCTGCCGCGTGGAGGCCTTGATGCCGTAATGCACCCAATGGTCGACGCCCTGGCCTTTCTGACCATCCGGATCATGCATGACGATGGCGTAGCTGAGGGTGCCGGGCGGGCCGGCGTTCCAGCTCAGGGCCGGGGAAACGTTCTTGCCGCCGCAATTGTTCGCATCGCTGGCGGCCGCTGCGGTGAAGAGGCGGTCGTCCGACACACCGGGAATGCTGAGGGTGAAGCGCTCCTGCGCCTGGACGGTTGCCTGTGCGCACAACACGAGGGCAACGGCGGCCAGCCAGGGAGCAAGTGAGGTCAATCGAGTCATACCGGGCACCTTATGCGGTTCAGGCCATGGACGGCTTGCGAACTATAGCCGCAGCGCCCGCCGGGTTGCAGTGACAATTACGCTGAACCTCGTTCCGGTCCTTCGGTTCTAATGGGAAACGCCTGCCGGAGACCGACCATGCCTGTGCATCAAGTCGCCCGCTTCGCGGATGTGCGCGAGGACCGCGGCCTCGAAGTGAAGATCAACGACACGACCATCCTGCTGCTGCGCGCAGGCGACCAGGTACGTGCTTTCCAGGGCAGATGCCCACACGCCGGGGCGCCCTTGGCCAAGGGCGCGGTGTGCCATGGAAGGCTGATCTGTCCCTGGCACAAGGCGGCGTTCCGGGCCGAAGACGGCGCCCTGTGCGAACCGCCGGCCCTCGATAGCCTGGCGCGCTATCACGTCGAAGTGAAAGGCGACGAGGTCTGGGTCGATGATCAACCGTTGCCGGCCGAGAAAATCCCGCCGGCCGACGACTCACGCACCTTTGTCATCATCGGCGCCGGTGCCGCCGGCACGGCTTGCGCGGCGGCGTTGCGGGAGAAAGGTTTCGGCGGCCGCATCCAGATGATCGACCGTGAAGCGGGGGCCGGATATGACCGCACCGTGCTGAGCAAATATGTCCTGGCCGGCGACATGAGCGTCGACGAAACGCCACCGCTGCGCGATGACACTTATTTCATCCAGCAACGTATCGAACGGATCCAGGGCGAAGTCACTGGCCTGGATTGCGACTCCCGCCGGATCAGGCTCGCCGATGACCGGTGGCTGGAATACGACGCCGTGCTGATCGCCACCGGCGGCTCCCCCAGGATTCCGGATCTGCCGGGCATCGATCTGCCGCAGGTGTTCGTATTGCGCAACCTGGAACATACCCGGCAAATCCTTGAGAACGCCCGAGCGGGTCAACGAGCGGTGATCATCGGCGACAGTTTCATTGCCATGGAGGTTGCCTCATCGCTGCGCAAGCGCGAGCTGAGCGTCACCGTGCTGGCTCGCAATCCCGTACCGTTCGCCAAGCAGTTGGGCGAGAGCGTCGGTCAGGCGATCCTGGCCCGCCATCGGGCCAATGGCGTGGTGTATCACACCGATGGCGAAGCGGCGCGGATCGAAGGCCGCGGCCAGGTGGAAGCCGTGGTGCTGGATAACGGCCAGCGCTTTGCAGCGGACCTGGTGATTGTCGGTATCGGCGTGCGTCCGGCCACCGAGCCGTTCATTGAACTGCCCAGGGAAAAGGACCAGTCTGTGAGGGTCGACGCGGGCATGCGCGTGACCGATGGGGTATGGGCCGTCGGCGACATCGCGACCTTTCCCCTCGACGGCCAGCCCCGACGCATCGAACACTGGCGCCTGGCCCAGCAACAGGCGCGCATCGCCGCCGCGAACATGCTCGGCGGGGATGAACACTACCTGGATGTACCGTTTTTCTGGACCTATCACTTCGGAAAACGCTACGACTACCTCGGCCATGCCGAGCAGTGGGACGAGGTGCAATTCAAAGGCACGCCTGAACATCCGCCCTTCATCGGCCTGTTGGGCAAGAACGGCGTCGTCGCCGCCGCAGTGGCCTGTGATGAAGGCCGGGCCATGGCGGCGTTGGCCCAGCGCATGAAGCAACCATTGCCGGTAGACGAGGCGTGGCGACTTATTCGTGACTTCTCGACGCTTTGAGCCGACCGGCGCAGCAAACCGTGACGTTCGTGCCTTGTGCTGCATTGCCCCATCCTTGGAGCGGGCTTGCCTGCGAAGGCGATACCAACCCCTACGCGGGATGATCAGCCAGATGGATCACTCCCGAATGCTCCAGCGGCGCCAAAGGCGGCGGTTGCAGTTCCTTGGGGAGCACATGGAAATGCGGCACGACATGGCTGATGTCGCCGTCCTGGTTGTTATGAATGATCTTCGAACCAGGCTGGCGCAGGGTGTCCAGGCGCTCATCGGTCAATTTGAAACTCTCGCTCAGGCGTCGATCGTCCACCACCGGCGCCGGTAGCCGGCGCTGGGCGAAACGGCCGCTCTTGCGCTGCTGGTAACGTGCCCAGCCAATCAGGATCAGCGCATTGACCAGCGCCACCCAACCGTAGATCTGCAGCGTCCCGAGGGTTTCCAGCCACGCGCCTCCCAGGCGTGGGCCTGCGTGGCCGTCGAATAGCGGCCATAACCCGTTGATCAGCAGGTACAGCAGTCCGATCCACGCAAGCACGGTAAAACACACATCGATGATGACCAGAAAAGGTCGCTGGCGGGTCCTGATAATTTTCATCGGATCACTTCCTCTTCTTGCTCACCGAACGGTTTGATGCCGCGGTCCGGACTGATCCAGCGCGCACGCTTCTGATGCTGTCCGAACAATACTTTGGGAAAGCTCACCAGGGTCGTGAACAGGCTGATCAGCCAGAACACCAGTGGGTACCAGACCACCCAGAACATGATGTGCCACAGGCCTTTTTCGTAGCGGCGATCGATCAGGATGCTCACGGCGAACTGCATCAGGCACACCACCGCCAGCAACAGTCCGGTGAAGGCCGGCGGCATCAGGTGGTCCACGGCGATGGCCGCCGGCATCTCGACGAATTTGCCGGCGCCCCAGAAAACCACCGACAGCAGGAAGGTGAACGCCCACCCGGTGGACAGGCAATATTCGAACAGCAGCGGCCACAGGTAACGATGCCGGTATTGCCAGATGCCGCGAATGTTCTTGAACAGCACCTCGGCACCGCCCTGGGCCCAGCGCAGCCGTTGCCGCCACAGACCGCGCAGGGTTTCGGGCATCAGGATCCAGCACAGCGCCCGGGGCTCGTAGAAGATGCTCCAGTGATCCAGTTGCAGCTTCCAGCTGATGTCGATGTCCTCGGTGATCATATCCGGGCTCCAATAGCCGACCCGGTGCAGGGCCGTGCGCCGGAAGGCGACGATCACGCCGGAGACGGTGAAGATCCGTCCGAAGACCCGCTGCGTTCGCTTGATCAAGCCAATGATCGAAGAAAACTCCCCCACCTGGACCCGGCCCACCAAGGTGGAGCGGGTGCGGATGCGCGGGTTGCCGGTCACGGCGCCAAGGCGGGCATTGTCCAGCATCGGCGCCACCAGGTAGGCGCAGGTATTGGGCGCCAGCAGCGCGTCACCGTCGATGCACACCAGGTATTCGCTGCGCGCGGCGATGGCGCCCATGCGCAGGGCCACGGCCTTGCCCTGATTCTCTGCCAGGTGCAGCACGCGCAGGCGTGGGTCTTGCGTCGCCAACTGATCCAGTACCGCGCCGGTGCTGTCCTTGGAGCCATCGTTGATGGCGATCACTTCGATGTTCGGGTAGTGCTGGCCCAACGCTGCGTGGATGGTATCGGCAACGTTGTCGCCTTCGTTGAAGCATGGAACCAGGATGCTGATCAGCGGCTCGCCGGCCAGGGGCGGCGGCAGGGTGTCATCCTTCCATGGCCAGTGGCGCTCCCAGTGCAGCCAGAAATACAGGCCACCGGCAATCCATAAACCGGACATGAACAGCGGGTAGAAGAATACGAAGTCCATCAGAAATTGCCCGGTGACCAGGAAGATCAGGCCCAGGGGTACCCCAAGGACAATCGCCAGCACCAGCAGGGCGAGCAGTCTGTCGAGCATGTCAAGGATTCCACTTGTTGGAGAGCGCAGGGCGCACGGTTTTCACGGCGGGCTGGTCTTCGATGAAGTTGTCCGGGTAGTAGCCGAAACTGGTCACGCCCTGGCGTTTCAACACGCCCATCCATTCGGCCAGTTGTTCACCGTCGATGTCCTTGGCCGGTTGGCTGTGCCAGTCCCGTGCCTGCAGTTCGAACACGGTGCGCTGGAGCGCGCCGGGACGAGCCTTGACCGTGTTGACCAGGCGTTCGAGCCAGGGGCCGGACTGCCGGCGAGTCTGCTTTTCCATCAACGGCATGGCCATCGGTGCCGTCCAGTCGTAGGCACCGAGGAAGTCGTCGAGATTCTGGGCAAACCAGGCCTCGCTTTCAGGGTTGAGCATGGGCTCGGCGAACAGATTGCGGGCCGTCTGCACCTGCGGGCCACGGATCGCCCGGACCTTGGCAGTGAGCTCCTGGGTGAAATCGATCAGGTAGCGGCTCTTGAAGCGAGTCCAGCGCTGCATGGCCACCGGGTCGTCCCGCAGGGCTGCGATGGAGGTCGAGAGGCCGTTGGCGGCATAGACCTTCAAGGCAGCGGGGCCGGCATCCTCGAAGTCGGAGAACACCGCGTCGTCATGGTACAGAACGCCGTCCACCGAGCTCATTCGCGCCATGTCCTCGTAGATCTCGCCGATCACATGCCGAACCTTCGGGTCGAAGGGTGACAAGCGGACGTACTGATCCTTGGCGATGCCGGTCCTGCCAGTCTCCGGGTCCCAACGCTGCACGCGCGGCAGCTTCGAGTCCAGGGCAAAACCGAGCACGGGCATCCAGGCGAAAACCTTGGCGTTCGCTCGGGTTTTCAGTTGCCATGCCACCCGGTCGAACAAGTCCGCCCGTACGGGCAGGTGACGGTTGGGGAAGTACAGCGAGTGCACCAGGCCGTCACCTTTAGGGTCGGCGAAAGCCTGCAGGAACACGGTATTGGCGCCCAGGTCATAGATGCGCTGGATCAACTTGCCGACGTTGGCTTCCTGTTGCACGGGATCCGGGTCATAGACGTAATCCAGGTCGACATGGACCACTCGCATCGGGTCCATCGTCTGCACCGAAACCATGCTTTCGGCGAAGTGCGCGCCATCCGGATCGGAAGCCACCAGGAAGCGCGGCCCGCTCATCAGGTTGGAGAGGCTGTCGAGGCCATCCTCCAGCGTCAGGGCCATCTGATAGCCGTGGTCGCCAATCACCTGCAATGCGGTACCGTCCGCTTCCCCGTACGGCCAGACCCAGACGCGCGGATTGTAGCCGGCAACCTTGCGGATCTTTTCGGAAATCGCCGCCACGTCCTGGCGCAGGCGAGCCTGGAAGTCGGCTTCGGTTTCATAGCGTCCGGTGGCGGGATCGTAGCGTCGGGTTGTCGCCGCGGGCTGCTGGTTGCCTTGCGGATTGGCAAGCACGCCTTTGTGATTGGCATCGGTATGCGCGGCGATTTCCACCAGGCCAGACTTGGAGACCTCGCGGATCTGCTCCCAGGTGAGGAACTCCGAACGCTTGCGCGGCACACCGGCGAAGTCCACCGTCTGGTTCGACGGCGTATCGATCCAGCTGCCCACCGGAGCCAGGATCGCCGGCCAGTTATAGGCACGCAGGATCGGCATCACGCGGGTGTAGAAACTGGAGTAACCGTCGTCGAAACTCAGTAACACCGCCCGTGGCGGCAACTGCGGACCGCCGTTGCGGGCTGTGATGATCTGGTCCACCGTGACCGGCTGATAGTTGTTTTCCCGCAGCCAGGCCAACTGTTCGATCAGGCGCTCGGTGCGCACGGCCACCAGCGCCTGGTCCGGATCACGGTCGTTCACATCGTGGTAGGCGATGCCAAGTACGTGGTTCTTTGGCCAGGGCGCCTCGTTGGCCGCCAGCGGGCGCTGCGAAGGGGGCGTGAAGGCCGGGGCCTGCTGGGCACAGGCGCTGACCAGCAAGACGCCCAGCAGAAGGATGAATCGCGAAATGACAGGCATCTTCAAACTCTTCTAGAAGCGATAGGTGAGGTCGACAAGCAGGCGCAGATCGCTCTCGCGATCGCCGTCGTAGGGGCGGTTGAGCCAGCTCAGCGCGGCACCGGCCTCGAGCACATCGTTCCAGATGAAACGCTGGCCGTAGCCCAGCAGGCCCATGGCACCCGTACCATGGTCGCGCTGGCTGTAGGTGCCGGCGCCGACCTGGAACTGCTGGCTCCAGGTGGTCTCATAGCGGCGGTGCAAAACATGGTTGGCGGTCAGGGTGGGCATCACGCCCAGGTCCGACTTGGGGTTGAAGTACGGGACTTCGTCGGTTCCACTGTTGCGGCTGGCGCTCACTTCCAGGCCCAGCTCCACCTGCAGCCGAGGGGCGCTGTAAAGTCCTTCGCGGCCACTCAGCAAAGCCTCGAGACGATTGTTGCCATCGCTGAAATGGGACGGGCTGACGGTCAGTCGCCACTCACGACTCTCATGGGCACGCCAGCGAACGAAACCACTGCCACCGTTGGCGCGGATGCCGCTGTTGAGGGCTCTCAACGGCGTGTTCGCCGAGAGGTAATCCAGGCTGCCGCCGTACTGCCAGTGATCGTCGATATCCCGGGCCACGGCCAGGCGTGCGCCCTGTTTATCGCCAGAACCGTAGGCGTGATTCGAGACTTCCGCCTCCAGCGTCATGTCCCGGGTGCGCCGCTCCACACCAAGGCGCTGCCAGCGGTGATGGCCGGTCCCTTCCTCGAAATCCCCCGTGGCGTAGCCGGCGCCGCCGAACAGTCGCCAGTCTTCGTCGATGGGTGGGCTATAAAGCAAGGTCTCGATGCCAAAATCCCGGCTGCCGGTCACCGCGCCGGCCTCACCGTTGCCACCACCGTAGCTCTTGCCGGTGTAGGCTTCGATACGCAGCTCGGCCATGTCGTGCACCTCGCGCTGGCGTTGCAGGCGCTTGACGTGAGCGTTCTCCGGGTAGCGGGCCACCACATCGTCAGTCAGCGCATCCAGTTGCCGCCACTCCTGCAACTCCATGGCGGTGCGGGCCTGGGCGACCTCCAGGTCGCGGTTGCGCGGGGTGGTCGTCTCGACCTCCTTGAGCAGGTTTTCCGAGCGTCGCGGCCATTCGCGGGCCCGGTACAGATCGGCCTGGGCCAGGCGCAAGCCGATGTTGCCCGGTCCCTGATTGACCAAGGTGTCCAAGCTCGCTTCGGCAGAGGGATAATCAGCACCGTAGGTACCAGCCTGGGCAGCCAGCAGCTGGGCATCCATCCATTCATCGTTGGGGTTACCGATGGGCAGCCCCTTGAGCTCGACGCGCGGACGCTGGGACTTTGCCAAGTCCTTGGCCAAGGCCCGGGCCTCCTCTGACTTTTCGCTTTCCAGCAGGGCGTAATAAAGTGCCGTGCTGTCCTCGAAGCGATCCGCCGCATCGGCGTCCGGCGCCGTCAGGACCTGACGATAGAGATCGACGGCGATTTCGGGCTGGCGTTGCTCGAGATAGGAGGACGCCACCCAGCGCAACGCATACGTGGGGATGCTCACTCCCTCGGCGCGCAACTTCTGGTATTCGACGATCACCTCTGCCCGATAAGCGCGAGCGTTCAGAGCGCCCATGCGGTCGATACGCCAGCGGAGCACATCATCGTGAGCCTCGGCTACCGGCGTCCAGGTCGCAAGCAATTTGTCGTAATCGGCCAAGGCACGATCAGCGATGACAAAACGCTCTTTTTCACTGCGGGTGGCCATGTCCGCCAGGCGAACCCGCTCAGCGGCCACATCGCCTTCCAGGCGCCGCTGTACACCACGCTCGATCAACCCTGGCTGCAGACGGGCCAGGCGCAACGCCGGCTCCGGCAGACGAGCCCGTTGCAGGGCGTCGATATATTCCCGGGCGATTTCAGGCTTGTTGCCGGCGCGAGTGAAGGCCTGGTCATATTCGAACAGCGCCTCATGGGGATTGCCGGCACGTGTCAGTGCATAGCCCAGGGCCATGCGACGCATCGGATCTTCGGGCTTGGCGGCAACCATGGCCCTGGCACGAGCAACGGCTTCGTCGGGCTTGCCCGCGTCAGCCTGGGTCAATGCCAGGCCGAGCTGCAGGTCGGGGTTGCGGGGATCTTTCAACAGCGCCTGGCGATAGACTTCGACAGCCAGATCCCAGCGTTTGAGATTACGATAAGCCCGAGCCGTAGCGCTCAGCGCCTGGACTGGCAGATCGCGATAGCGACCCTGGCTTTCATAAACCTGCACCACTTCGGCATCCAGACCGGCCCAGCTGGCGATCTGCAGATGATCGCTGATCTGCGCGGTACTGGCCTGGCCGACCGGCACCCCGCGCAACGCAACCAAGGCGGGCGCATGACGACCGGCACGGGCGTCACGAACCGCTTCGTCATAGGCGGTATCGGCAAAGCCCAGTACAGGCCAGCACAATTGGCTGCACAGCACGACGCCAAACAACGGGCGCAAACCACATTGAATAAAAGGACCTACGGTACGCGGCATTCGTCAGCACCCTTACATGGCCAGCCGGGTCGCAGTGCCCCCTTGCCCATCACACAGGAAGCCGGATCAAAGGAATCCAGCCAAGCTCTAATGGGCTAAGTCTTGCATCCCCATGCGGGTCATTTTTCTGAACGCAACAATTCTTCAGAATCCGTCAGATTTGCTAACCCCTTGTGAGCGGACAAAAAAAACCGGCCCGCGCGCAATGCACGGACCGGTTCTGGATGTCGCTGGCGAGAATTACTGAACAGCGACGCCGCCACCTACCTGATTCATCACGAAAGTGGTGAACTGCTCTACGGTCATCTTCTGGCCATTGAAGTCGACCTGATCGTTGGCATAGCGCAGCCTGGTCACCACGTCATTGCCTTCCAGGGTAGCCAGCTGAGTGCCGACTGCCATCGCACTGAACATGTCGCTGGTGGCCGTCGCCTGATCGGCGATCAACTTGGCGTCGGTCTGACCTTCCATTTGTGCCTGTACGGTCGCCAGGTCAGCCAGCATCGGCTTGGACACCTTCACGTTGAGCTCCAACAGTGCGAGCAGTTGCCGCCCCAGTTCGTCAGGTGGCAGGTCCATGGACTGAGGCTTGGCCAGGTTAATGACCAGGCTGGCGCTGCTCTCGCCGTTAGGAGTGCTGAACGCCAGTTTTTCCACCGCCACTTGAGGACTGCCGGCCAGGATCTTTTCAAGATCAGCCTTGACCTGCTTCTCTTCTGCCT
The DNA here is from genome assembly GCF_900119645.1 of Pseudomonas sp. NFACC43. NCBI lineage: Bacteria > Pseudomonadati > Pseudomonadota > Gammaproteobacteria > Pseudomonadales > Pseudomonadaceae > Pseudomonas > Pseudomonas sp. NFACC43. The sequence goes on from NZ_FPKK01000022.1 coordinate 60,478, forward strand.
CGGTCAGGTTCAGCTCTGGAGCCGGCTCGCCTGCTTCAGCGGCCTCGGCTGCGGCCTTTTCATAAGGCTGCAGCTTGGTCTGATAGAGCTGCATCAGTGACATCGTAGCGGGAACGTCCAGGTTCTTCAGGCTCAGCGCCATGTGTGCCGAGCCGATAGCCTTCTCGTTGAACGACAACTCGCCGATTTTGTAATCGGCACGCCCCGAAGCATTGGTGCCGCTCTCGGTGCTGCTGTTCTTCATCTCCAGATTCTTCAAGCCCACCACCGACTTCTGCTCACCGAAGATGGCCTTGGTATTGCTCAGGATCACGGCGTTCTCACCCAGGTAATAGCCGTAAGAACTCTTGCTCAGGTTGCTGGCGAGCGTGAGCCCGTTGAGTTCAACCTGTACCGGGCTTTGATCCTCTGCGACGGTGGTCAGCTTGAGGTTGTCCATGTAGCCATCGAGCTTGATCTTCTCGGCCTGGGCGCTGGCGGCCAGGTCAAACTTGAGGCCAGAGAAGATCAGATGGGATTGCTCATCCAGCTTGGTGTCCAGGGGCAGCAGCTCCAAGGTACCGTTGACCGACTGATCGTAACCCAGGTTGAACACGCCTTTGACCGGCGACTTATCCTTGGCGGCGGCAAACCATTTATCGGTCAGCGGGTTGCGCTCGATTTCTGTATGGCTGGTCGCCATGACCGGCAGCCACTTGAGTGTCATCAAGCGCGAAAATGGCAGCGGTCCATGTTCGATATTGTCTACCAGCTGCAACTCGACCGCTTCGCCGCCAAACATCTCGCCTTCACCCTTGAGGCGATAACGGGCGGTGCTGCTGAAAATCCCTCGCTCCAGCGAAACCAGTTCAATGGAGGACGAACTGTTGGAACCGGTCAGGGCAATCGCCATCTGCTTGTTACTGTCGGCAATCGCGTTCTGCAGCACTCCTTCGAGCTTGGTGCCGGTGTACCAGGCGCCGCCCGCGCTGATCGCACCGACAACCACAACGATTCCCAGGAGTACGCTTGCTGATTTATTCATGAGTGACCCGATCGATATCCATTGGTTGAAAGTCGCCGTCTTCCCTGGCCCGCGAAAGGGGGTGGCTCGACGCCGTGAAGTGCGGGGGAGATTACCATCAGGCCCCTTGGAGGCCCAATGTTTAAAGGGGGAAAAGCGAATTCTTGAGAGGTGGTCTACGAATATTGGACTTCAATCTCGTCGAGTTGGTGATCGAAAGTCCTGAGCCGTGCCGTCCAGGTGTACACCAACACTTCAAAGTCGCGGTTGATCACCGCAGCGCCCGATGACTCGGCGCGAGGGTCACAGAAGTCCAGTTGATAACGCTCACGAGCCATGGCGTTGGCGACATCACACAACTCACGGGCATTGTTGAGCCAATGCCAACCTTCTTGCGCGACTTGCTTATCCAGGGCAGCGCATTGGACTTTCAGGGCCTCGAGACTTTTTTCCAGCGGGGTGCCGGTGAGTTCCCCCATGACCTCCTGGAATGTACGGCCTGGCTGCCAGTAACTGCCCCAGAAGTAACGATCGAACACTGTTTCGACCCGCCGTAACGCTACCTTGGTATCCCAGATCAGCACCAGGGTCTTGCCTTGGTCCAGGTGTTTCTTCTTGATGCGTTGGCCTTGCACCGATGCCCAGGCCACGACAGCGATGGAAATTACGCCAATGAGGGCGGAAGCGCTGTCTAAAAAAATCAGTGCTTTTTCGATCTGGTGAGTCAGCATGACACCATAGAAATAAGTAGCCGAAAGCAGCACCAATGCCGCGATGGCGCACCAGAACCCGGGAGCATAAGGGTTTTTCATTATTGGAATCCCCATGACCAGTGGCACATAGACCTCACGGGCTTGTTTTTTGCCGATGCCCGACATTCACAGCATAGCAACGGCCTCGGAGTTTGCTGGTCGTCGGGCGTCTCTCCGATCACCGGGCCCAAACGACAAAACCCCTGTCTACGTCAGCAGACAGGGGTTTTGGGAATTCAATCTTGACGATGACCTACTCTCACATGGGGAAACCCCACACTACCATCGGCGATGCATCGTTTCACTTCTGAGTTCGGGATGGGATCAGGTGGT